>NZ_JAKSYC010000023.1 GCF_022829585.1 Methylobacterium sp. J-026
CGCCGAGCCAGGACTTCCGGCCGGCGCGGGTGAACGCCATCCTGGATTTCGCCACCGACGCGTTGCGGGCTCTGCGAGTCCTTCGACCGAACGAGGGCGAGGAATAACCCCCGGGCGCGCCGCGCATACTGACCAAAACAGATCGTCATTACAGTCCCCGGTGTCATCGCGGCCGGACTCTTGCTGGTGGGCTCCGCGGAGCCTGAACCGGCGCGCATCCGGGCTCCGCCGGCCAGTCCGGACGGCGTCCCAGCCGCGCGACGAACGGACCCAGCCCGCCCATGCGTTTGCTCACCCCGCTTCTCGCCCTCCTCGTCGCGCTTCCCCTGGCCGCACCGGCCCGGGCCGACGCGCTGACCGGCACCCTCAAGAAGATCAAGGACAGCAACCGGCTGGTGCTCGGCGTCCGCGATACCGCGACGCCGTTCAGCTACCTGGATCAGAACCAGAAGGTGGTCGGCTTCGCCGTCGACATCTGCCTCAAGATCGCCGAGGCGGTGAAGCGCGAGCTGAAGATGCCGGGCCTCGAGGTCGCGATGGAATTCGTCAATTCCTCGTCCCGCATCCCGCTGATAACCAACGGCACGATCGACCTCGAATGCGGGACCACCACCAATAACGCCGAGCGCAAGAAGCAGGTGGACTTCACCAACACCCACTTCCTGACCGCCACCCGCTTCGTCTCCAAGAAGGACCAGCACATCGCCGGCCTGGATGACCTGCGCGGCAAGACGGTCGCGTCGGTGGCCGGTTCGACCAACATCCTGATGCTGATCAAGGCCAACAACGAGCGCAGGCTCGGTATCACGGTGATCGCCGCGAAGGACGTTCCGGAGGCCTTCCTGATGGTCGAGACCGGCCGGGCGGCGGCCTTCGTCATGGACGACGTGCAGCTGAGCGTCATCGCGGCCCAGTCCAAGGACCCGTCCGCCTACGTGGTCAGCGACGAGACCCTGTCCAATCCGGAACCCTACGGGATCATGCTGCGCAGGGACGATCCGGCCTTCAAGGCGGTGGTGGACCTGGCGACCGCCGACCTCTACCGCAGCCCCGAGATCCTCACGATCTACGACCGCTGGTTCCTGAAGCCGGTGCCGCCGCGCGGCCTGACCTACAACGTGCCGCTCTCCTCGGCCCTGCGCTGGGCGTTCGCCCATCCGACCGACAATCCGGATCCGGCCTTCTACGCGCACTGATCTGTCGCGCGGCGGGGTTCCGCTCCGGCCGGGGAGATGCGATGCCGCGGGTCTGATTTGGCCCGCGTCGCGAAGCGTTCCCCATGCCCGACAGCCCAGAGCCGGCTCGCGCACCAGCCGCGGCGCTCCCCGCACCGCCGGCCACGTCGATTCCGCGCCTGATCGTCGTGCTGGCCTGCGCGGGGTTCGGCAGCACCTTCGCGCTCCGTTCGGTGGAGCCCCTCGTCGGCGTGCTCGCCCGGGACCTCGCCAGCAACGCCCACACGGTGGCGCTCCTCTCCACCGCGTTCGCGCTGCCCTACGCGTTCATCCAGCCGGTGCTCGGGCCGATCGGCGACGCGCTCGGCAAGGAGCGGGTGATGAGCACCTGTCTGGCGGTGCTCGCCGTCGCCCTCACCCTGTGCAGCGTCGCCCCCGATATCGGCAGCCTGTTCGGCCTGCGGATGCTGGCCGGCGCGGCGGCCGGGGGCTGCATCCCGCTGTCCCTGGCGCTGCTCGGCGACCGCGTGCCGATGGCGAGCCGGCAGGTGGCGATCGGGCGCTTCCTGGTGGCGGTGATCCTCGGCCAGCTCTCCGGCTCGACCTTCGCGGGCCTGATCGAGGCCGCGATCGGCTGGCGCGGCGTCTTCGCGGTCACCGCCGCCGTGGCGGCCTGCGCCTGCGCGGCGACCGTGTTCGGCTTCGACCGCGCCGGCCGGGCCCCCGCCCGCCGCCCGGCCTTCGGCGAGGCGGTGCGGCGCTACCGGACGATCCTGGGCAATCCCCGGGCGCGGGTGCTGTTCTCGGCGGTGTTCATCGAGGCCATCGCGATCTTCGGCGTGTTCCCCCACCTCGCCCCGCTGATCGAGGCCCGGGGCGAGGGTGGACCGCGCGAGGCCGGCCTCGTGCTGGCGGGGTTCGCGGTCGGCGGCCTGCTCTACTCGGCGCTGGTCGGGCTGCTGGTGCGGCTCCTCGGCCTGCCGCGGATGCTCATCGGCGGCGGCCTGATCTGCGGCGCCTCGCTCACCGTGGTCGGGCTCGCCGGCACGTGGCAGGTCGATTGCGCCGCGCTCACCGCCATGGGCCTCGGCTTCTACATGCTGCACAACACCTACCAGACCCAGGTCACCGAGGTCGCGCCCGGGGCGCGCGCCTCCGCGGTGGCGCTCCACGCCTTCTCGTTCTTCTGCGGGCAGGCGCTCGGCGTCGCGGTGCTGGGGGAGGCGCTGATCCGGCTCGGCCAGTTCGGGGCGCTCTTCGGATGTGCGGTGACCATCCTGGCGCTGGGGATCGGCACGGCCCTCGCCCTGCGGCAGAAGCCGGTGCCGGTGGCGTTCCCGGGATGACCCGGCTTCAGGGCCGCTGCAACGCCAGGGCCTTGAGGTCGAAGACCGGATCTTCCGCCTGATCCGGGGTCAGCGGCGTGCCGGCGGCGAGGAGGCGCCGGGCGATCATGTGGTCGCCCGCCCGGTCGACCGATTCCACCGCGCTCAAGGCCCCGTCGCGGAAGCGGAACACCGAGAAGGCGGGTCCGGAGCCGCGGATCACGCTGGCGTCGGAGGGCCCCGACAGGCCGGCGATCTGCAGCTTGTGCGGGCCCTGGTCGCTCCAGAACCAAGGCAGCGCCCCGTAGGCCGCGGGCTTTCCGGTGAGCCGGGCCGCGAGGCAGCGGCCCTGGTCGATGGCATTCTGGACGGATTCGATCCGCACCGTGCCGTCCGGTGTGAGGCCGCGGGCAAAGGGGCTGGGGAAGCGGGCGCAATCGCCGATCGCCGAGATGGCGGGATCGGGCGTCGCCAGGAAGGCGTCGACCTGGACGCCGTCCTCGGCCGGCAGACCCGCCGCCGCGGCGAGGTCCCGGTTCGCCAGCACGCCGATGCCGATCAGGACGAGGTCGGCGGTAAGTTCACGGCCGTCCGCCAGGCCGATTCCGGCAACCCGGCCCGCGCGCCCGAGGATCGCGGTGACGCCCGCCCCGAAGGCGAAGCGCACGCCCATCGCCTCGTGGGCGGCGCGGAAGAAAGCTCCCATCTCCGGCGAGACCGCCCGGGCCATGGGCCGCCCCGCCGCCTCGATCACCGTCACCGGGAGGCCGCGCGCGGCCGCGACGGCGGCGAATTCCAGCCCGATGAACCCGGCGCCGACCACGACGATCGCCCGGGCCGCTTCGATCTCCGCCTTGAGGGAATCGGCATCCGCGAGGCCGCGCAGCTGGTGCACCCCGGCAAGGCCCGCCCCGGGGACGGGCAGGGGCCGGTTGCGCGCGCCGGTGGCGAGCACGAGATGGTCGTAGGCGAGGCTGTCACCGTCCGACAGGCGCAGGCGGCGCTCCGCCCGGTCGATCGCGACGGCGCGGATTCCCGGCCGGTGGACGATGGCGTGCTCGGCGAAGAAGCCGGGCTGGCGCAGGAACAGGCCCGCCTGGTCGGTCTTGCCGGCGAGGTAGGCCTTGGACAGGGGCGGCCGCTGGTAGGGGAGGGCGGTCTCGTCGCCCACCAGGGTGATCGGCTCCCGGAACCCGCCCTCGCGCAGGGAGGCGGCGAGCTGGAAGCCGGCCTGGCCCGCCCCCGCGACGACGATTCCGGCCGCGCTCACGCCTTGGCCCCCGCCAGGGCCAGGCCGCTCTGCGCGACGCCGGGCAGGCTGCGCGCGCCGTCGGACATCAGGTAGGACCAGACCGCGGAGGCCGCCGGCCCCAGGACCTTGTCGGCCCGGCGGACCGCGTACCAGTCGCGGCGGATCGGCAGGCCGTTCACGTGGAGGAGGACGAGGCGCCCGCTGTCCAGCTCGGCCGCCACCGAGTGCACCGACAGCAGGGCGATGCCCAGTCCGGCCATCACCGCCTGCTTGATGGTCTCGTTCGAGCCGGTGTCGATCTCCAGGGGCGCCCGCTTGACCAGCACGCCGCTCATGAACTCCTCGAACACCATGCGGGTGCCGGATCCCTCCTCGCGCAGGAAGAACGGCTGGTCGGCGAGATCCTCCCGGCCGAGGCCGCTCCGCCCGGCGAGCGGATGGTCGGGGGCGGCGATCAGCACGATCGGGTGCGGGCCGAAGGTGGCGGCCTCGATCGGGAAGTCCCGGGGCGGGCGGCCCATCAGGGCGAAGTCGATCTCGTAGCCGCGCAGGGCCTCCACGGTCTGGCCGCGGTTGCGCACCGACAGGCTGATCTCGACGCCGGGATGCTTCTTGACGAAGCCGGCGATCACCTGGGGCGCGAAGTACTTGGCGGTGGAGACGACGCCGAGCGCCACGCGCCCGCCCTCGGCGCCGCGCAGGGTCCGCAGCCGGTCCGTGCAGGTCTCCAGTACCGTGTTGATGCTGTCGATGGCCCAGAGCATCTCGCGGCCGGCATCGGTCGGCTTGAGGCCGCCGGGGGTCCGGTCGAACAGCAGGAGCCCGGCCTCTTCCTCGAGCTGGCGGATGCGCGCGTAGAGGGCGGCCGAGGTGACGTTCAGTTCCTGCGCCGCCCGGGTCATGGTGCCGAGCCGGGCCACCGCCGCCACCGCCTGGAGCTGCTTGAGGGAGAGGTTGCGCATGGCGGAGGTCTCGTATTTTTTGTGCTTTGACACAAGATCGCGCAGAAATCTTGAACGCCGGGCCGGCGGTCCCTTCGATCCGGCGCCCGGGACCGCTATCGTGATGGCGGTGCGGCCGCTACAGAACCCGCGCGGACGCGTGATCCCGGCAGGCGGGATCCGACCAGGAAGGATAGGCCGATGGCAATCTCAGCGGCGATCGGAACGCCCCTCGATGCCTGCCTGGCGCAGGCCGTAGCGGCCGACCCGGCGCTGAAGGATGCCGCCGCGGTAATCGCCGCGGTGGCGCGCTCGGCGGTGGAGATCAGCGAGCGGATCGGGCGCGGGGCACTCGGCGGCGACCTCGCGGCGGCGGGCGATCACAACAGCGACGGCGACGTCCAGAAGGCGCTCGACGTCATCGCCCACGAGAGCGTGACGGCGGCCCTGCGGGGCGCCCCGGTCGCCGAGGTCGCCTCCGAGGAGGCCGAGGCGGTGATGCGGCTGAATCCGGACGCGCCGCTGGCCGTGGCCATCGACCCGCTCGACGGCTCGTCCAACATCGGCGTCAACATGGCGGTGGGGATGATCTTCGGCATCCGCCCGTCGATCAAGGACCCGGCCAACCCGCTCGCCTCGTTCACGACGCCCGGCACGGCGCAGATCGCGGCCGGCTTCGTGACCTACGGCCCGGCCACCGCGCTGATCCTGACCCTGGGCGACGGCACCCAATCCTACGTCCTCGACCGCGCCGAGGGCCGGTTCCGCCTGACCAACCCGGCCATGGCGGTCCCGGCCTCCACGAAGGAATTCGCCATCAACGCCTCGAATGCCCGGCACTGGGACGCCCCGGTGAAGGCCTATATCGAGGATTGCCAGCGCGGCACCGAGGGCCCGCGCGACAAGGACTACAACATGCGCTGGCTCGCCTCCCTGGTGGCCGACATCCAGCGCGTGCTGACCCGGGGCGGCGTGTTCCTGTATCCGGGCGACGCAAGGAAGAACTACGCCCGCGGCCGCCTGCGGCTGCTCTACGAGGTCGCTCCCGTGGCGATGCTGGTCGAGCAGGCCGGCGGCGCCGCGACCGACGGGCAGACCCGCATCCTCGATCTCGTGGCCACCGGCATCCACGACCGCGCGCCGCTGGTCTGCGGCACCCCCGAGGAAGTCACCTGCGTGGCCGCCTATTATGCCGGCGGCAAGCCCGATGCCGGCCGCTCGCCGCTGTTCGGCCAGCGCGGATTGATGCGGTCGTAGACGCAACGCGAAGTCCAACACCATGTCGGCGCGGCACCCCATCATCTCGGTGACCGGCTCCTCCGGGGCCGGCACCACCTCGGTGCGCAACACCTTCGAGCAGATCTTTCGCCGGGAGGACGTGCGGGCGGTGTTCATCGAGGGCGACGGCTTCCACGCCTTCGACCGCGACACGATGCGGGCCATGATGGCGCGCGAGCCGACCCTGTCCCACTTCGCGCCCCGGGCGAACCTGCTGCCGGAGCTGGAAGCGGTGTTCCGCAGCTACGCCGAGTCCGGGACCGGCCGGACCCGCCACTACGCCCACGATCCGCACGACGCCGAGGCCTACGGCATCCCCGAGGGCAGTTTTTCGGATTGGGAGGCGTTCCCGCCGGATTCCGACCTGCTGTTCTACGAGGGCTTGCACGGCTGCGTCGCCGACCCGGATGTCGACATCGCCCGCTACGCCGATCTGAAGATCGGCGTCGTGCCGGTGATCAACCTGGAGTGGATCCAGAAGCTGCACCGGGACCGCTCGTTCCGCGGCTATTCCACCGAGGCGGTCACCGACGTGATCCTGCGGCGGATGCCCGATTACGTGCAGACCATCTGCCCGCAATTCTCGTTCACCGACATCAACTTCCAGCGGGTGCCGACGGTCGACACCTCGAACCCGTTCATCGCCCGCTGGATCCCCACCGCCGACGAATCGATGGTGGTGATCCGTTTCAAGGATCCGAAGGGGATCGACTTCTCGTATCTCGTCTCCATGATCCACGACAGCTTCATGAGCCGGGCCAATTCCATCGTGATCCCGGGCGGCAAGCTGGATCTCGCCATGCAGCTGATCCTGACGCCGATGATCATGCAGCTCGTCGAACGGCGGCGCCGGCTGGCGTAAGCAGGGAGGCGCACCGCGGAACCGCTTGGACCGTTAATCTTATCCAGACCCTCATCCTGAGGTGCCGAAGCGCAGCGGAGGCCTCGAAGGAGCCCTCCAGCCAGCCGCGCGACCCCTGGAGCGCTCCTTCGAGGCCGCTCCGCGGCACCTCAGGATGAGGGTCAGAGTTGGATCGGCCCTTGCGCCGACCCTCATCTGTGCCCGATCGTTGCTGGAAGTTCCAAGATGCTGCCTCCCGTCATCGCCCCCTCGATCCTCTCGGCGGATTTCTCGAAGCTCGCCGAGGAGACCCGCGCCGTGGACGCGGCCGGGGCCGACTGGATCCACCTCGACGTGATGGACGGGCACTTCGTGCCCAACATCACCTTCGGGCCCCCGGTGGTGAAGGCGCTGCGCCCGCACACGGAAAAGTTCTTCGACGTGCACCTGATGATCGCCCCGGCCGACCCGTATCTCGCGGCCTTCGCGCAGGCCGGTGCCGACGGCATCACGGTCCATGCCGAGGCCGGGCCGCATATCCACCGCTCGCTCCAGACCATCCGCGACCTCGGCAAGCGCGCCGGCGTGGCGATCAATCCCGGCACCCCGGCCGCGATGGTCGAGCCGGTGCTCGACCTCGTGGATCTCGTGCTGGTGATGACCGTCAACCCCGGCTTCGGCGGCCAGAGCTTCCTGAAGAGCAGCATGGACTCCGTGGCCCGGGTGCGGGCGATGGTGGCGGGGCGCGACATCCGCATCCAGGTCGATGGCGGCATCGACCCCGAGACCGTCCGGGCCGCGAGCCGGGCGGGCGCCGACACGTTCGTCGCCGGCAACGCCGTGTTCAGCGGCGGCCCGGACGCCTACGCGGAGCGCATCGCGGCGATCCGGGCCGGCGCGGAGGGCGCCTCCGGCCGCGATCTGTCGTGCTGAGGGCGCTGATCTTCGACGTCGACGGCACGCTGGCCGAGACCGAGGACCTGCACCGGCAGGCGTTCAACCGCGCCTTCGGGGAACTCGGCCTGGCCTGGCACTGGGATGCGGCGCTCTACGCCGAGCTGCTCACCGTCATGGGCGGCAAGGAGCGCCTCGCCCATTACATCGCGACGCGGCGCCCGGCGGAGCTCGCCGCGCTGCAGGCGCTGGCGCCGGAGATCCACGCCCGCAAGACCGTCGCGTATGGCGACCTCGTGGTGGAGAGCCGGCTGCCGCTGCGCCCCGGCGTTGCCCGGCTCGTCGCCGAGGCCCGGGCGGCGGGAATCCGGCTCGGCGTGGCCACAACCACCAGCCGGCCGAACGTCGACCGGTTGCTGAGCGTGAACTTCCCGCCCGGCGCCACACCCTTCGACGTGATCGCGGCCGGCGACGCGGCGGAGCGGAAGAAGCCCGCCCCCGACATCTTCCTCCTGGCGCTCGCCGGCCTGGATGTCGCGGCCACGGAGGCCGTGGCCTTCGAGGATTCCGCGGCCGGCATCGCATCGGCCCGCGCCGCCGGCCTGCCCGTCCTGGCGACCCGGAGCCGCTACACCGACAGCCACCGCCTCGACGGCGCCTTCTCGGCGGTCTCGGATCTCGGGGAGCCGGGGCATCCGCACCGGCACCTCGCCGGCGTGGAATGGCCGGGTGGCGTGGTCGACCTCGCCGGCCTGATCCGGTGGCACGAAGCGCTACGGGATCAGAGCGCCGCGCTCCAGGCGATGGGCACCAGCCGGTAGCCCGGCCCGTCGCGCTCGACATGACCGAGCGACGGGAAGGGGAAGTGGTAGCCCACCACGAGGGCCTTCTCGGCCGCGGCCATGTCGTAGAAGCGATGGCGCGTCGCCTGCGCCTGATCGGCATCGTAATCGTACATCACGTGCCAGTCCGGGTGCTGCAGGAAGAAGGCCGGAATGTTGGTCACGTCGGACTGGACCAGCAGGCGGTCCGATCCGGACGCGACCGCGAAGGCGGTGTGGCCCGGCGTGTGCCCGGGGGCGGCCAGCGCCGTGATCCCGGGCGCCACCTCCTCGCCCCACGCGAAGGTGCCGATCCGGTCCCTCAAGTCGCCGAGCACCCTGCGGGTATTGGCGAAGTAGGCCTGTGTCACCGGATCGGCGGCCTGGGCCATGGTGGCGTCGCTCATCCAGAACGACCAGTCGGGCGCGGCGGCCCGGATCTCGGCCTTCGGGAAGGTGAGCGCCCCGTCCGCTGTCTTCAGTCCGTTGGTGTGATCGGGATGGAGATGCGAGAGCAGCACGAGGTCGATGTCCTCGGGCTCGATCCCGGCCGCCGCGAGGTTCGCCGTGAGGCGACCGACCGGTGCGCCCTGAACCTGACCGTTGCCGGTATCGATCAGGATCAGCTTCGAGCCGGTATTGATCAGCGTCGGGTTGAACGGCACCGTCACTTGGCCCGGCGGCATGTAAGCCGCCTGGGCGGCCCCGAGTGCCTCGTCCCGGGGGATATTGCGCACGAAGCGATCCGGCATCGGGAAGCTTCGGGCACCGTCGTTGAGGATCGTGATCTCGCAGGTGCCGAGACGGGTCCGGTAGAAGCCCGGTGCCTGCTTCCCGCCGAGGGCGGCCGCGGCGCCGGCGCGACCGCCAAGACCGAGGACCGCACCCCCGGCGAGCACACCCCGCACAAGGTCACGACGGGTCGATGCTGGCATCAGATCCTCCCGGAAGCGCCGGACTGTAGGGGGTGAAACACGCCGCATTCGGCAAGCCTATCGGACTTCCGATGCCGCGCGGAGGTCCCACGGGGCGGGCTGATCACCGTCCGCCCGATCGACGCATCGCGCGCCCTCCGCTACGCCCCTGCGCCTCGGTGGCGAACAGCATCGTGCCGGCGACGACACCCAGCGCCGCCGCGATCCCGAGCTTCAGCCAGCGCGGATCGGCCGCCGCGACGTGGGCGGTCGAGCGCGCGTCGAAGCGGCCATGCGCCCCGGGATCGGTGTCGACCGGATCGTAGAGATTGTCGGGGCGGTTCTTCTGGGCCTGCACGCTGGTCATCTCCCCGCGATAGCCGTGCCGGGCGAGGTATCCGTCGATCCAGCCCGGGATCAGCATGTTTCCGACGATCGCCTTCCAGGCCGAGGCGCCGATCCACAATTCCCGCGGCGCGTCGTGGGCCGCCCGGAACACGTGGCGGGCGATCGCCTCGGGCTGGTAGATCGGCGGCACCGGTTCGAGCTTGCGGGGGAGCCGGGAACGCGCCCAGTCGAATTGCGGCGTGTTCACCGCCGGCAGCTGCACCATCGTCAGACGCACCCGGCTGCCGTCGTGAAGCAGCTCGCTGCGGAGCGCGTCGACGAAGCCGCGCACGGCGGCCTTGGCGGCGCAGTAGCTCGCCTGGAGCGGGATCGAGCGGTAGGCGAGCGCCGAGCCGATATGCACGATCGTGCCCCGGTCGCGCGGCACCATGTGCCGGAGCGCCGCCAGGGTGCCGTGCACCTGCCCGAGATAGGTGACCTCCGTGGCCCTGCGGAATTCCTCCGGGCTCGTCTCCTGCACCGGTGCGTAGACCGTCACCATCGCGTTGTTGACCCAGACGTCGATGCGCCCGAACGTCTCGGCCAATTCGTCGGCGGCCTGTGCGACGGCGTCGGCATCGGCCACGTCGGCCGCGAAGGCCAGCGCTTGGCCGCCGGCCCGCTCCACGTCCCGGATCGTGCCCCGGAGTCCGGCCTCGCCCCGGGCGATGAGCCCGACATTCCAGCCGTGCCGGGCGAATTCATGCGCCACCGCCCGGCCGACGCCGGCGCTCGCGCCCGTCACCATCACGGTCGGTCTTGTGCTGTTCCGGTGCGCCATCGGGATTCCAGGTCGGGGATTGCCTGCGCCAACGCCCGTCCGCGGAAATCTTTCCGCCTCCACGCCCTTGCGCCGGGGCAGGCGCTCCGCCGATGGCCGCCCGCGTTGCTTCGTCGAAACGGGGCGGCCTATAACGCGGCGACCTCACAGCCGCGACGGCGGGGTCCTGAACGCCCGCCCGCGCCAACGAACAAAGTCTCACACGCCATGGCAGGCCATTCGCAGTTCAAGAACATCATGCACCGGAAGGGCCGGGTGGACGCGGTCCGCTCGAAGGTGTTCGGCAAGCTCGCCCGCGAGATCACCGTGGCGGCCAAGCTCGGCACGCCCGACCCGGCCATGAACCCGCGCCTGCGCGCGGCGATCATCGCGGCCCGCGCCGAGAACATGCCCAAGGACAATATCGAGCGCGCCATCAAGAAGGCCGCCGGGGCCGACGGCGAGAACTACGAGGACATCCGCTACGAGGGCTACGGGCCCGGCGGCGCCGCCCTCATCGTCGAGGCGCAGACCGACAACCGCAACCGCACCGCGTCCGACGTGCGCTCGGCCTTCACCAAGTCCGGCGGGAGCCTGGCCGAGACCGGCGCCGTCGCCTTCATGTTCGACCGCGTCGGCGTCATCGCCTACCCGGCCGGCGTGGCCGATGCCGACACGATGCTGGAGGCCGCCATCGAGGCCGGGGCCGACGACGTGAGCTCCGGCGAGGACGGCCACGAGGTCGTCTGCGCCCAGGATTCCTACGGCGAGGTCGCCAAGGCGCTCGAGGCCCGGTTCGGCGAGCCGCGCCGGACCGGCCTGATCTGGAAGGCGCAGAACACCATCGACGTCGACGACGAGACCGGCGAGAAGCTGATCCGCCTCGTGGAGGTGATCGAGGATCAGGACGACGTCCAGAACGTCTACGTGAACTTCGCCCTGTCGGACGCGCTGGTGGCCAAGCTCGAGGCCTGATCCGGTCGCGGCCGCCGGTCCGGCCGAATTCGGCAGCAAGGAGCGGGATGCCGGAACGGCGGCGGGCGGGCAGGGTGGAACGCGCGCTATCGCCCGATCGACAGGTCCTCTCATGCCCCTTCCCATGGCGCCCGCCGGGCCGCATCGTGACCCCGCCCTGAGCGTCGCCCCGCGGACGGACCCCGGCGACGCCCAGCGATGGGCGGCCCTTGCCGCCCGCGACGCCCGGGCGGATGGCAGCTTCGTGTACGCGGTCCGCACCACCGGGGTGTATTGCCGGCCGAGCTGCGCCGCCCGGGCGGCCCGGCCCGAGAACGTCTCCTTCCACCGGACCTGCGCCGAGGCCGAGGAAGCGGGCTTCCGGCCGTGCCGGCGCTGCCGCCCGGACGAGCCGGGCCTCGCCGCCCGCCGGGCCGAGGCCGTGGCCCGCGCCTGCCGGCTGATCGAATCGGCCGAGACGATGCCGTCGCTCGCCGAACTCGCCCGGGCCGCGGGCCTGAGCCCGTATCACTTCCACCGGGTGTTCAAGGCCGTCACCGGCGTGACGCCGAAGGCCTACGCGGCCGCCCGGCGCGCCGCCGGCCTGGCCGCCCGGCTGCCCGGGGCGGGCTCGGTCACGGAGGCTTTGTACGAAGCCGGCTACGGCGCGGCGAGCCGCTTCTACGCGGAGGGCGCGCCGCGTCTGGGCATGCCGCCCGCGGCCTATCGGAAGGGCGCCGCCGGCCTGCGCATCCGGTTCGGTATCGGTGCCTGCTCCCTGGGGGCGATCCTGGTGGCGGCGACCGATGCGGGCGTCTGCGCGATCCTGCTCGGGGACACCCCCGAGCCACTCCTGCATGATCTCCAGGATCGGTTCCCGGGGGCGGAGATCGTCGGCGGCGATCCGGCCTTCGAGGACTGGATGGCCCGGGTCATCGGCCTCGTGGAGGCGCCGGGCCGCGGCCTCGACCTGCCCCTCGATATCCGCGGCACCGCCTTCCAGCAGCGGGTCTGGGAGGCCCTGCGGCGGATCCCCGTCGGCTCGACCGCGACCTACGCGGAGATCGCCCGCGCCATCGGCCTGCCCGCCGCGACCCGGGCGGTCGCCGGCGCCTGCGGGGCGAACCCGATCGCGGTGGCGATCCCCTGCCACCGGGTGGTGCGCTCGGACGGGGCCCTCTCGGGCTATCGCTGGGGCGTGGCGCGCAAGCGGGACCTGCTTGCGCGGGAGGCCGGTGGCTGACGCCGGTCTCGGCGTGGGGACGGCGGGGATCTGGAGGGTGACGCGGATCCTCCGCCCTTTCGATGGGAACGTCCGAATGCGGTTGGAAGCGGACGACCTAGCGCTTCGCAAAGCCCAGGTCGGCCGCCACGCCTGCCAACCGCTCGGGCTCACGCTCCTTCCGCTCGCTGTAGCGGTCAACCAGGTCGTCGGCACGCTCGCGGGTCAGCAGCGTGAACTTCATCAGTTCCTCGCATACGTCCACGACGCGCTCGTAGAGCGGCCCCGGCTTCATCCGGCCGGCTTCGTCGAAGGCGTCGTAGGCCATCGGCACCGACGACTGGTTCGGGATGGTGATCATCCGCATCCAGCGGCCGAGGATGCGCAGGGCGTTCACGGCGTTGAAGCTCTGCGAGCCGCCGGACACCTGCATCACGGCGAGGGTGCGCCCTTGGGTCGGCCGCACGCTGCCCTCGGAGAGCGGCAGCCAGTCGATCTGGCTTTTCATCACGCCGGTGAGGGTGCCGTGCCGCTCCGGTGAAACCCACAC
>NZ_JAKSYC010000027.1 GCF_022829585.1 Methylobacterium sp. J-026
CATCAGGAAGATCACGCCGAACTCGGCGAGATGCGCGATCTCCGTGCGGTTGCCGATGGTGAAGAGGTGCACGTAGGGATGATCGTCGGCGAAGCGCCCGAGGCCGTAGGGTCCCAGCAGGGCGCCGGCGCCGATGAAGCCTGTCCTTCAGGAACACGGTGGTCTTGGCGACGCTCGCGAGGCTGGCACCTCCAGCTTCCAGCACGGCTGCGAGGTTAGCCAGCGAGCGGCGCGTCTGCGCCTCTATGCCCTCCGGAAATGCCCCGGTTTCCGGATCGATCGGCAGTTGTCCCGAAGCGAAGACGAAGTCGCCGACGCGAGTCGCCTGGGCGTATGGGCCGACGGCCGGAGCCGCCGCTTTCGTGGCGATGATGATCCTGTCCAAATCCGTCTTCCTACTGCGTCAGGCGTCCGACATCATTCCATTGTAGTGGACGCACGTCCACTGGTTAAAGCGTGTTTTTCGACTGTGCAGGACCGTTCAGTCGATCCGCCGCCGCGCTGTTTCCGGTGCCGCGAAAGTCGCCACGAGCGTCACGCACGCGAGCGCGATCAGGTAGGCCGAGATCGGCCACGTCGCGCCGCCGCTCCAGGCGAGCAGGGCGGCGGCGATCAGCGGCGTGAAGCCGCCGCTCAGCGCCGCGCCGACCTGGAAACCCAGCGAGGCGCCGCTGTAGCGCAGGCGGGCATCGAACAGTTCGGACATCCACGCGGCCCCGGTCCCGAACATGATGCCCTGCCCGAAGCTCAGGGCCACCGCGACGGTCAGGGTGATGATCGTCGGGTCGCGGGTATCGAGGAGCCGGAACATCGGGAACGCGAAGGCGATCGAGAACAGGCAGGCGGCGATGAACAGCGTCCTGCGCCCGTAGCGATCGGACAGCCAGCCGAAGACCGGGCAGGCGGCGTCGGTTCGTCTGCGCCACAGCAACGTCGACCTCGGCGGCGCCCGCTTCACGTGCTCGGCGACGGTCTCCCCCGACAAGGGGCCGCTGACCCTCTGTGCGGTCATCGAGCACAGCGACCGGAGCTGAACCCAGCTTCCGGCCGCCGATCCCGCCTCAGAGCGGGATGTTGTCGTGCTTCTTCCAGGGCTGCTCCATCTTCTTG
>NZ_JAKSYC010000037.1 GCF_022829585.1 Methylobacterium sp. J-026
GCCGACGCCGCACCTCCCTCCCCCCTCTGCGGGGGAGGGTGGCCCTCGCGTGAGCGAGGGTCGGGAGAGGGGAGCCCGGCTTCCAAAGGAGCCAAAGCGAACGTGAAGGCCGAAGCCCGGTCCTGCACCGTCGCTCCCCCCTCCCCCCCTGCTTCGCAGGGTACCCTCCCCCGCAAAGGGGGGAGGGGGAAGGCGGCGCGCCGACCTGCGCTCATCATGGCAACGCTCATCAGTGCCCGCCCTTCGGAAGGCCGGCCATCAGATACCAGCTGATCAGGCCGGCAACGCCGATGAGCATGACGAAGGCGTAGTGGTAGAGGTATCCGGTCTGGAGGCGGACCACCCCGCGGGTCACGTCCACGACACGGGCCGCGATGCCGTTGGGGCCCAGCCCGTCGATGATCCGGCCGTCGCCCTGCTTCCACAGGAACAGGCCGAAATCCTTGGCCGGGCGGACGAAGATCCGATCGTAGATCTCGTCGAAGTACCATTTGTTGAGCAGGAACCGGTACAGCGACGGCTGCTGCGCGGCGAGCGCGCCCGGCAGTTCCGGCCGGCGGATATACATCCAGAACGCCAGGACGAAGCCGAGGATCAGCATGATCAGCGGTGAGTAGGAGACCAGCGCCGGGACCTCGTGGATCTCGTGCATGATGTGGTTGTTCGGCCCGTGCGCCAGGGCGTGGCCCCAGAACGCGTCCATGCCGGAGCCGATGAACCGGTCGTGGAAGATGATCCCGGCGAACAGCGCACCGAAGGCGAGGATCGCCAGCGGGATCGTCATCACCAGCGGGCTCTCGTGGGGCGTATGGTCACCGTGCCCGTGATGGTCGTCGGCGACCACGTCGCTCTTGTGGGCCGGCTCGATATCGTGGCCCTTGTCGTCGTGTGCCGCGCCCTCGGTGTGGCCGGGGGGCCCGTCGGCCTCGTGCGCCATGGTCGAGTGGGCCACCGCGGGGGCGTCTGGGTGGTCGTGCGCCGCGTGCGCACCCCAGCGGGCCGGACCCTCGAAGGTCATGAAGAACAGCCGCCAGGAGTAGAACGAGGTGAAGAACGCCGCCACCACCACGCACAGGAAGGCGAGCGTGTGCCCGGGCCGGGTCGAGGCATAGGCCGCCTCGATGATCGCGTCCTTCGAGTAGTAGCCGGCCGTGTAGGGGAAGCCGATCAGCGCCAGCGACCCGATCGCCATCATGGCGCTGGTGTAGGGGATGTAGCGGCGCAGGCCGCCCATGTTCCGCATGTCCTGCTCGTGGTGCATCGCGTGGATGACCGAGCCGGCGCCCAGGAACAGCAAAGCCTTGAAGAAGGCGTGGGTGAACAGGTGGAACACGCCCGCCGAATAGGCGCCGACGCCGAGCGCCACAAACATGTAGCCGAGCTGCGAGCAGGTCGAGTAGGCGATCACCCGCTTGATGTCGTTCTGCACGAGGCCGATCGTGGCCGCGAAGAAGGACGTGATGCCGCCGATCACCGTGACGACGACGAGCGCGTTCGGCGCCTCCTCGAACAGCGGCGACAGGCGCGCCACCATGAATACGCCCGCGGTCACCATGGTGGCGGCGTGGATCAGCGCCGAGACCGGGGTCGGGCCCTCCATGGCGTCCGGCAGCCACGTGTGCAGCAGGAACTGCGCCGACTTGCCCATGGCGCCCATGAACAGGAGCAGGCAGGCCAGCGTCAGGGCATTCCAGTCGTAGCCGATGAAGTGGAAGCTCAGGGTCTTGATTGCGTCGACCTTGCCGAAGATCGCGTCGAACGCCACGGAGCCGGTCAGCACGAAGACCAGGAAGATGCCGAGCGAGAAGCCGAAATCGCCGACCCGGTTGACGATGAACGCCTTCATGGCGGCGGCGTTGGCCGAGGGCTTCTCGTACCAGAAGCCGATCAGCAGGTAGGAGGCGAGGCCCACGCCCTCCCAGCCGAAGAACATCTGCACGAGGTTGTCGGCCGTCACCAGCATCAGCATGGCGAAGGTGAACAGCGACAGGTAGGCGAAGAACCGCGGCCGGTGCGGATCCTCCTCCATGTAGCCCACGGAGTAGAGGTGCACGAGGGTCGAGACGGTGGTCACCACCACCAGCATGACCCGGGTCAGGGTGTCGACCTTGAAGGCCCAGTCGACCTGAAGGTCGCCGGCCGAGAACCAAGCGGCGACCTGCACCCGCTCGGCATGGCCGCCCTCCAGGAACACGCCCCAGGCGAGCAGGGCCGTGAAGGCCAGGAACGCCGTGGTGATGTACTCGCAGGCCCGGGCCCCGATGTACCGGCCGAACAGGCCGGCGATCAGGAAGCCGATCAGCGGGAAGAAGACGATCGCGTGATACATCGCTCTCTTGCAGTCCGTCCTCCGGGCCGGCCGCTGGGCGGCGGCGTCCGGATGTGAATCGGGGCGCGCGGGGAGGGAGGCCCTAGCCCTTCATCATGCTCACGTCCTCGACCGCGATGGAGCCGCGGTTGCGGAAGAACACCACCAGGATGGCGAGGCCGATCGCCGATTCGGCGGCCGCGACCGTCAGCACGAACAGGGCGAAGACCTGTCCGGTGATGTCGTTCAGCTGCGTCGAGAAGGCGACGAGGTTGATGTTGACCGAGAGCAGGATCAACTCGACCGACATCAGGATGACGATGATGTTCTTGCGGTTGATGAAGATGCCGAGCACGCCGAGCGTGAACAGGATCGCCGCGACGGTGAGATAGTGGCTCAGGCCGATCATCGTTCGAAACTCCCGGCTTTCATCAGACCTCGACGCCCTGGCGCGAGGGCACCTTGCGGGTCTCAACCGCCATCGCCTGGGTGCGGGCGTTCTGGACAGCGATGTCCTGGCGCTTGACGCCCGGCCGGTCGCGCAGGGTCAGCACGATCGCGCCGATCATGGCAACCAGCAGGATCAGGCCGGCGAGCTGGAAGAAATAGGCGTAGTCGGTGTAGAGCACCCGGCCGAGCGCCTGGGCGTTGGTCAGGTTCTCGGCCGAAGCGACGTTGCCGAGCGGCGCCTGGACGAGGCCCGGATCGATGGTCCAGGAGCCCACCACCAGCAGCAGCTCGACCAGGAAGATCGCGCCGATCAGGGCGCCCACCGGCAGGTATTGCTGGAAGCCCTGGCGCAGCTCGGCGAAGTCGACGTCGAGCATCATCACCACGAACAGGAACAGAACCGCCACCGCGCCCACGTAGACGACCACCAGGATCATCGCGAGGAACTCGGCGCCCATCAGGACGAACAGCCCGGCGGCGTTCACGAAGGCGAGAATCAGGAACAGCACCGAGGCGACGGGATTACGCGAGGCGATCACCATGAAGCCCGACGCGACCGTGACGCTCGCGAACAGGTAGAAGAAGGCGGCTGCTGCGGTCATGCGCTGGTCGGGATCGGCCGCCGGAGCGGCCCCTTCTGCCGTGCGTGGAAACGGGCCGCAGCGGGCGGCCCGTCTATAGAACCCGGTCGGCGGGGGCACAACAGCGCCCCCGGCATGGCTCTAGAGCATCGCTCCGGAAAGCGGAACCGCCGCGATGCCCTAGACCCCTGATTCGACATCATCTTTTCCGAAAGCCGGGGCCTGCCTTTCGAGATGATGCGTTAGCGATACGGTGCGTCCATCGCGATGTTGCGGGCGATCTCGCGCTCCCAGCGGTCGCCGTTCAACAGGAGCTTCTGCTTGTCGTAGAGAAGCTCCTCCCGGGTCTCCACCGAGAATTCGAAGTTCGGCCCCTCCACGATGGCGTCCACCGGGCAGGCCTCCTGGCACATGCCGCAGTAGATGCACTTCACCATGTCGATGTCGTACCGAGTCGTCCGGCGGGTGCCGTCGTTGCGGCGCGGACCGGCCTCGATGGTGATGGCCTGGGCCGGGCAGATCGCCTCGCAGAGCTTGCAGGCGATGCACCGCTCCTCGCCGTTCGGATAGCGGCGCAGGGCATGCTCGCCCCGGAAGCGCGGACCGCGGTGCCCCATCTCGAAGGGGTAGTTGATCGTGGCCTTCGGCTTGAAGAAGTAGCGCATGCCGAGGATCATCCCCGACACGAATTCCTTCAGCAGCAGGCTCTTTGCGACCTGATCGAGCTTCATGGCCCGGATCTCCGATTCGGCGGGTGGGCTCAGACGCCCGGCGCGAGGCCGGTCAGCTTGAGCACGAAGGCGACGACCACGACCGAGACCAGCGAAATCGGCAGGAAGACCTTCCAGCCGAGGCGCATGAGCTGATCGTAGCGGTAGCGCGGCACGATGGATTTCACCATCGCGAACAGGAAGAACAGGAAGCTGGCCTTCAGGATGAACCAGATCACGCCCGGCACCCAGGTGAACGGCGCGAACGGGATCGGCGACAGCCAGCCGCCCAGGAACAGCACGGTGCCGAGCGCGCACATGCTCATGATGGCGACGTACTCGCCGAGCATGAACAGCAGATAGGGCGTCGACGAGTATTCGACCATGTAGCCGGCCACCAACTCCGACTCGGCCTCGGGCAGATCGAAGGGCGGGCGGTTGGTCTCGGCGAGCGCCGAGATGAAGAACACCACGAACATCGGGAACAGCCACAGCCAGTACCAGCCGAACAGGCCGAGGCTGGTGTCCTGCGCCATCACGATGCGCGAGAGGTTCAGGGAGCCTGCGCAGAGCAGCACGCAGATGATCACGAAGCCGAGCGAGACCTCGTAGGAGATCATCTGGGCCGCCGAGCGCAGCGCGCCCAGGAAGGCGTATTTCGAGTTCGAGGCCCAGCCGCCCATGATGACGCCGTAGACGCCGAGGCTGGAGATCGCGAAGATGTAGGTGATGCCGACGTTGATGTCGGCGATCGCCCAGCCGTCGGCCAGCGGGATCACCGCCCAGCTCGACAAAGCGAGCATCGCGAAGACCAGCGGCGCCAGCAGGTAGATCGCCTTGTTGGCGCCCGCCGGGATGACCGGCTCCTTCAGCACGAACTTGAGCAGGTCGGCGAAGGACTGGAACAGGCCGAAGGGGCCGACCACGTTGGGGCCGCGCCGGAGCTGAATCGCCGCCCAGATCTTCCGGTCGGCGAGCAGCGCGTAGGCGATGAAGACGAGGAGCGCGGCGAGGAGCACGAAGCTCTTCAGCACGATCAGGAGCACGGTCCCGAGGATTTCGAGCGACGTCATCGGTCTTGGCTCCTACTCGGCCGCCGCCAGGGGGCGCGCCTCGGCGGCGCGCTCCCGGGCCAGCCGCGAGCACTCTGCGAGGATCCGCGAGGCGCGGGCGATCGGGTTGGTGAGGTAGAAGTCGGTGACCGGCGAAGCGAAGGCCGGACCGGTCGCGGTGCCGCCGAGGCCGGCGAGCCGGTCCAGGGCCTCCGCGACATTGCCGGGCTCGACTGCGCCGACCGCCGCGAGATGCGGGTGGGCGGCGTAGAGCGCCCGGCGGAGCGCGGTCAGCGAATCGAAGGGCAGGCGCTGGCCCAGCACGTCCGAGAGGGCGCGCAGGATCGCCCAATCCTCGCGGGCATCGCCCGGCGGGAAGGCGGCGCGGTTGCCCAGCTGGACCCGGCCCTCCGTGTTCACCCAGGTCGCCGACTTCTCGCTGTAGGCGGCGCCCGGCAGGATCACGTCGGCCCGGGAGGCGCCCCGGTCGCCGTGGGTGCCCTGATAGATCATGAAGGCGCCCGGCGGCACGGCGCGCTCGTCGGCCCCGAGGTTGAACAGCACGTCGAGGGCGCCCGGCTCCAGCATCCCCGAGACGGTCAGGCCGCCCTCCCCCGGCACGAAGCCGAGGTCCAGGGCCCCGACCCGGGCCGCCGCCGTGTGCAGCACGCCGAAGCCGTTCCACCCCTCCGAGACCGCGCCGACCGCCTTGGCCAGCGATGCGGCCGCGGCCAGGATGCCGGGCTCGGCGTTGGCGCCGACGATGACGAGCGGCGCCTTGGCCTCCTTGAGCACCTCCAGGAAGCTGTGCTCGCCGCGGGCGAGCGCCGCGAGGGAGTCCGGGCCGGCGCCGATGTAGTGGCTCGGATAGGTCAGATCGACCGGCTCGCCGATGACCCCCACCGCCAGCGGTGCCATGCGCCAGCGCTTGCGGATGCGCACGTTGAGCAGCGAGGCCTCGGTGCGCGGGTTGGCACCGACGATCAGGATCGCGTCCGCGCCCTCGATCCCCGCGATGGTCGGGTTGAAGATATAGGAGGCGCGGCCGAGCGCCGGGTCGAGCCCGGTCTCGGTCTGGCGGCAATCGAGGTTGGGCGTGCCCAGCGCGCGCATCAGTTCGCGCAGCGCAAACATCTCCTCGACCCCGGCGAGGTCGCCGACCACGGCACCGATGCGCTTCGGATCCGTCCCCTTCACCTTGGCGGCGATGGCCTGGAACGCCTCACCCCAGGAGGCCGGGCGCAGGCGGCCGTTCTCGCGCAGGTAGGGCCGGTCCAGGCGCTGCATCCGCAGCCCATCGATGTGATAGCGGGTCTTGTCGGAGATCCACTCCTCGTTGATCTCCTCGCTGACCCGCGGCTCGATCTGCATCACCTCGCGGCCGCGGGTGTCGATGCGGATCGACGAGCCGACCGCATCCATCACGTCGACCGATTCGGTCTTGTTCAGCTCCCAGGACCGCACGTTGTAGCTCTGCGGCCGATGCACCAGGGCCCCCACGGGGCAGAGGTCGGCGACGTTGCCCTGGAGCTCCGAGGCCATCGACTGCTCGAGGTAGCTCGTGATCTCCATGTCCTCGCCGCGGCCGATGGCGCCGAGGTCGGGCACGCCCGCCACCTCGGCGAGGAAGCGCACGCAGCGGGTGCAGTGAATGCAGCGGTTCATCGCGGTCCGCACCAGCGGGCCGATATGCTTCTCCTCGACCGCGCGCTTGTTCTCCTGGTAGCGGGTCGAATCGACCCCGTAGGCCATGGCCTGATCCTGCAGGTCGCAATGGCCGCCCTGGTCGCAGATCGGGCAGTCGAGCGGGTGATTGATCAGGAGGAACTCCATCACCCCTTCCCGGGCCTTCTTGGTCAGGCCGGAGCGGGTCAGCACCTCCGGCGGCTCGCCGTTCGGGCCGGGGCGGCAATCCTTCACCGCGTAGGCGCAGCTCGCCACCGGCTTGGGTGCGCCCTTCAGCTCGACGAGGCACATCCGGCAATTGCCGGCGATCGACAGCCGCTCGTGGAAGCAGAAGCGCGGGATCTCGGCTCCGGCGGCCTCGCAGGCCTGGAGCAGGGTGTATTCGGCCGGAACCTCGACCTCGGTGCCGTCGACGCGGATTTTTGTCATCGCTGCCATCTCAGTGCGGGGCGTCGGCGAGATCGAGGCGCCGCTCGGTCCGCTCGATGCAAAGCTCGACCCTGTCGATCCGCCGCAGGTCCACGAGCATCAGGTTGTCAGGCTGGCTCGTCACGGCCTCACTCCGCGGCCATCGGGATCGGGTCGGAATGCGGGTTGGCCGTGTAGCGATCGATCCGCTTCTCGATCTCGGGGCGGAAGTGCTTGATCAGGCCCTGGATCGGCCAGGCCGCCGCGTCGCCCAGCGCGCAGATCGTGTGTCCCTCGATCTGCTTGGTGACCTCGAACAGCATGTCGATCTCGCGCTTCTGCGCACGGCCCTCGGTCATGCGCTGCATCACCCGCCACATCCAGCCGGTGCCCTCCCGGCAGGGCGTGCACTGGCCGCACGATTCGTGTTTGTAGAAGTACGAGATCCGGGTGATCGCCGCGACGATGTCGGTGGACTTGTCGAGCACGATCACCGCCGCCGTGCCGAGGCCGGAGCCCAGGCCGCGGAGCGTGTCGAAATCCATCTTGGCGTCGATGATCTGGTCGGCCGGCACCAGCGGCACCGACGAGCCGCCCGGGATCGAGCACAGCAGGTTGTCCCAGCCGCCGCGCATGCCGCCGCAATGGCGGTCGATCAGCTCGCGGAAGGTGATGCCCAGCTCCGCCTCGACGTTGCACGGCGTGTTCACGTGCCCCGAGACGCAGAAGAGCTTGGTGCCGGTGTTGTTCTTGCCGCCGAGCCCGGCGAACCACGCGCCGCCCCGGCGCAGGATCGTGCCGGCCACCGCGATCGACTCGACGTTGTTGACCGTCGTGGGGCAGCCGTAGAGACCCATATTGGCCGGGAACGGCGGCTTGAGCCGCGGCATCCCCTTCTTGCCCTCAAGGCTCTCGATCAGCGCCGTCTCTTCGCCGCAGATATAGGCGCCGGCGCCGTGGTGGACGTAGATGTCGAACGGGTAATCGTGCACGTTCGACTGGCCGACGAGGCGAGCCGCATAGGCTTCGTCCACCGCCTTCTGGAGGGCGTGCTTCTCGGCGACGTACTCGCCGCGGATGTAGATGTAGCAGGCATGCGCCGCCATGGCGAAGCAGGCCAGCATGCAGCCCTCGATCAGGAGATGCGGATCGTGCCGCATGATCTCCCGGTCCTTGCAGGTCCCCGGCTCCGACTCGTCGGCGTTGACCACGAGGTAGTGCGGGCGCCCGTCGGACTTCTTGGGCATGAACGACCACTTCAGGCCGGTGGGGAAGCCGGCGCCGCCGCGGCCGCGCAGGCCCGACGCCTTCATCTCCTCGATGATCCAGTCGCGGCCCTGCTCCAGGAGGAACTTGGTCCCGTCCCAGGCGCCGCGCTGCTTGGCGGCTTCCAGGCCCGGCGACTGCAGGCCGTAGAGGTTGGTGAAGATGCGATCCTGATCCGACAGCATGTGCTTCGTCCCTCAGCTGACCGGAGCGTCGGTGATGTCGAGGCGGCGTTCGATCCGGGCGAGCCGCGGATCGCGGGCGCCGAAGGCCTCGTAGAGGTTTCCTACATCGGCCTGAACGGCGTTCATCTGGACCTGCTGCGCCTGCAGACTGATGCGCATGCCTTTCAGCTCACCACGCACGTCCCGTAGCCCCTCATCCAAAGTGCCCAGGCGCATCTGCATTGCCTTCAGTACTTCGTAGATTGGGTCGTTCGACACCTCGGCCATGGCGGTCACGCTCCGGTGCCCGACAGTGCCTTGGCCTGCCCCACCCAATCCTCGCGGTCGATGCGACCCGGGAACGCGAGGTAGGTGCCGACCCAGGTGATTTCGTCGCGGGACCAGGCGGCGATCTGGTCGACATGGTAGATGCCGAGCCCGTTCAGGCGCTGGCTGTTGCCCGGGCCGATCCCCCTGATCCGGGTCAGGTCGTCGGGTTGTCCGGCGCGGGCCGCATCCAGGCCCGGCGGGCGCTTGCCGACCGCGTCGGCCTTCTGCTCGGGGCTCGCATCCTTCGGCAGGCCCGCGAGCGCTCCGGCGACGCGGGCTTCTTCGGCCTCCGCCGCGACTTCGCCCTCGCTAGCGCCGGACGCCTCGGGCTGTTGCGGGACCACGTCACGATCCGGCATGGCCTCATGGCCCTGCTCGCCCGCGGCCGGCTCGCCTTCGGCGACGCGCTTGGCCGGCGAGTCAAGCACGTCCGCGTCGCCTGGACGGGCGGCGCCGTGCTTGGCGGTGGAGCGGCCGCGCTCGGCGGCGTCGGCGCGGTCCTCGGGCTTGACCGGCGTCTCCCCCGCGGCCGCGCGCTGGGCCGGCGCGTCGGACACCGTGCGCTCGACCGGACGGCCGGCATCGGGCCGGGCTGGCTTCGGGTTCTCGGCGGCCTGCTGCGTGGCGGAGGCCGCCTCGCCGGTCCCCCCGGCCGGCTCCTCGGCCTTGCCGGCCTCCTCGAAGCGCTTGCGCCAGGCGCCGATCCGCGATCCGTCGAACAGGGTCGGGTCCGTGAGCGTATCCGCGCCGCCCAGGGGCTCGGAGGAGACGCGCCCGGTCTGTGAGCCGACCTTGACCGGCCGACCGGCCGCCAGATCGTCCATCAGCGTCCCGAGCGATTCGGGGGTGAGGTCCTCGTAATAATCCTGGTTGATCTGCACCATCGGGGCGTTGCAGCAGGCGCCGAGGCACTCGACCTCGAGCCAGGAGAAATGGCCGTCGGCCGAAACGTGGCCCGGCGGTCCGAGCCGCGCCTGGAGCATCTCCTTGAGGCCCCGCGCGCCGCAGGAATCGCACGGCACCGTGCCGCAGACCTGGATCCAGAACCGCCCGACCGGCTCCAGGGCGAACATCGTGTAGAAGGTCGCGACCTCCAGCACGCGGATGTTCGGCATGCCGAGTTCGGCCGCCACCGCCTCGATGGCCGCCCGCGGCAGCCAGCCGCCGTTCTGCTCCTGCGCCTTCCACAGGAGCGAGATCACCGCGGAGGCCTGCCGGCCCTCCGGGTACTTGGCGATCTGGGTCTTCGCCCACTCGGCGTTCTCGGGCGAGAACGCGAAGTTTTGGGGCTGCTCGGAGGCGGGGGCGAGTCTGCGGTTGGCCATCGCTCTAACTTACCGATCCACTTCGCCGAACACGATGTCGAGCGTGCCGAGCACGCACGAGACGTCGGCGAGAAGGTGCCCCCGGCACATCCAGTCCATCGCCTGCAGATGCGCGAAGCCCGGCGCACGGATCTTGCAACGGTACGGCTTGTTGGTCCCGTCGGACACGAGATACACGCCGAACTCGCCCTTGGGCGCCTCCACGGCGGCGTAGACCTCGCCCTCCGGCACGTGGAAGCCCTCGGTGTACAGCTTGAAGTGGTGGATGAGCGCCTCCATCGAGCGCTTCATCTCCCGGCGCGGCGGCGGCGCGAACTTGCCGTCGAGCGCCGCGATCGGGCCCTGCCCGGCCGGCTCGCGCAGCTTGGCGCAGCACTGCTTCATGATCTTGGCCGATTCCCGCATCTCCTCCATGCGGATCACCTGCCGATCGTAGGTATCGCCGTTCCGCCCCACCGGGATGTCGAAGTCCATCTCCTCGTAGCACTCGTAGGGCTGCGCCTTGCGCAGGTCCCACGGGATGCCCGAACCGCGCAGCATCACGCCGGAGAACCCCCACTCCATGCACTCGTCCACCGACACGATGCCGATGTCGACGTTGCGCTGCTTGAAGATGCGGTTGGCCATCACGAGGTCGTCGAGATCCTGGACGACCTGCAGGAACGGGTCGCAGAACGCCTCGATGTCGTCGACCAGCTTCGGCGGCAGGTCCTGGTGGACGCCGCCCGGCCGGAAATAATTGGCGTGGAGCCGGGCGCCGGAGGCCCGCTCGTAGAAGATCATCAGCTTCTCGCGCTCCTCGAAGCCCCAGAGCGGGGGCGTGAGGGCGCCGACATCCATCGCCTGCGTGGTGACGTTGAGCAGGTGCGACAGCAGCCGGCCGATCTCGCAGAACAGCACCCGGATCAGCTGCGCGCGCCGCGGCACCTCGATCCCGGCCAGCTTCTCGATCGCCAGGCAGAAGGCGTGCTCCTGGTTCATCGGCGACACGTAGTCGAGCCGGTCGAAATAGGGCGTCGCCTGCAGGTAGGTCTTGTGCTCGATCAGCTTCTCGGTGCCGCGGTGCAGCAGCCCGATATGCGGATCGACCCGCTCGACCACCTCGCCGTCGAGTTCCAGCACGAGGCGCAGCACCCCGTGCGCCGCCGGGTGCTGCGGGCCGAAATTGATCGCGAAGTTGCGGATGTTGTGCTCTGTCACTGACAGTCTCCGCGGTTCAGGCCGAAGTCTTTTTCTCGTCGCCGGGGAGCACGTAGTCGGTGCCCTCCCACGGAGACAGGAAGTCGAAGTTGCGGAATTCTTGGGTGAGCTGGACGGGCTCGTAGACGACCCGCGCCTGGTCCTGGTCGTAGCGGACCTCGACGAAGCCCGTCAGCGGAAAATCCTTGCGCAGGGGATGCCCCTCGAAGCCGTAATCGGTGAGCAGGCGGCGCAGGTCCGGATGGCCCGAGAACAGGATGCCGTAGAGGTCGTAGGTCTCGCGCTCGTACCAGTTGGCGGCCGGGAACACCTCGATCGCCGAGGGGACGGGCGTCACCTCGTCGGTCTGCACCTTCAGCCGGATGCGCGCGTTGTGGCGCAGCGACAGCAGATGGTAGACCACGTCGAAGCGCTTCTCGCGCTGCGGGTAATCCGCGCCGCAGATGTCGATGAAGCTGCGGAACGCGCAGGCCGGTTCGTCCCGCAGATAGGTCAGCGCGTAGACGATGTCGGAGGCCTGGACCACCAGCGTCAGCTCGCCGAACGCGATGGCATGCGACACCACCGCCGGGCCGAGGGCGCCGACGACGCGCTCGGCCATCGCCGTGAGGGCCGCCTCACCGCTCGCGGGCTGGGTGTGCGACAGGATCGAGATGCCGTTCGTCATGGCCGCCCCTCAGCGCTCGATCGTGCCGGTGCGGCGGATCTTCTTCTGGAGAAGCAGCACGCCGTAGAGCAGCGCCTCGGCGGTGGGCGGGCAGCCGGGCACGTAGATGTCCACCGGCACCACCCGGTCGCAGCCGCGCACCACCGAGTAGGAGTAGTGGTAGTAGCCGCCGCCGTTGGCGCAGGAGCCCATCGAGATGACGTAGCGCGGCTCCGGCATCTGGTCGTAAACCTTGCGCAGCGCCGGGGCCATCTTGTTGGTGAGCGTCCCGGCGACGATCATCACGTCGGACTGGCGCGGCGAGCCCCGGGGCGCGAAGCCGAAGCGCTCGCAATCGTAGCGCGGCATCGACATCTGCATCATCTCGACCGCGCAGCAGGCGAGTCCGAAGGTCATCCACATCAGCGAGCCGGTGCGGGCCCAGTTGATCAGCTCATCCGTGGTGGTGAGCAGGAAGCCGCGGTCAGCGAGCTCGTCGCTGATCGACAGGAAGGTCGGATCGTCCGCACCGATCGGCCGGCCGGTGTTGGGATCGAGGATTCCCTTCGGCTGGGGCGCGACCGCGGGCGCGCGGGACAGGCTTTGGGTCGTGTCGGTGATCAGGGCCATCGGCGACTCGGAATCCGGTGCGGGCGGGGGCTGACGGGACTCAATCCCACTCAAGGGCGCCCTTGCGCCACTCGTAGACGAAACCGACGGTCAGCACGCCCAGGAAGACGATCATCGACCAGAAGCCGAACCAGCCCAGATCACCGAAGGTGATGGCCCAGGGGAACAGGAACGCGACCTCAAGATCGAAGATGATGAACAGGATCGCCACAAGGTAGAAGCGCACGTCGAACTTCATGCGGGCATCGTCGAAGGCGTTGAAGCCGCATTCGTAGGCCGAGAGCTTCTCGGGATCGGGGCTCTTGAAGGCCACGAGGAACGGCACGACCAGTAGCGCCGTGGCGATGAACAGTGCCACGCCGATGAACACGATGAGCGGCAGGTAATCCGCCAACAATCCGGTCATGCCAGGGCCTCGCGAGACGTAGAAAACCGCGGTGCGACGCCGACCCGGATTCGCCCGTGGAATTGTTCTTATGCCAGGATGCGCGCGGCCGGAGGCTTAGTCGACCCGCCGAGCCGTGACAATGGCTTGTCGCGTCGCACAAACCACGCCGTCCGTCACGTCGGGAGATGGGGGCGCCGGGCGCGGCCGCAACACGACGGAAGCGCGCAGGCCCCCGGGGCGGCCCCGCGACGAATCCGACCCGGATGCGCTTGACAGCGCCCGAAGCGGCCCATAAACCCCGCCCCGTCGCCGGGCGAAACGCCCCCTTGAGGCGACCACGCCGTGCGGGCGTAGCTCAGTTGGTTAGAGTGCCGGCCTGTCACGCCGGAGGTCGCGGGTTCGAGCCCCGTCGCCCGCGCCACGTCCTTCCAGATATTCCTCCAGACCTTCTCCGCGATCGAGCCAGGGACCCGTTCCTGTCCGAGGGCAGCCTTGGCATGGGGGAGGGTTTCCAGTCTTTGGCCGGGCCGCCTTCGGCGCGTCGATCCCGGGGCACGCCGACTGAATCCGGTCAGTGACTGCCCGAGCGCGCCGCGGATCGCGGCACGCATGCGCGCTCAGGGCCGCGGGACAGACGCGACCATCTCGATCTCGACCCGTGCCGCGAGCGGCAGTGCCGCCACGCCGATCGTCGTGCGCGCCGGATAGGGTTCGGCGAAATAGTCCGCGTAGACCCGATTCATGGCGGCGAAGTCGGCCATGTCGGTCAGGAACACGGTGCACTTCACCACATCCCCGAAGCCGAGCCCGGCCGCCGTCAAAACCGCGCCGAGGTTTCGGAGGCATTGGTGAACTTGCGCCGCGATCCCACCCTCGACCAGCCGGCCGGTCGCGCCGTCGATCGGCGTCTGGCCGGACAGGTAGACCGTGTCGCCGACGCGGACACCGTGCGCGTAGGGGCCGACCGCTGTCGCGCCCGGAGCGATCACGGGACTTCTGCTCATCTGTGGGATCTCCTTGATGGCGCGTCGGGCTGGGCCCGACGCGCGCCGGCCGTCACGTCACCAACGCCGGATCACCGCCCGGGTGCGCCGCCGCGCGTCACGCCGGCCCACAAGCAGGAGGATCGCATCGCCGGTGCCCGGCACGCCGGCATCCGCCACGTCCTGCGGCGTCAGCCCGATATCCTTCAACTCGCGCTCGGTCAGCGTCGAGAGACGCTGCAGCACGCGCCGGTTCATCGCCCCCCGCGACAGGCCGGCCCGCAGGTCGGCGCCGAACGCGGCGATGGATGCGACCGCCCGGGCGATCCACGGGGTCCGGGCTTCGGTTTCGGCTTCGGCGGTCTCGGTCAGGCAATGGTCCATGGCTCCCCCTCCTCTGTCTCTCCGGGGCCGGGTGACCGTGGAGCGGCAGGGCTGGCGGCGACAGGAACACTTCGGTACGGTTCGAAAGAATTGTCCGGCAGAATGAGCAGTACGGATGTCGCTGGCCGTCAGAGCCCCGGGAACCCGCGTCGAGGCCGTGGCCGGGGAGATCCGCGATCGGATCGCCGCGCGGCGCCTCGTCCCCGGCGTCCGGATCCCGTCGGTGCGGGCCTTCGCGGATGCGATGGGCGTCTCGAAATCCACCGTCGTGGAGGCCTACGAGCGGCTCGCCGCCGAGGGCGCGGTCGTGGCCCGGCCGGGCTCGGGTTTCTACGTCGCCGGCAAGACGCGGCCGCTCTCGCTCCAGGCGATGGGGCCGCAACTCGATCGGATCGTGGATCCGCTCTGGATCACCCGGCAGGCGCAGCAGGCGGGTTCGGACCAGCTCAAGCCCGGGGCGGGCTGGCTGCCCGATTCCTGGATGCCCCACGAGGCGATCCGGCGGGGCCTGCGCCGGGTCGCCAAGGCCGACCGCGCCGAGATGACCGATTACGACCGGCCCCTGGGCTACGAGCCCCTGCGCCACCAGATCGCCCGCAAGGTCGGCGAGAAGGGCGTCGGCGCCGAACCCGACCAGATCGTGCTGGTCGAATCGGCCACGCAGGCGCTGGACCTGGTCTGCCGGTTCCTGCTCCAGCCCGGCGACACCGTGCTGGTGGACGATCCCTGCTACTTCAACTTCCTGGCGCTGCTGCGCGCCCAGCGGGTCGCGGTGGTCGGCGTGCCGATGACCCCGGAGGGGCCGGATCTGCCGGTTCTCGCCGCCCTGCTGGAGCGGCACCGGCCGCGCTTCTACCTAACCAACGCGGCGCTCCAGAACCCGACGGGGATGAGCCTCGCGCCGAAGGTGGCGCACCGGCTGCTGAAGCTGTGCGAGGCCCACGACACCCTGATCGTGGAGGACGAGATCTTCGGCGATCTGGAGCCCGATCCGGCCCCGCGGCTCGCCGGCTTCGACGGGCTGGAGCGGGTGATCCAGATCGGCAGCTTCTCCAAGACCCTGTCGGCGGCCGCGCGCTGCGGCTGGATCGCGCTCCGGGCCGACTGGGTCGAGCCGTTGGTCGATCTCAAGCTGGCGCTCAGCCTCGGCAACGGCCACGTCACGGCGGCCCTGGTGCACAGCCTGATCACCGAGGGCTGCTATCGCCGGCACCTCGCCGAGACCAAGCGGCGGCTCGCCGGCGCCATGGTGCAGGCCTCGGCGGAACTGCGCGCCTGCGGCCTGGAGCCCTGGGCGCAGCCCCGGGGCGGGTTCTTCCTGTGGATGCGTCTGCCGGACGGCCGCGACGGGGCCGCGGTCGCCCGCCGGGCGCTCGCCCGGGGCATGGTGCTGGCCCCGGGGACCTCGTTCAGCCTGTCGGAGGCCTGGAACGGCTACATGCGCTTCAACGTCGCCCATTGTGCGGATCCGCGCATCCGCCCGATCCTGCGGGAGGCGCTCGGCTGAGGCGGGGAGGTCAGGCCGGCAGGACGAGGTCCGCCCGCAGGCCGCCGAGATCTCCGTACCCGAGGGTCAGGCCGCCGCCGTAGAGTTCGGCGAGTTCCAGGGTGATCGGCAGGCCGAAGCCGTGGCCCGGCACGCCCTCGTCCAGGCGCCGGCCGCGCGCCATCACGGCCTCGGCGGCCGCGCCGTCGAGACCCGGCCCGTCGTCCTCGACGCGGATGCGAACCACCCCGTTCCGGGCCAAGGCGGAGACCTGCACCCGCCCCCGGCACCAGCGGCAGGCATTGTCCACGAGGTTGCCGAGCATCTCGTCGAGGTCCTGGCCCTCGCAGGCCACCGACAGGTCGTCCGGTACGGCGAGATCGAGGGCCACGCCCTTCTCGGCGTAGAGGCGCGCCAGGGCGTCGCGCAGGTCCGAGAGCCGCGGGGCCAGGGGCGTGCGGCCCCGGGCCGAGCCGGCGAGCGCCGCCGCCCGGGCCCGGCGCAGGTGATGGCGGACCCGGCGGTCCATATCCTCCACCTGCCGGCGCAGGCCGCCGTCCGGGTCGCGGGCGGGGTCGGCCAGCGCCATCGACAGGGTGGCGAGCGGCGTCTTGAGGGCGTGGGCGAGGTTGGCGACGTGGCCGCGGGCGCGGTCGAGGTTCTGCGCGTTCTGGTCGAGGAGCGCGTTGAGTTCCGCCACCACCGGCGCAATCTCGGCGGGCTGCTCCGCCGGCACCCGCTCGCGCCGGCCGGCCCGCACCGCCGCGAGGTCGGCGCGCAGCCGCTTCAGCGGCGCGAGGCCGAGGCGCACCTGGACGGCCAGGCCGGCGAGCAGGCACAGGCCGAGGATCCCCAGTGCCAAGGCGAGGCTCGTCAGCGCCTCGCGCAGCGGGCCGCGCAACTCCCCCTCCGGGGCCGCCACCACGATCGTCGCGGGCGGGGGCCCGGGCAGGGCGAGCACCCGGGCGACCAGCGGCTCGCCCTGCGGCCCCGTGCCCGAGGCCGGGTGCGGCCGGCCCGGATCGTCCTCGGGCCCCGGATCGGACAGGCGGATGTCCCCGCCCCGCAGCGAGCCGGAGCGGATCGTCTCGGGTCCGCGGTGCACCTCCCAGGCCCAGCCGGGGCCGGGCCGGTCGTAGGGCGGCGCGTCGAGGGTCTGGGGCAGGATCCCGGCCTCGAGCCCGGCCCGGAGGGCGACGATCTGCGCGTCGAGCCGCCCGTCCAGCTGCCCGCGCACGAACCGGTGCAGGATCACCCCGATGGCGAGGCCCGCCACCACCAGGGCCGCCAGGACCAGGATGAGGGCGGCGGCGAGCAGGCGGGCGCGGAGCGAGCGGCGCGGCGTCCCCTCGCCCATCAGGCGGGATCCGCGTGCAGGCGGTAGCCGTGGCCGCGCACGCTCTCGATCCGCGCCGGGGCGATCTTCCGGCGCAGGCGGGTGATGATCACCTCCACGGAGTTCGAATCGACGTCCGCGTCGCCCTCGTAGACCCGCTCGATCAGGTGCGGGCGCGGCACCACCGTCTCGCGGTTGAGCATCAGGCAGGACAAAACCCGCCATTCCAGCCCGGTGAGCTTGAGCGGCAGGCCCTCGTGCTCGAAGGCGCCGAGGCCGGGATCGAAGCTCAGCGGCCCGCAGGCGATCCGGCTGGCGCCGCCGCCCTGCGACCGGCGCACCAAGGCGCGCAGGCGGATCACCAGCTCCTCCACCCGGACTGGCTTGACGAGGTAATCGTCCGCCCCGGCCTTGAAGGCCGCGACCTTGTCGCTCCAGCCGTCCCGGGCGGTGAGCACCAGCACCGGCAGGGTCCGCCCGGCCGCCCGCCAGGCCCGCAGCACCGAGACGCCGTCACCCTTCGGCAGGCCGAGATCGAGCACGACCGCGTCGTAGCCCTCAGTCTCGCCGAGATGCTGGGCGTCCTCGCCGGTGGCGGCGTGGTCGAGCACGAAGTTCTCCCCGCGCAGCACCTTGGCCACCTCGGCGGCGAGCGCCGCGTCGTCCTCCACCAGCAGGATCTTCACCCGTTCCCTCCTCCGGCCCCGGTCTCCGCAGATCGGGCCGTGCCCGGTCCGACAGGCCGTGCCGGACCGGATATTCCGTGTGGCGTCCCGGTGAAATACGCGCCTGAGATCGCCTCTCCGTCAGCACGCGCGCAGCGACGTGACCCAGGGCAGCGCCACGGCCGGCATCGTGGCGCTGCCGGATTGCTTCGGTGCGCGCGCACAGACGGCGGCGTCGAAGCACTGAGCGGGATGCCGCACGATCCCTTTCATCCACCCGGCCCCAAAACCCAATGACCACGGGAATTTAGGGCTGGGTCCTCATGGACTGTGTCAGTTCGATCGCCCGACATCAGCCCGCGTCCTCAAGCCCTTGAGACCGCACGGGTTCCCCGCGACGCCGCTCTACGGCGACGGGTTTAACCGGACCTGAACCACCCGGTTCAGACCGGATTGGAGCCGCCTCCTTACGAAGGGGCCACGGATCGAACGGATCCGGACCCATCGAGAGGACGAGAGATGAGCGACGAGACAACCATCGACGGCACCGCCCGGGAGATCCGCGGGCCCGCCGCCGGTACCGAACCCCGCGGCCGGAGCGCGATCCCCCGGCGGACCTGGGTGGTGGGCGCCGTCGCGGCGCCCCTGGTGCTCGGCGCCATGGGCCTGTCCCTGGCGCAGGGGACGACCTTCCAGCCGACACCCGTGGAACCGGTGGCGATCCAGGCGCTGGCCCCCTCCGGAGCCATTGCCGTCAAGGGCGCAGTCGCCGAGATCTTCGGCAACAAGTTCGTGGTCCAGGACGGGACCGGCCGGGCGCTGGTCGAGACCGGCCGTGCCGGCGAGGGCGGCGGCCTCGTCGCCAAGGGCGAGGCCGTGACCGTTCAGGGCCGGTTCGAGCAGGGCTTCCTGCACGCCAGCGTCCTCACCCACGGCGACGGGCGCAAGGTCCTGCTCGGTCCGGCCGGCGGGCCGCCGACGGGCAGCCTCGACTGGGCCAAGGATCGGATCGGCCTCGGGCCGAAACCCGATGTCGCCGCCCTGACGGCCACGGTGCAGGCGGCCGGCTACAGCGACGTGCGCGTCACCGGCCGCGGCCCGCGCCACCTGGAGGTCGCCGCCAAGGACCGGGACGGGGGCGAGCACCAGCTCCATGTCGGCTTCGACGGACAGGTCCGCGAGCGGCCGGTCCCGGGCGCGCGGCCCTGAGCCCTGGGCCGGTTGCAGGGGATCGATGCAACCGTTTTCCCCCTGCCGCGTCCTCCTGTCTCTCACCCGGACAGGAGGCGCTCCGTGGAACCGATGAAGCCGATGGAACCGATGAAGCCCATGGAACCCATGAAGCCGATGAAGGGCATGGAGCCGTTCTGGCCCAAGGATCTCGGCGATCCGTCGACCAGCGGCTCCCAGAACGGGATGAAATACGCCTTCTTTCCGGACAAGCACCGCCTGGTGATCGAGCGCGACGGGCAGCTCTCGACCTACGACAGCGGCGACCATCGGATCGGCGGCGTCGCCCAGGCCGACGGGGCCACGAAGTCGCTGACCTTCACCAGCCAGAACGGCGACGTCGACCTCGGATCCCTGAAGAAGCTCGACTGAGCCCGGCGTGGACAGGCCGGGGCGGCGCGCTTAAGCCCGGCCCGGCCATGCGAGACGCCCCGCCGACCCCGCCGACGCCATGCGCGCGCTGATCGACCTCGTCCGCGCCCTGCGGGCGCCCGACCGGCGGCGCCTCGCGCTGATCGCCCTCGGCCTCGCCGGGGCGGCCCTGCTGGAGGTGGTGGGCGTCGCCTCGGTGATCCCATTCCTGACGCTGGTCGGCGACCCCGCGGCGGCGGCCCGCATCCCCTACCTCGCCCAGGCCCGGTCCGTCCTCGGCCTGACCGATGAGCGCGGCTTCCTGCTGGTGACCGGCGGCGCGGCGCTGGCGGCGATCCTGGTGACCGCGCTGGCCAATGCCGGGCTGACCTACGCGCAACTCCGGTTCACGCATCTGGCGGGCTACGGCTTCAGCCGGCGCCTGCTGTTCCGCTACCTCGACCGGGAGCGGCTGTTCTTCGCGCAGGCCAACAGCGCCGAACTCGCCAAGAACGTGCTGTCCGAGACCGACCGGCTGGTGGTCGGCGCCCTGACGCCTGCCACCGTGCTGGCCTCCCGGGCGAGCTCTGCGCTCGCGGTGATCGCCTTCCTGCTGGCCTACGCGCCGCAGCTCGCGCTGATCCTCGGCGGCGGCTTCGGGGGGCTCTATGTCGGGATCTATCTCGTGATGCGCGCCCGGCTCGCCCGGCTGGGTAGCCGGTCGGTGGCCGACAACGAGGCGCGCTTTCGGATCGTGCAGGAGACCTTCGGGGCGCTTACCGAGCTCAAGCTCTACGGCCGGGCGGAGGCCTTCGCGGCCCGGTTCGACGCCCCGGCCCGCGCCTACGCCCTCGCCACCGCGGCGAGCCTGCTCACCGGCCAGATGCCGCGCTTCGTCATCGAGGCGCTGGCCTTCGGCGGGGTGATCGTGGTGGTGCTGTTCGCCCTGGCTCAGGGCCTGGAGGTGGCCGGGATCCTGCCGCTGCTCGGCCTGTTCGCCTTCGCGGGCTACCGGATGCTGCCGGCCTTCCAGAACATCTTCACCTCGGTGGCGCTGCTGCGCTTCACCCTGCCGGCGGTGCGGGTGATCGTCGACGAACTCGCCGACGAGCGGGCGCCCCCGCCCCGCACCGCGGAGCGGCTGCCGTTCTCCCGGGAGATCCGGCTCGAAGGGATCGGCTTCGATTACGGCACCGGCCGGCCGGCGCTCGCCGGCATCGACCTGACGATCCCGGTCAACACCACGATCGGCCTCGCCGGGCGGACCGGCTCGGGCAAGTCGACGCTGGCCGGCCTGCTCCTCGGGGTGCTGAGCCCGGGCGCCGGGCGGATCACCATCGACGGGCGCCCCCTCGATCCCGGCACCCTGCCCGCGTGGCAGAACCGCATCGGCTACGTGCCGCAGGACGTGTTCCTGGTGGACGGCACGGTCGCCGAGAACATCGCGCTGGGCCTCGACACGCCGGATCCCGCCGCCGTCGAGCGGGCGGCGCGGCTGGCGGGCGCCCACGACTTCGTCTCGGCCCTGCCGCATGGCTACGGGGAGCGGGTCGGCGAGCGCGGGGCCCGGCTCTCGGGCGGCCAGCGCCAGCGCATCGGCATCGCCCGGGCGCTCTACCACGACCCCGACGTGATCGTGTTCGACGAGGCGACCTCCGCCCTCGATGAGGAGACGCAAGGGGCGGTGATGCGGGCGCTGCGGGCGCTCTCGGGGCGGCGGACGCTGATCCTGATCGCCCACCGCCTCTCGACCCTCGAGGGCGCCGACGCGGTCCACGTGCTGGAGGCGGGGCGGCTCGTGGCCTCGGGGGCGCCCGGGACAGTGCTGCCGGGGCTCGGCACGGCGGCGTGAGGAGGACCGTCCCGGTCGACACCCCTTGCGCGGCCGCCCGCTTCCGTTACCTCGCCTGCTGCGACAGATGACCGGGAGACCACCGTGACGACGCGCATCGCGCTGACCGCAGCGGACGGCACCACCGCCGCGCTCGCCACCCACGGCGCCGAGCCCGTCTCCTGGCGGGTCGGCGGGACCGAGTATCTCTGGAGCGGCGACCCGGCGCACTGGAACCGCCACGCGCCCTGGCTCTTCCCGGTGGTCGGCGCCTCGGCCGGCGGTCAGGTGACGGTCGGGTCCGAGAGCTACCCGATGGGCCAGCACGGCTTCGCCCGGGACCTGCCCTTCACGGTGCTGGACCGGAGCGCGGAGGCGGTGACCCTGCGCCTGACCGACGGACCCGAGACCCGGGTGCACTACCCCTTCGCCTTCCGGTTGGATGTGGCCGCCCGGGTGCGCCCGGCGGGTCTCGATCTGGACGTGACCGTCACCAATCCCGGCGATGTCCCCCTGCCCTACGCGCTGGGCTTCCATCCGGCCTTCCCCTGGCCCTTCGCGGGCGGCGAGCGGGCCCGCGACGGCGGCTACGCGGTGGCGTTCGAGCACCCGGAGCGGCCCTTCGCCCCGCAGGTCGGTCCCGGCGGGCTGCTGCTGCGCGACGAACAGCCGATCCCCCTCGCGGGCGCGGCGCTGCCCCTCGATCCGGCGCTCTTCACCGAGGCCTTCGTGCTCCGGAATGCGAAGAGCCGCTGGATGCGCTTCGCCGGACCCGGACGGGCGATCCGCATGGCGATGGCGGATTTTCCCCATCTCGCCGTCTGGACCAAGCCCACGGCGCCGTTCCTCTCCCTCGAATGCTGGACCGGCTACGCCGACTGGGCGGATTTTTCCGGCACCCTCGCCGAGCGCGATTCGCAGCGCCTGCTCGCCCCGGGCGCCACGGCACGCCACGGCGTCCGACTGACCCTGGAAGGCTAGGGCATGCGCGTCTGGGTGGCGCGGCCCGAGCCCGGGGCGGCCCGGACCGGCGCGGCGCTGACGGCGCGGGGCCACGTTCCGCTGGTGGCCCCGGTCCTGGTGGTGCGGCCGACCGGGGCGCCGCCGCCGGACGGGACGTTCGACGCCCTGCTGCTGACCAGCGCCAACGCGGTACCGATGCTGCGGGACGCCGCGGTCCCGCGGGGCCTGCCGGTCTTCGCGGTGGGCCCCCGGACGGCCGCGCTGGCGGGGCGTGCCGGCCTCGGCCTCGTGCGGGAGGGGCCGGGGGATGCCGGCGGCCTCGCCGCCCTGGTGGCCGGCACGCTCGCGCCGGGGGCGCGCCTGCTCCACGCGGCCGGGGCCGAGCGCAAGCCCGAGCCGGGGGCGACGCTGGCGGCGGCGGGCTTCCGGGTCGCGACCTATGTGGCCTATACGGCGGAGGCTTTGCGCAGCCTGCCGGATTCCGTCGGCAGTGCCTTGGGCGGCGGCGCCCTCGACGCCGCCCTCCATTATTCCCGGCGCAGCGCCGCGGTCGCCCTCGCGTTGGCGGAAGGCGCGGGCCTGGGCGGAGCTTTCCGCCGGTTGAGGCATTACTGCCTGTCGGCGGATGTCGCCGCACCCCTGGAAGCGGCAGGTGTTCCGGTCCATTTCGTCGCGGTGCGTCCGCGGGACGTGGACCTGCTGGATGCTCTCACGCCCACGCCCGGCTAGGCGTGCGGTGACAGGGAGGCCCGGCCGCCGTATCTCGCCCTCGCGCCCGGGGCCGTGGCGGTGCTAGGGGGGCGCGGCGACGCCGAAGAGTTGGAGGACTTGCCCGTGACGCCACCACCCAGCGACGCCGACAAGCCCGGATCCGGTGGCCGCAGGCCCGATCCCGCGCCCGCCAGACCCGGGCAGCCCAATCCGTCCGGGGCGGAGACCCGCGCGTCCGCCGCGCCGGCCGGCGTGACCGGAGGCCCGAAGCCGGGCCTGCCGGGATCGTCCGGGGCCGCCAAGCCGCCGCAGACGGCCGTTGTGCCGCCGCAGACAACCGTTGTGCCGCCGAAGCCGGCGACCGAGCCGGTCGTGGCCGCCAAGCCCGGCGCGATCGACGCGAAGCCCGAAACGGGCAAGACCGGCTCCGCGGCGGACGGCCCGAAGCCGTCGGTCGGCCCGGCCGCGCAGCCGAATGCCATCAAGCCCGACGTTTTGACGTCGGAGGCCGCCAAGGCCGCGGATTCCAAGGATACGTCATCGAAGCCCGAGACCGACAAGGCCGAGCCACCGAAGCCGGGGGCCTTCGCGGCGTCGGGCCCGGACGCCGCGAAGGCGGGGGCGTCGACGGCCTCGGCCACGGCCGGCGGGCGCGTCGAGCCCGGTAGGCCCGATCCCGCGCGGAGCGAGCCGCCGAAGCCCGGCCAGCCGGGAGCGGGCCCGCAGCCGGGTTCCGGCCCGCGTCCGGGCGCATCCGCCTCGGGCGCCGCGGGCACGGTCGCGGCCGGCGCGGTGACGTCCGGGCCGATCATCGACATGAAGGCCAAGCGCATCCCCGACCCGCCGACCCCCGGCAAGGAGGCGTCGAAGGAGCCGCCACGGGAGTCCGCGAAGGAGCCGCCGAAGGGGCCGATCCCGGGGGTGGCTCCCGGCGGCGCCGCGTCCGCCGCCGCGGCGCCGGCTGCCCGGTCGCGCGCCGGGTTCGGCTCCCTCGCCACCGCGGGTTTGCTCGGCGGCGTGATCGGGGCCGGCCTGTTGTTCGCGGCCGAGACGGCCGGTCTCGACCCGGACCCGCGCCTGAACGCCCTCGATCAGAAGCTCTCGGGTCAGATCGCCGCCCTCGGCACCCGCCTCGACGGGCTCGCGCCCCGGGACGCCCTGGCTGCCCTCGACAAGCGGGTCGCCACCGCCGAATCGTCCGCCAAGCAGGCCCTGGACAAGGCCGCCAGCGCACCGGCGGCGGCCGCGGCGGACGGATCCGTCGCCGCACAGGCGCCGGCCGTGCCCGCCGATCTGGCGGCGCGGCTCGACAGCCTCGATCAGCGCGTGGCCGCCCTCCAGGAGGAGCCTGGTCGGGACCAGCCGGCGGAGTCCAAGCTCAACGCGGTCCAGGACAACGGAAAGCAGTTCACGGATCTCGATGCGCGCCTGAAGGCGTTGGAGGCGAACGGCGCCAAGCCGGGCGCAGGCGAGGAGGCGTCCAAAAAGATCGCCGCGCTTCAGGGTGAGGTGGAGCAGAGGACCAAGGCGAACGCCGATGCCGATGCGGTTCTCGGCCAGCGCCTCGACACGCTCCAGCAGGCGCTCGACGCGCGGGTGAAGGCCGCCACGGAGGCGGTCCAGGCGGCCACCCAGGCGAGCCGCACCGCCGCCGAGGCGGGGCAGACCCAGGCCGCGGAGGCCACGAAGGCGGTCGACCGGCGCCTTCAGGAGCAGGCCGACAAGATCGCTGCCCTGGACAAGAGTGTGGCGCAGCGCGCGGAGGCGGCCACCGTCCAGGCGGCCCTGCGGGTGGTCGTCGCCGACCGCGTGGCCGCGGCCCTGGAATCCGGGTCTTCGTATGCGGAGCCTCTCGCGACCCTGCGCAAGCTCGATCCGGCTACCGAGGCGCAGGCCAAGGCGCTCGCGCCCTTCGCGGAGGCGGGCGCCCCCACGGCGGCTCAACTCGCCGACGCGTTCCGGCCCATCGCCGAGCGGATCGCCGCGAAGCGGCGGGCGCAGCGGGTCAAGACCGCCGCCGGGACCGGCGACTTCCGCGCCAAGCTCCTGAGCATGGCCGACGGCCTCGTGCAGGTGCGCAAGGCCGATGCCCCGGCCCCAGAGGCCGCCGATCAGCCCGAGGGCAAGGTCCAGGCGGCCTTGGATCAAGGCGACCTGCCCGCCGCCGCCACGGCCTTCGCGGCGTTGCCGCCCGAGGCGCGGGACGAGGCCGGCGATTTCGGCGCCAAGCTCAAGGCGCGGGCCGAGGCCGAGGAGGCCGCGCGGACGCTGCTCGGAACTGCCTTCAAGGCCCTCCCGACCGGCACCGCGTCCGCCCCCGAAGCCGCCCCCGCCGCGTCCCCCGGCCGCTAGGTCGGTGATCGCCGCGATCCGCGCCCTGCGCGGCCGCAACCTCTCCGGGCGGGCGTGCAGGCGCTCCGCCCCTCCCGCACACAGCGACCGTCGCCGCGCGGCCGTCGACAGGAGACACTGATCCCATGTGGCGCGCCCTCGCCTTCCTGGCCCTGCTCGCACTCGCCGCCTTCGGGGCGGTCTGGATCGCCGACAGGCCCGGCACCGTCACCATCGTGTGGGACGGGTACCAGATCGGCACCAGCCTCGCGCTCGCCCTCGTCGGCGTGATCGTCGCGGCCGTCGTCCTGGGGCTGCTCTGGGCGATCGTGCGCGGCGTCATCGGCCTGCCCGAATACCTGGTCCGCGGCTCCGCCGAGCGGCGCCGGGCCAAGGGCCTCTCGGCCCTGTCCCGGGGCATGGTGGCGGTGGGCTCGGGCGACCCCCTGGCGGCCCGCCGGTTCGCGGGCGATGCCGAGCGGCTCCTCGGCACCGAGCCGCTGACCCTCCTGCTCAAGGCGCAGGCGGCGCAGATCTCCGGCGACCGGGATGCCGCCGAGAGTGCCTTCCAGCGCATGGTTGACGATCCGGAGACCCGGGTGCTGGGCCTGCGCGGCCTGTTCGTGGAGGCCCGCCGCCGGGAGGACGAGACCGCCGCCCGCGCCTACGCGGCGGAGGCCGCCCGCCTCGCCCCGAGCGTCACCTGGGCCAACGAGGCCCTGCTCGAGGCGCAGAGCGCCGACGGGGACTGGGTCTCCGCCCTGGAGACCATCGAGCGGCGCTCCTCGCTCGGGCTGATCGACAAGGCCGGCGCCCGGCGCCAGCGGGCCGTCCTCCTGACGGCGATCGCGGGCGAGCGCGAGGCCGGCGAGCCCGAACTCGCCGCCGAGCGCGCCCTGCACGCCATCAAGCTGGCGCCCGATCTGGTTCCGGCGGCCTGCATCGCCGGGCGGCTGCTGGCCCGTCGCGGCGACCTCCGGAAGGCCGCGCGCATCGTCGAGGCGGCCTGGAAGGCCAACCCCCATCCCGATCTGGCCAAGGTTTATCTCGGCCTGCGCCCGGGCGACTCCGTCCGGGACCGCCTCGCCCGCGCCGAGGTCCTGGCGAAGCTGTCCGTCTGGGATCCGGAGGCCCGTCTCGCCCTGGGTCAGGCCGCCCTCGACGCGCGGGACTACAAGCGCGCCCGGGAGGCCGTGAAGCCCTTGCTCGCCGAGCGCCCGACCGTCCGCGCCTGCCTGATGATGGCGGCGATCGAGGAGGCCGAGCACGGCGCCGCCTCGGGCCAGGCCCGCGAGTGGCTCGCCCGGGCCGCTCGGGCCCCCCGCGACCGCGTCTGGATCGCCGACGGGATCGCCTCCGAGACCTGGGCTCCGGTATCGCCGGTCAGCGGCCGGCTCGACGCCTTCGCGTGGCGGGAACCGCCGAACACGCTGGCCGCCCCGGCTGCGGTCGAGCCGGAATCGGAACCGGCCGCGCCCGTCCTGGTCCCGGCCGGACCGAGCGGACCCGGTCCGGTCCCGATCGAAAAGAGCGCGCCGGGACCGAACCCCGCCGTCGCTGCGCCGACGACGGGCGCGCCGAGGACCGCCGGGACGGATCCGGTCTCGGCCGGGATGGCGGCGGTCGCATTGCCGGCCTCCGGTTCCGCCGATCGCGCGGTGCTCCGGACCGGATGACCGGCTTCGTCGCGGTTGCGCGGGCGCTCCGGGATACGGCCGGTGGTACAGGTGTTGTATAAGGGCCGTAGACATCCCTCTAGCGCTGTCCGTCGCGAGACTGTGATCCCGGCTGTGCACCGCGCCGCCGCCGACTCGAGGACCCGATCATCCGCCTCCCCCCGCCCGCTTCGGACACGCCGCCGGCCCGGCCGGATCCCCGAGTCGTTTCGTGTCGCGCGGTGCGGCCGTGACGGTCCTCGACGATGACGGCGAGCCGCGGCGGCAGGTCGGCGCCCTGCCGTTCCGGCAGGGGCGGGACGGCAAGCCCAAGATCCTGCTGGTGACGTCCCGGGAAAGCCGGCGCTGGGTGATCCCCAAGGGCTGGCCGATGAAGGGCCGCAAACCGTTCGAGGCCGCGGCCCGGGAGGCCTACGAGGAGGCCGGGCTGCGCGGGGCGGTCGGCAAGCGGCCGATCGGCCATTATCTCTACCAGAAGCGCCTGAAGAACCTCGAACCCGTCCTGTGTCAGGTGAAGGTCTTTCCGCTGGAGGTGCGCAAGCAGCTCAAGCACTTCCCCGAGGAGAACCAGCGCGAGTTGCGCTGGTTCTCGCCCAGGGACGCGGCCGAGGCGGTGTCCGAGCCGGGTCTCGCCGCCCTCATTCGCGCCGCCTGCCGCACGTAAAACGTCCGGATGGAACGTGCGGCGTTGCCAACGCGGCGGCGATCCGTTATGGCCCCATTCGGCCGGACGGACACGCCCCCCGCGGGGCGCTCCGGTCACCTGCTGCGGTAGCTCAGTGGTAGAGCACTTCATTGGTAATGAAGAGGTCGACAGTTCAATCCTGTCTCGCAGCACCATACACTTAGCTCGGATTTCGGGCTCTCCAAAAAGCCTCTGGGTAACGCATCGGGTAACAGCCGATGCACACGATTTCGCGTCCTTTTGTCCGCACGAGCTGCGTTCCTAGGCTGCGGTGTCCGACAGATTCACCTGTCGACAACCCCGGAAGCCAGCAACTTCGAGGTCCCCCATTCGCTACCCTCCGGCGCCGCCTGGGCGGGTGTGGAGTGCGTAACGATGGCCTCGATTAAGATCCGCGTGGCGGGCGACGGTTCGTTCGGCGTCTATCGGAACGGGGCGGCCGTCGCGTCCGGCCTGACACGGGCTCAGGCCGAGCGCTGCGCGACGGTCCTGAGCTGGATTGCACCGAGCCACTAGCCGTTCCTGTCTGATCGGATCCATAGCCGCATACCCCGAGTGTCGCACGCTCTTTGCTTTCGACGCCGCGTCGGCGGCGTTGGGCGCCTTGCCGACCTCCACGCCCGCCCCGCGGCAACTTTCTCGGAAGCAGCGGGCGGGCGTGGATGCACGGTTTTTGCTTGGCTGCTGCGTCGGGTCTCCTCTCGACCTCCACGCTCGCCCTAAGCATCGCCCCCGATGCAGAGGGGCGGGCGTGGTTGCCATCAATAGCCCTCAAGCCGCTTCGTTACCGAAGCCAGTAAAAGCCGACGGGAGGGCCGTGCCGGTCACGGCTAGGATGGCGCGGGCGGCCGCGGCGATTTTGTCCTCATTTTCCCAGGGCTTACCTGCCAGCGCGCCCTCGACCTGAAGGGCCAGCGCGAGGCCGATCACGCCCAAGCCCTCCAGCGTGCTGGGAGCCGGCAGGGCCAGCACTTCGGCAATCAGCGCCCACATGGCGTTGTCTACGATAAGCGCGGCCTTGTAGGCGGGGTTGTCGGGATGCTCATCCTCAAAGACAGGTCGCACGGCCATGGCGGCAGCGTGCGCGGCGATCAGACGATCCCGAAGCGTGACGTGCGGATCAGAGGGATTGCGGCTCCTGCGGGCTTCCAAGCGCTCGCGCAGGCTTGCTGCGCGCATCGCCAATGCAGCTCGCGTGACAGGGCCACCAGAAGCGACAATCGAGGGGCCCGGCGTCTGACCGGACCCCGCTGATAATAAGGGCGCGTGAGCGCCAGCAGCGGGTAATAAGGGCGTGCGTGTGCTATGGGCGTGAGTAGCCATTGACGTAGCTCCAGTGCGTGGATGGTCAGGGCCGGGAGGAAGTTACCGCTTCCGCTCGGCCTGCTTTTGTGATTAAATGTAGTTGGATTACGTGTCAACTACATTTAATGGACGCCATGGGCCGCCCACCTGTCGACACACCCAAGTCCCTGCCGGTGTCGCTCCGGTTGCCGCCTGAAGTGAAGGCGGCTGCTGAGAAAGCCGCGAAGGACGACATGCGGTCGATGTCCA
>NZ_JAKSYC010000043.1 GCF_022829585.1 Methylobacterium sp. J-026
GTGCCGGAGCTCACCTCGACGAGCGCCTACATCAGTATCAACGCCGGCTACGCGTTCGATGCCAGCAGCCGCAGCAACAACAACTCCACCTTCGGCGTCCCGGCCACCTACGGCGCCGCCGGCCCCAGCGCCACCTTCGGCAACCGCAACCAGGACTGCTTCTCCGGCGGCGCCCAGATCGGCTACAACTACCAGTTCACCCCGGGCTCGGGAGTGGTCGTCGGCATCGAGGCCGATGCCCAGTACCTCGACTTCGGCCGCAGCCGGAACAACGCCTTCATCAACGGCGCCCTCGCCCCCGGCTACTACGTCACCGACCCGCGCGGCTTGTCGAGCCTCGACTACTTCGGCACCGTGCGCGGCCGCCTCGGCTACGCCTTCGACCGCACCCTCGTGTACGGCACCGGCGGCTTCGCCTACGGCTCGGGCAGCGCCGACCGCTCCTTCGGCGGCTACGCCGGCAACGACAGCTTCCGCACCGGCTACGCGGTCGGCGGCGGCGTCGAATTCGCGCTCCCCACCGAGTCGTTCCTGAACTTCTTCCGCTCCTCGGCCGTGACGCTCAAGGTCGAAGGCCTGTACGTCAACCTCGACCGCAACACCCGCAACCAGGGTGCGTTCGTCATCAACGCCGCCAGCAACTTTCCCGCCGTCTACAGCAGCGGCATCGGCCGCCGCTCCGACGAGTTCGCCGTCGTCCGCGCCGGCCTGAACTACAAGTTCGGCTCGTACTAAGGGCATCCGGACGGTCCGACGGGGCGGATCTCCTCCGCCCCGTCGGGCCCCCGATCGACGTGACCGTCAGCGCGGCCGTTCCCGAGAGGGGGCGGCCGCGCTGCTATTGGGCCTCCGGATTCAAGCCTTACATTCGAGACGTCACGTCGGAGACACCGCGGCTGTCCTCCCCCGCAGAGGGGCGAGGGCGCGATCCGGCCGGATCCTGTCCGGTTGCGGCCCGGCGCGACCAGTCAGGCGGCCGACGGGCGCCGCAGGCCGGGCTCCTCCGGCCGGGCGGTACGGCCGGGCACCAGCGACAGGCCGGCGGAGAGCAGGGCGAACACCACCAGGGGCAGGAGGCTCAGGGTGAAGCTGCCGGTCCCGTCCTTGATCGCGCCGATCAGGTAGGGGCCGAGGAAACCGCCGAGATTGCCGACCGCGTTGATCGCCGCGATGCTCGCCGCCGCCGTGGCGGGCGGCATCTGCTCCGTGGCCAATGCCCAGAACGGACCCTTGAGCATGTAGACGCCGACCGCCGCCACGGTCAGCGCCGCCACCACCGGGCCGAGCCCCGTGAGGAAAGTGCCGCCCGCGAGCCCCAGCGCCAGGATCAGGAATGACAGGGCGAGGTGCCAGCGCCGCTCGGCGGTCTTGTCGCTGTGGCGGCCCCAGAGGATCATGGCCACCGAGGCGAAGCCGTACGGGATGCTGTTCAGGAGGCCGGTCTCGACATTGCCGAGGCCGAAGCTCTTCACGATCTGCGGCGTCCAGAACGACAGCCCGTAGCTGCTCGCCGTCGATCCGAAATAGATCGCCGCGAACAGGGCGAGCCGCCGGTCGCGGAGCACCTCCCGGAGCGGCGGCTTCGCCGCCTGTCCGTCCCGGGTGTTGCGCGCCGCCTCGGCCTGGAGCCGCCGCTCCAGCCAGTCGCGCTCCTCGGCCGGGAGCCAGGCCGCGTCCCGCGGCCCGTCCGGCAGCAGCCGCAGGACCGCGACGGCCATCAGCAACGCCGGAACGCCTTCGAGGATGAACAGCCACTGCCAGCCGGCGAGACCCAGACCGTTCACGTTGAGCAGCGCCCCGGAGATCGGCGAGCCGAGGAACGACGAGATCGGGATCGAGATCATGAAGATCCCGATGATCCGCGCCCGATAGGCGGAGGGGAACCAGTAGGTCAGGTAGAGGATCACGCCGGGGAAGAACCCGGCCTCGGCCACGCCGAGCAGGAAGCGCAGGCCGACGAAGGACCACGGGCCCTGCACCAGGGCCATGGCGGCGGAGATCACCCCCCAGGTCGCCATGATTCGGGCGATCCAGAGCCGCGCCCCGAAGCGCTCCAGCATCAGGTTGCTGGGGATCTCCATCAGGAAATAGCCGAGGAAGAAGATCCCGGCGCCCCAGCCGAACACCGTGGCCGTCAGGCCGACCGCGTGGTTCATCTGGATCGCCGCGAAGCCGACATTCACCCGGTCCAGGAAGGAGACGAAGTAGGCGAGGATCAGGAACGGCACGAGCCGCCAGCCGATCCGGCGCATCGCCGCGCGTTCCAGGGCGGTCTCGTCCAGGGAGCCTGTGATGGGGCCGGTCATGGGGCCTGTCCTCGTCGCGCGTGGTGGGTCCGGACCGATCCAGATCACGGCCGGGCCCGCGCAGGCTCGGAGGGTGCCCACCACCACCGCGGAGACGGCGGGAACGGCGGGCCCGTCTGGGGCTTCCTCGCGGGCCGGTCAGCTCTGGCGGTGACCTGTGCCGGTCCTGCTTAACCCGGTCCCGGTGTGGCTGGGAAGCGCGCGGCGGGAGTCCCGTGAGACGCTTCCGGTCCGATGCGGCGTCTTCGAGCGCCGACATCACCGTCGACGACGCGCGCGCCGCTTATCGGGTCCCCACGCGGATACCGTTACCCATCGACGCGCGATCGTGGGTGTCCAGAGGGCGGCATGCCCAGCCCTCTCACGGTGTTCGGCGCTCGACCTGTCCGCCCCCGACCCGAGACCCGCCCCGTCATCGCGCGCGCGGCGTTTCCGAGCCGTTTCAAGGCTAGCCTGAGCGCCTATAGGGCTCCCCCTGCGCCCGTAAGACGTCACGGGCCCCTCGCCACCGGGATCGTCCGATCCCGGGTGGACGCCCGGGCCGTCCCACCTCAGCCCATCTTCACGTTCCAGAACACCGGCACGCCGTCGAGCACCCCGGTCAGCGACGGCTTGTACGAGGTCTGGTTGAAGTACTGCCCGAGCGGCAGGTAGGGCAGGTCGGCGAAGGCCTGACGCTGCAGGTCGTCGGCGAGGGCCTTGCGCGCGGCGGTGTCGGGGGCGTCGAGCCACCGGTCCCGCAGCGCCTCGATCGTCGCGCTGGTCGGCCAGCCGATCGCGGCGCTCGCGCCGGTGCCGCGCAAAAAGGCGCTCACCGCCGGGTTGGCCTGGTCGAGCCCCGCCCAGAAGGTGCAGAAGGCGCTCCAGCCCCCCTGGGCGACCGGGTCCCTCTTGGCGCGCCGCTGCACCACCGAGCCCCAATCCATGATCTGGTAGTCGACGTTGAAGCCGGCCCGGGTGAGCATGTCGTCCGCCACGTCGGCGAGCGCCTTCAGGCTCGGGAAGTCGGAGGCGCCCATCAGCACCACCTTCTCGCCCTTGTAGCCGGCCGCCGCCAGCGCCGCCTTGGCGGCCGCGTCGTCGCGCGGGCGCGTCAGCGCGTCGAGGCCGACCTCGCTCGCCATCGGCAGCCGGGGGCAGAAGAAGCCGGTCGGCACGTGGATCAGCTTGGGGTCGGTGCCGGTCACCGCCTGCATGAAGTCGGTCTGGTCGAGCACCTTCAGCAGCACCTGCCGGATCGCCGGATTGTCGAAGGGCGGCTGGAGCTGGTTCATCCGCAGGCAGCCGATCAGGCCGGTCGGATCGATGATGCGCGTCGTCAGGCTCCCGAGGGTGGGCACGAGATCGGCCGGCGGCTGCTCCCACCAGTCCATCTCGCCGGTCTGCATGGCCGAGGCGGCGGTGGCCTGGTCGGGGATGACCTGCCACTCGACCCGGTCGACGAAGGCGCGCTTGGGACCGGAGGTCCATTGCGGCGTGCCGCCCTCACGGGGGACGTATTTGTCGAAGCGCTCGTAGACGACCCGGGCGCCGACCACCCGCTCGTCGGCCTTGAAGCGGAACGGGCCGCTGCCGACCATCTCGGTCACCTGGGTGAACGGGTCGGTCCTTGCGAGGCGCTCCGGCATGATGGCGCAGATCGAGGAGCCGATCTTGCCGAGCGCGTCCGGCAGCAGCGCGAAGGGCTTCTTGAGCCGGAACTGGATCGTCCGGTCGTCGGGGGCCGAGAGTTCGTCCGTATAGGCCATGAGCGTCTGGCCCATGGCGTCGCGCTTGCCCCAGCGGGCGATGCTGGCCACGCAGTCCCGGGCGAGCACGGGGGTGCCGTCGTGGAAGATCAGCCCGGGCCGCAGCGTCAGGCGCCAGAGCCGGCCGTCGGTCTCGACCGTGTGGCCGGCGACCATCTGCGGCTGGGCCGCGTAGGCGGCATCCGTGCCGTAGAGCGTGTCGAACACCGCGAGCCCGTGGTTCCGGGTCACGTAGGCGGTGGTCCAGATCGGATCGAGCACCGTCAGATCGGCCTGCGGGATGAACTTGAGCACCCGCGCGGCCGTGCCCTGCGCCAGCGCCGGGGCGGCCAGCGCCGCGCCCGACAGGGCCATGAAGGATCGTCTGTTGTGCATGCCCGCCTGTCCGCCCCGGTGAGGTCCGCCGGATCGTAGCACGCACCGGGCCAGGGGACGCGCCCCACGGTACACGGTGTCGCATCGGGACGACTCCCTCCGCCGCGGCCCGTGCCCCGTGCGGCCGGTCGGAAGAACACAAACACTTTATTGGTCCCGATAAGATCGACTTTCGCGCGCCGTTGGCGGTTAGGACAATGTTTTGTCAACAGAAAGACTTTATTTGCGCTCACGGGGTCGGAGCGGTCGAGCCCGACGGTCTGGACGTCCCTCGGACGCGATCCCGGCCGGCAAATCGCCGCTGCCATCCGGTCCGGTGACCGGACGGGGTTCCCAGGATCACGCAGCGCCATGAATTTCACGGTCTCCGCACGCCTCGCCGCGCGCCGGTTCGCCTATCAGCACGCCTCCGTCCTCAACGCCCTCGACCAGGGCATGAGTCTGATCGCGGCCGGCATGGCCGAGGTGACGATCACCGACGGGAGCGGCCGGGCCCGGTCGCCGGCGGCGCTCTATCAATCCCTGTTCGCCGCCGGTCTCCCCGGGCCGGTGCAGGCCCGGGCGGATTCGGCGGCGATGCGCGCCGCCTGATCGATCCGGACGCGCGGCGGTCCACCGCCGCCGCTCTCGTTGTCCGAACAAAGAAATCCAACGGATACGGATTCGTCTTTCTGGACATCTCCCGAGATCAGGCTTAACCTAAGTGTGTTCGTGCCGCCGACGTCGCGGCTCGAATGCTTCCAAGGATCGTTATACATGAAGCGCCGTAGCGCGCGGCCATTTATGGTCGAAGTCAAGCACGCCCGGACCCAGCGCACAGCACCGACCGACGCCGATCCGCAGACGCGGCCGGCCAAGGTTCTGTGGCAGGAACTGGTCCAGGCCGAGACGAAGCCGGTGCGGCCGCCCTTCGAGGCGGCGCCGGCCCCGCGGCCGGAGCCGAAGGAGCCGGAGGCACCGGCCCGCCGCGTCCTGCCGAGCCTCGTCCCCATGTTCGAGAACACGGCCGAACCGCAGATCGAAGTCGAGCCGACGCCCCGCCCGCGCCGGCCCCGGCGCGAACAGGCCCCTGCGCTGGCGCAGCCCGCCCGGGAGATCCCCGCGGCGCAGCCGGTCCCGGAGGCTCGCCCGGCCGCCATCCGGCTCGATCCGATCGCCGCGCTGCCCGGACTCACGGATCCGGCCGGACCCGCTCAAGAGCTGATGCCGCGTCCCGCGCCCTGGCGCCGGACGAAGGAGCTCAGGCTCGGCGAGCGCTGGAAGCGCCGTCTCCCGCCCTACGCCCGCTGAGCGGACGCCGTCGGATCGCCGGTGATCAGGCCCCGCGGCATCCCGTCGGAACGGGGCCGCCGGGTTCTTCGCTCGCCGGAGACTCGATTGTCGGAGACTCGATCACTCGAGACTCGGCGGCCGGCCGGTCCGGCATCGTGCCCCCGGCCAGGCGCGAGTTGCGGTAGCGTGCGTCGCCCGTGACCTCCCGCTCGACCCAGGGCGGCAGCACCACGGGCTGGTCCTCGCGTTCGAGTTCGATCTCCGCCAGGATCAGACCCGAGAGCGCGCCGCCGAAGACGTCGACGTCCCAGGTGGCCCCGGCATGCTCGACCCGGAAGCGGGTCTTCTCCAGGCGCCGGTCGGCCGGCACGCGGGCCAGCAGCGTCGCGCCGTCCGTCGGCGCGATGGCGAACTCGACCTCTTCGCGGCAGGCGCCCCGCCGCGGGCTCTTCCACGTGACCAGCATGCGCTCGCCCGCTTTGCGGATGCGGATGGTGTTGGCGGCGTCGGTGAAGAGATAGCCCTGAACGAACGGCGTTCCCGACTCGCAGAGCGGCAGGACGGCCGGACTCGCGATGAATTTGCGCTCGATCTCGACAGCCATGCCGTGACTCGGTGTCGTTGGGGGCGAGAGCTTTCGCGGACAAACCGCCGCACGGCAAGGGGCGCTCCTGGCTTCGCGCTCGGCGTTACGGACATGGCTCCCTAACGACCGGACATAGATGTAAAGCCAAAATCTTTATCTATGTAAACATGCCAAACGTCGATAGAATGCACAATCGGCGTCAGCAAATCCACGCGTTCATATCCTTGAGGTCCGCGCTGAAGACGGCATCGAAACAGTCCGGTCTGAGAAGGCTGCTCCGGAAGGCGCGGGCCAAACCGCTCAAGCAGGTTGCGGCATTGCCGTTCCGTGTCGGTCCGGACGGTCAGATCGAAGTGCTGCTGATCACCTCGCGGGATACCGGACGCTGGATCATCCCCAAGGGCTGGCCGATGTCCGGCCGCAAGGCGCATCGGGCCGCCGAGCGGGAGGCGTTCGAAGAGGCCGGCCTGATCGGGCAGATCGCGGCGGATCCGGTCGGCTGGTATCGCTACGAGAAGCGCCTCGCCGACGGCCGCGCGCTGCCCTGCAAGGTGCGCGTCTACCCGCTGCGGGTGGAGGCCCAGCACGCGCGCTGGCCGGAGCAGGACCAGCGGACCCTGCGCTGGTTCGCCCCGGAGGACGCGGCCCGCCTCGTCCAGGAGGACGAACTCCAGCAACTCCTCGCGGGCTTCGCCGCGGAGCCCTGCGACGGCCGCGCCTGATCGGCCGCCCGCCCGCTCCCGCCCCGGCACGCCGTCCACCGCCCGTTCTGACCGGCCTCCGGGGAACCGGCGGTGCGTTCCGCCGTTGGTTGATCAGATTGGATCGTTTCTAAATTTAGAGCGGTCCTCGGAATGCCGGACCGGGCGGCCCCAGGCCGCCGGCCTCACGGGAGTCTGATCATGAACGCGAAGTGTGAGACCTGCCGTTTCTTCGACGAGCACAAGGGCAACGGGGGCGTCGCCCAGAACGATGCCGGCCTGTGCCGCTTCAACCCGCCCGTCAGCCAGCCCGCGCCCGAGTCGAAGGGCCTGTGGCCGGTGGTCGCCTCTGCCGATTGGTGCGGCCACTACACCCCCGAGATGACGGCGGCCGAGTAACCGCTCCCCGGCGATCCCGCCCTCGGGGCCGGCCTTCGGGCCGGCCCCTTTCGTTTGGCCGCCGCGCATCCCGGCGCCGCCCTGCGCCTAGCGCATCATGGGCGCGACGGATGGGCCCAGGCGGACCCTGACCCCTGATCGCGGCGCCTGTATCCCCTACCTTGGAGCAAATCCAGGGTGTCGGGGGTTTCCCCGCGCATCCCGCCGTGCGCGCGGGTGCGGGAGTTGCGCCGCCCGCGCCATCGCGATCTGAACCGGAGAGACTTGATGCTGGGAGCTACCGCCGCCGCGCCCGAGGGCGCCGGCGCCTGGGCCGCGGACACGTCCGCACGGACACCTGCACCGACCGACGCGCCGGTCCTGGCCAAGGTCACCTTCACGGTGAACGGCCAGCGCCGGGACCTCGAACTCGACACCCGCACCAGCCTGCTCGACGCGGCGCGCGAGCATCTGCACCTGACCGGCTCCAAGAAGGGCTGCGACCACGGCCAGTGCGGCGCCTGCACGATGATCGTGGACGGGCGGCGCATCAACGCGTGCCTGACCCTGGCGGTCATGCACCAGGGCGCCGAGATCACCACGATCGAGGGTCTCGGGCAGCCCGACGCCCTGCACCCGATGCAGGCCGCCTTCGTGAAGCACGACGGCTACCAGTGCGGCTACTGCACCCCGGGCCAGATCTGCTCGGGGGTGGCCGTCCTCGACGAGATCCGGGCCGGCATCCCGAGCCACGTGACCGCCGACCTCGAGGCCGCGCCCACGGTCACCGAGGCCGAGATCCGCGAGCGCATGAGCGGCAACATCTGCCGCTGCGGCGCCTATTCCAATATCGTCGAGGCAATGACCGAGGTTGCCGGGAGGTCGGCATGAAGTCCTTCACCTACGAGCGCCCAGACTCCCCCGCCGCGGCGGCCGCCGCCGTCGCCGGCACGCCGGAGGCCAAGTTCATCGCCGGGGGCACGAATCTCCTCGACCTGATGAAGCTGCAGATCGAGACCCCGCGCCACCTCGTCGACGTGAACGGGCTCGGCCTCGACACGGTCGAGCCGACCGCGGAGGGCGGCCTGCGCGTCGGCGCCCTGGTGCGCAACACCGACCTCGCCGCCCATCCGCGGGTGCGCCGGGATTACGGGGTGCTCGCCCGGGCGCTGCTCGCCGGCGCCTCGGGGCAGCTGCGCAACAAGGCGACCACCGCCGGCAACCTGCTCCAGCGCACGCGGTGCCCGTATTTCTACGACACCGCCCAGGCCTGCAACAAACGCCAGCCGGGCTCCGGCTGCTCGGCGCTCGACGGCGTGAGCCGCCAGCTCGCGGTGATCGGCGGGAGCGCGGCCTGCATCGCCACGCATCCCGGCGACATGGCGGTGGCCATGCGCGTGCTCGACGCCACGGTCGAGACCATCGATGCCGAGGGCACCGCGCGAAAAATCCCGATCGCCGAGTTCCACCGCCTGCCCGGCGACGAACCCCAGCGCGACACGACCCTGAAGCCCGGCGAGCTGATCACCGCGGTGACGCTGCCCGAGCCGGTGGCGGGCACGCATATCTACCGCAAGGTCCGCGACCGGGCCTCCTACGCCTATGCCCTGGTCTCGGTGGCGGCGATCCTGCGCAAGGACGGCAGCGGCCACGTCGCCTTCGGCGGCGTCGCCCCCAAGCCCTGGCGGGTCGAGGCGGCCGAGGCCGATCTGCCCAAGGGCGCCAAGGCCGTGACCGACCGGGTCTTCGCCGAGGCCGGGCCCACCCACGAGAACGCCTACAAGCTGAAGCTCGCCGAGCGAACCCTCGGCGCCGCGCTCAACCAAGCGAGGGCCTGAGCCATGAAATTCGACACCCCCGCCGGCCAGAACCCCATCGACCGGCTCAAGGTCGTGGGCCAGCCCACCGACCGCATCGACGGCAAGTACAAGACCACCGGCACCGCCCCCTACGCCTACGAACGCAACGACGTCGCGCCCGACGCCGCCTACGGCTACGTGCTCGGCGCCGGCATCGCCAAGGGCCGCGTGCGCCGCATCGACACCGCTTCGGCCCGGCAGGCCCCCGGCGTGATCGCGATCGTCACCACCCTCGACACGCCCCGGGTCGAGCGCGGCGTCATGAACGTCGCCTACCTGTTCGGCGGCGACGTGATCCAGCACTACCACCAGGCGATCGCCGTGGTGGTGGCCGAGACTTTCGAGCAGGCCCGGGCGGCGTCCTTCCTGGTCCAGGTCGAGTACGCCCCCGAGGCGGGCAAGTTCGACCTCGCCGCCGAGGCGGCGGGGGCCGAGCCGGTCCCGGCCGAGAGCGGCGAGGGCAGCGGCGGCGACGGCGAGGAGCGGGTCGGGGATTTCGAGGGCGCCTTCGCGCAGGCCCCCGTGACCCTCGACGCGGCCTACACGACCGCCGACGAGAGCCACGCCATGATGGAGCCCCACGCCACCTTGGCGGCCTGGGACGGCGACCGGGTCACGCTCTGGACCGCCAACCAGATGATCGGCTGGGGCCATGGCAGCATCGCCAAGATGCTGGATCTGCCCAAGGCGAAGGTCCGGCTCGATGCGCCCTATGTCGGCGGCGGCTTCGGCGGCAAGCTGTTCGTGCGCGCCGACGCGGTGCTGGCGGCCCTCGCCTCCAAGGCGGCGGGGCGGCCCGTGAAGGTGGCGCTGACGCGGCCCCTGATCGCCAACAACACCACCCACCGGCCGGCCACGATCCAGCGCGTGCGGATCGGCGCCACGCAGGACGGCACCATCACGGCCATCGCCCACGAGAGCATTTCGGGCAACCTGCCCGACGGCGACCCCGAGACGGCGGTGAACCAGACCAAGCTCCTCTACGCGGGGGCGAACCGCCTGACCGCCATGAAGCTCGCCCATCTCGATTTGCCCGAGGGCAACGCCATGCGGGCCCCCGGCGAGGCCCCGGGCCTAGCGGTGCTCGAAATCGCCATGGACGAGATGGCGGAAAAACTCGGCCTCGATCCTGTGGAGTTCCGCATCCGCAACGACACCCAGGTCGATCCGAACCAGCCGGACCGCCGCTTCTCGCACCGCGACCTCGTCGGCTGTCTCAAGCTCGGCGCGGAGCGGTTCGGCTGGGGCAAGCGCAATCCGAAGCCCGGGCAGGTGCGGGACGGGCAGTGGCTCGTCGGCATCGGCATGGCGGCGGCATTCCGCAACAACATGGTGATGAAGTCGGGCGCCCGGGTGCGCCTCGATGCCAGCGGCACCGTCACGGTCGAGACCGACATGACCGATGTCGGCACCGGCAGCTACACGATCATCGCCCAGACCGCCGCCGAGATGATGGGCGTGCCCCTCGACCGGGTGGTGGCGCGGCTGGGCGATTCGGACTTCCCGACCTCCTCCGGCTCGGGCGGGCAGTTCGGCGCCAACTCGTCCACCGCCGGCGTCTACGCGGCCTGCGTGAAGCTCCGGGAGGCGGTGGCGCAGAAGCTCGGGTTCAACGCCACCGACGCGGTGTTCGAGGACGGCGAGGTCCGGTCGGGCAACCGAGCGATCCCCCTCGCCGAGGCCGCCGCCGGCGGCGAGCTGGTGGCCGAGGATACGATCGAGTTCGGCGACATCTCCAAGGTGCAGCAGCAATCGACCTTCGGCGCCCATTTCGTCGAGGTCGGCGTGGACCTCTATACCGCGGAGGTCCGGGTCCGGCGGATGCTGGCGGTCTGCGCGGCCGGGCGGATCCTCAACCCGAAATCGGCCCGCAGCCAGGTGATCGGCGGGATGGTCATGGGCACGGGCGCGGCCCTGATGGAGGAGCTGGCGGTCGACGCCAAGCGCGGCTTCTTCGCCAACCACGATCTCGCCGGCTACGAGGTGCCGGTCCACGCGGACATCCCGCACCAGGAGGTTATCTTCCTCGACGAGGTCGATCCGATGTCCTCGCCCATGAAGGCGAAGGGCGTGGGTGAACTCGGCATCTCGGGGATCGCCGCCGCGGTGGCGAACGCGGTCTACAACGCCACCGGCATCCGCGTCCGGGACTACCCGATCACCCTGGACAAGCTCCTCGACCGCATGCCGGACGCCGCCTGACCGGCGCGGGCGGACACGGCGTACCCGGCTCGGGCGCGCCGTGTCCGCCGGACCGCCACGGCAACGTGACCGGACGCGCGTGGGCCAATCGGGCCCGGCCGCGTTGATGCGGCACCGGTCGCAGGGAGATTCTCAATGGCGGACGCGTTTGCACCGCAGCCCGCCGTGCTGCTGGTCGAGGACGACCCCGTGCAGCTCATGGAGGCGGCCGCTTCCCTGCGCGATGCGGGCTTCGCGGTTGCCGAGGCCGCCACCGTCGAGGTGGCGCAGGCCCATCTGGCGGCCCGGCCCGAACTCATCGCCCTGGTGGCGGATGTTGACCTTCCGGGCGAGCCGCTGAGCGGCTTCACCCTGGCCAAGGCCGTGGCGGCGCGCTGGCCCGAGCGTGCCATCCTGATCGTGTCCGGATTGGCGTGGCCGGAGGAGGGCGCGATGCCGATGGGGGCGGGCTTTCTGCGCAAGCCCTTCACCGCGGACGGGCTCGCGAAGGCCCTCCGGTCCGTGCTCACGGCGCGGGGCCTGCACAGTCCGGGCGGTTGACGCACCGTCCTGCCCGATGAGCGCCGGCTCGGCGGCGCGGGTCTTGACTGGTTCGTGGCTAGCCGGACGGGCGCCTGAGGAGACGCGCCCCGATCAGCCGTCGCTCTCATCCGCGTCGCCGCCCGCCGACAGGAGCCAGTCGGGGAGGCCGGGGATCACCTCGCCGGCCACCGCACCGGCGGTTTCCAGGGCGCGTCCCGCCTTCGCCTCGGGACTCTCGGCCCGGACTTCCGCGAACAGCTTGCGTGCCAGCCGGTCGAGTTCCTCGTCCGAGAGCTGCTGTCCGTTCGGATCCGACATCGGGCGCCTCCTCGACGCATGCGGCCGCCCCGCCCGGAGGAGGGCGGACGTCCGACTTCACCCGCATGAGCCACCCCGCGGGGCGACCCGGGCCGGAGCATGACGCCCGCCGGTTAGCCGGCCGTATCGGGGACCGCGGCGGGGCCGTCCCAGGGCGGGATGGCTCAGCTTCGCCGCGCGTCCGGAACAACCCGCGGCCCCGGCCTGTGTTGAGAAAGATCTTTCAAGGGGGATTGAGCGTAAAATTAGACGTAAATCAATAATTCCCCGATGGACACGTTGTATCCATATGTAAATCACGTGCGAAGGCGCACGTTCTGTACACGCTTGCATACCGTCCGCGGATCCGAGGTGCCGGGATCGGGTTGGTCGAGGCATCCGGAGCTTTCCGGCATGTCCGACGCACCAGGAGATTTGCGTGACCCGATTCATCCTCGCCACGGCGGCCCTCGCGGCCCTGGCGACGCCTGCCTTCGCGCAGGTCATCGAGACGCCGACCAGCACCCAGGTCATCGTGCCGCCCGGGGCCCCCGGAATCGTGACGCGTCAGAGCAATTCGACCGGCGATCAGGACGCCTTCACATACTCGCCCACCGGCCGCGCCGCCGACGGGATCGAGACGGATTCGGCCGCCGCAGGCAACGAAGATCAGCCGTCGCGCGTCGGCTCCACGGGCAGCGGCGGCTCCGGCGGTAACGGCGGCGGCGGCTGAGAGCGATCCGGCGGACCCGCGCAGGCTGGCGGTACGACGGGCCCCTGATCCGAGCCTGACTGGCGGCGCGCGACGGTCCGGCCATCGCCTCTATCCGGAAACGGCGGGTGACTTCGCGAGCCCGCAAAACGGGAGCCGGCGCCTCCCCCGGCGGGGCCGGCCGCCCCTCAGCCGGCGCGGCGGTTGCAGCGGATATAGGCGGAGGTGCCCCAGGCGCTCGTCCAGGTCAGGCGGTCACCGTCGACCACGAGACGGACATGGGAGGACCAGCGACGGTCGCGATCCGCGCAATCGGCCGCCATCGACCAGGCGTTGCCGGTGCGGTGCGCGTCGCGGAAATTGCAGATGGTGTCGCCGGCCCTGGCGCGCTCGGGGGTGATCGTCGCCTGCAGGTAGCCGTGGCGGCGCGACGGGGCGCTGCAGGCCTCGGTGGCCGGTCCCCAGGTCCCGACATAATCGGCGCCGGCCGGGGCCGGGCGGGGGGATGCCGGCGCCGCGGCGGGCTGCACCGTGACGGCCGGGGCCGCCGGTTCGGTCGCCGGTGCCGCCGCGGGGGCCGCGAGCGTCGACGGTGCGCTGGCCGGCTGTTCCGGCGGGGCGAAGGCGATCACGCGACGCGGCAGGTCCTCCGGCTGATCCAGCAGCGGTTCCCCGATGGCCGGCGTCGCCGAAGTCCGGAACGGCATGTCCTCGGTCAGGTAGGTGGCGCAATAGGCGAACAGGCCGAACCAGCCCAGGGCCAGGAGGAGCTGGGGCGCGTAGCGCCGCCGGTCCTCGCGCTGGGGTTCGGCGGCCAGCGCCGCCAAGACTATCGCCGTCACCGCACCCTCCTACCCCTCATCGAACGGCCCGTGGCCCTGAACACAGGTTCCGTCGCGCGGCGGTTGAACAGGACGGCCACGATCCACGGTTTCTCAGTTATCGAGCCATGGACCGGTTTATTAACGTCCGGTAAATCGTTAATGACGCGTTAACAGGCCGATCCGGGGCCGGGTCTGCGCGATCAGGAAGGCTCGACGTGGTGCGCCTTGGAGCTTCTCCCGAAACCGCAGGCGCCCGCGGCTGTCCCGGCGGATGGCTTTCGGATCGTGCGGCGCGGTCCGCCCGCCGGAGGCCTTCGCCCGCCCGCGATCCCTATGCAATTGCGCCCGAGCCCATGGTTCCGGGAACCGGAACCGGCACGATGCTCTAGTCTCACCCTGTGCAGTACGAAGTAAAATGCAAAAACCGACTCGACAGTCTAACAGGTTTAAGATTAGTTAATTTCCTCGGATTGAGGGCGCGGGAGAGTTTGTTTAATGGCGTGGTCGTCTTTCCGTAACATGCTTTCCGCGCCGGACGGCACGCCCGAGCCGCTGCCGCCGGCGGCCGAGCCGGCGATGCCCCAGGCGCGGGTGCGCACGACCGCCGAGGCGCCGGGCCAGCGCGCATCCCTGGCCGACCGATCCCATTCCTCCCTCGACGCGATCGGCAAGCGCGACGAGATGCTGCGCCAGCGCATCGACGCCATGGTCGACCGGCTGGAGGACATCCGCTCCCTCCAGGACGACTTCGTCTCGATCCTGGAGCCCATCGTCAGCATCAGCGACGAGCTCCCGCGGGCGAGCATGCGCATCGCCGAGCTGGAGACCTCGCTGGCCCAGGAATTCCAGACCGGCAAGGCGGTCCGGCTGGAGGCCGCCGAACTCTCGGCCCGCATCTCGATCCTGACGAACGAATTCTCCGATGCCACGGCGCGGGTGGCCCGGGCGGAGGAGCTGCTGCACGCCCGGGAGGCCGCCCTGGCCGCCCAGGGGGTCGAGCTGCGGGACAGGGTGCTGGCCTCCGAGAATCTGGAGCGCCGCCTCGCCGCCGAGATCGAGCAGAGCAAGGCGCTGGTCGCCGAGGGCAAGGCCCTGCGGGCGGAGGCCCAGGCCGCCGACAGCGCCCTCACGCGCTCGGAGCACGACCGGCTGGAGGCGCGCGAGACCCTGGCGGCCTTCGAACAGGACAACCGGCGGCTCCGGGCCCAGAACGAGGAGCAGTCCCTGCGCCTCGGCGAGGTGGAGGCCCGGTGCCGGACCGTCGAGGCCGCGGTCGAGACCGAGCGCCAGAAGGCGCGCGCCGCCGAAGGCCAGCTCGCCGCCGAGACCTCGGCCCGCGTCCGCATCGAGGCCCAGTTCGAGGCGGATGCCACCGCCCTGCGCACCGAGCGCTCGGCCCTCGCGATGAAGCTGGAGGCCGCCGCCAACCGGGCGGATTCGAACGAGCAGCTGCTCGGCCAGGCCCGGGCGCAGCTGCGCGAGCGGGACGAGGCGCACCGGCTCGCGGAACGCACCTTCAAGGAAACCAACATCGCCCGCGTCACGGCGGAACGGCGGCTCGAGACCATCCAGGACGACCTGTCCCGGCAGACGGAGCGCTTCGTCGAGATGCAGCGCGCCCGCAGCGACCTCGATTCGCGCTGCGAGATGCTCGGCAAGGCGCTCGCCGCCAAGGACGCCGCCCTGGAGCAGGCGGCGGCCCGCAACGCCGCCCTGACCGAGCGGATCGAGCAGCTGACCCACCGGCAGGAGGCCGCGCGGATCGAGTTCGAGGCCGCGAACCGGCGCCTCTCCGAGGATCTGCAGAACGAGCGCTCCGAGCGCGCCCTGGTCCAGGGCGCCCTCGACATCGCCCGCGAGACCCGGACGACGCTTCAGAAGCAGTACGAGGCGCTCAAGCGCTCCGGTCGCGGATGGCGCAAGCCGGACGGGGCGGGCGAGGGCCTGCCGTCGGGGCAGGACTTCGCCGCGCAGCCGGAACCCGAGGCGTCGAGCAATGTGCACCCGTTCACATCGCCCGGCACGGCCGGCTGATCCGATGCGGTCCTGTGAGAGGTTCGAACGATGAGCGATAGGGCCCCGATCGACGCGTCCTACAACGGAAGCCCGAATGTGATGATGCGCGCGTGGCAGGCGAAGGCGGATGCGTCCCCCGAGAAGGTGGTGAGCTTCCTGGGTCTCGAGAGCCGGAACGGGGCGGTCGTCACGACCGACAGCCCGAACGCGGTCGGCATCCCCACCCGCGAATGGGCCTCGGCGGTCGACCTGATCCGCGAGGCCAGCGAGGCGATCCGGGTCGGCGAGGAGCGGGCGTCCGAGCTGGAGGCGCAGCTGGCCCAGGTCGTCGCGCAGGCCGATCTCGAGATCCGGCGCCTGGAGCAGGAGATCGCCACGGGGGCGCAGAACCTGGCACGGTCCGAGGAGCGGGCCCGGCTGGCGGAGGCGCGGGCGACGGAGGCCGAGGAATGGCTCGTGCGTCTCCACGACGCCGCGGTCGAGGCCTTCGGATCCCGCGTCAAGCTCGCGCCGGTGGCCAGCCCCGCCGAAGACGCCGAGTAGCCGCGGTCCCCCTGCGACGATGGCGCGGCCGACGATCATGGAATCCGACGAGATCGGCGGGGCGATCCCTCAGGCGCAGGGTTCCCACGCCGCCTTCCGCGTCGTCGATCCGGTCCGGACGCTGGCGCTCATCCAGCAGGCCGGGGATCAGATCCGGGGGTTCTGGTCGTGGCGCGACATGGTTCAGCGGCGGGCGACCGGGCTGTTCCGGCGCGTCTACGAGGACCGCACCCTCAAGAACGAGACGATCCGGGAGCTCGAATCCCACCTGTCGCGGATGGATCGCCGGAACGCCGACCTGGAGCGCGCCCTCGCGGAGATCTCCTCGGATTACGAACGGGTCGTCGTGCGCTGCATGGAGGCCGAGTTCCGCGTCATCCAGGCCGAGCACAGGGCCACCCTGGCCGAGATGTGCGCGTTCCGCCTGGACGATCTGCTCGCCCGGGTCGGCGAGGGCACCGAGGTCGCATACCCGAAATGACACCGGCGGGGGTCGATCCCCGGGGCGCGCCGCGGACCTTTCGCGCGTGTTCGGACTTGGTGGGGGATGAACGATACAGTCCCGCCGCCGGCACCCTACGCCCTCGTCGTCGACGATGACGGCCTCATCCGCATGGACGCGATGGACATCCTGGCGGAGGCCGGGTTCCGCACCTTCGAGGCCAGCGACGGGGATGCCGCGATGGCCCTGCTCGCCCGGGAGCAGGCGCTGATCGTGCTGCTGTTCACCGACGTGCAGATGCCCGGTTCGCGGGACGGCTTCGCGGTCGCGCGCGAGACCGCCAGCCAATGGCCGCACATCGCCATCGTGGTGGCGTCCGGACAGGTGCAGCCGGGGCCGGGCGACATGCCCGAGGGCGCCCGCTTCATCGGCAAGCCGTTCACGGCCGACATGGTCCACGATCACCTGCGCGCGATTCTCCCCGACGGCCAGAAGCCGGAGCCGCTGCGTCAGTAGGGCCGTTCCCGACCCCTTCGGCGGTCCCCGCCCGGCCGTGGCGGAGGGATCCGCGCATCACTTGCTGCGAGGCGCGACGCGCTCTCCTCCCCTGGCGGTCCCGGGCTTGCCCGGGATCGCGCGCGCTTGCGGGGAGGGGAACGGCGCCTCCGTTTCGAGATGGTCGTGTCAGCCTGAGACGTGTGAATCCGGTAGCCCCCAGAGGGGTTGAGGGAGGTGCGTCGGTGTCCGGCCCGCTGCGCTCGTTCGTTGGACAGGCGTGAATCCGGTCGCTCTTCGGGGGACGCCCATCGGGCTCGTCCGCCGCCGGACCGAACGCCGATGTTTCACGGGAAACACAGCGCGCGCCGGGACGATGGCACGGCCCTGTGGCGGCGGCGTCATCGCCGCCCGGGCCCGCGCCTGGTAGCAGCGGAGGGGCATGACGACAGCGAGCTGGCGCGATCTCCGCAACGCGAAGGCCCGGGCCCGGCTGGAGCGGGCCCTGCCGCCGGTCTTCCCCGTGCCGGTCCTCCGGCACGCCCTGGCGCGGGCCCTGATCCCGCCGACGCCGCGGCGCGCCGTCGAGAGCTACTGGCGCAGCCACATCCTCCGGGCGGACCGGCTCGCCCGGGCCCTGGCGGCCCGCTCCGGCACGCCGGAGGGCTGGACCTGGCAGATCGGCCCCGAGGGACCGGGCGGCGAGGCCCGCGCCGGCAGCTTCCGGAT
>NZ_JAKSYC010000048.1 GCF_022829585.1 Methylobacterium sp. J-026
TGGACATCGACCGCATGTCGTCCTTCGCGGCTTTCTCAGCAGCCGCCTTCACTTCAGGCGGCAACCGGAGCGACACCGGCAGGGACTTGGGTGTGTCGACAGGTGGGCGGCCCATGGCGTCCATTAAATGTAGTTGACACGCAATCCAACTACATTTAATCACAAAGGCAGGCCGAGCGGAAGCGGTAACTTCCTCCCGGCCCTGACCATCCACGCACTGGAGCTACGTCAATGGCTACCCACGCCAATAGCACACGCACGCCCTTATTACCCCCGATCGGCAGCGCGCCGCCCTTATTAGGCCAGGGGCTCGGTAGGCAGCCGGGCCCCGTCACCCAGGCCATCTGCGCCATGCGGGCGGCCGAGCCGCTGCCGCCCGCCGATGCCGCGATCGAGGCCATCCGTGAGGGCCTGATCCGCTACTTCGTCGAGGAGGATGGTGTCGACCGCCACCGCGTCCGCGATCTGCGCCGCCGGATCGCCAACCGCATCGAGGCCGACCTCGCCTTATTAGATGTGCTGGACGGTGATTCCGACGCGGAACCCAGCCTCGGCGCGCCGGAGCCGATCACTACCGGCGGCTGGGGGTATGAAGATCGCTGCCGTCATAGCGATCAGGACCATTGGGCCGGCGGCAACTCGGACGATCAGGAGCACGATGCTGGCTCCGATCGCGAGGAGGAGAACGAGCACGGCGGCGACATCCAGGACGAGCCGCACGATGCGCAGCCGGACGACGTGGTGCCTCGGATGCACGGGTATGACCCGCGGGTCGCCGATGGGGCTCGCAAGGCTCGCCGCGAAGCCGAGGCGATGCGCGCTCGCAAGGATCGGGAGGCGCGCGCATGAGCCAGAACCCTGCTTATCGTCCCATGTCCGCGATGGAGGACGACATCCTGGCGGTCGAGCGCTGGGCTGGCGTGCTCAATCACATGGGCACCGGAACGTGCATGATTGACCCGGGTGAAGTCTGGGTCATCAGCAACGTCCTGGCCGAGGTCGGCAAGCGCCTCGATGCCCGATGGAACGAGGCGTTCGACGCTGCGGCGGGGAGGGCACGATGAGCGCTTCCACCCGCCGCGCCGCGCTCGGCGCCATCCTCGCGGCCCCGCTGGCATCCGTGCCGGCGGTCGCCACCCCGACCGTCTCGCCGGGCCTCACTCAGCTGATAGAGGAGCACGACGCTCACCGCGCCGTGATGGACGACCGCCCGGATGATGAATGGCCCACGAAGGGCAACAGATGCCAGAGCGGACGTCTGCGTGCGCTCGTAGCCGGTTTTCCCTCGTCGAGCTGGGCCGACACGATGGCTAAGGCGGCTTGCCTCGCGCGCAGCTGGCCGATCGAGGAGGCCGAAGCGGAGATACGGTCTCAGGCCGATACCGGTTTCGCCTACCTTGAGTGCATCGCGCTCGCCATCGCATGCGAGGTAATGCGGCACGAGGAGGGCATGCCATGCGCATGATATACGCTTTCCTCGCCCTGGCTCAGATCCGCCTCGCCTTCGCGGAGCACGCTCGCGCCGAAATGCTCGGGCGTCACGCCGATGAGGCGCTTGTCCGGGCCCGTGCCCGCAGGATGACCGCGGCAGGACTGGCCTGCCGCGCCGGCCTGCCGGATCGGCTGAACCTGCACTGATACCCGGCCCGGCCGCTCGCGCGGTCGGTTTCTTCCGGTTCTGGAAAGAACCTACCGCCAGCCCGGCCGGGCTGATCACGGCGAACGTCGCTTTCGTGGAAATCATCCATGAGAGACTCGCCCCTAAGCCCAATCGATTCAATGGCTTAGACGCCGAATTGTGGTCTGAGGGAATCACCCCCTCCGAGGCAACCACGCCCGCCCGTCTGCATCGGGGGCGATGCTCAGGGCGAGCGTGGAGGTCGAGAGGAGACCCGACAGGGCAGCGTAGCAAAAACTGTGCGTCCACGCCCGCCCGCTGCTTCCGAGAAAGTTGCCGCGGGACGGGCGTGGAGGTCGGCAAGGCGCCCAACGCCGCCGACTTCATAACGAAGGCAAGGAGCGAGCGCTCTGACACGAACGCCACTCAACATTAGGTCTGTCCGGTCAACTCTTCGTGTAACCGCACTTGTTAGACATCTTGGTGCTCCAGCACCCATCTTGAATGCACTTCGGCATGGCATCTGCGCATTGCGACGTGCAAGCGGGCTTCTTAGCGAAATTGGTCTCGCAGAAGTGGAAGCATTCTTTGTTTCGTTCGCTACAACTCATCGCGAGGGCACTTGATGAACCGAGTGCACCGATCGCAATTAGGATCGAACCAGTAAGAAGCACAAATCGCATGGCGGCACCTCGACAAGGCGCACTGATTCGCGCCGCCGGCGATTGTCCATAAGGGAGTAAATCCTAGCAAGGGCAGATAGTACTTGCTGAAACCAAATCAGGGCCGCTGCCAAGTTTGTGCACGGGTAGGCTACACGAAAAACGGCCAATGCTACTCGCGAACGCCGCTCGCGCATTCGGCGCGGGAGGCAGATCCTAAAGGCGCTGACGCTGCGACGGCCCGCCTTACGAGAGCTACTTGAACAGATCGCGGAGAGCGGCTTCCAGGCGATCAACTGTTGCGACCGCCTCCTCGTGATCTGCCGTGTCCTCTGCCCTTTGCGAACGAGCGACCTTCGGAGACCGTCGATTTGATCTCAGCGATCGACCCGATTTTCTAGATGAATGAGCGCCATCGTCTCGGTTTGGCATCCTCTAACTCACTTAAAACTACCGATAAAAAGGAATCGAAGTAGCAATTCTTCTAGTTCCAATCACCTGTGTGGATAAGTACTTACGCGTCCAATATGTCGCAGCGAAGAAGGCACCCTAAATCGATGGCAATTTTTGCCACCCTTCGTGAACGCGGCTCCCGCATTTCGTGCCGGTGGCAAGCGACCGCTAGTATGTTGGTGAAATTGTGGGTACGTTTACGGACAAAAACCTATCTATCAGTTTGAAAACGTTTTATTCCTGATGTCATGAGTTAACAGCAGGCGCACGCCGGCCGGACCGCGCCGCGCCAGGCTCGCCGCGAAGGCCCCCGACACCACGACGTCGCGCCCGAGATCGGGCACGCCGAAGACGCTGGCATAGCCGGTGAAATGGCCGTCCATGGATGGTCCTCGGGTTGAAAGCGGTTCGGGGGGGCGGGGTCGGGCCCGAGACGCGTCTCCCTCCTCCGCAGGGGGGCTTGCGGATCCACGCATCGCGTTCGGCGGCAAACATGTGGAACGCCGCGCCTTTTCCCCTCCCCCTTGCGGGGAGGGGTCAGGGGTGGGGGTGGTGCAGGAGGCACCGCCGCGCGTCGTCCGGGACCACCCCCACCTCCAACGCTTCCCCGCACGGGGGGGGAGCGCGCATCGCGGCTCGCAGCAGGCGGTGTGGGCATCTCGTTGCCCGCAGACGGGGGCGGGAGGGGCCCGGTGGTGGCGGAACTTGCGTCTCCGACACCGAGGCACCCATCCGGCCCCCGATCACGAGGCGTCCGCCCCCCGGGGCAGCTCCGGCGGGTAGCCCACCGCCTCGCGCTTCTCGGCGACCGACAGGAAATCCGCGGCCTGGACCCGGCGCCACAGGGATTCCCGCTCGCCGGCCAGCGCCTCGATCCGGTCGAGATCGGGTTCCAGGTCCACCGGCCCGAAGGCGGGTTCCAGCCAGACGGCGAGCGCCTGGGCGGTGCGGGCCGCGAGCGGGATCAGGGTCTGGCGGTAGAGCGCCCGGTTGGCCTCGGCGTAGTTGGCGTGGGTGCTGTCGCCGGGCAGGCCCAGCAGCAGGGGCGGAACCCCGAAGGCCAGGGCGATCTCCCGGGCCGCCGCGTTCTTGGCCTCGACGAAATCCATGTCCCGGGGCGACAGGCCGAGCGGCTTCCAGTCGAGGCCGCCCTCGAGCAGCAGCGGCCGGCCGGCATTGGCGGCGCCCTGGTAGTTCGCCTCCAGTTCCCCCTTCAGCCGCTCGAATTGCGGCTCGGACAGCCCGGCCCCGGCGAAGACCAGCGCCCCGGAGGGCCGGGCGGCGTTGTCGAGGAGCGCCTTGTTCCAGGCGCTCGCCGCGTTGTGGATGTCGAGGGCGGCCGCCGCCGCCTCGACGGGGGCGAGGCCGCCGGTCTCGTCCTCCGGGTGAAACAGGGCGAGCGCCAGGATCGGCGCCACCGCCTCGGTGCCGGGGGCGGGCAGGTCGAACCGGCGGCTGCGGCCGCCCGCGGTGTAGATGTAGGCCGCCGGCCAGCCGTCGGGCCCCGGCACCATCCGCATCCGCCCCGGCGGCAGGGCCTGCAGGGCCGCGACCCGGCCGTCGAGGGCGACCGCCTCCAGATAGGCGGTCCCGCGGCCTTATGGAGCAAATGCACCAACACGATGGCAGATGCCATTGTGAGCGGTGCTATGTGCCAGCGCCTGCGATACTACAGCCTTGCGAGGCTTGGCGCCTGTAGCGAAGCGGCGTCACGCCAGCTAAGCCTAGCGAATGCCGAGCTACTTAAGCCTCGTGGTCAAGATGGCGTTCGCGCGCTGGGCGCCGCGAACGGATCTATGGAGCGGCGCTCTCGGAGCGCTGATCCCGTGTTTCTACGTTCTATCGGGGCGTCCTGTGCCCGATAACGTAACGACACTGGTAGCCGAGATTGCAGTCGGCTTTGTCTTCAGCGGCATAGCAGTGCGGCTGCTTTTAGCGCCGTACCTGATCTGGAAGTCCGACCAAGCGACAATCGCTGACTTAAAGCGCCAGCTTGAAGAGCCGGCCCGACTGCGCAGGGAAGCAACTGAGAACGCGTTTCAGCAAGCGAGGGTCGATTTCGCAATAGAGATGCGTAAGTTCCTTTACGGAACGGATGCGCACCGCGCTGTCCGACAACTGAACGCTGAGGTCTGGGAACACCTAAATAGCTATGCGGCCCTGTTCAAGCACGACCCCATTTTTGATGGTCTTTGGCTTATGTTTACAGCATTCTATAATAGAGAAGAGTCGGTGCTTAAGATCGGATTGCATCGTCCAGACCCCGATGGCTTCATAGAAGTTCAAGTAAACCGCAATCTCAGCTATAACGGTAGGGCCAGGCATATCGCAGCAGAGGCAATAATCGCGTACCTAACATACAGGGAGTCCGAGGATAGAAAGGTCGTTAAAAAAATCTCCGAACTTCGCGAGTCTCATGTTGGTATAGGTATGATAGAGATTTGGGACGAAGCTAGTCTAAACGAAGCTCTCGCGCGCCGATTGCCGTTAGAACCTGAACAAGAAAAACAGCAGTAAATTTGCCACGCGCCATTTTGTTGCGGATGTTCGGCTCCGTCTCCTTAACGCCGACAGCCACCAGCTTGTCCACGAGCTGCGCGTAGGTCACGCCCTTGCGCTTCAGCTCAGCCTTCAAGATCGCCTTCACCCGCGCGTCCCATGCCTCGTCCGGCGCGTGGATCGTGTCATCCGTCGTCATGCATCCCTCGCAATGGCTCATGCCATCATACGCGATGCTTTTGCCCTTGACTACGGTGCGTCTATGCCATCATATGCGATGCATAAGCACCGGAAGCGATGGCATGTCTTCTCACTTCCTCCTCTCGGCCCAGGCCCGCACCCTCTCGCTCAAGGCGATTTACAAGGGTGGCGAGGACGTGGCTTACATGACCTTCCGGCGCCTTCGTTGGCCCGAGACGGACGGTGAGCCCGTTTGCCCGAAGTGCGGCTGCCTAGACCACTACAACATCGCCACGCGCCGCCGCTTCAAGTGCGCCGGTTGCGGCACGCAGTTCAGCGTCACCAGCGGGACCATTTTCGCCAGCCGCAAGCTGTCCTTCATGGACCTGTGCGCCGGCATCTCGATCTTCGTGAACGCGGTGAAGGGCCTGTCTGCGCTTCAGCTGGGCCGCGATCTGGACGTGTCCTACAAGACGGCCTTCGTCCTGGCGCACAAGCTGCGCGAGGCGCTGTCGGCTGAGAACAAGGACGCCACGCTGGCGGGCGAGGTCGAGATCGACGGCGCCTACTTCGGCGGAACCGTGCGCCCTGAGAACCGCAAGGAGGACCGCAAGGACCGCCGCCGGAAGGAGCATCAGAGCACCGAGCGCCGCGTCGTCATCGTCATGCGCGAGCGCCTTGGCCGTACCCTCACGTTCGTCACCAAGCGCGAGGCTGAGGGCGTCAAGCTAGCCGTGGCGCATGTCGCCAAGGGCACGAAGGTCTACGCCGACGAAGCCAACCACTGGGATGATCTGCACGCCACGTTCCCCGACGCGGGCCGCATCAACCACTCTGAGGCGTACTCGGCTGACGGTGCCAACACCAATCAGGCCGAGAGCTACTTTGCGCGCCTCCGCCGCATGGTCACGGGCCAGCACCACTTCGTCACGGCGCGCTACCTTCACCAGTACGCCACCGAGGCCGCTTGGAAGGAGGACAACCGTCGCCTCGACAACGGCCAAGCGTTCTCCAGCGTCGTCCGCCTCGCCCTGTCCTCAGCCAAGTCCGCTTCGTTCTGCGGCTACTGGCAGCGCCGCCGTGTCGCGAAGGGAGCCTGAGATGGGCGAGAACGTCACCGTCATCCAGCTTCGCGCCAAGCAGGGGCAGCTACAGGATCACGTCGCCTACCTTGAGAAGAAGCTTGAGGAAGCGCGGGCCGATTTGATCCACGTCAATGCCGTGCTGCGGCTCTTTGAGCTTCCCGATGACGGGCAGCCACTCGACTTCCCGGTTCACATGAACCTGTCTCGGCTGTTCTCGACCGGCGAACTGATGGCGTTGGCAAAGGCCGCGATGACGAGCGGGAACGGCGCTCCGCTAAACACGCGAGACATCGCGGCCTTCGTTATCCACAACAAGGGTTGGGATATCAAAGACCCAGTGCTTCGGCACTCGGTCGCACACCGGCTTGTTTACGTGCTGGCGAAGGCCGCGCGTCGCGGCGTCGTTGTATCACCAGGTTACGAGAAGGGCGTCAGGTTGTGGGCGTTGCCGACAACCTGAGCGTTCAATTTTTGTCCCGCCCCTAGGATCGATTAGGAGAGTCATGCAACGGCGTTTGTCCAAGCAACTTGGATGACGGGGCCAAGCGTTACGCATCGCGCGTACGGCCTGATTTTCGAAGATTCGGGCCCATCTACGGGCTTAGGCTATTGACCAATCCAGCGAACGGGTTCAGCTTGGATGGGTTGGGGCGATTCTTGCCCTAATATGGAAAAGCCGGGGTGTGGCGCCCCGGCTTCCCATCACGTTCAGCAGGTCCCTTGGAAAGGCTGCTGAGGACGCTCGACAACGTGCATCCTATGCGCGTGAGCCCTCATGTCAACCTTCCAAGGGGCCATATAAAGGTCTCTTTATATCATGGTTGACGGTTCTCAGCCGTCACGCCGGCTTACCCTTGAAGACGCGATTACTGTCTGGATTCGGCACTGGAGCGGCGAGTTCCAGCACCGGATCGCAGCGGCGTTTGACGTTAATCCCGGCCGCGTGAACGACATCCTCAAGGGGCGCAAGCACCCTGAGAGTCGTGCGCTCGCTCTCTCCCGTCGCGCTGCGGCTTAAGGGAGGCACGCATGTCCGGTGATACGAAGCCAGTACTCTGCGGCGAATGCCAAATACCGCTGGAAAGCGGGGTCAAACGAGATGGCGAGATGTGGGGCGTCTGTTCCCGATGTGGGCAGACTGACCGCATGAATGAGATCATGCGGGAGGCAGCCAAGCACTTCGCCCACAAGTCTATCGGTGACATGTTCAAGGGGTTGGGCCGCAGCGGCAGCGGCATAACAGTCAAGCGCGGACCGCAGCCGCACTTCCGTTGGATCACCGGCGAGTGAGTCAGTCATAATCCTCTCCGTCACTTGGATCGACCCATGCTTATGCTCATCACTTACGACCTAAATAGCAAATGGAGTGAAGTTAAGCAGGCCGCGATTGCGAATGGCTTCCGTGACTTTGCTATAACAACCGCAAACCAGCAGTTTAACCTTCCGAACACCACTTTGCTTGCGGAGGCGCAATCACCGCAAGATGCGATGGATCGGTTTATCGCGATTGTGCGGAGCGTAGGATCTGCCATTATCGTGGAACGAGCAGCCGCGTTCGATTGGTCAACAGGCGCAACTCATGCCGATGGCGCCGGCTTGAGTTTACTGGCGGATATGTTCCGCCATGACGGACCACGGTAGCCACCCTTCACCCTGCGAACGCTAACAAAGCAAGGCGGCGGTCCATCACGGCCGCCGTTTCTGTTTTCCTGCCCCTTGGTGCATTTGCTCCATAAGGCCGCGGTCCCGGCGAGCAGGAGGTCGGCATAGACCGTCTCCAGGAGATGCGTGCCGCTCTCCCGCGGGTTCGGCCGGGCGAGTAGCGCCAGCAGATCGGACGCCCGCTCGGCCCCGGGCCCGGTGGCGATCAGCGGCAGGCCGGCGGCGCTCTCGGCGACCAGCCGGACCGCCCGGTGGACCACCGGATTGCCCTGGTAGCCGGCCCGGGCGAGCGCCGCCGGGTCGCGGGGCGTCCAGCTCGCCCGGCCCTCGGCGTAGAGCGCGAAGGCGGGGGCCATCGCGGCTTTGGTGTAGGCCATGCTGGCGGCCTTGGAGTCGGCCATGCTGGCGGCCTGGGTGGCGGGCGCCGGGCCGCCGGCGCCGCGGCGGGCGACCCGCGCCAGCCGTTCGAGGAGGGTCGACATGCCGGTCTGGTCCTGCGTTATGGTTGCACGATGCAGAGCCGCTTCCCCGCGTGGTCCCGCGCCGCCCGAGGCGGGTGTTTGCCGGCGGCACTCCTGGCCGCGGCGATGCCCGCTGCGGCCGCCCGGGCGCAGGATTCCCCCGCCTGGCCGGAGCCGGACGGCACCCTCGTCCTGGCGCGGCCCTTCGGCCGCTCGGAGATCGCCCTGCGCCTGTCGCGCCGGGTCGCCGGGGCCGCGGATACGCTGACCTGGAACGGCGTCGCGTTCCTGGCCGATGCCGGGGTCGGGGACGCCCTCCAGGCGCGCCTGACCCTCGATCCGGAGGCAGACGGCCGCCAAGCGAGCGAGGCCGGCGACCCGCGGGGCGAGCCCGCGGCAGCGCGGGTCCGATCCCTCCGCGCCGGCCGGAGCTGGGCCGAGACCGTGGCGCCCCTGGCCTGGGACGGCCCGGGCGCCGCGGCCGGCCCGGACGTGATCCTGCACAAGCGGATCGCCCTCGGCCTGCCGGGCCTCGGCAACGCCATCGAGGTCCAGGCGGGCTTCGTGCTGTCCCGGCCCGCCGCGGCGGTGCGGTTCGAGCCGCTCTCGGCCACCGTACCGGCGGAGTTCACCGAGGCCTGGCGCTTCGACCCGGCGACCGGCGGGCTCGATCGGCTCGACTCCGCCCCCGGTGAACGGCCGCAACCCGTGATCCTGGCCCTGCCCGAGGGCTCGCACGCCCTGGGGATCTGGAGCCCGGCCCCCCCGGCGGGCGAGGCCGATGCCCCAAGGGCCGGCTTCGCGATTCGGCCGGTCCCGGGGGCGACCCGCCTGAGCTGCGTGTTCCGGGTCGCGCAGGCCGCATCCGGCGCCCACGATTTCGCCTGCTACGCGCTGGTCGGCTCGCTCACCGACGTGCGCGCCGCCCTGCGGAGCCTGACCGCCCCGGAATGAGCGGATCCGACCGAAAAAAGACGGGTCCAACCCGCGCTGCGTGTGACGCCGTGGTGCGGACGCCACAGTGTGGCGCACGAAATCGTGTATACAGGATGCAGTTCGTTCCTGAGACCACGAACCGACTCCCGGCGCGCTTCCAGCAGAGGCGCGCCGTATTGTTTCGGACGTCCCTCACAGGCGCCGGATCCGCGGTTCCGCCCGCTTCTCCAGCATCAGGTGCGTGAGCGCCCAGACCAGGGCGTCGAGCCGGTCCGGCGAGCCGCCCCCGGACAGGCCCTCCGGCCCGAAATCGCACAGCTCGTCCTCCAGCGCCGGGAACGCCCCGACATGGTGGACGAGGCCGCGGGCGTAGAGGAGCGAGACCGGCTCGGCCCGCAGATACTTGCCCCGAGTGGCGTGGACGCGGACCACCGGCACGGCGGGGTCGCACTGCGCCAGCACGGCGGCGGCCATCTCGCCGCCCTGGTTGACCTCGACCACCAGGGTGTCGGCGGCCAGCCGGTGATAGAGCGCCAGGGCCGCCCCGGCCCAGGCCTGCGGGGTGGCCCGGGCCAGGCTGGCATCGGCCAACACGTAGGCCTGGGGCCCGGCGCGCCCCGCCGCCACGATCCCGCAGGCATCCGAGCGCGCCCCCGAGGTCGCGGGCGGATCGACCGCCACGACGATCCGGCCGAGGTCGGGGACGGCGGCGACCCGCCCCGCCTCCAGGCCGGCGCGGTCCCAGATGGCATCGTCCCGGTCGGCGATGAGTTCGCCGTCGAGTTCCTGGCGGCCGAGGCGGGTGCCGGCATAGCGCCCGACCACGCGCTCGAGGAAGTCCGGCGCGAGGTTGTCGGCGTTGTCGCGGGTCCGGGCGCGGCTCACCACGGTGCGCGGGTCTCCGAGCAGGCGGCGGATCAGCGGCACCGGCCGCGGCGTCGTGGTCACGAGGTTGCGTGGCCGGGCGCCGAGGCGCAGGCCGAATTGCAGCATGTCGAAGGCCGCCTCGGGCCGGCGCCACTTGGCGGCCTCGTCGCACCAGGCGGCGTCGAATTGCGGACCGCGGAGCGCGTCGGGCTCCTCCGCCGAGAAGGCCAGGGCGACCGCGCCGTCGGCCCATTCGAGGCGCCGCCGGCTCGGCGACCAGACCGGCCGCGCCCGGCCGCCCCGGGGCAGGTTCAGGATCCCCGAGGGCCCTTCGATCATCACCTCGCGCACGTCGCAATGCGTCTCGCCCACGAGCGCGATGCGCCCGACCGGCTCGGGGGTGAAGGCCGGATCGCCCCGGGCGAGCGCGTCGACCCATTCGGCCCCCGTGCGGGTCTTGCCGCTGCCGCGGCCGCCGATCACCGCCCAGGTGGTCCAGGGTTCGATCGGGGCTCCGGCCGCGTCCGGCTCGGCCGGCGGGAGCTGGTCGGCGCGGGCGCGGTGCAGCCAGTCGCGGTCGAGCGCCCGGAGCAGGCCGGGCGGCAGGGTCGCGAGGAAGTCAGGCAGGCGCCCCGCCGCGGACAAAGCCATCATAGCGTCGCGCGATCTCCGCGCGGAGGGAAGGCAGATCGCGTTCCGTGCCGTCATCGCCCCCCTCCCCCGCCGCGGGCTGGACGCCGTCCGCCCCGACCTCGTCGAGCAGCCGCTTCAGGCCGCCGAGGTCGCGCAGGACCCGGGCGGATTCGCCCAGCGCCACCCCGTCCCGGCCCAGAGCCGCGTCGTAGGCGGCGATCTGCCGGGCGATGTGGGCGCGCAGATGCGCCCGCAGGGTCGGCGGATCGATCACCGGCGCGGCCTCGCGCCGGGTCCGCCGCCCCCTCGGCACCCGCCGGAAGGCCGCGACCATCAGCTCGGGCCGCCCGCGCCCGAAGCCCAGCGCCGCGGCGACATCGGCGGGATCGCTGCCCGGCAGGCTCAGGAGCCGGGCGACCGCGAGGCGCCGCGTCTCGGGCCAGCGCGCGACGACGCAGCGCCAGCGCGGCGGCCGCACCCAGCCGGCCCGGGCGTTCCAGGTCAGGATCGTGCGCGGACTGAGGCCGGTGCGGGCGCTGATCTCGCGGATCGGCAGATCGGTCTCGCGCAGGAGCCGCATCACCTCCGTGCGCCGCTCGACCGGGTGGGCCTCGCGTAGCCGCATCGCCGCTCTCCGCACACGTTTCGACCGTGCCTCAGGGATAGCCCGGCAGCGCACCGCTGTCAAGCCTTATTTCCTATTTCTCGGCCGATTAGGAATTTGGGCTGAGGCGCCGGCCGGGTCTATGGCGGGCGGAGGTGCGCCGCAGCGGTTCGGCCAGCGCCGGCGATCGGTTCCCGATGCGAGCAAAAGCCGGAATCGGGCGCCGTCCCTGCCCCCGCTGTGGGCTGGCGGATTCATCGATCGCGTTCGGAATCATCGCCCGGTCGACGGGTGTTGCGGTCCAGAGCTGGCAAGCGTCCTCCCTCCCCCCTCTGCGGGGGAGGGAGACGCGCCTTGGGCCGGCCCGGCGATGATCCCAAATCCGGAGCGTGATCCGCGAGGAGCGGCCCGGGTCAGCCGCCGGCGCGGGCCTGCGCGTAGAGCGCCTCGCAGCGGTCGAGCCAGCGGTCGCGGGTGAACAGGCGCAGGACGCGGTCGCGCGGGATCGGCCGCGGAATCACCCGGGCGGCGTCGATCGCCCCGGCCAGGGCATCCGCGTCGCCACAGGGGACGAGGCGCCCGGCCTCGCCGACGACCTCCGGGGCGGCGCCCATGGCGAAGCCGGCGACCGGCAGGCCGCAGGCCATCGCCTCGACCGCCGCCAGCCCGAACGGCTCGTCCCAGCACGGGGTGAACAGGAACACCGAGGCGCGGCCGACCTCCGCGGCCAGAGCCGCGCCGCCGAGGTGGCCGCCGTAGCGGATCGATCCGCCGAGCGCCGGGGCGATCCGCGCCGCAAAGTAGTCCGGCTCCTCGACCGGGCCGAACAGGGTCAGGGGCAGGCCGGCCCGGCGCGCCGCCGCGATCGCGTGGTGGGCGCCCTTGACCGGCGCGAGGCGCGCGCACCAGACGGCGCTGCCGTCGCCCCGCGCGACGTAGGGCCAGGCGGCGGGATCGATGCCGTTGTGGAGCACCGAGGCCGTCGCCGGCGCGCCGTCCGGCCACCAGGCCCGCAGCTGGGCCCGGGAGGTCGCGGTGATCCGGTGCCCCGGCGTGACGCTGGCGTGCACGAACCAGCGGAGCGCGTCGTAGGGCGGCACGTGCAGCGAGGTGACCGTGGGGGTCGCGGCCGTGGCGCGCGGTTCGAGCGGCAGGCGGCTGAGGCTGTTGTTGTGCAGGACGTCGAAGCCCCCGGCGGCGATCCGCGCGCAGGCGGCGGCGTAGCCGTCGTCCAGGTGGGCCGTGAGGCCGGCATCGCCCCGGTGCTCCAGGCCCGGGAAGCGGCGCTCGTGGTGGACCGGGATCACCGGGTTGAGGGTGAAGCGCGGGTCGCTGTCGCCGGAGGCGAACAGCACGACCCTGTGGCCGCGCGCAGTCAGACCGTCGGCGAGGCTCCAGGTCTGGGCTTCCAGGCCGCCCGCAAAGGGCGGCGCGATCGGGTGGCGGAGATGGGCGAGGAGCGCGATCCTCATGCCGTCGCGGGCGCGGGCACGCCGGAGGCCATGGCGGCGCCCTCGACCTGCCGCGCCTCGAGGGTCCGGATGACGGAGGCCGAATTGGTGTAGGGCTGGTGGCTCTGCTGGCCGGTGAGGGCCAGATCCCCGGCATCGGGGCGGCGCAGGATCCGGATCGGCCGGTCGGGCGTGTCGTCGATCAGGCCCATGACGCGGAACGCGTAGAGCCAGTGGCCCATGGTCCGGTAGCCCCATTTGGACGCGAACAGCTCGGCATTGCGCACGACGCTGTCGAGGTGATGGACCGGGGGCATGTGGTGCGGATGGTACTGGTGATAGGCGCGCGCGCCCTTCATCCAGGCGATCGGGATGCCGCGCGTGGCCAGGAGCTTGCCGAAATCCGTATCCTCGCCGCCATAGCCCGTATAGCGCTCGTCGAAACCGCCGGTGGCCAGGAACGTCGCCCGGCGGATGGCGTAGTTGAGCGACCAGAAGCAGCGGTAATCGTTGCAGATCTCGATGCCGGAGGCCGGGGGGCCGCGGCGGTCGGAATGCCGCTCGGCGACGGCGTCGAGATCCGCGTAGCGCCAGTCGCCCGCCGTGGCGCGCTCGGGCAGGTGCAGCACCTCGCCCATCAGCAGGCCATCGAGTGCGGCGAGGCCCCGTGCATAATCGGCAACGAGACTCGGTGCCGGGATGCAGTCGACGTCGAGGAAGACGACATCGTCCCCGCACGCCGCCGCCACGCCGCGGTTGCGCGCCGCCGCCAGGGGAAGCTCGCGGCCCGGCACCAGGATCTGGCGGACCGGGAACGGCACCTCGGGCAGGTCGTAGGGCGCGTCCTGCATCACCGCGACGATGAGTTCGGCGGGCGGCCGGGTCTGGCGCGCGAGGCCGAGGAGCACGTTGCGCAGATGCGCCGGCCGGCCCTTGGCGAGCGTCACGACGGAAACGGTGGACATCCGAGATCGGGCTCCGGCTGGGGCGCTCGCCGCCGAAACGGACGCCGGTCCGGCGGCGGCGAGCGGGTTGAATCAAGAACTGGGATCTGCCCCCGATCGCGACGCGATCGGGGACGGCTCCAACGGTGTGGGACGGCAGCGCTCATCCGGCCGCGGCGGCGTCGATCAGCTGACCGGACCACAGCGTGTCGGTCAGCCCTTCGAGCCAGTCGGCGGCGCGGGCGGCGGCGTCCGGGGCGTAGAGGCTGCGCAGGGCGGTCCCGTCGAGGGCGCGGGCCCGGGCCAGGAAGTCGCGCCAGGTCTGGAGATCGCCGGGCCAGGCGGGGGCCTGCACGGCGGCGCCCAAGCGGACCAGGGCTTCGGCCTTGCGGGTCTGTTCGGCGAAATAGCGCCATTCCGGCATCACGATCAGGCGGCCGCCGACCCGGGCGACCTCGTGCACCGTGTTGTCGCCCGCCGAGGCGATGACGATGTCGGCCGCCGCAAGGTAGTCGGTGACCGAGGCGACCCAGCCGAGCTCGCGCAGGTTGGCGAAGTCGGTCTCGTGGCCCTCGCGGTGGGTCGGCCCGAGGGTCAGCCAGAGCGCGTCCGGGGCGGCCCGGGCCGCGACCGTCAGCGGCGCGTAGGGCGTGCCGCTGCCGCCGCCGCCGGTCACCGCCACGACGATCTCGCGCTCCGGATCGAGCCCGAGCTGCGCCCGCGCCTCGGCGCGCTCCGGCACCCGGTCGACGCTGGTGCACAGGCCGCCGCTGTAGAAGGTCTTGGCGCGCAGGCGCGCGGGGTACTCGTCCTGCTCCAGGCGCGCGTCGAAGGGGGCGAGCATCCCCACGCAGGCCTCGTAGGCGCCGATATGGCCGATGTCGGAGCGGTCGCCGTGCATGCGGATCTGGACCGCGGGCACGCTGGCGATCCGCGCGAGCAGGGCGATCTCCGCGGAGACGTCGACGACGAACAGCCCGATCCCGCGCTCGTCGAGGTGGTCGAGGATGCACCGCATGGTCCGGCGCATCTCGGACAGGCCCAGGGGGACGCAGTGCATCACCTGCGGCGTCGGCTCCGCGTAGAGTCGCGCGGTCGGGACCGCGGCGCCGATCATGTTGGGCAGCGCCACGATCTCGATGTCGCGCGCGAAGCCGTCGAACAGGTGCGGATCCGCGGTCAGCACCGAGACCGGGCGGTCGCGGCTGAACGCGGCCGCCACCGCCATCGTGCGGTTGGCGTGGCCGCGGCCCTGGTGATGGACGAAGAACGCGATGGGTCGCTTCATGGCCGGCGGTTCGGGCTCGCTCTCAGGAGAACAGGGCGTCGGGCCGCAGGGCGGCGGCGATCTCGTGCCGGGTCGGCGGTCGGATCAGGCGGATCGCGGCCGCGTCGGAATCCCAGTCGATCAGCCCGGCCGCGCGGAACTGGTCGAGCCAGTAGGTCATGCACCACCGTCCGTGCCGCGCCCGGAAGCGGGCCGCGTTGGCCAGGATCGGCGCGAAGTGCTGGAGCGGCGGCACGTGGACCGGGTGGTGCTGGTGGTAGGCCCGCGCGCCCGCGACCCAGAACGTCGGCAGCCCGGTCGCGGCGAGCCGGGCGGCGAAGTCGGTCTCCTCGCCGCCATAGCCCGAATAGGCCTCGTCCATGCCGCCGACCGCGCGCCAGGCGGAGGCCGCCAGGGCGAAGGACAGGCCCCAGAGCTGGCCCGGATCGGGCTCCGGCCGCGAACCGGATTCCGGTACGGGCGGGCGGGCCGGATGGGGGCGCCCGACCCGGTCGAGCGCGGCTGGATCCACAACGCCGCCGGCGATCGCCCCGTCCGGGAGGTAGAGGACCTCGCCCAGGAACAGGCCCCGGGCCGCCGCGGCGGCCGCCGCATAGGCCGCCACCAGCGTCGGGCCCGGGATGCAATCCACGTCGAGGAAGACGAGGAGGTCCGCCGCGGCCGCCTCCGCCGCCCGGTTGCGCGCGGCCGCGAGCGGCAGCGCCGCGCCCGGCACATGGAGGTGGCGCACGGGGCAACCGGGATCGGGCAGGTCGGCGGCCGGCTCGGGCTGCATCCAGGCGATGACGCATTCGCGGGGCGGCATCGTCTGGCGGGCGAGCCCGCGCATCAGGTTGCGCAGGCGGTCGGCCCGGCCGCGGACCAGAGTCAGCACGCTCGGCGCGGGGCCGCCCCCGGGCTCAGCCGACATCGGCCAGCATCCGCCGGAAATGCGACACCCCCTCGATGATGCCCCGGGCATGGGCGGTCCGGGCGACGTAGGAATGCTTCAGCGCGGCGTTGTTGGCGAGGTCGTCCGAATAGTTCGCCACGATGATCGCCTGCACCCGGGCGCCCAGCATCTCGATGTCGTTCCCGGAATCGCCGGCCACGAAGACCGCCTGCTCGGGGAGGTCGTACAGGGCCCGGACATGGTCGACGGCGGTGCCCTTCGAGGCCGCCTCCGGCAGAACGTCGAGGTAGCGGCCGTGGCTGTGGATCACCCGGGCGGGGAGGCCGGCCAGCGCGAGCCGCGCGCGGACGCGCCGCGCCGCCGCCGCATCGCCGAAATAGCTCAGCTTCAGCGCCCGCTGCTCCAGGGGGCCCTGGGGGGCGAGCCCGTCGAGCCCGGCGAGCGCCGCGCGCACCGCCTCCCGGTCCCAGCCGGCAGCGATGATCCCGCGCCAGGCCGCATCCGCCGTGTAGGTCACCCCGTTGGCGTCGAGATGGTAGATCTCGGACCCGACCGAGGTGATCATCACCTGCGGCCGCGGGCTGGCCTGCTGTTCCAGCACCGCCATCGCGCTGTGGAAGGACCGGCCGGTGGCGACGCCGAAGGCCAGCTCCGCCTGCCGGCTGCGCCACCGGCGGAAGATCCCCAGCGCCGCGTCGCAGCCGACCAGCGTGTTGTCGATGTCGCAGACCAGGAGCTGCCGGGGCCTCCGGAGGGGCGGCTCCGGGGCCAGCAGCGCGCGCAGCAGCACGTGGTAGCGCGCGGCGTGCCGGTCCCAGTCGTAGGCCGCCGCCGCCCGGGCCCCGCCCGCGACGCAGCGGGCGTAGAGCGCCGTATCGCCCAGGATCCGCAGGCAGGCCTCGGCGATCGCGCCGGGGGCGCGGGGATCGACCAGCAGCCCGTTGCCGCAGGTCTCGACGATGTCGTTGGGACCGCCGCTGTCCGTGGCAACCAGCGGCAGGCCGGCGGCCGAGGCCTCCAGCAGCGTCAGGCCGAAGGGCTCGTTGAGGGCCGGGTTGACGAAGACGCCGCCATGCGCCCGGGCATAGGCGTAGATCGCCGGAACGTCCTGCGGGCGGTGGGTCTTGGGATAGGCCACGTGCCCGTAGAGGTCGTAGCGGTCGATCAGGACCAGCAATTCGCGCATCGTCGCGGCCATGTCGCCATCGAGGGCGTCGATATCCGCGCGGGTGCCGGCCACGATCACGAGATTGGCGCGGGCGCGCAGCGCGGGGCTCTCGCCGTAGGCCCGGACCAGGGCCGCGAGGTTCTTGCGCGCCACCGGCCTGGCCAGCGCCAGGATCGCCGGTTTGCCCGGGTCGGCCAGGAACCGGTCGATCGCGGCGTCGACCCGGGGCTCGGGACACGCCGCGGCGAAGCGGGCGAGGTCACTGCCCGGGGGCAGGACGCGGACGCGGCCGGGATCGTAGGCGGCATAGCCGGCATACTGCACCTCCGCCTCGTCGCGGGACGAGGCGATCACAAGCCGCGCCCGCGCCAGGGCGTCCTCCTCGGTGGCGATCCGGCGGGCGAGGTCGGGGCGAAGGACGGCCTCGCCCAGCATCGCGGCCTTCACCCGGCCGAGCGAGTGGGCGGTGAACACGAAGGGGATGCCGAGCCGGTCCTCCACGAGCGCCGCCACCGCGGCCGCGTCCGCGTAGTGGGCGTGGATCAGGTCCGGCGCCCGCGCCTGCGCGCCGATCCAGGCGACGAGGTTCTCGGCGAAGCGCGCCACCTCGGCGTGCATCTCCTCCTTGGCGCGATAGTCCGGGGACGCGCTCGCCAGCCGCACGAGGGTGACCTTGTCGGCGATCCGCTCTTCAGGCACGGCGTAGGCGGCGCCGAGCGGGCCGTGGAACAGGCGCGTCGCCACCGCGATCCGCGCGAGGTCGCGATCCTGCGCCGAGGCCGAGACCAGATCGAGCAGGTAGCGGATATGGCCGCCGGTATCGGCGGTGATCCCGTAGACGACGCCGTCGCCGCGCAGGCAGCCCTGCAGGGCGATGTGCAGGACGAACATCAGGCGTGGGCTGAAGCTGTCGGGCGCCCGTATAAACTTAACTTATGTGAAGAGAGCGTCGTGATTCGTGTTGCCCAGGTCGCACCGAACATTTTTCCCGTTCCCCCAGATCATCACGGCGGCACCGAGCGGGTTGTGCATGATCTGAGCACGGCGCTGCGAAGCTTGAGCGTCGAGGTAACACTTTTCGCCCCCTCGGACAGTGCGACAGACTTGCCGCGCGTGGGCGATTATCCGAGTCTTTCGGCGCTCGAGCGGCGCCACGGGCCCGTCGCGCCCGGTGTGCCGGCGGCCCTGGATGCCCTGCAGCTGGAGGCGCTGCGGCAGCGGCTCGACGATTTCGACATCGTCCATTGCCACGGCGAGTTCGCCCATGCGGCGCTCCTGGGGGGGCGCCGGCGGCGCAGCCTGACCACGATCCACTGGCGGGTGGACGAGCTCGACCGGGCGCTGTTCTTCGCGGGCTTCCCCGACCTGCCGGTGGCGGCGATCTCGGCGGCGCAGGAAGCCGGCATCCCCGCGGCGAACCGGGCGGGGATCGTGCATCACGGCATCGATCGGGACCGCTACGCCTTCCGCGCGGAACCGGACGCCCACGTCGCCTTCCTCGGCCGGATGACCGACCAGAAGCGGCCCGACACGGCGATCCGCGTGGCCCGCGCCGCCGGTCTCCCGATCCGGCTCGGCGGCACGGTCGATGTCGGCAACCCGGATTATTTCGACCGGCAGGTGCGCCCGCTCCTCGGCGCCGACGCGACCTATCTCGGGCCGGTCGACGATGCCCGGAAGGGCGAGCTGCTGGGCGGCGCCCGGGCGCTCCTGTTCCCGATCGACTGGCCCGAGCCCTTTGGCCTGGTGATGATCGAGGCGATGGCCTGCGGGACGCCGGTCGTGGCCTGGGACCGCGGCTCGGTCCCCGAGATCGTCGAGGACGGCGTGACCGGGTTCGTCGTCGCGAGCGAGGCGGAGGCGGTTGCGGCCCTCGCCCGGATCGGGCAGCTCGATCGCGCCGGGATCCGCCGCCGGTTCGAGGCGCGGTTCACCGCCGAGCGGATGGCGCGCGACTATCTCGCGCTCTACCGCCGCCTCCTCGACGCCTGATGCGCACCGCCCTCCTGGCTTGGGACTACCCGCCCGCACCGAGCGGCCTCTCGACCGCGGCCCGCGAGATCGCCGAGAGCCTCGCGGAGGCGGGCGCGGAGGTCACGGTGTTCACCCTCGACCGGACCGGCCGCGCGCGGGTGGCAGGTGTCACGATCGTGGGCCTCGGCCTGCCGGAGGGGGGCGCCCTGGCGCGCCTGCGCCGCTGGGGCTCGACCGGGCATCTCGCGGCGCCGCTGGCCTTCCGGCGCGCCGTGCTGGCCGCCCACGCGCGCACGCCCTTCGCGGTGGTGGAGGCGACCAACTGGTACGCGCCGGCCGCGCTGCTCGCCGGCCGCCGGACCCTGCCCCTGGTGACGCGCAGCTCGACCCCGGCGGTGTTCACGCGCGGGCCGGGGGGTGCCCTGCGCGACCGCCTCGACGGGTGGAGTGCCGACGCCCTGGAACGCCGGCAGGTCCGGGGCAGCGCCGGCCTCATCGCCAACACCGCCGCGCACGGCGCGGTGATCACGCGGGCCTACGGGCTCACCGGCCGGCAGCCCTCCGCGGTGATCGGCCTCAGCCTGCCGCCCGAGGTCGCGACGGGTGCCCGCGCCGCCGCCTATCCGGAGGCGGAGGCGCCGGTGCGCCTGCTCTTCGTCGGGCGGGCGGAGGCGCGCAAGGGCTTCGACGCGCTCCTCGACGCGGTCGCGATCCTCGGCGGCGCGCGGGACCAGGACGGCCTGCCACCGTTCCAGCTGGACCTCGTCGGGGTGGCGCCGGAGGATCTGCCGGCCGATCTGCCCGGGGCGGCGCGGCGGCACATCCGCGCCCGCGGCCGGATCGACGGCCCCGCCCTGGCGCAGGCCTACGCGCAGGCCCACGCGGTGGTCGCCCCCTCCCGCTACGAGAGCTTCGGCCTGGTCTACCAGGAGGCCCTGGCCTACGGCCGGCCAGTCGTCGCCTGCGCGGAGGATGCCAGCGCCCGGGCCTTCGTCGGCGCCCCCGGGGCCGGGCCGCTCGCGGAGGCCGCCACCGGAAAGGCGCTGGCCGATGCCCTGCGCCCGCTCCTCGCCGATCCCGACCTGCGCCGGACCTACAGGGCCCGCGCCCTCATCGCCGCGGGCCGGTTCGACCGGGCCAGCCTCGGCGGGGAGACCCTGGCGCTCTACCGGCGGGCGATCGCGGCGGCGGGGGGCGCCGGAGCGACCCGTCAGTCGGCATAGGGACGCAGCAGCGCCGTCGCCTCCTCGGGACGGCCGCGTCCGGGATCGAGCGCCTCGTAGCGGCGCGACCGCGCCCGCACATGGGCGCGGCTCAGGCGATGCGCGATGACCCCGTGCAGCGTCAGGAAGCTGCGCGGCCAGCCGCCGTCAAGAACCGGCCGCTCATGCACCCGGCCGGCGAAGCGCACCCGCGTCCGGTTCAACCGGTACTGGACGTCCGGGAAGACATCCGACAGGACGCCGTCGACCCGGTTGGCCCGCGCGAGCCCGATCGACACGACCTCCGCCGCCTCGGCCGCAGCGGCCAGGGCCGGCAGGCGCGCGCCGGTGGCGGGTTCGATGGATTCGTCGGCGTCGAGCTGCAGCATCCAGGCGTGGCGGGCGAGGTCCTGGAGCGCGTTCCGCTGCGCGGCGAAATCGCCGTCGAGGGGCCGGGCGGCCACCCGCACCGCCCCCTCCGGAAACCCGGCGACCGGAACCATGCGGGCCGCCCGCGCCGGCCCGTCGAGGAGGATCGCGACATCGTCCGTCCAGCCGGCCTGGGCGGGCAGAAACGCCAGCACCGCGGCGAGGTCCGCCGGGCGGCACAGCAGGCCGAGGGAGACCGGGCGCCCGCCGGCGCCGTCGAGGGCGTAGAGTTCCGCCGCGGCGGCCCGGGTCCCGTGGGGATGCCGGAGGTCCGCGCGGCCCGCGTCATCGAGCGGGCGCGTGCCCCGGCCGAGGCGGGTCGCGGCGGTCCGCAGGGTGTAGAGGTCGAGGCCATAGGGCGCATCCGGGTCGGACAGGAAGGCCGGCGCGGCGAGGTGCCGGTCCAGGTGTTCCCGGCAGGCGGCCGGGTCCGCCGCCTCCGCCAGCAGGACGCCGCAGGAGCCGCAGGCGCGCGGGAAGGTACGGCGGCGGCCGTCCGGATAGGTCAGGCCCCGCGCGCTGGCCCCGAGCATGTCGGCCGCGCAGAGGAAGCACCGGCGCGGGCCCGTCACGTCGACACGTTCGACCCGGCCGCGCCCTGGTCGTCCCGGCCTGGCGCCTTAACTTCGCGGCTCCCCGCGATCCCCGGTTTCCGTGTCATCCGACCTCGATCCCTCCCGTGCCGACGGCCCGATCCTGCCGGCCGGATCGTCCCTCGCCATCGTCGGCAACGCGCCCGGGACCGGTGATGTAGGGCCGGCGATCGATGCGGCGGACTGCGTGGTGCGCTTCAACAACGCGGCGGGCTTCGGCGACCGGACCGGCCGACGCGTCACCCACCTCGCCCTGGTCAACCGCGGCGGCCAAACCCGGGAATGGCTGACGGACCGGCGCTTCCTGGAGCGCCCGGTGGTCCGGACGGCCGGGGCCTTCATCCTGCCGTTCCCGATGCTGCCGGCGGCGCAGAACGTCCCGGACCCGATCTGCTGGACCCGCGAGATCCTGGCGCTGCTGCGGCCCCTGGGGCGCCCGATCCACGTCCTGCCGGAGGCCCTGCACCGGCGGGCGCACGGCCTGCTCGGATCCCGGGCGGGCGAATGCCCGAACCCGAGCACCGGCTTCCTGGTGACCCTGGCGCTCGTGCCGGACCACCCTGTGCCGGGGCTCCCGGCGGACGCCTACGGCTTCGGCTTTGCCGGCTGGCCGGGGCATCCCTGGGCGGCGGAGCGCGCGTGGTTCGCCGCGGCGGCGGCCTCCGGGCGCCTCCGCCTGCACCCGACCGAAGGCTGAGAGTCATGGCGACGCTGATCACGGTCCTGAAGGGCGGCGGGCGCTACGACGCGACCTGGGTGGAACGCCTCGCCCGCGGCGTGCGCCGCCACGCACCGGCCTTCGGGCGGATCCTCTGCCTCACCGACCTGCCGCTCGCGGTCGCCGGGGTGGAGCGCGTGCCCCTGCGGCACGACTGGCCGGCCTGGTGGGCCAAGATGGAGGCGTTCCGCCCCGGGCTGACCGAGGGCCCGACGCTCCTGTGCGACCTCGATACGGTCCTGACCGGGCCGGCGGACGCCCTGGCCACGCCGGGCTTCGCCGCGATGGAGGATTACTTCCACACCGGGCGGCTCTCCAGCGCCCTGCTGCGCTGGGACGGCGACGCACTCGCCGCGCTCTACGAGACCTTCGCGGCGGATCCCGAGCGCTGGATGAGGCCGGGATCCTGCGGCCCGGTGCCCAACGGGGTCCACGGCGATCAAGTCGTCATCGACCATCTGCTCCGCCGGAGCGGCCGGCATCCGGACTTCCTCCAGCGGATCCATCCGGGCCTGCTCGATTTCTACGATCCCCGGCGCGACGCCCACGGCCCGGTCGTGATCTTCATCGGCGCGGCCAAGCCCGACACGGCCGCCGGCGCGGTCCACGCGGCCTGGACCGGCACCTGACCGGCGCTCTCGGGCGCCGACGAAATCGTTATCGGATTCGCCTTGCCAAGGCCGACGCGGCCGTGCCTCGTCCGGGCATGCGTATAGTCCTCGCCGCCGCCCTGCTTGCCGGCCTCGCCGCACCCGCATGGGCCGGGGAGCCGCCCAAGGACGGGCCCGTGACGGGCGGCAGCTTCGGGATGGGCGGTTCGGACTATTACGGCGATGTCCGCGACCGGATGCCGTTCACCCGCGCGGCGCCGCCGCGGCCGATCGGCATCGCCGACATCGAGCGCGTCCGGGCCGCGCGGCGGCGGGCCGAGACGCGTGCGCGACGGGTGGGTGGGCGGCACGCGCTGCATCGCCGGCCGCCGCATGCCTGAACCGGCGGCGCGATGTCCGGCTGCGGCCGAAGCGCCTCGCGTATCCGGTGCCGGGAATGACGGGCCCCGAGGCCGAAGCCCCGGGTTCTGTTGCTAGGCGTGCCCACGCCCCGGAAGATTACGCCGCGAGGCGCATCTCCATGCCGACGTTGTCGTTGGCATTTAGAGTTTTGGTCAGGTGCTCGGAACGAGGGTTGCCCGCGCCGAACCGGTCGAGTCCTTACCGAAAGCCGCATCTTACCCCGCCGAAGCGGGACAGAACTCGCGATCCCTTTACCGCCCAGTCGAACCTGTTTCACCCCCAGCAGAAGCACCCTGGCAGCCCGCGATCCGCAACGCCGGATGCGCGCCCCCGTCCCCGAACGGTAGCGGGGCAAGGTGCTTCTGGTGGAGGCGCCGGGTACCG
>NZ_JAKSYC010000076.1 GCF_022829585.1 Methylobacterium sp. J-026
CGGCGTCTCGACCAAAGCCAAGGCGTCGGAAGGGAAGATCCCGTTCAGCGACGCCGAGGCCAGTCTGATTCTCGGAGCGGCAGCGGCTGAGCGCGATCCCATCTACCGCTGGGTGCCGTGGCTGTGCGCCTATACCGGCGCACGAGTCCACGAAATCTGCCAGCTGCGCCGGGAGGATGTGGTCGAACGTGACGGCATCCGGTGCCTGTACTTCACTCCCGAGGCCGGCTCTCTGAAGACCCGGAGCTCCGAGCGCTTCGTTCCCCTGCACCCGGCCCTGATTGAGGCGGGCTTCTGCACGTTCGCAGAGGGAATCCGGTCAGGCCCGCTCTTCCCCGGCCTGAAACCAGACCGCTTCGGCAGCCGGGGCGGCAACGGCACCAAGTTGCTCGGTCGATGGGTGCGTCGCCTGGGCATCGACAACCCGCGCCTACAGCCGAACCACGCCTGGCGCCACCGCATGAAGACACTGTTTCGACGCTGGGAGGTGGCTGCAGATCTGGGACGCGCGATACTCGGCCACGCTGCCGCCGATGTCAGTGACACCTACGGCGACATGGAGATCCGCGCACTCAATCGCGAGATCCTGAAGCTGCCCGCCGTCATCCCTCAAGCCATAGTGCAACCGAATGCAGGTAGACATCGGATCAGGCGGGGCCCGCAGCCACAACGCTCTACCCATCGGGCCAAAAGAGTCGCCGTCGGCAGGAAATCAACCATATCCAGCTTCTTTGCCTGACGAGCGAGTATTTGAAATTTCTGAAGATGCCACCAGACGAATGTGAGACTGTTACTTAAATTATCGCAAGCTTCAGGCGATAGCCAGCCCACGATGGGCTCCGAGCCTCCACCGCCGAGAAGGCGGGACGGGGATCGCCGGATCGCAAGGACCGAAGGGCATCGGCGGCAAGGGCGGTTCCGACACCAGGGCCGCTCAGGAGGAGGTACACGGGTCGCCCCAGCCCTCCTTACAAACGATGCCTCGCCTCCGCGGACCGGAAGGCGGGGGTCCGTTGCGTTGGCCGCCGGGACGGCGGGAAGCGATGCGTAAAGGCCGACAGCCCAACCCCGGCCTGCTTGTGACAAGGTTGCATCTCCGGTCCGACGGTTGACGACGGCGTGGCTCCGAGGTTCGAGCTGCACGATCTCAGCTGGCTTCGCCGCCGACCGGCGAAGCTTTGCTCTTCAGCAAGACGGCCTCCTCAAGCGTCCACCAAGGTTCGAGGGACCACAAAGCCTCCCGGCCGGCACGCTCGTCCTCCCTACACCGCCGCCCCCAGCAGACACTCCAATTTCTCCCGACCGTGGGCAGGCGCCGACCCAACGCTCCCACCCCCGGCGCAGAGGCGGCTCGAGCAGAGCTACTTCGTCGGCTCCGCCACAACCATATCGGCGCGCCCGCAGCCACCCGCGCTCTCAGCACGAGGGCTACGGCGTCCACCTTCGCTGATTGGATCCACTTTCATGCAGACCACCCAAGCCCCGACGAGCAACCCATTCGCCGCGTTGCTCCAGAAGCACGCAGCTGAGGAACTGGCAGAGTTCTGGCAGGATCTGCACGCAGATCCTGAGCGCCTTGCCTGCGTCAGGCTCCTCGTTTCTTTCATAACTAAGCTGGGGACACCGTCTGACCTCGCTGAGCCCGAGGCGTGGATCGCGCACTGGCGCGATCTGCTGAAGCGCGACGGTTCACCCGCCGATCACCTCGCCTTCCGGTTTCATCCTCGCTTCTTCGACGATCCCATCATGCTGCGCGCGACCCGGCACAGCCTCGTACGTCACGCCTGTCGGACCGCACAACATCTGCTTTCCGGCTTCACCCATTCCTCGGCTCCCGAAAAGGCCCGCGATACCCTGGACCCTCGTTGGCTTCAGACCGGCTTCGTCCTGCAGCAGCAACGAGCCTCTGGACTGATCGCACTCCTCAGCGACATCATCCAGGCCCTTAACCAAGGCGAGAGCGACTGCATCCACGCCGCCTTCGTCCGGTACATCGAGGCTCTCAATCCCCTGTGACCTCGGCTGCCAGCGCTGAAACGCTTCCGCCCCCAAAACGCTTATACCCTAGGGCTTTATGAGGCTGGTGAAGCGCTGGCTTTCTCACTTTATCCCAGCATACCCCCCTACACTTCCGGCATCGCTGATGCCCACCACCACGCGCCACCACTCTCCGTCCTGCTCCCCTCCATCCAATGCTGTCCGCCAGCACACCCACTTTCTTTCTCGGCGTCTTCGGGATCATCCCATCAGGACAGCCTGCATTCGACATAGGTTTCGGTTAGAGGCCGCGACGAGAAGGGGCTAGGGAGACAGAGAGAGGGCCAGAGGGCCAAACCCTTTTGATGTCAGTGACTTAGCCCCTGTTTCCTTCCGATTCGTGACCCCACCGCTTCCGTTTCCTCGCACCGTAAGGCTTCGTACCAACGGTGATGCGCCCTTCCACCACGGCGGTGAGAGGCGCCGATCAGCGCAAATACCGACCATCCCTTCGTCGTCGATTAGGGCGGTGCTCATCACGCAGCTCAAGTGGCCGTCGCCCGCAACTATGTCGTACGCCTTTCGCCCTTCACGGGGGCGGCACAGGATCCCCTGATCGCAACATCGCCAGCTTGTTTCTATAGCGGGCCGGCAGCCACCGCGCCGAATCTTCGAGGAAGATCTCGACTTCCTCTCGCGATAGGCAGGTCACGTTGGCGGAGGCTTCACCCTCGTACAGCTCGCTCGACTGGAACAGGATCACCGGGAACGGTAGGTCGCGGTACGTCGCGCGGTTCAGCGACGCGCCACCGGTCTTGACCTGTACCTGGGCAAAGGTGCCATCCTGGGCGCGGAGGACCATGTACTCGAACGCCATCGTGTCGGCTTTGCGCGAGTTCGGCACGACGTACCAACCCTGACTCTGTAGGTAGAGGAAGACCACGTCCTCGACCTCTTCCGCGTCGAGGAGGGAGAACATGTCAGGGTTCCTCATCACCGCGTCATCCAGGGCGTACACCTCTGCCCCAGCACGCTGATTCCAGATGAACTTGGAGTAGGCGATCGCTGTCGGGTCCGCGATCTCTTGCATCGTTTGCGCCGGCCGGAAGCTGGCCACCACCTTGCCGGGCACTTCGTCGATGCTTAGCCGCTCGAAGGCAACCCGGAACACGTTGCCGATATCGATGTTCTTCGTCCGGGATTCCGGCGTCGTGAAATTTTCCCAGCCCGATATCACACGCGCGATGTAGTAGTTTCCCTGCGTGTCGCGCGTCCAGACGAGGCAGCCTGGAGTTACCCACCTTCTGATATACTTACAGGTATTCAGTTTACCATGTGCGACAGTCGCTTCAGCATAATAGGTGTCCCAGTCGGTCGTGTTAGTGTCAGACCCCGTCCGCCAGCCAACGCCGAGAAGCCCCTCCTGCAGGCAATAGGCGAAGGTGTCCGCCATCGACGCGGTGCCACCCCCAGGACGAACGTGCAGCCTGAAAACATACATTCAATCGAATCCCCGACTGAGCCCTTACGTTAGCCAACGTCAAAGGGACCGCTGTCGCCAAGCATCACGCTCGTCGCAATATACCGCGAAAAGCTGTAAAGTAGGCGCAGAAGTATCCCGGCGCCATAACGCTGGGGGTGTAGGCCTTCATCGAGCTATCAAACCGCTGGCCGCCGCACTTTATCCCAGCATACCCCCTTACACTTCCGGCATCTGCGATGCCCACCACTTCCGGTCAATTCATCAATCTTCAAGCTGGTGACGTCTCACCCCCTTCACACAGTTGATCTTATCCTGCTCCTCAACACCAACTCGGATTTTGCCAAGAACTACGTTTCGTTGGTCGAGGCCGAAAAGGTGGAGATCACACCTAGGTCCATACAGAGAGGTCCGGGGTGGTCCGGAGCCGCATGAGCGCAATAAGTTGATCCCCGCTCAGCTCTTTTCATCGCCAGCAGCGTTCCTTTTTGCGCACGCAGCGCTTCAGCCCCCGCGCCCCAGCTACAGCCTCACGCCACGTCGGACCATCAAATCTCCAGGGCGCTTAACAAGGTACGGCTGCGGCCCTGTTGCAGGTACTGGTCACCGTACAGCTCGTCCGGCTCCCGCCAGCCTTGATCCGTGACGAAGCATGGCTTCGCCCCCGTCGCTGCCGCATGCTGCGTCTGTGCCGCCGTCCCGAGCTCGCGCGCCACCCCGACTCGCTTGCTCGTAACAATGCCTTGGTCGCGCGTGCTCAAGCCCAGCTCCTGAGCGGCGGGCAACTTCGCGCGCCGGTCGTCTGGAGCCGAGACGAGCAGGTCCGGGCTCAGTCCCTTTAGCAGGTAGCGGAACACCCGCCATTGCTCCGCCACCTGCTGCCGCTCCGTCTCACCCACTCGCGGTCGACGCAGATCGAGCGTCTTCACTCCCCTCTCGCCGTCTCGGCCGGGGATCGCCACCGGCTTCATCCTCGTGGCAGTCGCAAACCCTTTCGGAATCCAGTTGCGGAAAGCGTGACCGTACATCTCCGGCACGTGCAGCAGCAAGTGGAGGTGCAGGCCGAAGGTGTCCCCCCGTTCCACCACCCAGACGAAGGCCGGCGTTAGGCCGAGGCCGCGCAGGTGTCGTCGGCACAGGTCCAAGAAGCGCTTCGTCGCCGCCGCGGCCGCAACGTCGCTCGTCACGCCCACCGTTGACCAAGTCACGGAAACGAAGGTGTTCAGTACCCAGCCGCGGTAGTTGGCAAAGGCCACCGCCTGGTACACCGCCAGGAACTGAGCCGCGCGCACGCCCTTCGTCTCGCCCCAGCCCGCCCACGCCTGGGCATGCTGTCGCTCGGTGTGCCCATGGATCGCCCGGTGGAGGCTCGCCGCCGGACCAGTCCCGGCCACATAGCTCCAGGCTGGCCCGATGACGGCCTCCCCGGCCCCGTCGGGCTCAAGACCGCTCTGGTGCAGATACAAGGCATACGCCTCAGCATCTTCAAAATCGGCCCGGCTGAGGCCTCGATCCTGACGATCATCCTGCATGTGCGCCTCCTACCTGCACCGCGGCCGTTACAGGTCGACGCTGCGCAGCGGCTGCGGGCTTTCCTGTCGCGGTACTGCCGGGATCTCCCCCTTTAGCAAGGCGGCGAGTAACTCCTTGCTGTCGATGCCCTGCAGCAGCTCGGAAAGGGCTCCACGCTCCTCACCAAGGCGTTCGAGGATAAACCCGGCCGCCCGCCGTGCCCGCGTCACTGCTGGTAACGGCAGAGGTAGTCCCGCCCGCCAGGCACTGGCCCCTTCAGCCTTCGCCGCCTTCTCCTTCACCGCGGTCTGTCGGGCTTGGCGCACCTCAGCATTCACCTCAGCAAGAACGGGCCGCTCGCCGGCTTTCAAGCGGGTCACGATTGCATGGCGCACGTTCTCCGGGGTCGACTTTGCGGAGAGCTGGTAGATGGCAGTCGGTTCCAAAACCGACACCGTGTCGTTTTTAGACCCGAAGACTTCAGTAGCCTTCATGTACCGTTGGGCGGTCCGCTCCGACCAACCGAACTCCGTCGCCAGCCAAGTGCCGAACTGGCCGTGCAGAAGAAGATTTTTCGCACGGGTTAGCTCGTCGCCAATCGCTAAGAGGCATTTGCTGGTCTGGTTGGTCATTCGCCGGATGTGGTCGGCGCCTTTGCGTAGGTCCTCGGCGGACTTCGGATCAAGGCCGGTATAGGCGAACGTTCCGGGCTTCACCGCCATCGCGGTCGACAAGGACGTGTGGTCAGGGGTGTGTTCGGGGGTCATCGCAGGCTCCATCGGGAGCCCGTCCAGCGCAGGCCCCTAATGGTGCGCGGAGACCACCTAAATAACACTTTGGACTACGGCTGAGAGCGTTTGCCTTATAGCGAGCTAAGTCGCTGATATATAGAGAAAAATTAGCGATTCCGTGGGCTATTTGCAGTGAGAACTTCCCTTCTTGAGCTCAGATGTGCGTCACCTCACCGCAGTCCATTTCGCAGGAAAGCTCCTCAACGGCGCCTGCTCCGTCCCGAAATTCTTCCCCCACCGACTTCAGCGCGGTCGCTGAACTTCTGCCGGCTCGACTGAAACGCACCGGGAGACCGCCATTTCCGCGGTTGTCAGCCCGGATAGCTCCATGACGCCCACCCGACCCCGCAAGTCCCCAGCAAGCTCCTCCCGCGCCACCGCAAGCCAAACCGAACCGGCCGAGGACGTCGACCTCCCGGCCACCGCCTTGGCAACGACTGACCTGCTATCTCACGCGCCCTTCGTGCCCGCTACGATCCTGGCCCAGCTGCACTGCGCCGTCTCCGGCGACCCGCGCTATCGCCGTGCAGCCCGCGCGCAGCAGGCGCTCTGGGCTCGCAGTCTGGGGCTCGAACCCGGCCTGCACCAACACGGCGGCCGCCACGAGGCCGAATCCGTCCCACTGGGCTCACTGCTGCGGCCAGCCGATGCGGCACGCGGGGTGAACTTCATCAGTTCCCAGGTCTACCAACACTTCCACCAAGAGCTCGTCTGGCGTGAGACGGGGGCGATCATCGGTGTGAAGCGTGCGCTTGCGAATCTGCTGAGTTCGGAGACTTTGACCCGCAACCTGCTGGCCCCGCTCGCCCACAATCTCGATCTGGCCAGCGCCGTGTTCGCTCACCTGCTGCCGGCACTGGTGCGCCGCGTGGACCGAATCACCTTTGAGGCCACACCGGGGGGGCGCCACAACCCAGATCTCCTGCGGGATGCTACGGCAGCCGACGCCGTGATCCACGCGACGACGCCTGAGGCCGAATCAATCCTCATCCTCATCGAGGTGAAGTACACCGAGGGTGGTGGGGCAAGATCCGTCATCGGTCACCGCCCGCACCTTGATGCCGTATCGCGCGCATTTGCGCTCCACCAAGACCCGGATGCCCCGATCCTGCGCACCCGCGGGTTCGAGCAGCTCTGGAGGCTCCTGTTGCTGGCCCAGGGCGTCGTCCGCGCCGGCAACGCGACCCGAAGCCACCTAGTCCTGCTCGCCCCACGCTCCAATGCTTTCGTGACCGCCATCGGAGATCGATATCGCACCGAACTGCGCGATCCGGTCGGTTCAGGCTCGACGGCAGGTTTCACGCCGTTGGCACTTGACAGTTTCGTCACGGCGATCGCGGCAGCGGGGGCCCATGATCCGGCGGCCTACCTGCATCGGCGCTATCTCGACTGGGGTCCAGTCCTAGACCAAGTGCTCGACCGCGAAGGTCTGTCACGATTGTCGGAAACCGACACCGTGTCGCTTTTGCCAACCGTGACAGTCCCTGCCGCGAGCACTCAGCGCACGCGGCGGTCCCGCAACGCCAAACCTGTAACAGGGCGTGCAGGCTCCCTACGGAGCGGGACTTGGACAGGGGAATGAGCCCGCTGTCGACGCCGTCGCGGCAAGTGCTGACCGAGCTCGCAGCGACGTTCCTCTCCGGGACCGAGGCACTGATTCATGGTGCCTCGCCGGTGCGACGAACCTTTGCCACGCTGACAGCCCTGCTCGACGCGCAGGTCATCGCGCTGGCCAAGGTCGACCGCATCGAGGCCGAACTCACGGCTCAAACCGGCCACCCCCGCGTGACGCTGCCGGTTCTTCCCGGCTCAGCTCCCAGCTACGCAGCCGATGCTGTCACCATCCGGCGGCTCCTCGGAGATGGACCGGTAGCGCGCCGCCTGGCGGACGTCCTACGCCGTCGGCAGCAGCGCTTCGTGCAGGCAGCAGAGACTGCCGGGCTGCCCGCGGCTCAAGCTTACGAGCGCACCCTCGCCATCGAGATCGGCGACGTAACGGCGGCTCTGCTCCTCGCACCGACAACCGACTTCGACGATCACGCACACAAGCTCGTCGTCCTCGTCGCCTTCTATGAGCCGGGTCCTCCCGACGCCACCACTTCGCCCGGAGCCTACCTGCGCACCTTGCTCACCGATATTATCAAACTAGCTAAGGCCAAGAACGCGAATTTCTGACCCATAGCTGACGCTCGGAGGGTCCGCTCTCGGGCGGTGGCGCGAGAGGTAAACGCTATCAAGCGATCGCGTCGAAAAGAGGGGCTCCTGCACGTCCGTGGATAGCGGTAGACGTGTAGTTCAAAGGCAAGCTGTCGCGGCGTTGCGCGGTGTCTGGCAGCGTAACCTTGAGGCGCCACCGCGGGGGCAGAAAAGGCGCGAAGGAAGGGTTTGTCGAACGTCGGTAGGTCTGCTTGATCCGCTTCCGATCGGACGTACCAATCACCTCCGGGTGAGCGACGCGCGCGTACTTCGAAATTTCACAGAAAAGGTTTTGGCAATCGATGGGTTGAAGCGGTCGACCGAAGAGCGTCTGAAACTCAATGCCTAAGCGACCAAAGGCAGACGCTTGATCATCGGTAACGACGTGTATCACCTCCTCGGGCGTCAGTGGGCTGAAGTCCGAGAAGCACTTGGCGATCCCATCAAGTGCGCCTGGACCTGCAACGACGAAGCTGTTCTCATCGAAGTTCAACAGCGCCGAGTAATTGAGGTCGATTGCATATTGGAAGGCGAGAAAAGGGCCAATGCCAGGGTAGCGCAGTAGCATCTCGTAGACGGTCGCGAGCGTCGGCGCCTGGGCGATACGCTCCGGCAAGCGGTCGTCCATCATGCGGGCGATCAGGGCAAGGTGGTTGGCGTGCTTGCGAGCGTAGCCTAGCTTCGGCGACGGCATAATGTAGGCGGCTGAGTAAATCCGTTGTCCCTTAGCCATTAGGCCATCGAGCACGGCGCTCATTTTCTCCAGGTCGGCTCGCTCCGCGGTAACAGGCCCAATCGCCCCCTCGATCGCCTGCCATGTATCGATGCGATTGAAAATCTTGAACAGCAGCGTGCGGAAGAACAGTTCGCGTGGTTCTTGAGAGCGGCCCGGCCCGTACTGGACATCTCGGATGAGATGCTGGCTGACGCGATCGGTGGCTCGATAGACATTCGTGAACCGGTACGTTTGCAGAATCGGATCGGACGTCCAAGGGCCAGGCTCGTTGGCGCAGCGGCGAAAATAGATTGCCTGCCGTTCGGCAGCGAACCGCCAATAGGTCTCCAAAACGGGTGTCGGTGTCATAGCGCCTCGTCGTGTAGCTACCGGACGAGTGCGCGCGGCGGCGCCGCGCAGGTCGGCAGCCGATCGCCGGTGGGGATTCGCGAGCAGTCTACGCGATCCGGGCTCCAGATTGAACGGTGCCGTGGAGATCGCCTCATGATTGGGGATCGCCGACAACACGCTACCGGGAGGGGGCAGCTGGTGCTGTCGCAGGGCTCGAAGGGGGCGCAATCACTGGTGGCGTTTGGACAGGGGGGGTAGGCGCGTTGGTGGCCGTCGGCGGTGCGGCCGGCGCCGCCGTCCGGCTGAGACTGCATTCGCGCACCCCAAGTGTGATCGCTGCGCCAACGAGGAGCGCTGTCGCCCATTTGATGACGGCCTGCTCCCGCTCAACCGCGGTGATCTTGTCAGCTAGCCTTTTGTCCGTATCCGTGATCTTGGCATCGAGGCCCGCGAACGACTGAATCTCGCCGGCGATTGGGTTGATGATTTCCGACGGTATGTTTTGGTAGCCCACCTTCGGGCCGATCAGCTCATGATCGCGCAGGTCTGCGAACCAAATGTGGAAGCACTCTTCGCAACGCTCAAGGTGAACCTCTCCGGGACCAGCGTTGAAAACGGAGAAGATGAGGCGGCCAGCGAACCCCGGATCAACATGGAAACCCGAGACGTTCACCAGGCCCCGAAACTTATACTTCGCCCGAACCGAGATAAACGCGAGGGCGTCCTCGGGGATAGTCACCGTCTCCTCGGTCAGCAGGAACGCGAACTGCCCTGCGGGGATGACGAAGTCGCGACCGAGATCGAGCTTCAGCTTGGTTTTGTTCTTTTGGTCGCTGCCGACCCCGGTCGGCGAGACGTACACCTCAGGGCCGACACGGAGTTTGTAAGTGCCGCGATCGAGCCGTCCCTCCTCGTAGTCGCTGACAATATCGGGAAGACGACGCCGAAGCTCGATGTTGCCCCAGAACATCAACTGCGGCCGGCGCTGAGGGTGGGATGAAAGATCGAGCGGCGCTCAATGAAGCGCAAGCGGGTGCGGAAGAGAGCTTCCAGATCGAGCGATCGCAGCGCCGCTTCGGCTACAATTAGCTTGAAGAGGTCGATATTCGTTGTGCGCATGATCGCGACATAGGGCACGTCTTCCATATGGTCCCAGGACTCACAGGCCTTCGCCAGCAGGCCGGCGGCGCGCGCATAAGCTTTCACGAAATCGAATGGGCCGTCGACGGCTCGACCGGGCCCATTCTTCAATGCCGCGCTCAGGCTTCTCAGGTCGGTAACTTGAGCGCCCGCTGCTTCGAGGGCGTGGCCGATATTCTGATTTAGCGTGTTGGCGGTGGCGAGAGTGATGATGAAGGCGTCGGTCAGGACAGCCTGGAACCGGCAGTCGTCGCCAGCATCCACCGCATCAACAAAGTAGCCGACGTACTTGGCATTATGCAGCGCCATGTGCTTGATCCGGTCAGCCAGGGGCAGGATCACTACGTCCTTGTGGAACGACTCGTCGTGGGTGAGCTGCTCCAATTGAAGGTCATACAGCCGGGTTAAGGGCGGCGGCGAGGCCAGAGAAGTGGAAGGCGCGCTCATGCCGCGGCCCTTTCCGCGTATTCAGCTTGGCAGGCCGCCAGCAGTGCGTGGATATCGTTGACCCCCCAATGGCAATCCTTGCCGTTGTTAGCCCCGGTATCAAGGCGGGCGAAGGTCGAATTGATCGTCAGTGGGCCGACCTCCAGGCCCGCTTCATGGGCAAGAAAGAATTGCAGCCGGCCCAGGCCGACCAAATTCCCGAGCAAGCGCTGCATGTAATAGTGCGAGCGATAGGTGGCGTTCAGCCGAACCTTGCGATCATCTATTTTGATACTGACGTGGCTGAGGCAAGGCAGATTGCCGTAGGTTGGCCTGCGGTCGAGCGCGCCGTCGTAAATCGGGATCTCGTCCTCGAAGGGCCGACCGCGGCTCAGTTCGTAACAGGCCTTATAGTTGCTGTAGCTCTTCATCTTTTTAAGAACATCTTCAAGCGGATTAAACACCTTACCCTTGTGATCTCGCTGGCGCAGGATCCGGAGAGCGTAGCAACCCCACCGGCGGTCGCTGCGAGCGTGGTGAATCTCGGCCATTCGGGCAGGATAGATCTCAAAGACTTCCTTGGTGCCGCCGCGGAGATAATCTTCAAGAGGAAAGATGGTCTCGGCTACTGTGTTGACGGGCAACCCGCCGTGCGATGTGAGAAAACGATCAACGCGGCCCATGACTGCAAGGTCTTCAGCCGAAAGCACGGTCGGCGTCGTAATGTGCAGGAAGACGTCGAAGTCTTCACGGGTTGCCCGTGAAGCGAGGTGTCGAGCGCCCCCCAACCAGACCTCAGGGGCTGACAGTCCTTGAATGAGATCCATGACGGCGATCCTATGTCAGAATTGCAGTTTGGTGGACTTGCCGAATCAAATACGGCTCCGTGAGCCAGGCGTGACCGTTCAGGCCCCAGCGATCGCCCCAGCTATTGCGGATGAGGACCAGGCGAGCGCCGGCCCTGTCGCATCCATAACCGACGGCGAGCACGGCGTGCCCGCCCCGTTCGATGTCCGGGTCGCGCACCGGAACGATCCCGGCGGCGTCCGGTGCCCAGAATGCGTCGGTTATAACGAGGCCGAGTATAGTGGTGCTGCCGGCGTCAAGAGCTTGGCAGATTTCGTCGATCTCTGGTGCCTCAATCGACATCTTGGCGCGGTGCAGAACTCCGACATTCGGCGGCGGCACCCAAATTGGCGAATAAAGCTGCGCGGGCTGGTAGGTCCATGCCGCCTCGAACGGCTGGCCTTCCTCGTTCAAGGCGGCCGCCGCGGCGTCCATAGTGGAACCGGCGTCCGGGTTTGCGCCTGCCGTCCGAGCGACTGCGTGGAAGTAGAGGTACTCGACGGAAAGCGCTTCCGCATGGCGCCCGAGATGCTCATGAGCGGTCGATGTCGCGAACGCGAGACAGGACTGTCGCCGCCCCTGATGACGAACGGGCAGGAGATCATTTCGGAGGTCACAAAGCACAGTGATCACCGCGCAACCCCGCGGCGTCTCCAGGCAGCGCGTGCCGGGCCGCCTTTTTCCTTCCCGTGCAGAACCAAATCCACGGAGAAGACGGGGTCGTTGTCATCGGGCTCTCGCCAGGGCTGGGTCTCACGCAGAACGAGCTTTGTTGCGCTTGGGCCAGGCGGACGGGCGATCAGGACGCGGCGCGCCGGGGCGCCATAGAGCAGAGGATCGCGCGGGAAGCTGGAGGCGTCAGCGAGCACTTCGTAGCCCGCCTCGCTGAGCGCCTCAGCGTTCCAGCGAAACCCGCTGCCCACAGCCTCGTCGAGTTCGACGCGGATCAGATCGTCGGGATTGCCGGTGATCGTGGCACCGTCGTCACGCTCGGTTACCTTCCAAACATCCGCCCAGGCGTCTGCGGGACGGAATTCCTCGCCGAGGCCAAGCTTTAGCTTAGCAATCTTCGCCTTCCGCAGCGCGTCGATGTCACCGCGGGGAAGGATTTGGTGGCCCAACAGTCCCCAGCAGGTCGCTTCGTAGCTGGCACCCATGCGCAGCGAAAGCTGGTAGATGATGTCCGGATTGCGCAAGTGGGCAAGCGACCATCCTTGGTGCTGAACATGATGGCGATACAGCCAACGGGGCAGGAGGAACTCAGCTGCGAAGGCTTCTGCCTCAATCTCCTGGATGTCCCGCCCTCTGGACGGCCCGAAGGGACCCCGCTCCAGGATTTCGCGATCGATGCTGCCGCGATGCTCCAGGATCACATGGCCGAGCTCATGGGCGGCGGTAATCCGCTGAATGTGCAGGCTGCGTTCTGTCGTAACCATAATGCCCCGCAACGGCTGGGGTAGGCAGAGTCCAAGCGCGGATTTTAGCGGCTTGAAGATCAGGGCAATGTCGAGTTCCGCTATGGCGTCGAACACATCAACCTGACCGCCCGCCTCAACCACGCGCTGCTGGAGATCCAGCGCCCGGTGGACACGCTTCGCAGCCGCGACCGCATGCAGCCGGGCTTCTTCGACTGGCGTTCTAGCCACGATCGGCGCTCCGCGGTGGCCGCGTCTGCAGGAACTCAGCGAACCGAAGCAGCTCGGCACGATCGTCGGCCGACAGCTCGGTTGCCGCGCGCGCCAGCGCGTGCACGCTTTCGGGTAGCGGCGGCATCTTCGCAGCGCCGGTCAGCGCTTCGATGGACTGACCGTACACCTGTGCAAACCTCGACAACTCCACCGCATCGACCTTGCGTCGACCATTTTCGACGAGCGAGAGCGCCGAACGTGAAAGCCCAATGGCTTCCGCCGCCTCCTCTTGCTTCAGCTCTAGATATTCACGAGCTTGGCGGAGACGTTCGCCTATCGTGCGCCATTGATCCGCTTCATGGCTCATGATGTGTCCTCATACCGTCTCGGGTTCCTTCACACGCTTTCGCTTCTTAACCGTGAGCTCGCCTGTAAAGACCTTCTCCAAGAGAGGCACGATATGATCGAGCATCGCTTCGTAGGTCTCGTAGCCACCGGCTTTGATGATCTCGGGCGGAAGTTCGATATCCAGCACTTCCTCGGTTATGAGGGTTGCATCGACCACGCGCTTGGAGTCGATTGCAGGCCGGGCGCTGATAATGGAGCCGCCCGACCCGGAAGGCGCGGCGCTGACGATGCTGCCATCAATGGCGGCCGTCTCCTCGTCGTACCAGTCTTTCAAGCTCTTACTCAGCGCAGGGAGCTTGGAAGCGAACTGCTTCCTGAGTTCTTCAACGTCCGCTTTCATGCTGCGGCTCCGTGTTCGAATTTCGAACATGATATGAGCGCTTCGCGCGAAAAGTCAACACTGAGCCATTGGCGTCGGTTAGGAAGCGGCAAGCGATTTAGAGGGGGAACAAAGTTACCAGTCACATCACGTCGACGAAGGGCTGTCTTCCGGCAGACACCGGATGTCGGCTCCTAGCGTACGAAGAAGACCGCACCATCTACCTGGGGCATACCTGGCCATGGTTGCTGGTCCGGGCATCCAGTTCTGGCGAACGGCATAAAAAGCACTGGAAGTAGCTAGTTTACCGCCGATGCTCTCCCCATTTTTTAAATCAAAGAGGGGCCAATGTTGAAGCCTGATCTGAAACCTGAAGACGTCTCGACCGAGGCCGCTACCGCCGAGCTGTTCAAGCTCGTAAATCGGACCCCGTTCAATATTGCGCCAGAACGGGCGAATATGCTCGCGGAAAGGGTGTTCGGGACCGGCACGTGGAGTGTTAGGGGGCTTGGGTCCGAGGCCAGCTTTTGGGCTAGGGTCGATCAGAAAGCTATTTATGTGACCTGGGCGGGGCTCGCGAGTTTATGGTGTGTGACCTACGTAGCATACGCTGTCATGCAGATGGGCTCGGTGGCCTCTCGGAGCCCAATAGCCAAGGAAGCCACGGGCGTCGACCTCGGCCGGCAATGGCATGAGCTAAACCTTGAAGGGTACGTCGATTATGCGAAACGGCTGGTTCGGAAGGACCAGAGTTGGCCGGTCGGACTTGCCATGCCCAATGCACAGGCACCGGCGTCATCGCACGAGGCGAAGATCAACAACCTTTTCTTCGGCGCCCTTAGTTGGGTTCTGCTGCACGAAATTGGCCACGTGCATCACGGCCATGATTCCATTCTGCCAGCCGATCAGATGGTCCGCCAGGAAGAACAGGCTGACGATTTTGCCACCAGTTGGGTGTTGGATGACGCCGGCTCGGGTCTGGATCGCGAGTTCCGCGCTCTGATGGTGATTACCGCCTTGGCTTGGCTGTTCCTCTTCGAAGCGGCGGGCGGGCAAGATCCGACGCACCCGCCAGCCATTCAGCGCTTCCGAGCGGCAGCGGCGAAGCTAAACCTAGGCGAGCGCAGCCCGGCGCTTGAGAACGCCTCCTATTTGCTCAAGGCGCTGTTCGACCCCGCCGCCACGCCCCCCGGCAAGCGCCAGACTCCGCGCGAGGCTTTCGACTCAATGGCCCAGCGCCTCGAGACACTGTTCCCGGCCCGCTAAGGAGAGGGCATTTTTCGCGACAGAGCTTTGCACCTGTTGTGGAGGCAGCCGGGGAGCAGCTCTGGCGGTTACCGTACAGCTGGTGTTCCTGGGTCACCGATGCCTTGTGAGCCGCATAAACAAGCCGAGCCACTCGCGTCTGCTTTCAGGCACGCGCCTCGAGCCTGCTTCTGGCGCATCGCGACCCTCCCGGGCGCCATTCTCGTATCCTTCGCCGTCCAGCCCGCAGCCAAGCCGGCGGCGCTTCATCCGACCCTGGCACCCCGAGCAGCTCACCCAACAGCACGCTGAACGCACCGTGCACGAGCGAAGCGCTTCTGCTGCTGCCGCCAGACTGTAATTCCGGGCAACTAATTGCTGTCCGATCGACTGCTCCTGGGCTCTTTTACGAAGGCATCAGAGGAAAAGCGTATGGCAAACCGCGCGATCGAGCTTCCGAGCCCATCTCCGTTCGATCCCGACGCGATCCCCGACGCCGCGACCCTCTCGAGCGGCGGGACCGCGCTCAGACTGATTTGGCACGACGGACTTACCGCGACGCTGCCCGCCGAGCATCTGCGCCTTCGTTGCCGGTGCGCGTGGTGCACCCGCGATCGGGCTGTGGACCGCTTCCCCAACGCCTTCGCCGACATCGCGGTCACTCGCGTCGAACCCATGGGCAGCTACGCCGTCCATATCGCGTTCACCGACGGCCATGCCCGCGGGATCTTCCCCTGGGCTTACCTACGCGCCCTCGCGGCTGAGGCTGTCGACAGCCCGTCCGCTGCGGCGCAGGCCGCCTGAATCCGCGATCCGATTCCTCGGCGATCGCACGAGCGCCGCCACTCCGTTGACGCGAGACCTTGCCATGAGCGCCTTCGAATCCGCGACGAAGACCGAGATCATCGAGACCGACATCCTGGTGATCGGCGGCGGCACCGGCGGCCCGATGGCCGCCATCAAGGCCAAGGAGGCCGACCCGAAGCTCCGCGTCGTCCTGATGGAGAAGGCGAACGTGAAGCGCTCGGGCGCGATCAGCATGGGCATGGACGGGCTGAACAACGCCGTCGTCCCGGGCTACGCCACGCCCGAGCAGTACGTGAAGGAGATCACGGTCGCCAACGACGGCATCGTCAACCAGAAGGCGGTGATGGCCTACGCGCAGGGGTCGTTCCCAATGATCCAGTACCTCGACAAGCTCGGGGTCAAGTTCGAGAAGGACGGATCGGGCGAGTACAACATGCGCAAGGTCCACCACATGGGGACCTACGTGCTGCCGATGCCCGAGGGGCACAACGTCAAGAAGGTCCTCTACCGGCAGCTCCGCCGCCTCCAGATCGGCGTGACCAACCGCTACATGGCGACCCGCCTGCTGAAAGGTCCGGACGGGCGGATCGCCGGCGCCATCGGGGTCAACACCCGCACCTCCGAGTTCCTGGTGGTGAAGGCCAAGGCGGTGATCCTCGCCTGCGGCGCGGCCGGACGCCTGGGCCTGCCCGCCTCGGGCTACCTCTTCGGCACCTACGAGAACGCGGCCAATTGCGGCGACGGTTACGCGATGGCCTACCATGCCGGCGCGCAGCTCGCGAACCTCGAGTGCTACCAGATCAACCCGCTGATCAAGGATTATAACGGGCCGTCCTGCGCCTACGTCACCGGCCCATTCGGGGGATACACGGCCAACAACCGGGGCGAGCGCTTCATCGAGTGTGACTACTGGTCGGGCCAGATGATGCTGGAGTTCTGGCGCGAGCTGCAGGGCGGCAACGGCCCGGTCTTCCTGAAGATGGACCATCTGCGCGAGGAGACGATCTCGGAGATCGAGACCATCCTGCACTCGAACGAGCGGCCCTCACGCGGGCGCTTCCACGAACGGCGCGGCACCAACTATCGCCGCCGACCGGTCGAGATGCACATTTCGGAGATCGGCTTCTGCTCCGGTCACTCGGCCTCGGGCGTCTTCGTCGACGAGTTTGCCCGCACCACGGTTCCGGGCCTCTACGCCGTCGGCGACATGGCGAGCGTGCCGCACAACTACATGCTCGGCGCCTTCGTGAACGGCGGCATCGCCGGCGCCGACGCCGCCGCCTACTGCTCGGCCAATGCGCTGGCGGACCACGACGAGGCCGATATCGCCGTCGAGCGCGAGCGGGTCCTGGCGCCGACCCGGCGCGACGACGGCCTCACGCCTCATGAGATGGAGTTCAAGACGCGCCGCCTCGTCAACGACTACCTCGAGCCGCCGAAGGTGACGGCCAAGATGGAACTTGGACAGCGCCGCTTCGCCGAGATCCGCGAGGACCTCGACCTGCTCTGCGCCCGCGACCCGCACGAGTTGCACCGGGCTCTGGAGATGCAGACAATCCTCGACTGCGCCGACATGGCGGCCGCGGCCTCGCTCTATCGCACCGAGAGCCGCTGGGGCTTCTACCACCTGCGCGTCGATCACCCCGAGACCGACGACGCGAACTGGAACTGCCACACCGTCCTGTTCAAGGACGGTCAGGGCCGGATGGCCAACGCCAAGCGCGCGGTCGACCCGTTCATCGTGCCGGTCGCCGCCGAGGAGATGAGCGCCTACCACCAGCTCCGCATCAAGACGCCGGCCGCCGCCGAGTAGCCCTCCCACGAACCGGAGATCGATCCATGCCGATCATCAATCAGGCCAGCAGCGCCGCGGTCGTCATCGACGACGAGAAGTGCATCGCCGAGAAGGGCTGCCGCGTCTGCGTCGACGTCTGCCCGCTCGACATCCTCGCGATCGATGAGACGCGGCAGAAGGCCTACATGAAGTACGACGAGTGCTGGTACTGCATGCCGTGCGAGGTCGACTGCCCGACGAACGCAGTCAAGGTCAACATCCCGTACCTGCTGCGCTGAGGCCGACCATGAGCCCCGTATTTGATTCCTTCGACGACGACCTCGATGACGTGGCCGAGCGCTGCGCCAGCGCCGATGCGGTCGTCCGGCGCGTCGCGATGATGGAGCTCGCCGAGGCTGTCGGCCCCGAGGCGAAGGTCCTGCTTCTGAAGGGTCTCGGCGACCCGGACGCCACCGTTCGTGCGGCCGCCGCCAGGGCCCTGGACGAGCACGACGGCGCGGACGTAGTCGAGGGCTTGGTGCGCTCCCTGGAGGACGCCGACGAGGCCGTGCGGCGTACCGCCGCCGACACCCTCGCCGAGAAGAAGGAGCCGACCTGCGGTCCGCTGCTGATCGAGCGCGCCGAGCACGCCAACCCCTTCGTGCAGGCGTCCGCCCTGCGGGCGCTGCGCGAGCTCGTCCTACCGGATGCCCTGTCGGCCGCATTGAAGGCGCTCCAGAGTTCGGCGCCCGAGGTTCGCCGCGAGGGCCTCGGCGTCATCGGCTATCTCAAGGCCGAGGAAGCGCTGCCCGCGCTGATCGCCACCGCCGGCGATCCCGACCCGACCGTCCGGCGCGCGACGATGGCGGCGCTGGTCTTCCTGCACCCTGGCGGCCCGGGCGTCTCCACGTTGATCGCTGGCTTGTCTGACGACAACTGGCAGGTGCGCGAGGAGGCAGCGGTCTCGTGCGCCAAGATCCGGCTGCCCGAGGCGACGCCCCCCCTGATCACGGCGATGGACGATCCCGTCTGGCAGGTCCGTATCAAGGCCGCCAACGCTCTGGGCCGGATCAAAGCCTCGGCTGCGGTCGAAGTCCTGGGGCGCGCACTGACCTCGGAGGTGAGTAACCTGCGAAAGGAGTCCGCCGCGGCCCTCGGCGAGATCGCCGACCCACGCGGTCTCGCTGCCCTTGAGGCGTCCTCCAACGATCCAGATCCCGACGTCCGCAAGCTCATCCAATGGGCCATCGGGCGCTGCCAGGGACGCCCCTGACCAATCCAACTGACGACGTTTGATGCGGCGCCCCTCTCCTTCGGGTGGGGCGCCGCAGCGCGTTCACGGACGGCTCGTCGACAGCGGGACGCCGCATGCGATCAGGGACAGTTTAGAGCTGGTACAGGGTTTGCGGCGACATCCCTGAAGACGCAGGAGATGGCAATGCAGACCACGGCGCCGATACGCCCGTCTCAGGCCCCGGCGGGGCTGCACACCCAGGCAAACGCCCTTCTGCTGTCCGAGGCGGCACCCAGGACCGGCGCCGGCCAGCGCCCGCTGCTCGACGGATTGACCGAACGCGAGCTTGCCCTCGTCATGGAGAAGGGGCGACGCCGTGTGCTCTACCGCGGCGCGACCCTGTTCACGCAGGAGACGCCGAACGACGGGATCTGGATCGTCGAGAGCGGCCGCATCCGGGTCTTCTACGCAGCGCCTTCCGGTCGCGAGATCACGCTGGCCTATTGGTACCCCGGCAACTTCGTCGGCGGTCCCGACGTATTTGGCACCGGCCTTCACAAGTGGTCTGGCATGGCGGCGAGCAATTCCAGCGTGCTACACCTGCCGGGCAAGGCCCTCAAGCAGCTCGTGACGCAGATCCCGACGCTGGCGGTTGGGGTCATCGACGGCCTGACCTTCAAGGGCCGCTGCTACTCGACCCTGGCCCAGATGCTCGGGACCCGCTCGATCACGGAGCGTCTCGCCCATCTCATCCTGCACCTGTGCGATCTCTACGGCGTACCGGAGGAGGACGGAACCGCGATCGCGGCGACCTTTACCCACGCCGACCTCGCACACATGGTCGGCGCCACCCGGCAATGGGTAACGATCAGCCTGAAGCGCCTTTCGGAGCAAGGGGTCGTCGCGACACGGCGCACGCAGATCGTCGTGCTGCGCCCTGAGATCCTAGCGCAGATGCGTGGCGGCGAGGAATGCGCTTAAATCTGAAGCTTCTCGCTCAAATCGACAGCACATCCGGGCCGACACAACCTTTTTGCGCAACTAATCGACCCGCGCGCGCTCTCAGTGTTTGATCGAACTCGTCGCCAAGTCCGATCATGCCCTTGATGTCGTTGCGGCATCGGACCGACATGACGGAGCGGGCGATGGCAAGAGGGTTCCCCGGGCTCGGATCGGTATCCGCTCTCGCGCTACTCGCACTCACCGGCACCGGGATCGGTACGCCGGCCCGCGCCGAGACCCTGACTGTCGGCATCGGCACGCAGGACACGACAACCAACACCGCGACCGTGGGGGTGGTTATCCGACAGCTCAAGCTGCTCGAGAAGTACCTGCCCAGGACCGGGAAGTACGCCGACAAGACCATCCAGCTCGACTGGCAGAACTTCACCTCCGGACCGCCGGTCACGAACGGCATGATGGCCGGCAAGCTTCAGTTCGGCGCGATGGGCGATTACCCGCTGGTCGTCAACGGCGCCACCTTCCAGAACAATCCCGAGAGCAAGTCGCAGCTGATCGCGGTCGCGGCGTACAACCTCTACGGTTCCGGCAATGGCATCGTCGTCAACAAGGACTCCGAATACTTCTCCTTCGAGGACCTGAAGGGAAAGGTCGTCAGCGTGCCCTTCGGTTCTGCCGCCCACGGCATGGTCCTGAAGGCGCTGCAGGACAAGGGCTACCCGGCCACCTACTTCCGCCTCGTGAGCCAGAGCCCGGAGGTCGGTTCGACCAACCTTCAGGAGAAGAAGATCGACGCGCACGCCGATTTCGTCCCCTTCGCCGAGCTGCTGCCGTTCCGCGGCTTCGCCCGTAAGGTGTTCGACGGTGTCGAGACCAAGCTGCCGACCTGGCACGGCGTCGTCGTGCGCACCGATTTCGCCAAGCAATACCCTGAAATCGTCGAGGCCTACGTCAAGGCGGTGCTCGACGCCGACGCCTGGGTTAAGGCGGACCCGAAGCGCGCTGCCGAGCAGATCGCGACGTGGACCGGCACCGACAAGGAGGTGGTCTACATCTTCCTCGGGCCCGGTGGGATCATGACCATCGATCCCACGATCAAGCCGCAGCTGATCGACGCCGCGCGCGAGGACGTGAAGGTCCTGCAGAAGCTCGACCGGATCAAGGAGTTCGACGTCGGCCCGTGGGTCGACGACGCGTATCTGCGCAAGGTATTCGCCGAGCGCGGTCTCGACTACGAGCAGCAGCGCGCGAGCACCGCCAACTACGAGGTGAGCGGCGAGGATACGTTCTGCAAGAAGCCGATCACCGAGCCGCGTAAGGCCGGCGAGATCTGGGTGAAAGGCGGCGCGATACAGCCCTATTCCAGCGCCGCCTGCACGCTCGGCGCGCTGAACGAGATGAAGACCAAGGGACAGCCCGTCGACGTTGCCTACGTCTTCGACACCGCCCGCGGCATCAAGCTGTTCGCCCGCGAGGCCTTCTACGTCCTCGATGGCAAGGGCGGCATCGCGCCCTTCCTGCTGAAGCAGGATGCCGAAACCGCGGCTCAGGGCGGCGGTAAGGTGCTGCCCTACGACGAGGCCCTCAAGGCCGCTGTGACGGGAGGCTAGACCCTCATGGAAGCTGTCGCCCTCCGGTCCACCGCCGAGCCCGAGCCGCCGCGAACGGCGACCCTCGCGCCGCCGTCCGCGTCTGCCCAACCCACGACCGGCCGCACCCGCCGCTGGCTTCGCCTGCACCATGGTGAGTTCCGCGCCGCGCTGATCGGGCTCGCGTCGCTCATCCTGTTCGTCGCCCTCTGGCAGTATCTGACTGCCAACCGCGTCACCCTCTACGTGCGGTTCCTGAACATACCCACGCCGATGGACGTCGTGGGCCGGGCGGTGATCGCTGTGCACAACCCGGTCTTCGCCGACCACGTACTCATCTCCTGCCGCCGGATCCTGTTCGGCTTTCTCCTGGCCGGCGGCGTCGCCGTCCCGCTCGGCCTCCTCATGGGCCGCTATCACCTCCTGCGCGAGATTGCCTTCCCGATCTGCGAGGTGCTGCGGCCGATCCCGGCCATCGCCTGGGTTCCGATGGCGATCATGCTCTGGCCGACGAACGAGGGATCAATCATCTTCATCACCTTCCTCGGCTCGTTCTTCCCGATCCTGATCAACACCCTTCAGGGCATGGTGCAGGTCGACCCGGTGCTGGTGCGTGCTGCACGGTGTCTCGGAGCCAGGGAAGTAGCGGTGTTCCGCGAGGTCTACCTGCCAGCCTCATTGCCGCAGATCTTCACCGGGCTGACGGTCGGCATGGGCGTGGCCTGGGTCTCGCTGATCGCCGCCGAGATGATCTCCGGCCAGTTCGGCATCGGCTACTTCACCTGGGAGGCCTACTCCCTGGTCCAGTACCCGGACATCGCGCTCGGCATGATTACGATCGGGTTGCTCGGGCTCGGCTCGAGCTTCGCGATCCGGCTCGTGGGCCGCCTCGTCATGCCCTGGGCTTCCGCCCGATAGGATACCCGACGAGCCCGACGACCGCGCCTCCCTCCGTGGTGCGTCGCCTCACGCGGCGGATGCCCGCCCCCATCAATCGAGGAGCCTGCCATGCCCGAGCCGAGCCGGGGCCTGATCGAGGTCCGCGACTTCTGCCTGCGGTACGAGACGATGGAAGGCGCCGTCGAGGCCGTCTCGAACACGTCACTCACGGTGCAGCCGGGCGAGTTCGTATCGATCATCGGCCCATCCGGTTGCGGGAAGTCGACGCTGCTCAACGCCCTGGCCGGTTTTCTCAAGCCATCGTCGGGACGGGTGACCGTCGACGGTGAGGCGATCTCGGGGCCGAGCGCGGACCGGGGCATGATCTTCCAGCAGTACTCACTCTTCCCGTGGAAGACGGTCCGGGAGAACGTTGAGTTCGGCCTGAAGATGAAGGGACTCAGGCGCGGCGAACGCGAGCGACAGGCGCGCACGCTCCTCGGCCTTGCCGGTCTCACGCCGTTCGAGAACCACTATCCCGACCGGCTGTCAGGCGGGATGAAGCAGCGCGTCGGCATCGTGCGTGCGCTGGCCACCGGTCCGCGCATCCTCCTGCTCGACGAGCCGTTCGGCGCCCTCGACGCGCAGACCCGGCTGATCATGCAGCAAATCCTCACCAACATGTGGCAGCGCCTGAAGATCTCGGTGCTGTTCGTGACCCACGACATCGACGAGGCGATCTTCCTCTCCGACCGCGTCTACGTGATGACCGCCCGTCCCGGGAGCATCAAGGCCGAGATCGTGGTGCCGCTGCCCCGACCGCGGCAGCCAGCACTGACCCTGTCCTCCGAGTTCCTGGGCCTGCGCCGGGGGCTCATGTCGCTGATCCGCGAGGAGAGCATCCGCGCGATGGGCGGGGAGGTCAGCGCCGAGGCGATGAAGGGCCTGGCCATCGATGTCGAGGGCCAGGATCTCGCCGCGCTACTCTGAGCTCCGCGCCAACGGGTGAAGCCATGACCTACGTCGTCACCGAGAACTGCATCCGCTGCAAGTACACCGACTGCGTCGAGGTCTGTCCGGTCGACTGCTTCTACGTCGGTGACACCATGCTGGTGATCAAGCCGGACGAATGCATCGACTGTGGCGTGTGCGAGCCGGAGTGCCCGGCCGACGCCATCAAGGCCGATACGGAGCCGGGAACGGCAGGCTGGAAGGCCTTCAACGCCAAGTACGCCGACCTCTGGCCCAACATCTCCGAGAAGACCGAGCCGGCCGGCGACGCGGCGGCGTGGGACGGCCGCGACGGCAAGCTGCTCGAAGCATTCGGGAATGCGGATCCGGCGGTCGCCTGAGTAAGGACGAAAGAGTCATGAGCAAGTTTCACGAGGAGCGCGTCCTGTCGGTGCACCACTGGACCGACAACCTGTTCTCGTTCCGCACCACCCGCGATCCGGCGTTCCGCTTCCGCAACGGTGAGTTCACCATGATCGGCCTGGAGGTGGAGGGGCGGCCACTGCTGCGTGCCTACTCGGTGGTCTCGGCCAATTACGAGGAGGAGCTGGAGTTCTTCTCGATCAAGGTCCAGGACGGGCCGCTGACCTCCAAGCTTCAGCACCTCAAGGTCGGCGACCCGATCATCGTCGGCAAGAAGCCGACCGGCACGCTAGTGCTCGACAACCTGCTGCCCGGCCGGCACCTCTACCTGCTCGGCACCGGCACGGGGCTGGCGCCGTTCCTGTCGATCATCAAGGATCCGGAGACCTACGACCGGTTCGAGAAGGTCGTTCTGGTCCATGGCTGCCGGCAGGTGCAGGAACTCGCCTACGGCGAGACCATCACGGAGACGCTGCCCCGCCACGAGTTCCTGGGCGAGATGATCGCGCAGCAGCTGATCTACTACCCGACCGTGACCCGCGAGCCGTTCCGCAACCGCGGCCGGATCACCGACCTGATGGTCTCGGGCAAGCT
>NZ_JAKSYC010000052.1 GCF_022829585.1 Methylobacterium sp. J-026
GGCGTGAGAACCGAGATGAGCCTCGCGATCCTCGCCTACAACGTGAAGCGGATGATCCGACTGTTCGGCGCAACCTGGCTCATCCAGGCCATTCGAGCCTGAAGCAGCCCACCGCGCCGCCGTCGTCATCCTGCTGATCGACGCTGGCAGCCACGATCAATGGGTTTTGACACAGCCTCGGTCGGAGGCGAACCGTCTGCTTCAGGGCGAAAGGTCAGGGTCCGCTCCCCACCGAGGCTGTGTGAAAACGCAGAGGCGTTGGAAGGATCTTTCCTCGAACGCCCTGGGCATCGCCTAAATAGACACTCTGATGGTGTAAGGACGGCGATCCGGCTCGCGTGTATGTCTACTGCGTAGAAGATTGTTCCACGATTTCGCAGGCCGCTCGGACACCTCGAAATACCCCTTCCGTGCGGGACGGTGTCGTAATTCCCTGCTGCTGATGGCGTTGGGGGAGGCTCGGATGGGTCAGCTAGGGTTCTTCGATCTGGATGAGCACTATCAGCGCCTGTCGGAGAACGGCGACCTGCTGTTGAAGCTCGCGGCCCTGATCGACTTCGAGGCTTTCCAACCGAAGCTGGTCACCGCACTGAAGTGGTCCGATGGATCGAAGGGTGGCCGCCCGCCCTACGACCCGGTCCTCATGTTCGAAATCCTGATCCTCCAGACGCTCTACACGCAGTCGGACGACGCGACGGAGTGGGGAGCTTCGGTGATGTCGCTTGCGTCGACACCGCCTTGACTACCTCAAGTAAGGCTCCCCTGTCGTAGGGGGCTCACAGAGAGATGAAGCCGCACTATAACTCTCGCTAACAATTGCTCAACGTACTCGTGCACAATCTTGCTCAAAGTGACCGCTGGTCGGCAAGCGGTTGAGTTGGGGGAGGCATTCATGCCGCTGTTCGATGCTGATCTGCGCGCTCTCATGGCGGCGATCGACAAATCCCGGGCTCGAATCGAGTTCGCTTCCGATGGCACGGTTTTGGCCGCCAACGCGCTCTTTCTAGACCTAATGGGCTACACCCTCACCGAGGTGAAGGGGCAGCATCACAAGCTGTTCGTCCCCGCCAGCGAGCGCAATGGCGACGCCTACCGCACGTTCTGGGAGGCACTGCGCAGTGGCGAAGGTCAAACCCGCGAGTTCAAACGCATCGCCAAGGACGGGCGCGAGATCTGGATTCAGGCCACGTACAATCCGGTCCTGGACAGGGCTGGTCGAGTCACGAAGGTGGTGAAATTCGCTACCGACATCACCGCGCAGGTGCTACGCAACATCGACCATGATGGCCAGCTCGAAGCCTTGCACCGCTCCCAGGCGGTGATCGAGTTCGCGCTCGATGGCACCGTTCTGACCGCCAATACCAATTTCCTCAACGCGATGGGCTATCGGCTCGACGAGATTCAGGGGCGGCACCACAGCATGTTCGTGGATGC
>NZ_JAKSYC010000053.1 GCF_022829585.1 Methylobacterium sp. J-026
GACGCCGCTGCCCTACATCGTGATCGTGGTCGATGAGATGGCCGACCTGATGATGGTGGCCGGCAAGGACATCGAGGGGGCGATCCAGCGGCTCGCCCAGATGGCCCGCGCGGCCGGCATCCACCTGATCATGGCGACCCGGCGCCCATCTCGCCCAGGATCGTGCGCGAGTCGATCTTGCTGGTCACCTGGAAGCTGATCCGGGTCGGGAAGTTGGCCTTGATCGTGCCGGTGATCACGTCCACCGACGGGCGCTGTGTCGCCATGATCAGGTGGATGCCGGCCGCCCGGGCCATCTGGGCGAGCCGCTGGATCGCCCCCTCGATGTCCTTGCCGGCCACCATCATCAGGTCGGCCATCTCGTCGACCACGATCACGATGTAGGGGAGGGGGGCGAGGTCCATGGCCTCGTCCTCGTAGACCGCCTCGCCGGTGTGCCGGTCGAAGCCGGTCTGCACGGTCCGGGTCAGCACCTCGCCGCGGGCGGCGGCCTCGGCGACCCGGGCGTTGTAGCCGTCGATGTTGCGCACCGCGATCTTGGCCATCTTCTTGTAGCGCTCCTCCATCTCGCGCACGGCCCATTTGAGGGCGATCACCGCCTTCTTGGGGTCGGTGACCACGGGGGAGAGCAGATGCGGGATGCCGTCGTACACGGACAGTTCCAGCATCTTCGGATCGACCATGATCAGGCGGCATTCTTCCGGCTTCAGCCGGTAGAGCAGGCTGAGGATCATGGTGTTGATCGCCACCGACTTGCCCGAGCCGGTGGTGCCGGCGACCAGCAGGTGCGGCATGCGCGCGAGGTCGGCGATGATCGGCTC
>NZ_JAKSYC010000056.1 GCF_022829585.1 Methylobacterium sp. J-026
GGCCGACCTGTCCCACGGCCTCGCGGCTCTGGGCGGCTGAACTCTTGGCCAGCTGAACTCTTGGCCAGCTGAACTTCTGGCCGGCTGACTCCTGGGCGGCTGAACCGGCCGCTCAGGCCTCCTCGATCACGCTGAACCCGGATTCGTCCTCGACCACCCGGAACCGGGACAGCCGCAGGGTCTGGGAGCGCTCGGCCGCCTCGTCCCGGCATTTGAGGACATGGGCGGCCCGGTTGACCACCTGCAGGTTCGGCGCTCCCCAATAGGCGAGCAGTTCCGGCCAGGGCCGGGCGCGGTGCTCCCGCCAGACCTGATAGAGCGGCAGCGCGTGATCGACCTCGGCGGTCCGGAGCAGCCGCTTCCCCGAGGCCGCGCAGCGGTGCCGCTGACGGAGCTTCAGGACCCGGATCTGCGCGTGCGGGGCGAGCCAGAACTTCCAGGCGGCGACACAGGCCGCGTGCCAGCCGGCATTGCCGTTGGGCACGCCGCGGCCCCAGAGATCCCGGTGCCAGCCGAACCGGTAGACCGGCTGGCCGCAGATGCAGCAGGCGCCGCGGCCGCGGGCGAAGGCGGGGTCGCGATAGGGGGCGGGCGGCATCCGGAAGCTGCCGGCGCGGGCCTCGCCGCCCGGTCCCTCGGGGCCGATCTGCCAGGTCCAGCCCTCCGGCGTGCCGGAGCGGGCCGCCAGGGCCCGGGCGAGCCGGTCCGCCCGGAGGATGTGGCTGCGCCAGTAGCTC
>NZ_JAKSYC010000064.1 GCF_022829585.1 Methylobacterium sp. J-026
TGACCTCGACCCACGCGGTCGCGGTGGTGAAGCGCGCCTTCAACGCCAAGAAGGCCGGCCATGCCGGCACCCTCGACCCGCTGGCTTCCGGCATCCTGCCGATCGCGCTGGGCGAGGCGACCAAGACCGTCCCCTTCGTGATGGACGGCCGCAAGGCCTATCGGTTCACCGTGCAATGGGGTGTCGAGACCGACACCGACGACGCCGAGGGGCGCCCCGTGGCGACCAGCGAGGCCCGGCCGGACCGCGCGGCGGTCGAAGCCGCCCTGCCGGCCTTCGTCGGGGCGATTGAGCAGGTCCCGCCGCGCTACTCGGCCATCAAGATCCAGGGCGAGCGCGCCTACGACCTCGCCCGGGAAGGCGAGATCGTGGAGTTGGTCGCCCGGCCGGTGCAGATCGATCGCCTGGCGGTGATGGAGCATGACGGCATGCGCACGGTGATCGAGGCGGAATGCGGCAAGGGCACCTACGTGCGCGCCCTCGCCCGCGATCTCGGCCGGATGCTCGGCTGCTACGGCCACGTCGCGGCCCTGCGCCGGACCCGGGTCGGGCCCTTCGCCGAGGCGGATTCCTGCGCGGTCGCCAGCCTCTCCGAGGGAACCCCCGAGGCCGCGCTGGCCCATCTCCGCCCGGTGGAGACCGCCCTCGACGCGATCCCGGAGGTCGCGGTCTCCCGCGACCTCGGCCTGCGCCTGATGCGCGGCCAGCCGGTGATCCTGCGCGGCCGGGACGCCCCCGTGGAGGGGAAGGCCTTCGCCACCTGTGCGGGGATCCTGGTCGCCGTCGGCGACGTGGAGCGCGGCGAGCTGGTGCCGCACCGGGTGTTCCACCTCGGCGGTACGGCGCCGGGCCGCGGGGCCTGAGGCGCGGGGCCCCCGGGGTCCCACCGGTCTGAGACGCGTGCGCGCAGGGGGAACCGAACCTGAGCCGTGCCGCTTTGCCCGGCGGATGGTCCGGGGTGAATGATGCGCGAACTCGCGTGCGACGTGGCGGTGATCGGGGCCGGGACGGCCGGTCTCGCCGCGCGTCGCGCCGCCGCCTCGGCCGGGGCGCGCACCGTCCTGATCGAGCGCGGCCCCGGCGGCACAACCTGCGCCCGGGTCGGGTGCATGCCCTCCAAGCTGCTGATCGCGGCCGGGGCCGCCGCCCATGCCGCGCGCAACACCGACTTGTTCGGGATCCGGGTGTCGGGGGTCTCGGTGGATGGACCCGCCGTGCTGGCGCGCGTCCGGGCCGAACGCGACCGTTTCGTCGGCGGCGTCCTCGAGGGCGTGGACGCGCTGCCCGAGGACGGCCGGATCGCCGGCAGCGCCCGGTTCGCGGACGGCGGCACGCTCCTGGTCGGGGAGGATGCGCGCATCCGGTTCCGCGCCGCAATCATCGCCACGGGGTCGAGCCCGATCGTGCCGGACCCGTTGCGCGGTCTGGGCGCCCGCGTCCTGACCACCGACAGCCTGTTCGAGATGCCCGATCTGCCGCCCTCCCTGGCCGTTCTGGGGGCTGGCGCGGTCGGGATCGAGATCGCCCAGGCGATGGCGCGGCTGGGCGTCGCCGTGACGGTGATCGACGCCGGTAAGACCGTAGCTGGCCTGCGCGAGCCGGACCTCGCCCGCCAGGCCGCCGCGATTTTCGGCGCCGAACTCGACCTGCATCTCGGCGCCCGGTTGCGGGCCGCCGTACCGGAGGGCGACGGCGTGCGCCTCGACTGGACCGATCGCCACGGGCGCGCACAGGTGACGCGGGCGCGCCGGGTGCTGGCCGCCGCGGGACGCTCACCGAATCTTGATGACCTCGATCTCGCCGCCGCGGGCCTGCGCCCCGGCGAGAACGGCGTGCCCGATTTCGACCACCGCACCCTGGTCTGTCCGGGGGCGCCGATCCTGATCGCGGGGGACGCCGATGCCTGGCGGCCGGTGCTCCACGAGGCCAGCCGCCAGGGCAGGATCGCCGGGGCCAACGCCGCCGCCCTGGCCGCGGGGCGTCCGGTCCAGGCGGTCACGCCCTGGACGCGCCTCGCCATGGTGTTCACCCATCCGCAGGCCGCCGCGATCGGCGCGCCCTACGCCCCGGAGGCCGGCGACCGCCTCATCGGCGCCATGGACTTCTCCGACCAGGGCCGCGCCCGGGTCGAGGGACACAACCGGGGTGGCATCCGGGTCTGGGCCGATCGGGACGGGCGGTTGCTGGGCGGCGAGATGCTCGGGCCCGGCGTGGAGCATCTGGCCCACCGCCTCGCCGACGCGGTCGCGGACGGACTCACGGCCCGGGATGCGGTCGAGCGACCGATTTATCATCCTACAGTTGAAGAGGGATTAAAAACGGCGATGTCGAATATCGTTCAGTCGACAAGCAAGTGCTGATCGTGTCGGGATCCCCAGCATTGCGCTTCCCCGATCTCACCGCCATACCCGAAGCATGAGCTGGTTTGGTTCCTGATGATGCCGGGTCCGGTGCTCGATAGCGATATCGACCTCGACGCGCTCGCGCCCGACGCGATCGACCGCCTGGATCAGGGGGTCATCGGTCTGGATGCGGCGGGCGCGGTCGTGGCCTTCAGCGAGGGCGCGAGCACGATCTCAGGACTTGCCCGTGAGGCGGTGCTCGGACGCGACTACTTCCGCGACGTGATGCCGGGGGCCAACGTCCCGGGTTTCCGGGGGCGCTTCCTCGCCGGCGCCCGCCGCGGCGCTCTGGACGAGCGCTTCGACTACGTGTTCGGCCGCGTGCCGCAACCCCTGCGGGCCCGGGTTCACATGCGCCACGGGACGATCGCGGGTGGGCCTCCGGTCACGTGGCTGACGATCGATCCACAGGAAACTCTGGGCGCCGGCCTGCCCCGGGAGGCGGTGCTCGCGGCGATCGGGCACCGGGTCCGGGCCGAGCCGGTGGATGCCAGCCTGTGCGCGCGCGAGCCGATCCACATCCCGGGCTCGATCCAGCCCAATGCGGTGATGATCGCGGCCGATATCGACACCCTCCTGGTGTTCGCCCACTCGGCCAACATCGCCGAGATCGTCGACCCAGCCGAGCCGCCGCTGGCGGGCCGCCCCCTGGCGGAGGTCCTGCCGACTACCTTCGTCGAGAAGATCAAGAGCCGGTTGGCCGAGGGAACGCTGAGCGACGGGCGCTCGGTCCGCGCCCGGCTCACCGTCCCGGGCAGCGACGCGCGCTATTACGCCGTCGCCCACGCCCATGCCGGACGGCTGATCGTCGAGCTGGAACAGGAGCCCGATTCGCCCGACGATTTCGCCACCGCCAGCCAGGTCGATACCGAACTCGCGGTCGGGCGCCTGCGGGAGGCCGAAACGCTGGCGGATGCGGCCCGGATCGCGGCCCTGGAGATCCGTGCGCTGACCGGGTTCGAGGCGGTGCTGGTCTACCGTTTCGATGCGGATTGGAACGGCGAGGCGGTGGCCGAGGACAAGGTGGGCGACTGGTCGCGCAGCCTGCTCGGCCTGCGCTTCCCCGCCTCCGACATCCCCGCCCAGGCGCGCGCGCTCTACACCAAGGCCAAGAGCCGCTTCGTGATCGATCGCGACAGCGTCCCGGTGGGGCTGGTGGCCGCGCCGGGCGCCGGCAACGGCCCGATCGACCTGACCTTCGCCCAGCACCGGACGCTGTCGCCGATCCACCTGGAGTACCAGCGCAATCTCGGCGTGAACGGCTCCATGTCGATCTCGATCATGGTCGAGGACCGCCTCTGGGGCCTGATGATCGGCCACCATCGCCGCCCGCACTACGTCACCCCGGAGACCCGCTCCGCCGCGACCGTGCTGACGGACGCCTTCGCCATGCGGGTGCAGGAGATCGAATCCCGCAGGCTCTGGGCCGAGCGGCAGGCGCATCTCGACGTCGAGGGCCGGCTCGTGCGCGGGCTGACCCGCTCCGACGATTTCGTGGCGGCGCTGACCGCCGGGGACACCACGCTGCTCGACCTGTTCAGCGCCACCGGCGCCGGCATCGTCGCGGGGGAGCGGGTCACGCTGATCGGCCGCACGCCTCCGCCGGACAGGGTGACGGCGATTGCCGCCTGGCTGCGGGCACGCATCCCGGAGGGCGAATTCGGCTACAGCAGCAATTGCTTCACCGCCGAGTACCCGGAGGCCGCCCCGCACCGCGAGAGCGCCAGCGGGGTGCTCGCCGCCTTCGTGGACCAGTCGCGCGAGACCCTGCTCCTGTGGTTCCGCCCGGAGGTGCCCAGCACGGTCACCTGGGGCGGCGATCCGCGCAAGCCCGTGCTGGCCGGCAGCGGCCCCGTGGCGGTGCTGCCGCGGCGCTCCTTCGAGCGCTGGGTCGAGGAGCGCACCGGCTTCGCCACCCCCTGGGCCGAATGGCAGACCCAGCTCGCCGCCTCCCTGGCGGAGGCGGTAGAGGGCGTCGTGCTGCGCCAGCGCCGCAAGATCGACGAGCTGACGAGCCTGCTCGCCGAGAAGGAGCGCCTGCTGGAGCAGAAGGACCTGCTCACGCGGGAGATCGACCACCGGGTCAAGAACTCCCTGCAGATCGTCTCGGCCTTCCTGCAGATGCAGCGTCGGCAGATCGCCGACGGCGAAGCCCGGCAGGCCTTCGCCGACACCTCGGCCCGGGTGATGAGCGTCGCGCGGGTCCACGACAGCCTCTATCAGGCCGAACGCGTGGACGAGGTCGATCTCGGACAGACCCTCGAGAGCCTGTGCAACGATCTGGCCGAGCTGGCCGGGGAGGGCCACGCCGTCGACCTCACCGCCGAGCCCGGCCTGATGGTGCCCTACCGCAAGGCCGTGGCGCTCTCGCTGATCGCCACGGAACTCGTCACCAACGCCTTCAAATACGCCGCCAACCCGGCTGGCGGCGGCCGCGTCGAGGTCACCGTCTCGGCCTCCGGCCCCGGCGAGGTGCAGCTCCGGGTCTGCGACGACGGCGCCGGCCTGCCCGACGACTGGGCCGACGCCAAGGCCCGCGGCAGCCGGGGCACCGGCCTCGGCATGAAGTTGATCCGGGCGATGCTCGACCAGATCAACGCCCGGCTCGACGTCGCCAACACGCCCGGCGCCTGTTTCACGATCACCGCGTGAGCGCCGCCACTCCGACGCGCCGCGACGGCCTGCATGCCCGCCTGCGCATGGCCACCGATCCGGCGCACCAAGCGCTGGAGGCGGGGCTCGACTGGCGGGCGCGGGTCGCGAGCCGCGCGGGCTACCGCGATCTTCTGGCCCGGCTACACGGCTTCCATGCCGTCTGGGAAGCGGCGATCGGGGCGCAGCTCTCCGACGAGCCGTTCCTCGGGCCCCGGCGGCGCCTCGCCCTGCTGGTCGCGGACCTCGACCATCTCGGCCTCACGCCGGCGACGGTCGCGGCTCTGCCGCGGCCCGCGCCCGTCATCCTCGACGGTCCTGCGGCGGCGATGGGGGCACTCTACGTGCTCGAGGGCTCGACCCTGGGCGGACAACTGATCGGTCGGCACATCGCGGGGCTGCACGGCTTCGGCGAGACGGGGCTCGCCTATTACCGGGCCCACGGCCCCCGGGCCGGCGCGATGTGGGGCGCCTTCCGGCTGCGGCTTGAGGATTTCGCCGCGGATCCCGTCGCGGAAGCCACCCTCACTGCGGCGGCGGTGGCGACCTTCGCGGCCATGCGGGACTGGCTCTGCACCGCGCCGGCAGCGGACTGACCCGCGCGGGCTCAGCCCAGCGCGTCCCGCTCCGCCTTGAGATGGGCGATCAGCCGCCCGGCGAGGCGGCCCGGCGGCCGCCCGCCCGGGTACAGCAGGTGCGTCTCGATCGGGATGCCGGGCTGGAACGGGCGCAGGACGATCGCCAGACCGGTCATGTCGCGCGCCGGGACGGGATCGACGAGGGCGGCGCCGAGACCCTCGGCCACGAGCCCGCAGCGCGCGGCGGTGTATTCCGCCATGAGGACGAAGCGCGGGCTCACGCCGGCCTCCGCGAAGGCCGCCTCCGTGGCCGCCTGGACGGGGCTCGATCCCGCCGAGATCAGCGGGATTTCGGCGAGATCCGCCGCGGTGACGACCCGCCTGCGGGCGAGGGGATGGCGCCGCGGCAGCGCGCAGACGGCCGCCACGGTCAGGAACGGCTCCGCGGTCACCCCCGTATAGCCGGATCGCGGCCGCGCCAGGCCGAGGTCGCACTGGCCCGACGCTGCCCAGGACCAGATCGTGTCGGGGCTCGGCACATGGACCGAGACCCGCAGGCCCGGGCATTCCGCATCGAGCCGCCGGAGCGCCCGGGGCAGGAGCCGGGCGGCCAGGGACGGCTGGCAGGCCACGCGCAGGACGCCGGTGCCCCGGTCCCGGATCCGGCGGGCGGCGTGGCGCAGATGGTCGAGGCCGGCGAAGGTCTGCGCGACCTCGTGGGCGAAGGCCTCGCCCTCCTGGGTCGGGACCGCGCTGCCGTGGCCGCGGACGAAGAGCGGGAAACCGAGATCGGCCTCCAACTGCGCGATGGCGCGGCTGACATGCGGCTGCCCGACGCCCAGCGCCTCCGCGGCCCGCGTCATGCCGCCATGGCGGATCACGGCGCGAAACAGATCGAGATGGGCCGGGTTGATCATGCCGATCCTGCATGGAGTCAGGAAAAGGCGGCATTTGACGGCATGACGCGGAGGCGCTGTCAATCACAGCCCGGTTTCACTCGGACAACAGGCCCGCCCATGCTCGTCCTCGCGCTCTCCGCCCTCCTCGCCGTGCTGGCGGGCGCCGGCCTCGTGGTGCAGCAGATCCTGAATGCGAACCTGCGCGCGGGGCTCGCCTCGACGGCCTGGGCGGGGTTTGCCAGCTACTTCGTCGGCCTCGCCTGCATGACGCTCCTGGCCGCCGCCCTGCGCGACCCCCTGCCGGCGGCGAGCGCGGCGGGGCGCATCCCGTGGTGGACCTGGAGCGGCGGCCTGTTCGGCGCCCTGTTCATCGGGCTCGCCATCCTGCTCGTCCCGAAGCTCGGGGCCGCGACCTTCTTCGCCCTTCTGGTGACGGGCCAGATGCTCGCCTCGGTGGTGTTCGACCACGTCGGCCTGCTCGGCCTCGCGCAGCGGCCCATCGACCTGCCGCGCCTCGCCGGGATCGGGCTGCTGATCGGCGGCGTCGTGCTGATCCGACGGTAGGGGAGGGGCCGGTTCGGGGCCCACGCTGGAAATCCGGCCGTTCAACGGAAGCCCTACGGGATCTGCGTATCCCGGTGATCGCTCATCGACGACGGTGCATCGGTGATGTCGTCCATGACGAGCTGATTCAGGGCGCAGATGAACGACGACAGCCGGTAGCCGTCGTGGCGCGAGAGGGCGTTGTCGAAAGCCCGGACGTTCCAGAACGGGTCGTTGGGGCGGGTGATCGGTGCGAGGCCGGTCAGTTGCAGGCCGTGCAGGAAGCGGGCGGCCGGTCCGTTCTCCCCGGACCCGCCGGGCGCGAGGTCGGTGCTGTCCCAGAAGTTGCCGCGCCGGTCGGCACGCGCCAGCCGGGCCCGGGTCAGCCAGTGATCGGAGCGCGGGCAGTCGATGGCGGCGTCGGCCAGCGTCGCGTAGGGGTGGTGCCGTTCGAGGCCTGGAGCATCGAGCCCGAGCAGCTCGTGGGTCGTGCCGAAGGGGGCGGCCGACGGCTGGGCATCGGCGAGCACGCCGGCCGCCGGCCGCGGCGGGTCGAGGTTGCCGATGGTGTGCGAATCCTCCCGGGCGCTGTTCTGGAACGGGAAGGTCGCGGCCAGCAGCGACAGGGTGCGGAGCGGCAGCGTCAGCAATCCCGCCAGGAGGTCGACGGGCGGCGGCGGGGTGCAGCTCTCGCCCCGGGGCTGGCGGCCCTCGAACCGCGCCGCCACACGGTCGAGGAAGCCGGCGGCCGGCCGGAAATCGAACTTGAAGGTCGGAAACAGGTCGTGCGTCGCCCAATCGTAGTCGACGCCCGCATCGAACATGCTGTCGGTGGCGGCAAGCCGGCTCCGGATCTTTCGACGGGCCGCGGCGAAACGATCCTCGGCATCGAGGCCGATCCACGCGCAATCCCCGGGCCTCAGCCCGCCGGCCGGGAAGGCGAGAGCCGCGGTCACCGACATCAGGACCGGCCGCTGGTCGGCCGGGAAGTACCCGTCGTCGCGCACGACCTCGGAGGCCGGCGTGTGTGCGTCGGCATGGTCGGCGAGCTTCATCCAGACCTCGCGCTGGATCGCGGTCCACTTGCTCGCCTCGGAGGCCGGGTTGATCAGGACCACGAGATTGCCGAGCACCGGCGGGAGCGTCTCCCCGAACCGATGGCGGCGCACCGCCTTGACCAGGTCGTCCTTGAGCCCGCTCGCGAGCATGTTGCCGCCGAGGCTGTGTCCCGCGACGATCAGCTTGTTGTGCGCGCCCGGCGCACTGAGCGTGGTCTCGATCGTGCGGAGCGCCGAGATCGCCGCGGGCGCGATCGCCTCGCTCACGGGCTTCCGGTCGAACAGGGTGGCGCCGGCCGACAGGTTGCCGAAGAAGCCGCCGATCGCGTCGCCGAACCGGAGCCGCAGGCCGCGCTCGTCGACCCGCGCCCCGCGCCAGCCGATATAGATCGCCGTCACGTCCATGTCGCAGACGCTCGGGTCGCTCGGGCAGCGCTGCGCGAGGAAACGGGCGGCGTGGGCCGCGTAGAGGCGCAGGTCCGCCACGTTGCCGTCGCCGATCCGCGCGTCGTGCCGCCAGCCGTGAACGAAGGCGATCACGTAGTGCGAACCGGTCGAGAGATGCGTCTTCAGGGCGTCGAGCTGGGTGATGACCGGCTTGACCATCGTGACCGGCACGCCCTTGGCGCGCATCTCGTTGTCCATGGCGTGGCGCAGCATCGCGCTGTCGATGGCCGTGTCGCTCGCCCCCTCGCGCGAGACCAGCGCGTAGGGTTCGCCGTCTTCCTGGAACTCGATGAAGCCGAGGTGGTAGGCGAGGTCCCGCCCGCCGGGATCGCGGGCCCGGACGACGTGGCGCTGCAGGGCGCAGCGCAGCCGCGTGGCCCAACCCGCATCCGCCGCGATCACCGCGTCCTCGTCGTTGCTGGCATCGACCCAACCGTCCCCGTCGGACGGCATCGTCGCCCGCAGGGTCTCGCGCCCGGTATCGGCCAGGATCGTCCAGCCCTTCGCGAGCCCGTCGCGGCATTCGGCGAGGCTCGGGTCGAGGTTGCGATAGGCGTGCGCCTTGTCGGTCGAGAGCACGACGTAGTTCAGGAACAGGATCCCGAGCGCCGCGAGGACGAGCGCGCCGGCCATCCGGGCGGCGATGCGCACCGTGTACGAGACCCCGCGAAGGAACATGAAGGCTGCCCGACCCACCGGGCGGCGCCGTGCGCCCGGCGCGGTCACCCGTCCCACGCTCATCGCGGCCGTATCCTGATCGCGGGCACCGAAGGTCGCCGCTTCAGTCGGACCGCAGACGGCGTCATCGCAATCCCCCTTCGCCCTGCCGCCCTTCGTTCGCCGTCGGCGCCCCGTTACGCGGCAGGCGACGGTGATCCGGTCCCGGTAACCGCCGCGCCCAGGACGGCGAAGTCCCCTCGGTCGAACCGGGGGAGATCCATCATGATGCGCGCACTTCTGCCAGCTGTCGCGCTCCTCGCCGGCACGGGCGTGGCCACGGCGTCCCTGTCGAGCCTCGTCGGCGCCTGGGGGCATGACTTCGTCGTCACGCCGTTCGAGCCGATGCAGCTCATGGTCGCGATGGCGACCGACAAGGGCACCGGCAAGCGATTCAACCTCATCAAGATGCCGGACGGCCTCGTGATGGCGGTCGTGCCCTTCGACCAGATGGCGAAGATGCCGGAGATCGATCCCAAGAGCCTGATGCCCTTGGGCGGGGGACGATGAGCGATCGAGCGCCGGCGGACCCTACGGCGTCTCGGCCAGCAGCCCATCCACGAAGGTCGCGAGGCCGGTCCGGCGCCCGCGCCGCAGCCGCTCGGCCGCCAGGATCCCCTGGAGGGCCCGGAAGGCGTTCTGCAGGTCGTCGTTGACGATGACGTAATCGTACTCGACCCAGCGCTGGATCTCGGTGCGGGCGTTGGCGAGGCGCTTCTCGATCGTGTCGGCCGAATCCTCGGCCCGGCGCTCCAGGCGCTGGCGGAGCTCCGCCAGGCTGGGCGGCAGGATGAAGACCGTCACCACGTCCTCGGCGAGCTTGGCGCGCACCTGCCGGGTGCCCTGGTAGTCGATGTCGAAGATCATGTCGCGGCCGGCCCCGAGCACCTTCTCCACCGGCCGGCGGGGCGTCCCGTAATAGTTGCCGTGGACCTCGGCCCATTCGAGCAGGTCGTCGCGGCTGCGCAGGTCCTCGAAGGCCTCGCGGTCGATGAAGTGGTAGTGCCGCCCGTCGATCTCGGAGGGACGGCGGGCCCGGGTGGTGACCGAGATCGACAGGTCGAGCGCCCAGGCGGGATCCTGCGCGATCGCCCGCGTCAGGGTGGTCTTCCCCGCCCCGGAGGGCGAGGACAGGATCAGGATCAACCCGCGCCGGGCGATGGTTTCCGGGGCGCTTCCCACCGGTTGGATCATCGGCGTGGCTCCGCGGCGTTGCGCATCCGTAGGTTCCCGTCTCGACGTGTCATTCGATGTTCTGGACCTGCTCGCGGAACTGCTCGACCACGGCCTTCAGATCGAGCCCGATCCGCGACAGGCTGATGTCGTTGGCCTTGGCGCCCAGGGTGTTGGCCTCGCGGCCGAATTCCTGGGCCAGAAAATCGAGGCGGCGGCCGATGGCGCCGCCGGCCGCCAGGAGTTCGCGGGCGCCGGCGATGTGGGCGCGGAGCCGGTCGAGTTCCTCGCGCACATCCGCTTTGCCGGCGAGCAGCATCGCTTCCTGATGGAGCCGGTCCGGATCGAGGCCTCTGCCGCCGAGCGCCGCCACGGCCGCCTCCAGCCGGGCGCGCACCGCCGCGGGCCGCCGGGCCGGGTTATCGTCCGCGGCCTGGGTCAGCGCCGCGATCCGGTCGACCTGGGCGGTCACGACCTGCTCCAGCTGGCGCCCCTCGGCGCGGCGGGCCGCGACGAGATCCGCCACCAGCCGGACCGCACCCGCGGCGAGGTCCTGGGCCAGCGCCCCGGTCTCCGGCGCCTCGTCCTCGATCTCGACGACGCCGCGCACGCCGAGCAGCCCGTCCAGGGTGGCGGGGGCCACGCCCGCGGGGATCGGCACCCGCGCGACGGCCTGGGCGAGGCTCGCCAGCAGCGTCTCGTTGATCCGGACCCGCGTCGATGTCTCCGGCTTCGTCACCGTCAGGGTCAGCTGGCACTGGCCCCGGGCGAGGGCCTTCTGAAGGGCCGCGCGGGCGATCTCACCGGCCCCGTCCTGGCCCGCCGGCACCCGGACGCGCACGTCAAGGCCGCGCCCGTTGACGCTGCGGACCTCCCAGGCCCACTGGACCGATCCGGTCGTGCCCGCCGACCGGGCGAAGCCGGTCATGCTCGCGATCTGGGCCATGCCGACCCCCCGTCCTCAAGAAGATCGGGGCCTGTAGCACGGATCGCCTCGGTGGGAAGCGGTGATGGGGCGGTCCGGGGCGGGCGAGGCTGTCGGGCTGCGACGGCGGAGGCCGTCCCACGACCCGGGCGAAGCTCGGCCGCTGCCGCTTACCGCCGCTTGCGCGGGGCGGGGGCCGCCGGATCGGCCAGGGACGGCACGGTCTTGGGCGAGCCCAGGTCGTAGCTGCGGTTCTTCAGCGGATCGAGGCGCGTGCCCTCGGAGGCATCGAAGGCCCGCGTGCCGGCCGGCGCGCCGGTGTCGAGGGCGAAGGCCGCGTTCGTGTTGGTGCCGTCCGCGCCCGCGGGGACGCCGCCCGGCGCGTAGGCCGAGGCGCGCCCCGGGGTCGCCGGATCGGGGCCCGGCTCGACCTTGTCGACCGCGTCCGGCGGCGCCTGACGGCCCTTCTCCACCGCCCGCCAGCGGGCGACGTTGCGCTGATGCGCCTCCAGGGAATCGGCGAAGGCGTGGCCGCCAGTCCCGTCCGCCACGAAGTAGAGGTCCTTGGTCCGGGACGGGTTGGCGACCGCCTCCAGGGCGGCCTTGCCGGGATTGGCGATCGGGCCCGGCGGCAGCCCCTCGATCACGTAGGTGTTGTAGGGCGTCGGCCGGTCGATCTCGGAGCGCAGGATCCCGCGGCCGAGGGTGCCCCGGCCGCCCACGAGCCCGTAGACGATCGTCGGGTCGGATTGCAGCTTCATCCGCTTGTTCAGGCGGTTGATGAAGACGCCGGCCACCCGCGGCCGCTCGTCGGCGCGACCGGTCTCCTTCTCGACGATGGAGGCGAGGGTGACCATCTCGGCCGGGGTCCGCACCGGCACGTCGGCGCTGCGCCGGAGCCAGATCTGGTTCAGGACCTCGCGCTGCTTGGCCTTCATCAGGTTGACGATCTGCTGGCGGGTGGCGCCGCGCTCGAACTTGTAGGTGTCGGGCAGGAGCGTGCCCTCCGCGGGGATCTCGTTGATTTCGCCGGTGAGCACGTCGTTGTCGTTGAGCCGGCCCACGATCTGCTCGGAGGTCAGGCCCTCCGGGAAGGTGATCGCGTGCTGGACCTGCCGGCCGGTGGCGATCGTGTCGAGCGTCTCGGCGACGCTGGCATGGGCCTTGAACACGTACTCGCCGGCCCGCAGCGCCGGACGGCCGCCGAAGCGGGCGGCGAATTCGAACAGGCCGGTATGATCGATCACGCCCTCGCGCTTCAGCGTGTCGGCGATCTCGCCCGTGCCGCTGTGGGTCGGGATCACCACGACCTTGTCGGCCCCGAGCGGTCCCGACTCGCGCACCTGCCGCTGGAACAGGGTGATCCCGATCATCGCCGCGATGGCGATGACCACCGCGAAGGTCAGCGCACCGCTGATGATGCCGATGAAGCCGCTCCGCTCGCGCTCGGGACGCTCCGGGGGCGGGGGCGCGACGGTCGGCTTGATCGCCTCGCCGGGCGAGCGCGGCGAGAGCCGCTGCGGCAGGGCGGGCTCGTCCGTCGGATCCCGCGTGATGACCTCGGGCGCGGGCGTCTTTGGGCGGCGGAAGAACATCGGGATCCTGTCTGGGGCCATGCGACCCGCCACGCGCCGCGGGCCGGGATCGGCTGCCCGCAGCCGGGTGCGCACGTCGAGGGCTGCGACCCTAGCCCGGTTTGTGGCGAAAATGCCGTCCGGCCCCGCCGGGATGCGCGGATCGTCGCGGTCAGCCGAGGGGCTGGCAGGCGGCGCAGAAGAAGGTCGAGCGGTTGGCCTGGACGATCCGGGTGACCGCGCCGCCGCAGCCCGGCCGGCTGCAGGCCAGGCCGACCCGGTCGTAGACCCGGAAGGCGTGCTGGAAGGCGCCGGCGCTCCCGTCCGTATGGGCGTAGTCGCGCAGGGTCGAGCCGCCGGCCTTCACGGCCTCCTCCAGCACCTGCACGATCGCCTTGGCCAGGGCGTTGGCCTTGGGCGTCGGCCGGCCATCGGGCCGGGCGAGGCTCCCGGCCGGCGCCTCCGGATGCAGGCGCGCCCGGTGCAGGGCCTCGCAGACGTAGATGTTGCCGAGCCCCGCGATGAGGCGCTGGTCCAGGAGCGCGGCCTTCAGCGGCGCGATCCTGTGGCGGAAGAGCCCCGCGATCACCGCGCCCGAAAGCTGCCCGTCGAGGGGCTCGATCCCCATCCGGGCGAAGTGGCGGCAGGCGGCGAGATCGGCGCTCGGGACCAGATCCATGAATCCGAAGCGGCGGGCGTCGTTGTAGGTGACCGTGGCGCCGGTGTTCATCGCCATGACCACGTGGTCGTGCTTGGGGGTGCCCAGCGCGCCCTCGAGGTAGAAATCCCCGGGCGAGAGGTTGCTGCCGTCCGCCAGCGCCACGTCGAACCGGCCGCTCATGCCGAGATGCATGATCAGCGTCTCGCCGGAATCGAGGGCCGCGGTGAGGTACTTCGCCCGGCGCGCGAGGCCGGTCACGGTACGGCCCTCCAGCCGGGCGGCGAAGCGCTCCGGGAACGGGAAGCGCAGGTTCGCCCGGCGCAGGGTGACCCGGCTGAACCGGGCACCGACCAGGGCCGGCGCCAGGCCCCGCCGCACCGTCTCGACCTCGGGAAGCTCCGGCATCTGTCTCGCGGCTTGGCTTTGTGGCGCTCCGCGCGTCCGCCTCGGATATCGGCAGAAACGGCAGCCGCTGCAACGGCTCGCGGCCCGCGCGGTTTGCCGCGCATCGCAGTTCGGCGCAACGCGCTTCGGCGTCTCGAAGCGCGAGCCGTATCGTGGACTTGTCCGTCGCCGTTCCGGTGCGCGGAGCCATGCATGTCAGCCGCACGGCGTCGAGACCTATTGACGCTGAGCCGTGGGCGGCAGACCACGTGGCCGTGGGACACAGCGCGCAACCTCCGGCCACCGGCCTCGTCGGCATCGGGCTCTACACGCCCGCTGAAGCCGGTCGCCTGCTGCGCATCGCCCCCGCGAAAATCTCCCGATGGCTGCGGGGCCATGAGACCAACGGCAAGCGCTACGAACCGTTGTGGCAGCCGCAGGTGGATCTCGGCGACGAGGGCATCGTCCTCGGCTTCCGGGACCTGCAGGAGGTTCGCGTCGCGGCGACGTTCATCGAGAAGGGCTTGAGCCCGCAGCGTGTCCGCCAAGCGATCGAGCTCGCCCGCGATGTCGTCGGCGATGCACGGCCGCTGTCGACGGCCCGCTTCCGCTCCGATGGCCGGACGGTGTTCCTCCAGGTCGTGGAGGAGGACGGCCAGACCAAGCTGATTGATCTATTCCGGAAACAGTTCGCGTTCCGCGACATTCTTGAGCGTAGCCTGACCAACCTCGACTACGACGAGGCCGGTATCCCTGCGATCTGGTGGCCCCTCGGGCGCGGCAAGTCGGTGAAGATTGATCCGGCGCGCTCTTTCGGGCAGCCGATCGAGGCCGAAACCTCAGTCCCGGTCGATGCGCTCGTATCTGCGGTTCAGGCCGAAGGCTCTACGGAGGCGGCCGCGCGCGTGTGGGACGTGCCCGTCCGCGCCGTGAAGCGTGCCTTGGCGTTTCGGCGCGAGATGGACCTGCGGTCGGCCGCTTGAAGGTCTTCTTCGACAATTGCACGACTCCCGTGCTCGCCGAGACCCTGGACGGTTACCTTCGTCATCGGGACGAAAGCGCATCGCACATCCGAGACCTGCCATGCGGGCGGCATGCCTCGGACCTCGAATGGGTGGCCTACCTTGCTGAAACGGGCGACGACTGGCTCGTCATCACCGGCGACAGGCGGATCCAGAAGAACAAGGCGGAGCGCGCCGCCTTTCGGCAGGCAGACCTTAAGGGTCTGGTCCTTGCCGCCGGCTACCAGAAGACGCCGATCCACCAATAAGCGTCGCTCTTGATCTGGCGTTGGCCGGACATCGACGGTCTGCTGGCAAATCTGAGGGCGCCCTTCCTGTTTGAAATCCCGATGCATCGCCAGGCCGGGTTTCGACAGCTCCCGCTGTGATACGTCTTGCGCCGAACCGGTGTCCGCTTCGGCGGAGAACGCTTTAGCGCCGCCGCAGCCGGACGTAGAGTGCCCCGCCCCCGCCATGGTGGCGGCTGGCCTCCTCGAAACCGAGGACGATCCCGCGCAGCTCCGGTCCCCGGAGCCAGTGCGGCACGCTGCGGCGGAGCACGCCGCGCTCGGCAAAAGCCTCCGAATAATCCGGGCCACCCTTTCCGGTGACGACCAGCACGTAGGCATGCCCGGCGGCCCGCGCCCGGAGCAGGAAGCCCGTGAGCGCGGCATGGGCCTGCGCCTGCACCATCCCGTGCAGGTCGATCCGCGCGTCGATCGCCAGACGGCCGCGGCGCAGGCCGACCTTGGCGGTCCGATCCAGGCCCGGGCTCGGCCCGTGGCGCTGCGGCGGGGCCTGATAGGGTGCGGCGGTCGGCGCGTGGGACGGCTCCGCGGCCGGCTTCGGCGCACGCTTCGGGCGCGGCCTCTTGGTGACCGGCGGCGCGCCCGGCGTCAGGATCGGGTCCGTGAGCGGCGGCATGGTCGCGGCGGGCGCCGCCGGATTGGGGGCGGCCTCGGGCGGCGGGGCCGCCCGGCTCGGCAGCGGCGTCACCAGCTGGGCGATCGCGTCCCAGAGCCGGGCCTCCCCGGCGGTGAGGCGGCGCCCGCGGCGCGGCGGCCTCATCGCCCCCCCCCGGCCGAAGCGGCGGCCTTCGGCAGGAGGACCACGAAGCCGACCGCATCGCGGAGGTTCCCCGCCGCCACGCCGGCCGGCGCGCCGGTGCCCAGGAAGAGATCGCCCCGGGCCGGGCCGACGATCGCCGATCCCGTATCGGCGGCGATCACCAGGCGCCCGGCCTCGTCGGGCGCTCCGCCCGGGAGCGGGCCGGCCAGCCAGAACGGCAGCCCGTAGCGCCACAGGGCGGCATCGACCGCGAGGCTGCGGCCCGGGCTCAGCGAGGCGTTCGCCGCCCCCGGCGGACCGAGGGCCGGATCCGACACGGCGGCGAGGCGGAAGAAGATGTAGGCGGCGTTCCCCCGGATCAGCGGCTTGGCCGCCTCGGGATGGTCGCGCAGCCACCCGGTCCAGCGGGCTAGGGTCAGGCCTTCGAGGGGCAGGTGCCCCGCCTGGACGATCAGCTTGGCCACCGCCGTATAGGGCCGCCCGTTGCGCCCGTCGTAGAGCACCCGCACCGCTGACCCGTCGGGCAGCCGGACGCGGCCGGAGCCCTGGACCTGGAGGACCAGCAGATCGACCGCGTCGCGCAGCCACAGGATCGGCCGGGCATGATCGCCCAGCGCCCCGTCCTCGATGGCGGCGCGGTCGGGATAGGGCGCGAACCCCTCCGCGGTCGCACGGGCGGCGCGCAGGATGGGATCGAGGCCCGGACGGGTCTCACCGGGGCCGAGGGAGACGAGATCGTCGGGGCGGGCGAGAACCGGCGTCGTGAAGTCCGGCCCCGGTTCGAGGGAGCCCGTCAGTTCGGGCTCGAAATAGCCGGTCAGAAAGCCGGTCCGCCCCGTATCCGGCCGCTCGACCCGGAAGGCGTCGAAATGCGCCCGGAAGAACGCAGCGGCGTCGGGTACGTCCCCCGCGGCGGCCGCGCAGGCCCCTTCCAGGGCGGCCGGATCGCCCGCGACCCCCGCAGCCTGCGGCGGGGCGGGGCCCGGGGCGGTGCAGACCCGGCGGAACGCGTCCAGGGCCGCGTTCGGGTCCCGGCCGGGGAAACCCGGCACGGCCGCGAAGGCGACGGGGATCAGAGTCGCGCCGCCGACCGTCTCCGGTGCAGCGGCCGACGCGCCGGTCAGGAGGAATGCGAGGAGGGCGGCCGGGGCAGAACCGGACCAGGCGCGCGGGAGCGGCACGGCAAGGGTGTCACGAACGTCAGGCGCCGGCCTCGGTGGCCACGAGCTGCCAGTTCGGGTCGCGCGAGCCCAGGGTGCGCGCGAAGGTCCAGACATCGGGCACCTCGACCACGGTCTCGGCGCTGCCGTCCACCACCTTGCCCTCCGCGTTGCGGGTGGCGGTGATGAGGTTCGACAGGAAGCGCACGGTGACCTGCGCCACGCGGTTGCGCACATCGACCGCGACGATCTCGGCCTTGTCGATGGAGACGAAGGTGGTTTCCAGGGTCTGCTTGTTGCGCTCGCGCTCGGTGATCGCCCGCTCGAACGCCTCGCCGACCTCCTTGGAGAGGAGCCCGCGCAGGGTCTTCCGGTCGCCCTTGGCAAACGCGATCATGATCGCCTCGTAGGCCGATTTCGCACCCTCCAGGAAGGCGCGCGGCTCGAAGCCGGGCTCCGCCTGGACGCAGGCTTCGAGCCCGCGGGCGACCTCGGATCCGGGCTCGGCGATCCCGCGCCAGTCTCGCGACGCCGGGGCGGGCGGCGCGGCCGCTTGAACCCGGTCGGCCCCGGGCAGGCGCACGACGTTGTCGCCCTCGCTGCGCGCCTGGGGCTCGGTGCGGCTGCGGTCGATCGGCTTGAACGGCGAGCGTTCCGCGCCGGTCTTCTGGCCGAGCACCGAGCGCAGACGCCAGATCACGAAGACTGCGAGCGCGAGGAAGATGATCGTCGTAACGTCGAAACTATCCTGCATCATCGATCCGATGGTGGCCGCGACGAGACCCTGTGCCCCTTGCTCAGGTCATGCGCGGTGCGGCGCCGTCAAGGCGCGCATCGTCCTTGCGACTCATATCTGACCAACGCGCCGGGGGCGAGCCGGTTGTAACCGCACGCGAAGCCGGCTCCGTGTCGCACGCGATATGGGTCGCCGCGGTGCCCGCCGCCAGCGTCGCGCCAGCTCGCTTGTCCACGCAGGTCGCGCGTGTTAGCGGCCCTCCCGTTCGGGACGGTTCCGCGGCGCAATCCAGCGGCTCCCGCTGTGACAACGCGCGCCGGCCCCGCCGGCCGATCGAGAAGGATGACCCGCATGGCCGATTCACCGGCAGCGAACGGCAACGGCGGCGGCATGCCGCAGGGCGATATGCCGATGATCAACGCCCTGGCGCAGTACACGAAGGATCTCTCCTTCGAGAACCCGAACGCGCCGCGCTCGCTGCAGCCCAAGGAGGGCCAGGGGCCGCAGATCAACATCCAGGTCAACGTCAACGCGGCGCAGCTGTCCGACACCGACTTCGAGGTCGAGCTGAAGCTCGACGGCGACGCCAAGGTCCAGAACGACGTGCTGTTCGCCTTCGAGGTGACCTATGCGGGCGTGTTCCGCCTGCTGAATATCCCGGCCGACCAGATCCATCCGGCCGTGATGATCGAGTGCCCGCGCCTGCTCTTCCCCTTCGCCCGCCAGATCGTGGCCGAGGCGGTGCGCAACGGCGGCTTCCCGCCCCTGTACATCGACCCGATCGATTTCGTCGGCCTCTACCGGCAGAAGATGATCGAGCAGCAGGGCGCGCAGGGTCCGCTCGCCTCCTGAAGCCGCCTCCGGCGGCCCGTCAACGGCTGCCGGACCCGCGATAGGCCGCCGCCAGGGCGCGCAGCGCATCCGCGGCCGGCCCCCGCAAGGGGCGCGCGTGCAGCATGATCCAGGTGAGCGGGAGTTCGGGCAGGCCGAAGCGTCCCCCGACCTCAACGGCGCCAGGGCCGCCACCGCGAGCCCCGCCATGACGGCGGCCCCGACCGGCAGCACGCCGCCGCCGCCGACGAACACCCCGATCCAGGGCAGGGAAGCCGCGGCCAACGCCTCCGGTTCGCTCTCCCTCTGGCGAGAGGCCGGCGCGGCCGCGGATATCCTCGCCGGCTCGGGGTTCCGCGCCGTGGTCGAGGGCTTCGGCCGGCCCCGGATCGAGACCCGGCGGGTCTGCGCGGCGGCGTTCGGTTCCTCCACGGCGACGCGTGGACCCACCGAGACAACCCGGCTCGTCGGTCCCGGAGACGATCTCGCGGCCCGGTCGGCGAACGCTCCGCGTCGCGGAAGGCAGGCTTGACCGTTGTGGGGACCGAGTCCAGGTCCGGGGCCGATTGCAGCTCCGAGATCGCATGGCTCCCACCGCACACCTCGCCCTGATCAACGTCTTCATAGGCGACATCCAGGGGGGCCTCGGCCCCTTCCTCGGGACATGGCTGGCGGAGGCGGGCGCGTGGAGCCCCGCGCGGGTCGGCTTCGTCATCACGCTGGTCGGGTTCGGGACGCTGTTCCTGAGCGGCCCGTTCGGGGCCCTGGTCGACCGCTTCCCCCGGCCGCGCCTGCTGATCGCCCTGGCCTGCGGCGGCATCCTGGCCGGCACGCTGATGCTGCTTCCGGCCCGCAGCTTCGGCGCGGTGCTGTTCGCCCAGCTGCTGGCCGCGGCGGGGGGCACGCTGTTGTTGCCGGCGGTCGCGGCCCTGACCCTCGGGATCGTCGGGAAAGACGGGTTTCCCCGGCAGCAGGGCCGCAACCAGGCCTTCAACCATCTCGGCATCCTGATCGCGGCCGGCGGCATCAGCCTCGGCACGGGCTATTTCGGCCCGGCGATCGCCTTCTGGGTGCTCGGCGGCATGGCGGTCGCGGCGATCGTCGCGAGCCTCACGACGCCGGCGGGGGCCTGGAACCGGCGCCGGGCGGTGGGTTGGCAGGAGGATGCGGAGGACGAGCCGGCGCGCGGCGGTCTCCGGCAGGTCCTGGGCAACCGGCGGCTGCTGGTGCTCACGGTGGCGCTGACGCTGTTCAACCTCGGCAACGGCGGCATGCTCTCGCTGCTCGGCCAGAAGCTGGTGGCGACCGCCGCCGACGCCACCACCTGGACGGCGCGCTACGTAATGGTGGCGCAACTCGTGATGGTGCCGGTGGCCCTGTATGCCGGTTCGCTCGCGGACCGGCGCGGGCGGCGCCAACTCCTGATGGTCGCCTTCGCGGTACTGCCCGTGCGGGCCCTCCTGTCGGGCCTGATCGACGACCCGGTCTGGCTCCTCGCCGCCGAGATCCTCGACGGCGTGGCGTCCGGGATCGTCGGGGTGGCGGTGCCGGTGGTGGTGGCGGACCTGACCTGGGGGTCCGGGCGGACCCAGACGGCGCTGGGCAGCGTCAACGCCGTGCAAGGGGTCGGAGGCGCCCTGTCGGGCTGGTACGGCGGCCTCTCCTACGGGGTGTTCGGCTGGACGGGGGCGTTCCTGGCCCTCGGCGTTCCGGCCCTGCTCGCGCTGGTGCTGGTCATCTGGCTTGACGCGACGCCCGAGCCCGGTCGCCGCCGCAAGCGCCGGGAGCGACGCAGTGCGGCGATGCAGCGGGCGTAAAGGAGCGTGGCGGACTCCGACGGCGTTCGGAGTCGACGGTCGATTGAAACGTGCCCCGAGCCCGCCACGCGCCCTTCTCGCAAAAAGGGGAGGGAGGGCGTGAGTTCGGTCGAAAACACGAAAGCCCGGCCGATGGCCGGGCTCGTCGTAGTGCTGGTGAGGCGATTCAGCCGATATGCGGGCTGCCGGTGGCCGCCGGGAACCGGTCGGCCAGGGCGCGCCGGAGCTTTTCCAGGGCGCGGTTCTCGATCTGACGGACCCGCTCCTTCGAGATGCCGAGGCGCTGCCCCAGCGCTTCCAGGGTCGCCTGGTCCTCGGCGAGGCGCCGCTCGCGCAGGATGCGCAACTCGCGCTCGGACAGGACGGTCAGGGCCTGCTGGAGCCAGCTCAGGCGCCGCTCGCCGTCCACCGTGGCGCTCACGGTCTCGTCCGGCAGGGCGGCCCCATCGACCAGGAAGTCCATCCGCTCGGAGGAGGCGTCGCTGTCCTCACCGACGGGGGCGTTGAGCGACATGTCCGGCCCGGACAGGCGGGCGTCCATCAGAGCGACGTCGTCGCGCGAGACGCCGATGGCGGTGGCGATGCGGCGATGGATCTCGTCGCCGACATGCTCCTCGGTGGATTGCATCAGCCGGGCGCGCAGCCGCCGCAGATTGAAGAACAGGGCCTTCTGGGCCGAGGAAGTGCCCCCGCGGACGATCGACCAATTGCGCAGGATGTAGTCCTGGATCGAGGCCCGGATCCACCACGTCGCATAGGTCGAGAACCGGACGTCCCGCTCCGGCTCGAAACGGGCAGCGGCCTCCATCAGGCCAACATGGCCTTCCTGGACCAGATCGGCCATCGGCAAGCCGTAGTGACGAAAACGCCCCGCCAGGGCGATGACGAGGCGCATATGGGCGGAGATCAGGCGATGGAGGGCGCGCTCGTCGCGGTCGTCCTTCCAGCGGACGGCGAGGCCGCGCTCTTCCTCCCGGGCCAGGAAAGGCGCCTCCATCGCAGTCCGTATGAACTGCCTGCGTATTCCCGCGATCTCAGCCATTCCGCCTGCCTCTTATTGTCGAGCGCTGTTGCGGCGCCGGACCTGCTGCCCGGCGCACAGGCGCCGCCGCGAAGCGACGCCAGGCCAGCGACAACGGGAGGCCAAATAGGAAAGTTCCGCCTGAATGCCCCGGAATGCGACACCTGGACGGCCACGATTTCGTGTTCCGTCGAGAAAACATGGGCGTGGGCGGTCCCCCGTCCAGTCCCGGTACCGCGAAAAAAGCGCTGCCCCCTCGGGCGGCAACCGTCGGCGCGAAAAAAAACCCGGCCACCAGGGCCGGGTTCGTCGTGGTGGCGGAGGGCTGCGCTCAGGCGGCCTCTTCCTGGATGTCCTCGCCGTCGGCCTCAACCTCGGCCTCCGGTTCCGCCTCGCTCTTGGCCCGGCGGGGCGACTTCGCGAGGCTCTGCTCGATGAGCTTCAGGGCCTCGGTCTCGGTGATACGGTTCACCGAGGAGATCTCGCGCACGATCCGGTCGAGCGCCGCCTCGTAGAGCTGACGCTCCGAGTAGGACTGCTCGGGCTGCGCCTCGGAGCGGAATAGGTCGCGCACCACCTCGGTGACCGCGAGCAGGTCGCCCGAGTTGATCTTGGCCTCGTATTCCTGGGCCCGGCGCGACCACATGGTCCGCTTGATCCGGGCGCGGCCGGTCAGCAGGTCCAGGGCCTTCTTCACCAGTTCCGGCTCGGCCAGCTTGCGCATGCCGACGCTGTTGGCCTTCGCGGTCGGGACCCGCAGGACCATCTTGTCCTTCTCGAACGAGACGACGAACAGCTCAAGCTTGTAGCCCGCAATCTCCTGCTCCTCGATCGCCGTGATGCGACCGACGCCGTGGGCCGGATACACGACGGCCTCGCCGGTCTTGAAACCCTGCCGGCCTGTGGTCGTCGTCTTCTTGGCTGTGGTCATGCGAGAAGGGCCTCCACTGGCGCGCAGCGTTCAGCGCCGCACGGAACCGTGTTCTTCCGGGTGGGACTCCCGGTTTGCCTCGCCGCTCCCGAGATCCCCGCCACGTGGGAGGACCCGGGCATTCCCCGGCGCGGCCGTGCAAACGTCTGGATCGCCCACCGAAGAGACCTTCGGCGGTCGATCGCGTACCACTCCTAAGCCACGAAGATCGAAGGCGTTTCGGCCGGAGGAAGCACGTCAGGCGCGAGCGACGGCAGGCAGATTGTCTACCACAATCCGGCGCGTAGAGCAAAGCATCCCTGAAGACGCGCGCAGGCGCTCCGCGGCGCTCGAGCGTTTTACACCGGCGCAGCGGCCTAGAAATGACCCCACCGCGGATCTGGGCTTCCCGAGACGCAGATCAGCCCGGGCCGGCGGCGGCGGTCCGTCCGCGGATTGCCCCGGCTCCCGCAGGCATCTCCGGGAGCCGGCCTTGAATCCTGTCGGCCTGCGGCCGGGCTCAGTCGCCCGTACCCGAATTGGGCGAGAAGTGGGCCTCGAGCTTTCCGGATTTGCCGTCCCAATCCTTGGCGTCGCCCGGAGCTTCCTTCTTCTGGGTGATGTTGGGCCAGGTCTTGGCGTAGTCGGCGTTCAGCTTCAGCCAGGTGTCGAGGTTCGATTCGGTGTCGGGCTTGATCGCCTCGGCGGGGCATTCCGGCTCGCAGACGCCGCAATCGATGCACTCGTCCGGGTGAATGACGAGCATGTTCTCACCTTCGTAGAAGCAATCCACCGGACAGACTTCGACGCAGTCGGTATACTTGCACTTGATGCAATTGTCGGTGACGACATAGGTCATCGGATATCTTCGTCCTCAAACACGACTTGGCTCGGGCGGAGCCTCGGGACGGCCCGCACGCCCGGGTGGCACTGCGAGGGAATGCCGGTGCGGCACGGCTCGGAGCCGGGCTTCAGAGGCAACGGCTCTAGACTCTGCCTCCCGGGCTGACAAGCGCGCGGGCGCCGCATCCCCTCGGCGTTCGGTCGCTGTCCCGGCGGCTGTGGCCCGGCCTCATCACTCGGGCCTGGGCGATGCGGCGTCCGAGGGGCCCGCCGAGAGGTCGTCATAGAGGCACTGCGCCTCGGGGGCCGGGCCCCGCCGCACGCCCAGGTCGCGCACCCGCACCGCCAGCGTAGCGTGGGGTGCGGCCACGGTCACGACGTCGCCGATTCCGATGCCCTTGGCGGGATTCTCGGCCCGGACCCCGTTCACCCGCACGAAGCCCTCCGCGGCGAGCCGCGCCGCGAGGGACCGGGTCCGCGCGAAGCGGGCGAACCACAGCCACTTGTCGAGCCGCTGCCGGTTCTCCCGCATCCCTGGGCGGTTCAGCGCTTCCCGCCGTCGCCGGCTTCGAGCTGCGCCTTGAGCGCCGCCAGCTTGGCGAAGGGCGAATCCGGATCGGGCGCGCGCTCGCGCCGGGGGGGACGCTGGTCGGGCCGCGGACCGGAGGCGCGCGGCTCGGCGTTGCGCTGATCGTCCCGCCGCGGCGCGTCACGGCGTTCGGGCCGGCCGCCCTCGAAGCGGTCACGGCGCGGCCCCCGGTCCCGCCCGTTGCGGGCCGCGTCGTCGCCACCCTCGGCGCGGCGCGGCTCCGGACGACCCTCCGGGCGACCCGGCCCCTCGTGCTGGCCCTGCGGGCCGCCATCCCGGCCGCGGCCCGCGCCACGCGGGCGGTTCTGCGGGCGCTGATGGGCCGGACGCTGATGGCGCTGGAGCCGCCAGACCTCGATCTGGGGCACCTCGCCGGTGGGCTCGCCCTCCGCCCCAGCGGTCTCGCGCGCCGCCTCCGCGCCGGCCGGATCGGCCGCAACAACCGGCTCCGCCTCGCTGGTCCCAGGCTCCGGCGTCGCCGCCTCCGGGGTGGCGTCGGGCTCGGCCGCCGGCTCCGTCCCGGGATGCGCTGCTTCGCTATGCTCCGCCGCAGGGGCGTCGGCCGGGCCGTGCGCCTCGGCTGCGGCCTCGACAGGCTCGGATGCGGCCTCGGATCCTTCGACCGGGGGCTCGTCGGTCGCGACCGCGTCCGAAACGCCTGCCGCCTCAGCGGGCTCCGCCCCGGCGACGGGCGCGTCGCCAGGGATGTCGTCGCCAGGGATGTCGTCGCCGGACGCGGCCTGCGCCGCGCTGGCCGGGGCCTCGTCGCCGACGGGCTCGGCGGCGTCCGCCTGCGCGGTGACCGCCTCGTCGGAGGAGGCCTCGGCGGCGGCGGTCGCCGCGGCCGGCGTCATCGCGGCGGCCGGCAGGAGCGGCACCGTGATGGCCGGCCCGGGGCGGGCTTCCGCATTGTAGCCCAGGGACTTCAGGATCGAGGCGAAATCCTCCCCCGAGCAGCCGACCAGGGAGGTCATGCCGACGGTGGCCACGAAGCCGTCGCCGTCGGCGGTGCCTTCCGGCGGGGCGCCGGGCGTGGTGCCGGGGCGGTAGGCGATCGCCGGGCGGATCAGGTCGGCGAGCCGCTCCAGGATGTCGACGCGCACCGCCCGCTCGCCGCTGACCCGGAAGCCGGCCGCGCGATAAAGGCCCTTGGCGATCTCGCGGTCGACCTTGATCGAGGTGCGGCCCGAGCCCGCGAGATGGGCGATCTCGTCGAGGCCGCGCTGGTCGAGCCCGCCGTTGCGCAGGGCCCAGAGCTGGGCCGCGAGCGTCCGCGGCGCCGGCTTCAGCAGTGCCGGCAGGAAGATGTGATAGGCGCCGAAGCGGACGCCGTGCCGGCGCAGCGCCCCGCGGCCGTCCTGGTCGAGGCTGCGCATCTCGTGCGCCACCTTCGAACGCTCCAGCACGCCGAGCGCCTCGACCACCTGATAGCCGATCCCCTTGGCGAGGCCGGTGAGGTCGGCGGCGGTCTCGATGTCCATCAGCGGGCCGAGCAGGCGGACGACATGGGCCTTCAGCCACGCGTCGAGGCGGGCCTCCACCTTCTCGCGATGGGCGCCGGTCAGGCTGTCATCGGCGAGAAGCCGGATCTGCGGGGCGAACAGCTTCTCGCCGGGGGTGAGCTTGGCGACGGGCGCCCCGGTCCAGCGGATCGTGCCGTCATGCGCCAGCACCAGGGTCGAATCGGCCGTGGCGGCGAACCGCTCGGCCCGGGCCTCGATCTCGCCGGCGAGCGCCTTCTCGGCGGCGCTCCGCAGAGTCTTGGCCTCGTGTCCCTCGGCGCTGGCATCCGGAACGAACAGGAATCCGTGGAGGTGGCCGACATGCTGACCCTCGACGGTGACGTCACCGTCGGCGGTAATCTGGGCTTCGAGCATCGTGTTCTCTCTCAGGCGCCGCATCAGGACGCTTGTGCGCCGGTCGACGAAGCGGCTCGCGAGGCGTTCGTGCAGGGCGTCGGACAGCCTGTCCTCTACCCGACGCGTCTCGCCCTGCCAATGTTCTGGGTCGCGCAGCCAGTCGGGCCTGTTGGCGACGAAGGTCCAGGTGCGCCCCTGGGCGATCCGGCGGGACAGGGTGTCGATGTCGCCGTCGGTGCGGTCGATCATCGCCACCTGCTCGGCGAACCACGTATCGGGGATGCGCCCGGCCATGCCCTTCATGAGGAATCGGTAGAGCTGCGCCACGAGGTCGGCGTGCACCTGCGGGTGGACCTTGCGGTAATCCGGCACGCCGCAGACGTCCCAGAGCCGCCGGACCGTGGCGGCGCCGCGCGCCATGTCGCGGATGTCGTCTTCCTTCATCAGGATCTCGAGGGCCTGCTGGTCCTCGCCCATCGGGGCCCGGGTCAGGCCCGATTCGCGCGGGTGCGTGTCGAGACTCGCCTGCAGCGCCTCCAGGCTGCCGAAGGTGAGATCCGGGTTGCGCCATTGCAGGATGCGCAGCGGGTCGAAATCGTGGCTCTCCAGCCGCTCGACCAGCTCGGCCTCGAAGGGCGGGCAGCGTCCGGTGGAGCCGAAGGTCCCGTCCGCGAGGTGGCGCCCGGCCCGGCCGGCGATCTGGCCCATCTCGGCGGGGGTGAGCTTGCGGAAGCGGGTCCCGTCGTACTTCCAGTTGGCCGCGAAGGCGACGTGATCGACGTCGAGGTTGAGGCCCATCCCGACCGCGTCGGTGGCGACGAGGTAGTCCACGTCGCCGGCCTGGTACATCTCGACCTGGGCGTTGCGGGTCCGGGGCGAGAGCGCGCCCAGCACCACCGCGGCGCCGCCGCGCTGGCGGCGGATCAGCTCGGCGATGGCGTAGACCTCCTCCGCCGAGAAGGCGACGATCGCCGTGCGCCGGGGCAGGCGCGCCAGCCGCTTCTCCCCCGCGAAGGTCAGCTGCGACAGCCGCGGCCGGGTGGTGGTGTGGATGTTCGGGATCAGGCTCTGGACCAGCGGCAGCATGGTCGAGGAGCCGATCAGCAGCGTCTCCTCCCGGCCGCGGACGTAGAGCAGGCGGTCTGTGAAGACGTGGCCGCGGTCCATGTCGGCGGCGAGCTGGATCTCGTCGATGGCGACATAGGCCACGTCGAGATCGCGGGGCATCGCCTCGATGGTGCAGATCCAGTAGCGCGGCCGATCGGGCTTTATTTTCTCTTCCCCGGTCACGAGCGCGACCTTCTCCGGCCCGACCTTGGCCACCACCCGCAAATAAACCTCGCGGGCGAGCAGCCGCAGGGGCAGCCCGATCATCCCGGTCGGGTGCGCGAGCATCCGCTCGATGGCGAGATGGGTCTTGCCGGTGTTGGTCGGCCCGAGGACCGCCGTGACGCCGCGGGCGCGGACGTCGCGGGGCAGCGAGCGGCTGGGCGAGGGGCGGAGCGGCGCGTCGATGGTCGGCGGTCCCTTCGGACGAGAAGGCCGTCGCGGCGCCGTTATGGCGCGAGCGGGGAGGGGGCTTATCGACCGGTCGCGTCAGGGACGATAGGGCCGGGTCGTTCCACCCCCATATGGGATGCCGGCGCCGCCAGGTCCAACCTGCGGCGAGACGAGCGGATAGACGTCGATCTGCGTCGCCGGCGCCCCCACCTGGGGTGCGAGGTCGGCGCACAGCGTGTCGGGGATCGCCACGAGGGGGCCGCCGCGGGGCCGACCCTGCCCGGGCCGGTTCTTGACGACCTCCGCGGACGAGAAGGCGTCGCCGCCGCAGCCGGATTCCACGGGGCCTGCGGTGAGCGGGCGGGCGGCGGCCGGTCCGGTGAGGGCGACCAGGGCCGTGATCCGGGCGATGAACAACGTGATCGGTTGAGTGTCGCGCATGCCCCCATCATCGCCGAAACAAATAAAATCTCCCTCCCTGCAGGATGCATCTGGTTGGGATTCCTACGTACTGTCGATGAGGCTTATCCCCACTGACCGCCATGCTGACCGACGACGCTGATTCGGTTGTGCGACGCCTGCCACGATACGACGGCGTCGGAGACGCACAACGTATCGGCGATCTCGGCGGCCCCGTATGGCGATAAGACGTTGTTGCGCGTGCGAGAGCGGATGTACTCGATGGGTGCCAGCAACTCCGCCGCGAAGATCCGGCTCGCCTGTTGATCGGGGACCCGGGCGCGCGTGACCAGCCGGTCGCCGTCCGATGCTTGAATCCAAGCGAGATAGCAGGCGCGGGCAGCATCGTAACGTCGAGAGGCCAGCTGCTTTCTGATCAGATTGAACCTCAGCGTGTTGGCGGTGCGGCGGAGGGATCCATGAAGCACCGGCTCGTCCATGTCTCGGACGCCTTCCTGGCCACGCACGATCGCGTTGAGAGCGAGTTTTTGAAGAAACTGCTCTCCGCCCTGCGGATCGCCTGCAGCGATAGAGAACCGCTCACGTGCCGACTTGACCGCCTCCAGGGCCATCCGCCTCGGTGTACGGTCTCCGCGGCTTTTCAGACTGAATAGGTCTGTGAAATCCAGTTCCGACTCGCCGTCGAGCGCAGCGAGCGTCTGTACGACATCCGCAGCCGCTTCGAGAGCATCGCCGACATCGGCAGCCTCGCAGAAATCTTCGGCGACTTGCTCCGACACGTCGCCGAGAGCACCAGTTATCAATTCGGATATGTCCGGAGCCGCGTCGTAGGGGGACATGCCGAGGGCACCGAGCAGGCGGCAGAAGCGATGCTCGTCTGCATCGATGCTTTTGAAAGCCCCCCAAATCGCCTGCAATCCCGTCTCCGTGATGCCTGCGGCATTCAGCCGTTCCACAACAGAATCGACGAACCCAGCGAGTGCGGCAGCCACATCGTCGGTGCGCAATTGCGCGTCGCAGGTGTTCCGAAGCACCAAGCGTGCGTGGGGAAAGTAAGCCGGTCTCGACTCGACACGGACCGAACCACGCCCGAGCGAGCAAATCCAACCATCGGGCAGTGCGAAGCCGTCGCGCGCCGAACCCATCCAGTGACGGGATCTGAAGCCCGGATCCTTGCGCGACCGATCGCCCTTGGCCGGTTCGTAAAGAAGTGACCACCAGTTCTCGGCGATCCACTCCGCAAGAGGGTAGGCCGGTACTTCAAGCCGCTCGCCGCGCGATCCGCTCTCCGTTTCGTATTCTGTGATCCAGTCGTCATCGACTCGAATGCCGAGCTGCCCATATGACTGGTCAAACTCCGGACGAAAATTTTCGTCCGATGCAATCCAATCCGAGCTGATCTTCAGCGAGGCCATTTCATTCCAGTCCGAAGGGCCATTCTTCCTTGTTCAGCGGGAAGGCATGATAGGCGCCTGACGTCTCGTTGTGCAGGAAAGCCTGATATACGACTGCATCATCGGTGTACCAAACGTACCGCGGGAACATCCCTCGCCAATCACCTTCCTGCGGGACGAAGCCCTGTCTGATCGCCTCACGGAGCGCTTCGGATGCCGTGTCACGAGTCCATTTTGGATCACACTTGCTGGCCGCCGGATATCGGCGCACCGCCGTGGATTGCCCGCCCCCTCCGCGGCGGTGATACGGGCTTCCTTCGTAGATAACGAGCGCGGCGGCCGCTTCGAGCCGTTCAGGTGGGCACTCACGCCAAACCGATCGCATCCTGCGATTCGGGCGCAAGGGGGCCGTAAAGCTTGGCCTTTTGATCATGTCGGTCGATGTTTAGGCCGCGCTCAGTTAGCCCGCAACGCTGCAGCCAAGTTAGCGCATCGTACCGGATATCGGAACCGGCGCGATGCGCTAACGTTCCGATTTGCATCGTCTTTTTCCGAAAGCCGGCAACCACCTTTTGGGACGATGCTCTAGCTGTGGGCTTGGCGTCCAAACTTCAGTCCGCGCCCTCGACCAGCACCACCTCGCCGATCCCGGCGGGCAGGCGCTTCGCCTTGGCCGCCTGGTATTCGGGGGAGAAGTAATAGGCCCGCGCCGCCTCGTAGGAGTCGAATTCGAGCACGACGTTGCGCGGCCGGGCCTCGCCCTCCAGCGCCTCGCTGCGCCCGCCGCGGACCAGCGGTTTGCAGCCGTACTGTCGCATGGCCTCGGAGGCCATGGCGGCGTAGTCCCGGTAGGTGTCCGGGTCGGTGACCGTCATGCGGACGATGATGTAGCCCTTGGGCACCGGCTGACCTCCCTGGCGCGTGCGCCGCGCCGGGCATGCGTGCCGGGAAATCGCCCGCCGGTCAAAGCGATCCGTGCGGCTACTGTCCCGGCGGGTGTTCTTGCAGGCTCGCCTGCGCGGCGGCGGTGCCTGTCGCGCCGGCACCGGCGGTCCCAGTGGGGCCGCCCTGGGTCCAGCGCGTCGCCTCGATGATGTTGGTGCCGATGGTGGTGAGCACCGAGATGCGCAGCGGGAGCAGCACCCGCGTCCCCTCGACGGGGGCGAGCCAAACCGACATCTCGCGGTTCTCCTCCATGAACTTGACCCCCGGGCGGTCCGGGCGGTGGCCCGCCACCGCCTGATAGCGGGCCGTGCAGACGAGGACCGGGCCGGCATAGCCGGGCTTCTGCACGGGCCGCGTCTCGGCGTAGCTCAGCACCACGTTGAAGCGGGTCGCGCCGTCGAAGACCGGCAGGGTCCGGTTGCAGTTTTCCGGATCGATCGGCTCACCGCGCCCCTGGATCGGCATCAGCAGGGCGCTCACCGGGTCGATGATGCCGCGCTTGTCGGCCTGGGTGACCGGCACCCGGTCCTGCATGTCCACGAGCGGCGGGGTGATCTCCGCCTGGACCACGGTCCCGCGGGCCAGGGCCATGCGCACCGCGATGCCGGAACTCGCCGTGTGGGTGGCAATCGCGAAGGCGCCGGGCTGGGGCGCCGCCGCGAAGGTCCCGGAGGCGCGGGCCGAGCCCTTGCCGCCGGTGATCGCGCCGACGAGGCCGGTCAGCACCGCCGATACGTCCATGACGTAGCGGTCGCGCTCGAACGCCCCGGCCAGCCGCGCGGTGCCGATCGGCAGGCCGGCGAGGTTGATCCCGTAATCGACCGCCACGGTCGCGGGGGCCGCGGCCGCCCGCTTCGAACGCGCCCCGCGCGCGCCGGCATCGGCCGGCCCCGCCAGGAGTGCGAGCGCGAGGAGGCCGCCCGCGAGTCGGCCGGCGGCGTGCGTCGTCAAAGGCTCGATCGTCCGATGGGCTGGCGTGGCACTCATGATCCGGATCGCATCCCAAGGACGGCGGCCCAAGACACCAGCTTGCGCACGCCCTCTCGAACTCGCCTGCATGACGGCCTCCCCGCGACGGCAAGTGCCGGGCGTGGCGCCTTTCTGCGAGCGGATGAAGGCTATATCCCGGCATCGTGGTTAACAGACCGTTGGATCGCGGATGCGGCCCGTCTCGGCGCCGCTCCCTTGACGCATCGCCCTTCCGTCGCCTATAGGCTCGCGCCTTCAACAGGACTCCGCTGGACCTGGAACACGCAATGGGCGCCGCCCGCTGCGACGACGATCGCGCCGGCCGCGATCGGGTCTCATCGGGCGGAACGAGACGGGATCTAAAGTCATCATGGCGCGCCGCTGCGAACTCACCGGCAAGGCCGTTCAGGTCGGCCACCTCGTGAGCCACTCGAACCACAAGACCAAGTGCCGGTTCCTGCCGAACCTGTGCAATGTCACCCTGCAGTCCGACGCGCTCGGCAAGCGCGTGCGCCTGCGGGTCACCGCGCACGCCCTGCGCTCGGTGGAGCATCGCGGCGGACTCGACGCCTTCCTGATCAAGGCCGGCGAGGGCGACCTGTCGCAGACCGCCCGCCTCCTGAAGCGCGAGCTTCACAAGAAGCTCGCCGAGACCCCGGCCGAGGCGGCCTGAGCCTCGGGCGCTTCCACGCGACCGTCATCCGACGAAGCAAACCGCCGCAGCCATTCAGGCTGCGGCGGTTTGCGCATGCCCGGACGGGATCGAGTCTGGACAAGTCAGGGTCTCAAAAGGTCTGAAACCTGTTGTGGGTCCAGGGCAGGGCCCTGCGAAAATCAGGGGCTCCGCCCCCGAACCCCGCCGAAGGGCTGAGCCCTTCGGGAACCCCGCTCCTAACGCCGGCCGCCGGCCGCGCGCAGCGCCCGACCGGTGGGCGTGGGCGATCCATCCTCCTCGAACAGCTCGGCCAGCTTCTCGGTCATCGCCCCGCCCAGCTCCTCGGCGTCGATGATCGTGACGGCACGGCGGTAGTAGCGCGTCACGTCGTGGCCGATGCCGATCGCCAGCAGTTCCACCGGCGAGCGGGTCTCGATCTCCTCGATCATCCAGCGCAGGTGCCGCTCCAGGTAGTTGCCGGCGTTCACCGACAGGGTCGAATCGTCCACCGGCGCGCCGTCGGAGATCACCATCAGGATCTTGCGCTGCTCCGGCCGGCCGAGCAGGCGCTTGTGCGCCCAGTCGAGGGCCTCGCCGTCGATGTTCTCCTTGAGCAGCCCCTCGCGCATCATCAGACCGAGGTTTTTTCGCGCGCGCCGCCAGGGGGCGTCGGCCGACTTGTAGACGATGTGGCGCAGGTCGTTCAGGCGGCCCGGGTTCGGCGGCTTGCCGGCGGCCAGCCACGCCTCGCGGCTCTGGCCGCCCTTCCAGGCCCGGGTGGTGAAGCCGAGAATCTCGACCTTGACGCCGCAGCGCTCCAGGGTCCGCGCCAGGATGTCAGCGCAGGTCGCCGCCACGGTGATCGGCCGGCCGCGCATCGAGCCGGAATTGTCCAGGAGCAGGGTGACGACCGTGTCGCGAAAGTTGGTGTCCTTCTCCTGCTTGAAGGAGAGCGGCTGGTAGGGATCGATCACCACGCGGACGAGCCGCGCCGGGTCGAGCTGACCCTCCTCCAGGTCGAAATCCCAGGCGCGGTTCTGCTGGGCCAGGAGCCGGCGCTGCAACCGGTTGGCCAGGCGGCCGACCACGCCCTGCAGATGCGAGAGCTGCTTGTCGAGATAGGCGCGCAGGCGTGACAGTTCGTCGGCGTCGCAGAGTTCCTCGGCGTGGATGACCTCGTCGAACCGGGGGTTGAACACCCGGTATTCGGGCCCGCGCGCCTCGTTGCCCTGGCGCTGCGGCGGCCGCGACGCCTCGGAGGCCTCCTCGGACTCGGCGTCGTCGGATTCCTCGGGCAACTCGCCCGAGGGCGCGTCGGCCGATTCTTGGGCGCCCTCCTCGATCTCGTCGGAGGCCTCCTCGGAGGTCTCGATCTCGGCGCGCTCGCCCTGGCTCTTCTCCTCCGAATCACCCTCGCTCGGGTTCTGCTCGTCGTCCTGGGCGTCGTTCTCGTCGTCGTTGTCGTCGTCCTCGGCGTCGAACGGCGTCTCGTCCGACATGTCCAGCGAGGTGAGCAGGTCGCGGACCGAGCGGGCGAACTTGCGCTGGTCCTCGATCGAGCCGAGCAGCCCGTCGAGGTTCGGGCCGGCCTTGGCCTCGATATGCTCGCGCCAGAGCGCGACGATCTTGTCGGCCGCCTGGGGCGGCTTCTGGCCGGTCAGGCGCTCGCGCACCATCAGGGCGACCGCGTCCTCCATCGGGGCGTCGGCCCGATCCGTGATGCTCTCGTACTTGCCGCCGCGGTGGTAGCGGTCCTCCAGCATCGCCGTGATATTGCTGGCGACACCCGCCATCCGGCGCGAGCCGATCGCCTCGACCCGGGCCTGCTCCACCGCGTCGTAGACCGCCCGGGCGGCCGCGTTCTCCGGGGCGAAGCGCCGGTGCAGGGTGATGTCATGGCAGCCGAGGCGCAGAGCCATGGCGTCGGCGTTGCCGCGCAGCACCGCGACATCCTGCGCCGAGAGTTTCCGGGGGGGCTCGGGCAGGCGGGCCTTGTCGCCGGTGAGCGCGGGCCGGTCGGTGGCGTAGGTGACCTCGACCTCGGAGCGCCGGGCGATGGCGCGCAGGCATCCGGCCACAGAGCGCTTGAGGGGCTCGGCCACGGGTTCGCGGCGCTCGCCGGGCTTGCGGTTGGAGATGGACATGCGCGGCTACCGGTCGTCGTCGAAGTCGAAGGGGCGGTTCAGGATCTCGTCCCAGGTGTAGGGACACTCCGCGGGCAGGGATTTGGGTGCGCGTTTCATCTGCCGGGCTGCTCCGAGGCGACCGAGCCGGAACGCATTGTGGCGGATCTCATCGAGGCTCGACTTCAGGCCCGGGCTCTTCTGCAGTTGAATCAGAGCCCGCTCTCGATGTTCGGCGATGCTGAGCGCCCAGCTGTGGCTTCGTCGTTCCGGCTGATTGTCCCACGTCAGCATGTGCAGGATGATGATCTCGACCGCACTCTGGAGCCGGTAATACTCGCTCAGGCCCACGTCGCTCAGCTCCTCGGCGATGTTCTCGAGGTCGAGCACGTCCACCCGGTCGGCGCGGAGCAGCGCCACCTGCTCCTGAACCCAGGTGTAGAGGTCGTCCGCGTAGCGCGTCCGCCCCTCGGTATACGAAGCCGCTGGAGCGTCCTCGCGTGTCAGGGCCGGATGCGCCATCGCGTCCTCCATGTGGTTCAGCTCAGGGCGACGTTCACCGCGCTCTCGGGCAGCTCCTTGCCGAAGGCGCGCTGGTAGAACTCGGCCACGAGGGTCCGCTCCAGCTCGTCGCACTTGTTCAGGAACGTCACCCGGAAGGCGAAGCCGACATCCTTGAAGATGTCGGCGTTCTCGGCCCAGGTGATCACCGTGCGCGGGCTCATGACGGTGGAGAGGTCGCCGTTCATGAACGCGTTGCGGGTCAGGTCCGCCACCCGCACCATGCGGTTGACGATGTCGCGGCCCTGGTCGCCCCGGTAATGCACCGCCTTCGACAGTACGATGTCGACCTCGCGGTCGTGCGGCAGGTAGTTCAGCGTGGTGACGATCGACCAGCGGTCCATCTGGCCCTGGTTGATCTGCTGGGTGCCGTGATAGAGGCCCGACGTGTCGCCCAGCCCCACCGTGTTGGCGGTGGCGAACAGCCGGAAGGCCGGGTGCGGGCGGATCACGCGCTTCTGGTCGAGCAGCGTCAGCCGGCCCGACAGTTCCAGCACGCGCTGGATCACGAACATCACGTCCGGGCGGCCGGCATCGTACTCGTCGAACACCAGGGCGACGTTGTTCTGCAGCGCCCAGGGCAGGATCCCGTCCTGGAAGGCGGTCACCTGCTTGCCGTCCTGCAGGACGATGGCGTCCTTGCCGACGAGGTCGATGCGCGAGACGTGGCTGTCTAGGTTGATGCGGATGCAGGGCCAGTTCAGCCTGGCCGCCACCTGCTCGATATGGGTCGATTTGCCGGTGCCGTGGTAGCCGGTGACCATCACGCGCCGGTTGCGCGCGAAGCCGGCCAGGATGGCCAGCGTCGTCTCCCGATCGAAGATGTAGTCCGGATCGAGATCGGGAACGTGCTCCTCGGACTCGGCATAGGCCGGGACCTTGAGGTCGAGGTCGATGCCGAAGACCTCGCGGACGGAGACGGTGCGGTCGGGGAGCCGGGCGGGCGTGTCGTCAGAGAGCATTCGGAACCTCGTGAGGCGCGGACGACGCCACCCTGAACCGGTGGCGCAACCGCGCGGAAGAACGTCGAGCCGGGCCTCCGCGGCGGGGCGGAGCCATCCTTAGACGGCGACGCGCCGAGGCGCCACCGACCGGCATGGCCTCCATATAGGGCCGCGTCGCGCGGTTTCCCCATCCTGGGGTCGAACCGGCGTGCATCCTTCGTGCCGTTCAGCAGAGGCCGGCGGTGCGCAGCACGTCGTGGGCGCGGATGATGTCGCGCAGCCGCTCCTCGAACGAGCGGTCGCCGCCATTCGCGTCGGGGTGGAATCGCTTCACCAGCGCCTTGTACTGCGCCTTGATGGCAGGGGCGTCCGCCCCCTCTTCGAGGCCCATCACGTCCAGGGCCCGGCGTACCGTGGCGGTGCGGCGGGGCTTTTCCGGCTCGGGCTGGCGGGCGCGGCGGCGTCCGTCGTCGACGCCCGCACCGCGCAGGATGCCGAGCGGATCGACATAGGCCCAATCCCGGGTCGGCTCCTCGGCCGGCTTGCCCTGGCCGGCCGGGTTCACCCCCATCGCCCAGGTCGGGCGATGACCGATGATCGCGTCCTTCTGATAGGCCTGCACGGCGGCGTCGTTCATGCCGTCGAAATAGTTGTAGCTGGCGTTGTAGGCGCGGACGTGGTCGATGCAGAAGCGCCAGTACTGGCCCTCCGCCTTTCGACCCTTCGGCGCGCGATGCGGGCCCGGCTGCGTGCAGCCCGGGCTCTCGCACGTCGCCTCGGCCGCGGCCGCGGCCTTCGGCTCGTCGCAGGACGGTTTGATCCGGATGCTGTCGAACAGGCGCGAGTTGAGATCCATGACGGGCCGATTATGAGGGGGTGGACCTGAGACACAAGGGCATCGGGCCTGATGACGCATGCGCGGGATCGGGCTTGACGGAATCTCCTGAACACGACGCGAGGGTGCGATGGCTGACGGTGCGGGCGGCGGGGGAACCCTGCGGGACTGGATGGAGGCACGGCTGCGCGAGCAGCTCGCGCCGGCGCGGCTCGACGTCATCGACGAGTCGCATCTGCATGCCGGCCATTCCGGGGCACGGCCGGGGGGCGAGACCCACTACCGGCTCGACATCGTCGCGTCGGCCTTCGCGGGCAAGAGCCGCGTCGAACGGCATCGGCTGGTGAACGCGCTGATGGACGATGCGTTCAAGCGCGGCCTCCACGCCCTGGCCCTGCGCGCGCGCACGCCGGACGAGGCTGCCTGAACCCGGGCGCGTCCGGCCTCGTTCCCGATGGGCACGCGGCTTTCGGGAGGAGACATGGCGATGCTGGCCCCTGCACGCATTCCCGCGGCGCGCGGGTCCGCGCCGCCCCATCTGCGGGGTAACCGCGCCCGGAGGCCGACATGTCCCTGAGGGTGACCCCGCGCATCGCCATCGGCGACGACGAGATCGAGCTGTCGTTCCTGCGCGCCTCGGGGGCGGGCGGCCAGAACGTCAATAAGGTCGAGACCGCGGTCCAGCTCCGCTGGTCGATCCTCGGCTCGCCCTCCGTGGACGAGCGCGTGAAGGCGAACCTCGTGCGGCTCGCCGGGCGGCGGATGACCAAGGACGGCGTCCTCGTGCTCACCGGGCAGCGGCACCGGACGCAGGAGCGCAACCGGGCCGACATCCTGCAGCGCCTCGTCGATCTGGTGGCGGAGGCGGCCAAGCCGCCGCCCCCGATCCGCCGCCCGACGAAGCCCACCAAGGGTTCGAAGGAACGGCGCATCGTCGCCAAGAAGAGCCGCGCCACGATCAAGCAGGGGCGGGGCAGCTACCGGGATTCCGACAACTGAGAACGTCCTCAGTGGATCGCGTCGATCACCGCGGCCTTCGGGTTCGCGTCCGGCGCCGGGGACGAGCCCGCCACCAGGGTGCTGCCCGGCCGGGCGATCGTCATCGCGATGGCGATCAGGGCCAGCAGCGCCGCGAGGGCGGCCGGAAACAGGAAGGCCGATTCGCCGTAGCGGATGTCGAGAAGGCCGCCGATCACCGCGCCGGTGCTGAGCCCGGCCCAGAGCGGCGCCTGGATCCAGAACGAGGGCGCCACCGTGCCGAGCAGGAGGTTGGCGCAGCCGGTGCCGAAGCGCACCACGGCGCCGGTGACGTAGGTCAGGGCCAGGGAGCGGCCGCCCTCATCCTGGAGCGTCGCGTTCTGGAGTCCCAGCGCCAGCACGATCGGATAGGCGTGCAGCGGATAGGCGAAGGTGCCCCAGGGCATCAGCAGGCCGCCGGCGAGCAGCAGCGCCTGGAGCGTCAGCAGCACCGCCAGGCGCCAGCGCCCGACCCAGGCGGCGATCAGCGTCCCCAGGAAGGCGCCGAAGCAGAACAGGCTGATGGTGCTGGCGACCCGGGTGACGTTCTCCCAGTCGCCGTTCGCCACCGCCACGCCGAAGCGCGTGGTGTTGCCCGACATGAACGACATGAACAGCTGCGAGAATTCCAGGAAGCCGATGGAATCCGCGCAGCCCGCCAGCAGGGCCAGCGCGATGGCGAAGGCGATGCGGCTGCGCGGATCGGCGGGGAAGGACTTGTCCGCCGGCGGTTCGGGCTTGCGCTCCGACACGCCTCCTCCGGTCCGATTGCCGTACTCCGCCATTCTGATCCCCCGATGCAGCGGCCGCGTCCGCCGCGACCGACTGACAATGGACGTATAGCGCAGCGGTTTCATGCCGCGGTGCGGCGCAACACAACGACGCGCCCCGGCACCGGCGCGCCACCCTCCCGGCGGACATCGGCGGATTGCAGGGTCAGGATCTCCAGGCCGGCCGCGGCGGCGGCCGCCGCGATATGCGAATCCGCGTGGGCGTAGCGCCCGTCCGCGCCCAGCGCAGCCCCCGCCGCGTCGTGGGACTGCACCGTGAAGGCGGCGAGGCCCCCCGGCCGCAGGACGCGGCCGATCCCCGCCAGGACGGGACCGAGGTCCGGAACGTAGATCAGCACGTCCGCGGCGAGGCAGAGATCGGCCGACCCGTCCGCCTGTCCGGCCAGGAACGCGCCGAGCTCGCCCTCGGCGAGACGGTCGTAGAGCGGCCGGCCCTGCCACGCCTTGGCCCGCGCCAGGGCCAGCATCCCGGGGGACAGATCGATGCCGGTGAGATGGTCGACCCGGTCGCGGATCGCCGCGCCCATCAGGCCGGTGCCGCAGCCGAGGTCGAGCGCTGTCGCGAACTGCGCCGGGTCCGGCGGGAGCGCGGCCCGGACCAGTTCGGGGCCGACATAGCCCAGGCCCTCGACCAGATGGCGCTCGAAGCGCGGCGCGTAGCCGTCGAACAGCGCCCTGACATAGGCGGGGGAGAGGGCCGGCAGGCCGTCGCCGACCCCCAGGCGGACGAGCTGCGCCCGCACGCCGAGCGTGTCGTCCGGGTCGATGTCGAGGGCGCAGGCATAGGCCCGGGCCGCCGCGTCCCGCAGGTCCGGATCGCCGCGCGACACCGACAACCCCTCCCGGGCCCGGCCGAGCAGCAGCCAGGCCGGCGCGTAGCGTGGCGCGCGCTCCAGGACCTGCCCGGCGAGGTCCGCCGCGGCTTCATGGTCGCCCTCAGCCAGGCAGGCTTCCGCGTAACGATAGCGGCGGTCGGCGAGGAGGTCGCCGGAACTGTGCTGCGAGGCCATGCGTCTGCCGGGTCGGGGGCGCCTATATACCGGGGCCACCGGCGGATTCCACCGGCAGCACGGACCCGATGCCGATACGCGCCAGCGATCTCCTGACCCTGACCCGCGAGGGTCTCTATTGCCCGCTCGGGCGCTTCCACGTCGATCCGACCTGGCCGGTGGAGCGCGCGCTGATTACCCACGGCCATGCCGACCACGCCCGGTCCGGCCACCGCCACGTGCTGGCGACGCCCGAGACCCTGCGGATCATGGCGGTGCGCTACGGGGCGGATTTCTGCGCGCAGCGCCAGGAGGCCCGGCTCGGGGAAGCGATCCGGATCGGCGACGTCACCGTGCGCTTCGCCCCCGCGGGCCACGTCCTCGGCTCGGCGCAGATCGCCATCGAGCATGAGGGCGCCCGGGTGGTGGTCTCGGGCGACTACAAGCGGGCGCCGGACCCGACCTGCCTGCCCTTCGAGGTGGTGCCCTGCGACGTGTTCATCACCGAGGCGACCTTCGGCCTGCCGGTCTTCACCCATCCCGATACCCGCGGCGAGGTCCGCAAGCTCCTCGCGTCGGTGGCCCTGTTCCCGGAGCGGGCCCACATCGTCGGTGCCTACGCGCTCGGCAAGGCGCAACGGGTGATGGCGCTGCTGCGCGAGGAGGGCTGGGACCGGCCGATCCATCTGCACGGGGCAATGGAGAAGCTCACCGCCCTCTACAAGGACGAGGGCGTGCCGCTCGGCGACACGCCGAAGGTGGCGGCGGCCGAGCGCAAGGATCTGCACGGGGCGATCGTGATCTGCCCGCCCTCGTCGATCCAAGACCTGTGGTCGCGGAAATTCCCCGACCCGGTGACCTGCTTCGCCTCGGGCTGGATGCGGGTGCGCGCCCGCGCCCGTCAGAAGGGCGTCGAGCTGCCGCTGGTGATCTCCGATCACTCCGACTGGCCCGACCTGTGCCGCACCATCCGCGACACCGGCGCCGGGGAGGTCTGGGTGACGCACGGCCAGGAGGACGCCCTGGTCCATTGGTGCGGGACGCAGGGGATCGCGGCGCGGCCGCTGCATCTCCTGGGGTATGGCGACGACGGCGAGGCCGAGCCCGGCCCCGCGGAGACCGGTCCCGAGCCGGAGGTGGCCGCGTGAACGACTTCGCCCACCTCCTCGACCGCCTCGCCTACGAGCCGAGGCGCAATGCCAAGCTGCGGATGCTGCAGGATTATTTTTCGCGCACGCCCGACCCGGAGCGCGGCTACGCGCTCGGCGCCATGACCGGCACGCTGAGCTTTCGCGAGGCCAAGCCGGCCCTGATCCGCGGGCTGGTGGAGGCGCGGATCGACCCGGTGCTGTTCCGGCTGTCGCACAATTACGTGGGCGATCTCGCCGAGACCACGGCGCTGATCTGGCCGACACCGCGCGATCTCCCTCCCCCCTCTGCGGGGGAGGGTGGCCCTCGCGTCAGCGAGGGTCGGGAGAGGG
>NZ_JAKSYC010000071.1 GCF_022829585.1 Methylobacterium sp. J-026
CATGATCAGGCGGCATTCTTCCGGCTTCAGCCGGTAGAGCAGGCTGAGGATCATGGTGTTGATCGCCACCGACTTGCCCGAGCCGGTGGTGCCGGCGACCAGCAGGTGCGGCATGCGCGCGAGGTCGGCGATGATCGGCTCACCGCCGATGTTCTTGCCCAGGCACAGGGCCAGCTTGTGCTTGCTCTCGACGAAGTCCGTGGAGGCCAGGAGCTCGCGCAGATACACGGTCTCGCGCTTCGCGTTCGGCAGTTCGATGCCGATGGCATTGCGGCCGGGCACCACGGCGACGCGGGCCGAGACCGCCGACATCGACCGGGCGATGTCGTCGGCGAGCGCGATCACGCGGCTGGACTTGGTGCCGGGGGCGGGCTCGAGCTCGTAGAGGGTCACGACCGGACCGGGCCGCACCGCCAGGATGTCGCCGCGCACGCCGAAATCGCCGAGCGTCGCTTCGAGCATCGTGGCGTTCTGCTCCAGGGCGTCCGCCGAGACCAGGCTCGCCTGGGACGGCCCGCGGGGGGCCGCGAGCAGGTCGAGGGCCGGCAGGGCGTAATCCTCGGGCCGGATCGGGGCCGCCGGCGTCCGGCGGGCGGCCACGGGCGCGGCGGCCGGCGGCGCGACCCGGGACGCGGCCGGCTCGGGCTGCGCCGGCAGGGGCCGCGGCGCCGGGGCGCGCGGGGGCAGGGGGGACTCGGGGACCTCGAATCCCTCGGCCGCGTCCTGCGGCATCCCCGGATGGGCGGGGGCGTCCTGGTCCGGGGCCTCGTCCTGCAGGTCGAAGACGGGCTCGCGCCGGCCCGGGCCCGGCTGGGCGCCCTCGGGCAGATGGTCGGCCCAGGGCAGGTCCGCATCCGTGAAGGCGCGCCGGGCCGCCAGGGCCGGCGAGGCGCCGTCGAAGGGCTCGGCCCGGCCCGACCGCCAGGAGGCCAGCCGGTCGGCCGCCGCGAGGCGGAGCCGCATCAGGCCCTGCGCCAGGGCGCCGACGCCCACGAGGCCCAGGCCCGGCTCGTCGGCATCCTCGCGCTCGTCGCGGCCGGACGCGCGCCCCCGCATCGGCGGGCGCCGGGCGGGATAGGGCTCATCGTAGGCCGGCTCCTCCTCGACGGCGCCGAACCGGCAGGCCCCAGTGAGGCTGAGGATCGCCACGGCGGCGTAGACGAACCCGACCAGGTGGGCGGCGGCCGACGAGACCGCCCCGACGATCACCCGCGCCAGGGACAGGAGCCCGTCGCCGGCGACGCCGCCGAGCCCGGTGGGCAGCGGCCAGCGCGCCGTGGGCGGCAGGGCGCTCGCCACCGCGCTCGCCGCGCAGAAGCCGATGATCCAGAGGGCGATGCGCAGGCCGCCCTCGGGCAGGTCGCGCTCGCGCATCAGCCGCACCCCCCAGAGGGCCGGGGGCAGCACGAAGGCCAGGGATCCGAGGCCGAGGATCTGCATGGCGAGGTCGGCCACCACGGCGCCCGGCTGTCCGAGCACGTTGTGGGCGGGATGGTCGGTGGCGTGGTTCAGGCTCGGGTCGTCGATCGACCACGTGGCCAGGGCCACGGTCAGCGCCACGGCGCCGGTAAACAGCACGAACCCGCCGAGTTCCGTCAGGCGCTTGCCCAGGAACGGGCGGACGCTGTCGACGAAGGTGTCGTAGGGCGATGCGGGACGGCGAAGCGAGCGCATGCGGGACCGGACGCAGAACGGGGACTCTCGCCCGAGGCTAGGCATGGCGCCCTTAACGAGCCGCTAAGGTTGAGGAAGGCTCACCGCCGCCCGGCCGCTCCGCTCGGGGTCCCGCTCGGGAGGGTGCAAAATCCGCTCCGCTGTGGCACAGGACCGGCCATGAATATCGACGGCCAGCCCTACCGCACGATCTTCCCGGACCCGGACGGCGTCAGCGTCCAGGTGATCGACCAGACCCGCCTGCCCTTCGCCTTCGTGCTGACGCGTCTCGCCACGCTGGAGGACGCCGCCCTGGCGATCCGCACCATGATCGTGCGCGGGGCGCCGCTGATCGGCGTCACCGCGGCCTACGGACTGGCGCTGGCCATGCGGGCGGATCCGTCGACGGCGGGGATCGACCGGGCGGTGGCCACCCTCGCCGCGACGCGGCCCACGGCGATCAACCTGCGCTGGGCGCTGGACCGGGTCGCCGCCAACCTGCGGCAGGTCCAGCCGGAGGAGCGCTTCGCCCGCGCCTACGCGGAGGCCGGCCGCATCGCCGAGGAGGACGTGGCGAGCTGCCGCGCCATCGGCGTCCATGGCGGCCGGATCATCGCCGACCGGCACGCCGCGACCGGGCGCCCGGTCACGGTGCTGACCCATTGCAACGCCGGGTGGCTCGCCACGGTGGATTGGGGCACGGCGCTGGCGCCGATCTACGCCGCCCACGCGCAGGGCGTGCCGGTGCATGTCCTGGTCGACGAGACCCGCCCGCGCAACCAGGGCGCGGCGCTCACCGCCTTCGAACTCCACGGCCACGGCGTGCCCCACACGGTGATCGCCGACAATGCCGGCGGGCACCTGATGCAGCACGGGACGGTCGACCTGTGCATCGTCGGCTCGGACCGGACCACGGCGCGCGGGGACGTGTGCAACAAGATCGGCACCTACCTGAAGGCGCTGGCGGCCCACGACAACCGCGTGCCGTTCTACGCGGCGCTGCCGTTCTCGACCATCGACTGGACGCTGGACGACGGCGTGCGCGAGATCCCGATCGAGGAGCGCGACGGCCGCGAGGTCACCCACATGACCGGGCGGCTCGCCGACGGCGGCTTCGCCACGATCGAGGTGGTCTCCCCCGGCAGCCCGGTGGCCAACCCCGCCTTCGACGTGACCCCGGCCCGGCTGGTGACCGGCATCATCACCGAGCGCGGTGTCTGCACGGCGAGCGCCGAGGGGCTGTACGGGCTCTATCCGGAGCGCCGGACCGCGGCGTGAGGGCGCGCCGGGGAGCCCCTGCGCGAACCGGGCGAACGGTGGTCACCGGCTTTCGGACACGGACGCTGCGCGCCTGACGAGGACGGCCTGAACGCGATCGGCTGGACCGGGATCAGGTCGGAGACGGGTGGTTTGCGGTCGGTCCGCTGGCGGTCGTAAACGGTTCGACGCGGACACTGCGGATGTCCGGCCGAGGAGCATCGCATGCCGAACGAGCAAGTCAGGATCCGGACGCGCGATGGTGATTGCCCTTCGCACGTCGCGATCCCTGCGAGCGGCGGACCATGGCCCGCGGTGATTTTCTACATGGACGCCGGTGGTATCAGGCCGGCGATGCTCGACATGGCACAGCAGCTCGCTGACGCTGGCTACATCGTTCTGCTGCCGGATCTCTTCTACCGGTACGGACCCTACGGGCCATTCGTGCCCAAGGCGGTGTTCGCGGGTGACTTTCGCGCAATCCTTGGACCGCTGATGGCCACAACCAGCCCCTTGAAGGCCGCTGAGGATGCGGAGGCCATGCTCGCTTACCTCGA
>NZ_JAKSYC010000088.1 GCF_022829585.1 Methylobacterium sp. J-026
GAGAAACACGACGATCGGCACTAGTCTCTCACGCCAGGCCCGAAAGCCCAGCCGCAAGGACAAACGCCGCCCGCGTCTCCCTTCCTCAATTCTAACTTGTCAAAGAGCAGGCAGGACAGCCCGAAAGCCAAACCCGCCAGAGACAAACAGCAAGCCGCCCAGCGTTCCCGCCGGCCAACCCCGCAGATCTGTCAGAAGATGCCTCAGCGCCCGGGCCACTCTCGCGGCCGGCGCCGATGAACCGGGGTATACGCACACCGCCCCGGCCCGTCAACAGCCTTGTGCGCTGCGAAGCCGATTTTCTTGGACTCGGCCGGCGACAGGCGTGTGACGCCCGATTCGCCCCTCCCCCGGAGGCCCTCAGGCCCCGAGGGTCAGACGCATCCCGTCATAGGCGGGCACGATGCCCTCGGGCAGGCGTGCCGCCAGGGCGGCGTAGTCGAGGTCGGTGTGCAGGTTGGTGAGCACCGCCCGGCCCGGGCGGACTTCGCGGATCAGCGCCAGGGCGTCGGAGACCGAGAAGTGGGTCGGGTGCGGCGTGTCCCGCAGGGCGTCGATGATCAGCAGGTCGAGGCCGTGCAGACGGGCGAGGCTCGCCTCCGGGATCAGGCTCACGTCCGGCATGTAGGCCGCCCGCCCGAAGCGGAAGCCCAGGGCGGCCTCGTTGCCGTGCTCCACCGGGAGCGATTCCACGGTGATCGGGCCGCCCTCCCCCTCCACGATCAGGTCGCGGTCGACGGCCAGGTCGCGCAGGTCGAGGATCGGCGGATAGGCGCTGCCGGGGGGCGTCTCGAAGCAGTAGCCGAACCGGGCGGTGAGCAGCGACCGCGTCAGGGCGTCGGCGTAGACCGGGATGCGCGCCCGCATGGCGATCACCAGCGGGCGCAGATCGTCGATGCCGTGGGTGTGGTCGGCATGGGCATGGGTGTAGGCGACCCCGTCGAGGCGCCGCACCCCCGCGTCGATGAGCTGCTCGCGCAGGTCCGGCGCAGTGTCGACCAGGAGCGTGGTCCGCCCGGCCCCGGCGGTGCGCTCGACCAGGATCGAGCAGCGGCGGCGGCGGTTGCGCGGCTCTTCTGGGTCGCAGGCGCCCCAGCCGCTGCCGACCCGCGGGACCCCGCCGGAGGAGCCGCAGCCGAGGATCCGCAGGGTCAGGTTGGCCATCCGGATCCCCCGCTCCGCCCCGCCGCCTCACCGGGGGCCGCCCTGTCGAACAGCGCAAAGAAATTCGCCGTGGTGATCCGGGCGAGGTCCTCCGGGGCGAGCCCCAGGGTCTCGGCCAGCGACCGGGCGGTGTCGGCCGTGTAGGCCGGCTCGTTGGTCCGCCCGCGATGGGGCTCGGGGGCGAGGAACGGCGCGTCGGTCTCCACCAGGATCCGGTCCAGGGGCACGGCCCGGGCGATGTCCCGGAGATCGTGCGAGCGCCGGAAGGTGACGATGCCCGAGAACGACACGTACAGCCCCAGCTCTAGCCCGGCCTCGGCCAGCCGCCGGCCCGACGAGAAGCAGTGCAGCACCGCCCGGAAGGGTTTTCGGCCCATCTCGTCGGCGAGAACCCGCTCCATATGGTCGTCGGCGTCCCGGGCGTGGATCACAAGGGGCAGGCCGGAGAGGCGCGCCGCCGCGATATGGGCGCGCAGCACCCGCTCCTGCACGGCCTCGGGGGCGGCGTCGGGATAGTGGTAGTCGAGCCCCGCCTCGCCGATCCCGACGCAGCGCGGGCTGGAGGCGGCGATCTCCGCGATCGTCTCGGCCGGCACGTCCGGCTCCTCGGCGGCCCCGTCCGGATGGGTGCCGATCGTGTGCCAGACCTCGGGATGGGCCTCGGCGATCGCCCGGTAGGTCTCGGCCCGGGCGACCCGGGTCGAGATGGTGAGCATGCCGGTGACACCCGCGGCCTTCGCCCGGGCGATCACGCCGGGCAGGTCGGCGGAAAAATCGGAAAAATCGAGGTGGCAGTGACTGTCGATGAGCATCGGGTCTCGGGGCCGGCGGGCGGCAGAGTCCTTCACGCGGAAGGGACTCAGGCGGAGGGGGCTTCGGGGCGCTCGAAGCGCGGGAAGATCGGCGCGGGGGCAGGCAGGGCCGTGCCGGGCACGAGGCGGCCCCCCTCCCCCACATCGGCGAGGCTGCGCCGGTCGGCCGGCACCGCCAGCAGATCCAGGAGCTTGGCGGCCGCACCGGGCACGAAGGGCTGGATCAGGATGCCGAAGGCGCGCAGGGCCTCCAGCGTCGTGTAGAGCACGGCGTTCATCCGCGCGGGGTCGGACTTGCGGAGCTTCCAGGGCTCCTGGCCGGCGAAGTAGCGGTTGGCCTCCGCCACCACGGCCCAGATCTCGGCCAGGATCGTATGGAGCGCGAGGTCGCCCATCAGGTCCCGCGCCCGCTGCGGCAGGGCGTCGGCCTGGGCGAGCAGCGCCCGGTCGGCCTCCGCCAGTTCGCCGGGATCCGGCACCGCGCCATCGCAGTTCTTGGCCACCATCGACAGCGAGCGCTGGGCGAGGTTGCCGATGTCGTTGGCGAGGTCGGCGTTGATCCGGCCGATGATCGCCTCGTGGCTGTAGCTGCCGTCGCCGCCGAACGGCACCTCGCGCAGCACGAAATAGCGCACCGGATCGACCCCGTAGGTGTCGGCGAGCTCGAACGGGTCGAGGACGTTGCCCAGCGACTTCGACATCTTCTCGCCCTTGGAGAGCAGGAAGCCGTGGCCGAAGACGCGCTTGGGCAGGGGCAGCCCGGCCGACATCAGGAAGGCAGGCCAGTAGACCGCGTGGAACCGGACGATGTCCTTGCCGATGATGTGCAGATCCAGCGGCCAGAATTTTTTCCCGGCGGCTGACTCGTCGGGGAAGCCGGTGACGGTCAGGTAGTTGGTCAGCGCGTCGACCCAGACGTACATGACGTGGTTCGGATGCCCCGGCACCGGCACGCCCCAGTCGAAATTGGTGCGGCTGACCGACAGATCCTTGAGGCCGGAGCGCACGAAGCTCGCCACCTCGTTCCTCCGGGTTTCCGGCCCAATGAAGTCCGGCTGGTCCGCGTAGAGCTTGAGCAGCCGGTCCTGGTAGGCGGACAACCGGAACAGGAAATTCTCCTCCTCCATCCACACGACGGGCGTGTCGGTGGCGAGGCTGCGGCGGCTGCCATCCTCCAGCAGGCGGGTCTCGGCCTCGTCGTAATAGGCCTCGTCGCGGACCGAGTACCAGCCGGCGTACGTGTCCAGGTAGATGTCGCCGTTGGCCTCCATCCGCCGCCAGATCGCCTGCGCGGCCTCGTAATGGCCCGGCTCGGTGGTGCGGATGAAGCGGTCGTAGGCGCAGTCCATCCGGTCGGCCATGGCCTGGAAGCGGGCGGCGGTGCCGTCGACATAGGCGCGCGGGCTGGTGCCGGCCCGGGTCGCGGCCTGCTGGATCTTGAGCCCGTGCTCGTCGGTGCCGGTGGAGAACAGCACGTCGTACCGGTCGAGCCGGTGGAACCGCGCGATGGCGTCGGCGGCGATCACCTCGTAGGCGTGGCCGATATGTGGCGCGCCGTTGGGGTAGGAGATCGCGGTCGAGAGGCCGAAGGTCTTTTGGGGCTGCGCCGGGGTGTTGGACGTCACGTCGAGGGTGTTCCGGATCATCGCGAAAAGCTGCCCGCGTTGTCGCGCGGCAGCGGCCGGGACGCAACCGCCGCCCGCTCCGCGGACGGCACCGTCCGGCCCCGGACACGCATCGGCGTCCCCACCCGCCGGAGGCACCGGGGGCAGGGCTCCGGATACCGGCATGCGGGGCCCGCGGAACCCCGCGGGGGCCGCCGCCCTTCGCCTGCGACGCCGATTGCGAGGCGGCCTACGGGGGCGGCTTCGCCCGGTGGTGCAGCAGGTTGAGGATCAGCGCCGTCCAGCCGGTCTGGTGGGAGGCGCCGAGACCGCGGCCGGTGTCGCCGTCGAAGAACTCGTGGAACAACAGGGCCTCCTCGGCGCCCGCGGCCGCCGGGATCGGCGGCCGGTCGCCGAAGGCCGGGCGGCGGCCGGCCCCGTCCTTGGAGAACAGGGCGATCAGCCGGTCCCGAAGCGCGTCGGCGATCGCGGCGAGCGTGTGCATCTCCCCCGAGCCGGTGGGGAATTCGACGCGAAAGTCGTCGCCGTAATAGGTGTGGAAGCGGCGCAGGGCCTCGATGATCAGGTAGTTCGTCGGCATCCACACGGGCCCGCGCCAGTTCGAATTGCCGCCGAACATGTTCGAGGTGGAATCGGCCGGATCGTAGCGGACCGTGAAGGAGGCGCCGAACTCGTTCAGGGCATAGGGCTGGTCGCGATGCGCTTTCGACAGCGAGCGGACGCCGTAGGGCGAGAGGAACTCCGCCTCGTCGAGCATGCGCCGCAGCAGCGCCTTCATCCGGTGGCCGCGCAGCAGCGACAGCAGCTTGCGGTCCTTGACGCCGCCCTCGTCCCAGCGGGAGACGAGGCGGGCGAGATGCGGGCGGTTCTCCAGCAGCCAGTTGAGGCGCCGGGCGAAGTCCGGCAGGCGCTGGAGCACCGAGGGCTCGATCACCTCGACGGCGAACAGCGGCACCAGCCCGACCATGGAGCGGACACGCAAGGGGAGCAGCCCGGCGCCGGGCATGTCGACCTCGTCGTAGTAGAACTCGTCGTCCTCGTCCCAGAGGCCGAAGCCCTCGCCGCCCATGTCGGTCATCGCCTCGGCGATGAGCAGGAAGTGCTCGAAGAACTTCGAGGCGGTGCTCTCGTACACGTCGTTGTGGAGCGCGAGTTCGAGGGCGATGCGCATCATGTTGAGGGCATACATCGCCATCCAGGCGGTGCCGTCAGCCTGGTGCACCATGCCGAAGCCCGGCGGCGGGCGCGACCGGTCGAACACGCCGACATTGTCGAGGCCGAGGAAGCCGCCCTGGAAGACGTTGCGGCCGCCCGCATCCTTGCGGTTCACCCACCACGTGAAGTTGATCAGCAGCTTGTGAAAGACGCCTTCGAGGAAGGCGAGGTCGCCGCGTCCGCCGCGGCGGGCGCGGTCGATCTCGAACACCCGGTAGGTCGCCCAGGCATGGACCGGCGGGTTGGTGTCGGAGAACTCCCACTCGTAGGCCGGGAGCTGGCCGTTGGGGTGCATGTACCATTCGCGCGTCAGCAGCAGGAGCTGCTTCTTGGCGAAGTCCGGGTCGAGCAGAGCCAGCGGCAGGCAGTGGAAGGCGAGATCCCAGGCGGCGAACCACGGATATTCCCACGTGTCCGGCATCGAGAGCACGTCGGAGGCCGCGAAGTGGCGCCACTGGGTGTTGCGGCCGCCGTCGCGCTCCCGGGGCGGCACCGGCTGCAGGGGATCGCCCTTGAGCCATACCCGCACGTCGTAGGCATAGAGCTGCTTCGACCAGATCAGCCCCGCCGCGGCCTGCCGGAAGATCGTACGGGCATCCGGTTCGGCGATCCCGTCCTGAAGGTCGTCGTAGAAGGCGTCGGCCTCGGCGACGCGCAGGTCCCGGAGGCTGCCATCCGCATCGAGCGGGCGCGTCCGCACCCCCGCCGACAGCCGCAGGCGGATCCGCCGGGTCTCTCCGGGCTCCAGGCGGAGCGCGTAGTGCAGGCCGAGCTTGGTCCCGGCATCGCGCCGGATCGCGGCGGCGTCGCCCCCGACGATCGCCGCGTGGAGCCCGTCCTTGAACGGGCCCTCGGCCTCGGGCTGGCCGGCGTGGCGGCGCAGGTTCGTGTCGTTCTCGCAGAACAGCACGTCCGGCGCGCCCTCGAAGACCAGCCGGTAGGGGCCGAGGCGGGGATGCTCGCAGGCGACGCCGCCCTCGGGGTGGATCGCCAGACGCGGGCGCGGGCCGTTCTCCCGCCACGACCACGTGTTGCGGAACCAGAGCTGCGGGACGAGGTGGAGGTCGGCGGCCTCCGAGCCCCGGTTCGTCGCCGAGACGGTGACGTGGATGTCGTCGACATCCGCCTTGGCGTATTCCACCGTCACGTCGAAGAAGCGGCCGCCGTCGAAGATCCCGGTGTCGTCGATCTCGTATTCCGGCACCTCGCGGCTGCGCTGCAGCCCCTCGCGCACGAGGTCCTCGTAGGGGTAGGCGGCCTGCGGATAGCGGTAGAGGAACTTGAGGTAGGCGTGGCTCGGGACCGCGTCGAGGTAGTGGTAGTGCTCCTTGACGTCCTCGCCGTGGTTGCCCTGCTCGTTGGTCAGGCCGAACAGGCGCTCCTTCAGGATATGGTCGCGCCCGTTCCACAGGCCGAGCGCGAGGCAGAGCAGGCCGCGCTCGTCGCAGAGGCCGGCGAGCCCGTCCTCACCCCAGCGATAGGCGCGCGAGCGCGCATCGTCGTGGGTCAGCGAGCGCCAGGCATTGCCGTCGCGGCTGTAATCCTCGCGCACGGTGCCCCATTGCCGCTCGCTCAGATACGGCCCCCAGAGCGACCACGGCCGCTCGCCGCGCGCCTGCTCGGCGATGCGGCGGCGCTCCGCCCAAGCGATCGCGTCGCTCACGCCCGCCCCTTTCGAAGGCGGGCCCGCCGCGGCGGGGCGAGGGACAGGATCGTCCGAACGGCCGCGCGATGAGGCAGATCGTGGGTCATGGCATTCCGGGCGGCCAGGGATCGAGCGGGGGCGCGATGCATCATCAGAGCCAAGCGCCGCAGGCCGGATGCCGAGCAGGCGGGCGGGAACGCGCGTTCGATCGCCGCCCCGCGATGGGCCGACGCCAGGATCCCCGCCCGGCCAGCCCTTTCACGGTGTTTGGCGCAGCAATTCATGGGCGACGCGCGTCGCCCTCCTCCCCCCGCGATCCCGGGCCTGCCCGGGATCGCACGGGCGTGCGGGGAGGCGTTGGAGGTGGGGGTGGTGCAGGATCGAACGGTGCGGTGTCGTCTGCACCACCCCTGACCCCTCCCCGCAAGGGGGAGGGGAAGCGCACGTTTTTCGACGCGCAGGCGTCAAGTGGAGAGGTGTGAACTCTTGGGCGGACCGTCCCGAACGCGACCCAATCCAAACACTTTGAAAGGGCCGGCTCTGCCCGGCCCCTACCCGACCTCCGCCAGATCCCCGAACAGCGACAGCACCACCGGGCGCCGGTCGAGGTTGTAGATCGCCGCCTCCCGGGCCGCGCGGCCGAACCGGTCGGCGACCTCCACCAGGGCCGCCAGCCGCGCCGGCGGCTCGTCCCGGCGGCGGTCGAGTTCGGCCGAGACGAAGCGCAGCACCGCGTCCTGGGCGGCCGCGAACCGCGTCTCCGCGTCGCGCCCCGCCAGGGTCTCGGCGAGCTTGAGCACCCGGCCCCAATCAGGATCGCGCGCCCGCGCCAGCAGGGTCTCGACCTCCGCCACCAGCCCGGACGTGACCGGGTCGAGCATCGCCAGGGCCCGGGCCACCGAGCCCTCGCACTGGGTGATCGCCCGGGCCAGGGCGGCTTCCTCGGGCTGCGGGAACGGCTCCGGCAGCCCTCGCACCACCCGGGCGACCTCCCCGGCCGCCAGGGGGCGCAGCATCAGCGCCCGGCAGCGGGAGCGGATCGTCGGCAGCAGCCGGCCGGGCTGGTGGGACAGGATCAGGAACAGGGCCCGGGGCGGGGGCTCCTCCAGCACCTTGAGCAGGGCGTTGGCGGCGTTGGCGTTCAGGTCCTCGGCGCTGTCGAGGATGCAGACGCGCCAGCCGGAATCCGTGGCGGTCGCGGAAAACAGGTCCAGGGCCCGGCGGACCATGTCGACGGAGATCTTGGTCGGCAGCGCCTTGGCGCCCGCGATCCGGTGGCGGCGCAGGGCCACGAGGTTCGGATGCGACAGGCCCGCCACCTTGCCGGTGACGGGGTCGCCCGCCGGCAGGTCGAGCCCGGGCGGGCCCCCGCCCCCGGGATGGGCGAGCAGGCGCCGGGCGACCCGGTAGGCGAGCGTCGCCTTGCCGATCCCGGGGGCGCCGCCGATCAGCCACGCGTGGTGCAGCCGCCCCGCCGCGATGCCGGCCGCGAAGGCGTCGGCCGCCGCCGCGTGGCCGACCAGCCCCAGGGTCTCCCGCGGGCGCGGGATGCCCGGCAGGTCCCCGGGCTCGACGTCGTCGGCGGCGCGGTCGATGGGCTTCATGGCGGTCCCTGGGGCTCCCGTCCGGCCGGCGATCCCGGTGCCGCTGCTTACAGGGGTGGGCGGGCGGCGCCCAGCGCCCCGGGCGGGCCTTGGCGGGCGACCTTGCGGTGCAAGCGATGGCGCGCGCGCCTTGCGGGAGGCCCGGTGCGACGACCCCGCGCGCGTTGCACCGCGCGGCCGGATCTGCTCTCTCCCCCACGCAGCTCAGGAGAGGCGTGGATGGCAAACCCGGCGCAGGTCACCGGCGCGCCCGACCCGGTGAAGTCCGACACCAACGCCTTCCTGAAGCCCCTGTTCGCCGACCGGCGGGTCATGGCGGTGCTGGGGCTGGGCTTCGCCCAGGGCATCCCGTTCCTGCTCGTCTACGCCACGCAATCGGCCTGGCTCGTCCAGGCGAAGGTGCCGCTGGCCAACATCGGCCTGATGAGCGAATTGACCATCGCCTACAAGTTCAAGTTCCTCTGGGCACCGTTCCTCGACCGCCACGACCCGCCGCTGCTGGGGCGGTGGCTCGGGCGCCGCCGCGGCTGGATCGTCGCCACGCAGATCCTGGTGGCGCTGGCGCTGGCGGGGGTGGCCTTCGGCGACCCGGCGCACTGGCTGGCCTGGACCGTGGCCTTCTCCCTGGCCCTCGGGGTGGCGGGGGCCACGCAGGACGTGGTCATCGACGGCTGGCGGATCACCGCCGCGCCCCCCGCGCAGCAGGCGCTGATGTCGTCCTGGTCGGAGATCGGCTACCGGATCGGCAACCTCGCGGCGGGCGCGGGCGCCCTGTACCTGTCCGACGCCTATGGCTGGCGCGCCGCCTACCTGTGCATGGCCGCGCTGATGGCCCCCGGCACCGTCGCGGCCCTGCTCGCCCCCGAGCCCCCCGCCCCGGCGACGCCGGCGACGGGCGGCTTCGTCGAGACCGTCTGGGCGCCGATCCGCGACCTCCTGGCCCGGCTCGGGCCGCTGGCCGTGCCCGTGCTCGCCCTGGTGGCGGGCTTCCGGATGCCCGGCTACGTGTCGAGCGCCATGGCGATCCCGCTGTTCAAGACGCTCGGCTACTCGAACACCGACATCGCCACGGTGACCAAGCTGTTCGGCTTCTGGATCGCGCTCGGCGGGACGTTCCTGGCGAGCGCCATCATCCCGCGGATCGGCATGATGGCGAGCCTGCTCGTCGGCACGGTCACGGCCTCCGCGTCGCACCTCGCCCTGGCCTACCTCGCCTGGCACGGCGGCCATGGCGGGGCGGCGTTCTGGACCTTCGCGGCCACCGTGGGGATCGAGGGCTTCGCCTACGCCTTCGCGTCGATCGTGCTGATCACCTACATGTCCCGGCTCTCGGCGACCGCGCATGCGGCGAGCCAGTACGCCCTGCTCACCTCGCTCTGCGCCCTGCCCGGCAGCCTGCTCGCCGGGGTCTCGGGCTTCGTCATCGAGCGGACCGGCTTCCCCTGGTTCTTCGTCGGCACGTCGCTGATCGGCGTGCCGGTGGCCCTGCTCTGCCTGCTGGTCGCGCGCCGGCACGGGCCGATGGAGGCCGCCGAACAGGCGCCCTGAACGCGTATTCGCCGCGGCGTGCGCGTCTTCAGCAAGACTTAACCATAAGGCCGCTTAATGGGGCGGACGGTTGAAGTCCTCCCCAGTTGGGCAACCCAGGCCACGCGCGCGGAACAAGCCTCCGCGGGCGAACGGCGGCGGCTGCCCACGGGGAAGCGCGTGCGCGAGTTCCCCGAATGGCCCAGGCTGCGTCGTCCCGAACTGCGGACCCCCGAATTGCGCACCCCATGGCGGAGCCCGCCCGGCGGACGGCGCCCCCGCGGGTCGTCTATGTCGAGACCGCCTACGATCCCGTCGCCCGCACCCGGGCCCCCTATCCCAGCGCCATGCGGCGCGCCCGCCGCCGCACCCGGCTGACGGCGCTGATCGCCCTGACGGCGGTGAGTCTGTCCGGCTGGGCGATGCTCGCCGGGCCGCCCGCCCCCGACGAGCGCGCGCCCCTCGCCGCGCCCGCGCTCCGGCCGGCGCTGGCCACCGCCCCGCACGCCGCGCCGCAGCCGAACATCGCCTGGATGCTCGATCCGAGCCCCGCCCTGGGCTCCGGTGCGGCGATGGCCTTCGGCACCGAGGCGCTGCCGACCGAATTCCAGGTCGCCACGCAGATCGCCACGCAGGCCGCCACGCAGGTCGCCGCATCCGAGCCGTCTCCGGCGATCCGGGAGATCGCCCGGCAGGTCGCCGGCGCCGAGCAGGTCAGGGCGGCGCAGATCCGGACCGCGCGGGCCCCGGGGGCGTCGCCCAGGACGACGGTCGCCGAGGCGACCTCGGCCCCGCTGCGGCTCGCCGCGGCCGAGCCGACGCCGGCCGCCCTCGTCCCGCTCCCGGTGGCGCGCCCGCCGGAGCTGCGGCGTCCCGCCCCCGCCCCCCGGGTGGCGTCCCGCGCCCTGCCCCGCACCCGCGACGTGTTCCGCGCCGCCATGGCGGAGGAGCCGTCCTTCTTCGAGAAGCTGTTCGGCGTCGGCGCCGCGGCGCCAGGTCCGGAACCCCGCCAGGCCCTGGCCTATGCCAGCCCGGACGCCCTGCCGCGCGAGGCCCCGCGCACCCGGATCAGCCCGGCGCCCGACTCCGTGGCCGGCACGGCGGTCTACGACATCAGCGCCCGCACGGTAACGCTGCCCTCCGGCGAGGTGCTGGAGGCCCATTCCGGCCTCGGCGAAGCCATGGACAACCCGCGCTTCGTCCACCTGCGCATGCGCGGCTCGACGCCCCCCGGCACCTACGCGTTGACCGAGCGCGAGAGCCTGTTCCACGGGGTGCGGGCGATCCGCCTCACCCCGGTCGGCGGCAGCGGCGCGGTCCATGGCCGCGACGGCCTGCTCGCCCACACCTACATGCTGCGTCAGCCCGGCGCCTCGAACGGCTGCGTCTCGTTCCGCGACTACAACCGCTTCCTCCAGGCCTTCCTGCGGGGCGAGGTCCGGCGCCTCGTGGTCGTGGCCGGCAGCGGCGACTTCTTCGGCCGGATCGGGATGAGCGACCGCGGCGGCCGGCGGGGCTAGGGTATGGTCACGGGATCCCAAAGGACTCGTCCTTTGGTGGGGTGTCGGGGTGAAACCCCGACGAACGGCTCTTCCACCCCCGCGCGGGGGCGGAAGAGCCGTACAGCAAGGCTCTGCCCTGCACCCGCCAAAGGACTCGTCCTTTGGAATCCAGGATCGGGCCCGATTGCAATGCGATCGGGATCGGCTCTAACGGGGGCGGACGCCAGCCCTGACAAGAGGCACCCGATGAAACTGCCCCGCCGCTTCTTCCAGCCCCTCGCCACCGGCGCGCCGGCCCCGTTCCGCGAATTGCCGGTGCGGCTGGAGCGGATGATCCATTTCGTGCCGCCGCACAACGACAAGGTCCGCGCCCGGGTGCCGGAGCTCGCCGGGACCGTCGACGTAGTTCTGGGCAACCTGGAGGACGCGGTCCCCGCCGACCAGAAGGAGGCGGCGCGCAAGGGCTTCGTCGCCATGGCCCAGGCCACCGACTTCGCCGCCACCGGCACCGGTCTCTGGACCCGGATCAACGCCCTCAACTCGCCCTGGATTCTCGACGACCTGTTCACCCTCGTCGCCGAGGTCGGCGCCAAGCTCGACGTGGTGATGGTGCCCAAGGTCGAGGGCCCGTGGGACATCCACTACATCGACCAGCTGCTCGCCCAGCTCGAGGCGCGGCACGGGATCGCCAAGCCGATCCTGGTCCACGCGATCCTGGAGACCGCCGAGGGCGTGGCCAATGTCGATGCCATCGCGTCGGCCTCGCCGCGGATGCACGGGATGAGCCTCGGGCCCGCGGATCTCGCGGCGTCGCGCGGCATGAAGACCACCCGGGTCGGCGGCGGCCATCCGGATTACCGGGTGCTCAGCGATCCCGCGGGCGACGCCCCCCGGGCCACCGCGCAGCAGGATCTCTGGCACTACACGATCGCCAAGATGGTCGATGCCTGCATGGCCAATGGCCTCAAGGCGTTCTACGGCCCGTTCGGCGACTTCTCCGACGGCGCGGCTTGCGAGGCGCAGTTCCGCAACGCCTTCCTGATGGGCTGCGCCGGGGCCTGGACGCTGCATCCGAGCCAGGTGGCGATCGCCAAGCGGGTCTTCGCGCCGGACCCCGCCGAGGTCGCCTTCGCGGCCCGGATCGTGGCGGCGATGCCGGACGGCACCGGGGCGGTGATGCTCGACGGCAAGATGCAGGACGACGCCACCTGGAAGCAGGCCAAGGTCATCGTGGATCTGGCGAAGCTGGTCGCCGCGAAGGATCCGGAACTGGCGGCGGTGTATCAGCTGGGGTGAACCCCCTCTCTCCCGAACCTACAAGGGGCACACATTTGCGCCGACGCGCTCTCCTCCCCCCTGTGGGGAGGAGTTGGAGGTGGGGGTGGTGCAGGCGGCACCGGAACGCTCGATCCTGCCCCACCCCTGACCCCTCCCCGCAAGCTCGAGCGATCCCGGGCAAGCCCGGGATCGTCAGGGGAGGGGAAAAGCGCTAGCCCCCGAACCGCGCCCGATAATCCTGCGGCGTCGCCGCGACGTGCCTTAGAAAGCTGCGCTGCATCGTCTCCTCGGAGCCGAAGCCGCAGGTCCGGGCGATGCGTTTGACCGGCTGCGCGGTCTCGGCGAGCGCCCGCCGGGCCGCCTCCACCCGCAGGCGCTCCACGGCCTTGGCCGGGGTGAGGCCCGTCGCCTCGAGATAATGCCGGCTGAGGCTGCGTGCGCTCATCCCCGCCGCCGCGGCCAGCGCCGGCAGCGCGAGATCGCCCGACAGGTTGTCGGCGATGTAGGCGTGGAGCCGCCCGAACCGCTCCTCCCCCGCCTGCAGGGCGAGCGCCGCGCTGAACTGCGCCTGTCCGCCCGGACGCTTCAGGAACATCACGAGGTGGCGCGCCACCGCCAGGGCGAGGGGGCGGCCGAGATCCTCCTCGACCAGCGCGAGCGCCAGGTCGATCCCCGCCGTGACCCCCGCCGAGGACCAGACCGGGCCGTCGCGCACGAAGATCGGATCGGGCTCGACCCGGACCCGCGGGTAGCGCCCGGCCAGTTCGCCGCAATGATGCCAATGGGTCACCGCCCGCCGCCCGTCGAGGAGCCCGGTCGCCCCCAGCAGGAACGCCCCGGTGCAGACCGAGGCGACCCGGCGCGCCCGTCCGGCCCGCGCCCGGACCCAGGCCACCAGGGTGGGGTCGTCGCAGGCCGCCAGGATTCCGGGGCCGCCCGCGATCACCAGCGTGTCGACCGGCATGTCGCCGCCGGGCAGCGGCTCGGCCACCAGCCGCAGGCCCGCCGAGGTGGTGAGCGTCGGCTCGCCCGCCGCGATCACCCGCGGCGCGTAAGGTTGGCCCACGCCGCCGCGCTCGTTGGCGGTGGCAAACACCTGGAGCGGCCCCGCCACGTCGAGGAGCTGCGCCGACGGGAAGGCCAGCACCTCGACGGGCCGCGGCGCATCTGGCGGGAAACGAGGGCTCTTTGTCATTCGGGCCAGAGCGTGACGCGGTAGGGTCGCCCTGTCCACCCCGGAGGCTCCGATGATCCCGCCCGACACCCACCTGCAGATCGGCTCGCTCCTGTTCGAGGGGCTCGACCAGATCGACCTCACCGGCCCGTTCGAGATCCTGGCCCGGATCCCGAACAGCACCTACCGGATCTACGCGGCCACCCCTGATCCGGTGCGCGACGTGCGCGGCCTACGGATCCTGCCGGACGCGACCCTCGACGCCGCGCCCCGGCTCGACGTGCTCCATGTCCCGGGCGGCCAGGGCCAGGAGGCGCTGATGCGCGATCCGGCCGTGCTCGGCTGGATCCGGGAGCAGGCAATGGGCGCCTCCCACGTCCTTTCGGTCTGCACCGGCGCGCTCCTGCTGGGGGCGGCCGGCCTCCTGGTCGGGCGCCAGGCGACCACCTACTGGAACGCGGTCCACCTCCTGCCCTTCTTCGGGGCCGAGCCGGTGGATGCGCGGGTGGTGATCGACCGCGATGCGGAGGACCGCACCTGGGTGTTCGCGGCCGGCGTCACCGCGGGGATCGACGGGGCGCTGCGCCTCGCCGCCGAACTGCGCGGTACGGAGGCCGCGCAGGGCATCCAGCTCGGGATGCAATACGCCCCCGAGCCGCCCTTCGACAGCGGCACCCCCCGGACAGCCCCGCCGGCCGTCGTGGCGGCGGCCCGGGCGCGGGCCGCCGACCTCACCGCCCGGCGCGAGGCCACCGCCCGGGCGATCGCCGCCGAACGCGGCATCCGGACCCCCCAACCCGCAGGAGATCTCCGATGAACCTCACCCATGTCCGCGCCTTCGCGGCCGCCATGCAGGCCAAGGATCCCGACGGCATGCTGGCGCAGATGGCCGACGGCGTCGTGCTCAACACGCCGCTCGCCGCCGAGCCCGTGCGCGGCAAGGCCGCGATCCGGCCGGTGGTCGACGCGCTGCTCGCGACGATCGACGCCTTCGAGATCCGCGAGATCCTGGAAGGGCCCGGGCGGGCCGCCGCGTATTTCGGGGCCTCGGCCGGCCCGCACCGGCTCGACGGCGTGGACGTCTGGCGCCTCGATGCGGCCGGGCTGATCGCCGAGATGAGCGTCCTGTGGCGGCCGCTGCCCGCGGCGCTCGCGGTCCGGGACCGCCTGGCCCAGGCCGCCGGGACGGGGGGATCCGCGCCCACCCGGTGACAGGCCCCGTCATCGGACCTATCTGTCCCGTCAGGACGGACTGAACCATGACGGACGTAACCCTGAGAACCGCCAAATTCGCCATCGGCGCCGTGGTGCGCCACCGGATCTACCCCTTCCGGGGCGTCGTGTTCGACGTCGACCCGGTCTTCGACAACACCGAGGAATGGTGGATGTCGATCCCCGAGGAGGTCCGGCCGCGCAAGGACCAGCCCTTCTACCACCTGCTGGCCGAGAACGCCGAGACCGAATACGTCGCCTACGTGTCGGAGCAGAACCTTCTGCCCGACACGTCGGGCGAGGCCCTGCGCCATGCCGGGATCGCCGAGATGTTCGTGCGCGACGCCGCCGGCGCCTACCGGATGCGCGCCCGTGCCACGAACTGACCGGGCTCGTAAAGCTTCCGACACGGGCGCCGCTTTAGCCTCGGTCCGACGGCCGCCGTGCCGTCGGACGAGTTCGCCGCCATGCCCGCCAAGCCCCGATCCGCCGCCGCGACACTCCTGGCCGCGGCCCTGCTCTGCGCTCCGGCCCGCGCCAATGACAGCGCTGCCGAGCTCGATGCCGGCGGGCTGGTCCTGGTGCCGGAGCCGGGGATCGCCCTCGCCAGCGAGGACCTGTCGATCGGCCTCGACCGGATCGACGTGTCCTACGTGTTCCGCAACCGGGTGGATGAATCGCGCACGGTCCGGATCGCATTCCCGCTGCCGCCGATCGATGGCCGCCTGCTCAGCGCGTCCGCCCTCAAGCTGCCGCAGGCCGAGCGGGCGAACTTCGTCGGCTTCACCGCGACGGTCGACGGTCGTCCGGTCGAGCCGGCGCTGGAGGAGCGCGCCTTCGTGGGCGAGCGCGAGGTGACGGACCTGCTGCGCCGCCACGGCCTGCCGTTCAACCCCCTGCGCTTCGCCGACCTCGCCGCCGCCGAGAAGCGCCTCGGCCAGGCGGACTGGGCCGAGCTGGTCAAGGCCGGCCTGTTCCCCGAGGGCGCGAGCACGACCGAGGCGCCGAACGATGGGCTGTGGCGCAGCGAGGCGAAGTTCCACTGGCTGCAGACCTTCCCGCCCGGGACGGAGGTCCGGATCGCCCACAGCTACGCCCCGGTCAGCGGGTTTCACCTCCTCGATCCCAAGGAGGCCGCCCGCGCCGGTTACCGCGCGACCTACTGCCTGGACGGGGCCGGGCTGGCGGCGATCCGGCGCCTGCACGCCAGGGCCCCGAACGCGAGCGGCCACCTGCGGGCCTTCGTGGTGCCCTACATCGTGACCACCGCGCGCAACTGGGCCGCGCCGATCGGGCGCTTCACGCTGACGGTGGACAAGGGGACGCCGGACGCGGTCGTGAGCTTCTGCCGCACGGGCGTCCGGAGGATCGGACCCACCACGTTCCGGTGGGAGGCCCGGGACTACGTGCCCGACCACGACCTCCGGATCCTGATCGTCCTGCCCGGTCCGGGCCCGATGGGGATCCGTTAGCGCATCGGCGGCCGCGAACGCGGAAGGGCCGGACCTGCCCGGTCCGGCCCCCGCGGGTCGCGCGCCGCGCGGCGGTTACTTCGCCGCCGGGGCGGCACCGGCGGCCGGGGCGGCGCCGCCCTGCTGCTCGAGCTTCTTGCGCATGTCCTCGGAGCGCTTCTCCAGCTCCGCCTGGAGCTTCTTCTGCTGCTCCTCCAGGACCTTCGGGTCGATCGCCGGGCCGTCGAAGGCCTTGCCGAAGCCGGCCAGCGGCACCGCGAAGGTGACTTCGCGCTGGGTCTGGTTCTGGACCGAGACGTTGAGGGTCGTGCCCTTCTTCATCGCCGCGACGACGCCGGCATCGACGCCCCCGGCCTCGGCGAAGCAGCCGTTCGGGAAGCAGACCGCGAAGCGGCCGGGCGTGCCGGCCTGGCCGTCGACGTTGAAGCGGATGCCCGGCTGCAGCAGCAGGCCGAGCGGCAGCAGGTAGCGCACCACGCGCACCTCCTGCTTCTGGGCGGCGTTCTTCATCTCGTAAACCGCCACCGCCAGCACCGGCTGGCCCTGGTCGGACACGAAGTCGCGGGTCGTGTAGCAGATGTCGGTGCCCGAGCCCTGGTCCTTGCCGCAGACCTTGGTCCAGTCGGCCTGGCTCGGCTCGGACTTCACCGCCACGATCTGCGGGCCGGTCTGGGCCGCCGGGGTGTTGGCCGCCGGGGTGCCCGGCGCGGCCGGGGCCGGGGCGGTCGGGGCGGGTGCGGTCGGGGCGGGCTTCTTCGGCTGCGCCAGCGCCGGAGCGGCCGCGAGGCCGAGGCCCGCGAGACCGAGGAGGGCGGCGCGCACGTGCGGCGCGGGGCGGGTGAAGGACATCGGCTCTGACCCCTTGGACGAGATGTGGTGTGCGGTGAACTTGCAGGATGCGGAGCCCGCCTGGCGGCAGGTCCGCCGGACCGTCCGGGTGCGCGCCGCCGTGGCGTGCCTTCCGGAACTCCGGATGAATCGGTCCGGCCATCGGGGGGGACGGGCGCCCGGATGCGCGCAGTTCCCGCCCCGGCGACCGGGCGGCCTGCCTTTCCCCTGGAATGAGGCGAAGGCATGACACCGCGGCCTGGTGGGCCTCTCGGGGCCTTCCGGGCCGCGGCCGGCCCCCCGATAGGCCCGCGCCCGCCCGGCCGCAAGCGCGGCCTTGCAAGCGCGACCTCGCACGAGGGCGTGATCGGTCCGGCCCGCTTTGGCCCAGCCGGCCGTCACCCTCCGGTCTTAGCGGTTGGTTAACCGTAATCGGCCGACCATGCCGGCGGATCTGCAGTATCGGTGGGGGCGGTGGGTTGAGCGCGTTCGCGGTGGCGGAGAGGGCGGCCCGTGCCGCACCGGACGCGTCCGCGCGATCCGCCGGCCTGCCCGCCTGCCTGGTCGCGGCGGCGCGTTCCGCACCGGAGCGCACGGCGCTGCGTGATTCGGGCGATCGGGCCGCGTGGTGCGGGCGCCCGCCGATCACCTGGACCTACGCGGCCGCCTCCGAGATCGTCGGCCGGCTCGCCCGCGGGATCGGCGCGTGGCGGCTCCCGCCCGGCAGCCGGATCGGAGTGTGGTTCTCCGGCGGTGCGGAGGCGGCTCTGGCCCACCTCGCCGTCGAGGCGGCCGGCCATCTGCCCTGCGCGATGCCGGCTGGCTGGGATTCCGCGCAGCTCTCCGCCGGGATCGAGGCCGCCGACCTCCTGGGCGTGCTGACCGAGGGCCGCCGCGGGGCGCGCCGGCCCGCGGAGGAACTCACCCACGTGGCGATCCGCCAGTTCAGGCTGCGCTATCTCGCCGCCTTCGGCCCGGGCGTGCCGGACGGCGTGATCAGCCTCGACGCGATGGCGCTGGAACGCGGCGTGGCCGAACCGGTCGCCAGCCGCGGCCTCGTGACCTTCGCCGACGGCGATCCGGAGCGGCCGGTCTACCGCACCGCGGCGGCGCTCGCCGCGGCGATCGCCGCGCATCTCGACGTGCTGCCCCTGGCCGCCGACGAGCGGATCCTGACGCTCCTGCCCGCCCACGACCTGCGCGGCCTGGTGACCGGCCTCGGCGCGGCCCTGACGGCCGGCGCCGGTCTCGAGACCGTGATTCCCTTCGAAGCGGCCGGCTTCGGATCCGCCCTGCTGCGCCCGGTGCCGACCCGGCTCGTCGTCCCGGCCGTGGCCCAGGCCGCCCTCGCCGCCCTGCCCCTGCCCTGGACCGTGCGGACCCTCAACGTGGTGCATCGGGCGCCCGTGGACCTGAGCCTGCGGGCGGGCGCCGAGGCCGCCGCGCCGCCGCGCCTCGAATCCCTGGTCTTCCGCGAGGATGCGGTGCTCACGCGCCCCGGCCTGCGCGACCTCGCCGCGACCCTGGCCTATCCGGAGCGTGCGCCCCTGCCCCGGGCCCTCCTGGCCATCGCCCGCGACGCCGAGGGGAACCTCACCTATCGCGGTCCGGCCTGCGCGGCCGCGCCGCTGCCCCGCGGCGCGATCCCCGAGACCGACGCCGAGACCTGGCGGAGCGCCGGCTATCGCCCGATCCTGTCGGGCGGGACCGCCGTGGCCGTGGAGAACGCCTGAACGGTACCGGTCCCCCCGGCCGCGGTTCATCCGGCGCTCAGGCGCCATGGGTAGTCTCGCATCTGCACACGGACCGACGGATCCGATCCGCCCCCTCGCGGGTTCTGCAAAGGATTGTGGTCACGGCTACCTTTCCAATCCGTGCCGGATGGAGTACCGCTCAAGCTTATGGGTGCGCTGCAACAAGTGCTCGTGGTCGACGACGGCGTCCGTGCCGTGGACCGTTCCCTTTCGGGCGAGCTGGCCAGCCTCGGCTACGCGAGCGTGACCGCCTCCATGGAGGCGGCCGACGACGTATTGGCCGTGATCGCACGGCCGGCCGCGGTGCTGCTGCAGGCGCCGACCCGCCGGGATCCCGCCTATGCCCGCCGCGCGGCCAAGCTGCGCGCCCAATTGCGCGACCGCGGCATCCCGGTGATCCTCATCGGCGATTCCGCCGAACCCCGGGCCGGCGGCCCGGTCGACCTCGCGACCCGCCTCGGCGCCTACGTGACCGCCCAGCCGGAATTCTGACGGAGTCCCGGCGAGATTCCGACCCGGCCCGCGGAGCCGAGCGGTCCGGTCAGCGCGCCGCGCGCATTAGTTCCGGTGCGCCGAGCCGCGGCAGCACCCCCTCCCGCATCACCAGCCGCCGCAGCGGCCCGAGCTGCGCCATCGCCAGCAGGCCGAGGCCCCGCAGCGCGTCCACCGGCAGCAGGTCGGTGAGCAGGCTGCGGTTGAGCAGATCCACCGCGGCGGTGCGCGCGGCGGTGTCGACGCGGCGGGCGCGGGCGTAGCCGTCGAGCACCGGGCGCGAGCCGGGATCCCGTGCGTCCCGGGCGGCGCCCAGCACCACGTCGCGCAGGGTCGCGGCGTCGCGCAGGCCGAGATTGAGCCCCTGCGCGCCGATCGGCGGGAAGACGTGGGCCGCCTCGCCGATCAGGGCCAGCCTCTGCGCCACCGGGCGCGCCACCGCGAGCCCGCGCATGGGCACGAGGCCGCGGGGTCCGTCGACCCGCATGGCCCCGAGCATCGACCGGGCCTGCCGCTCCACCGCCAGCCCGAGATCCGCGTCGTCCAGCGCCGCCAGCCGCCGGGCCGCGGTCTCCCCGGTCACCCAGACCAGGCTGGAGCGGTGCCCGCCCGGCAGCGGCACCAGGGTGAACGGGCCGGAGCGGGTGTGGAACTCGGTGGAGACGTCCCGGTGCGGGCGGTCATGGGCCAGGATCGTGGTGAGCGCGCTCTGCGGGTAGGTCCAGTCGCGCACGCGCAGGCCGCTGGCGGCCCGGAGCGGCGAGCGGCCCCCGTCGGCGCCGACCACCAGCCGGGCCTCGACGGTGCCGCCCGCCGCCAGGGTGATGCGGGCGGCCGCCTCCCCGGGGGTGGTGCCGGCGGCATCCGCCTCGACCAGGGTGAGGTTCGCCTGGGCCCGGGCGCGGGCGCGCAGGCTCTCGACCAGGCGGGCGCTCTCGACGTTCCACCCGAAGGCGTCGAGGCCGATCTCGGCGGCCTGGAAGCGCACGGGCGCGGGCCGGAACAGGCTGCCGGTGTCGTCGATGATCTGCAGGGTGCAGAGCGGGCTCGCCAGCGGCGCCACCGCCGCCCAGGCGCCCAGCGCCTCCAGGAAGCGCACCGACCCGTCGAGCAGCGCCACGGTGCGCCCGTCCGCCACGGGGGCGTGGCGGCCGACCAGGGCCGTCGGGATGCCCTCCCGGGCGAGGCTCAAGGCGGCGGCGAGGCCCGCGGCCCCGGCCCCGACCACGGCGACGTCGAATCGAACTGCGCGCGTGTCGGACATGGCTCCCTGCACGGTTGGCCCGCTCACCGGACCCGAGCGGCGCGGCGACGGGCTCTATCTGCGCCTTTCCGCGCGCCTGCCAAGGGCGGCCGGCTCCGGCCCGCGGGGCCACGGCGCCGCAGCCCGGTCCTCCGGCGTCCTGCTCAGGCGAGGAACGCCGCCAGCTCCGAAACAACCGCGTCCGGCCGCTCCTCCTGGAGGGTGTGGCCGCAATCGAGCGCCCGGCCGGAGACAGCGGTCGCCTTCTCGCGCCAGGTCGCCAGCACGTCGTAGGTCTGGCCGACCACGCCCTTCGCCCCCCAGAGCGCCAGGAGCGGCGCCGTGATGCGCGCGTCCGCATCGGCGGCGTCGTGCTCCAGGTCGATCCCGGCCGCCGCCCGGTAATCCTCGCAGATCGCGTGGCGGCAGGCCGGGTCGGCATAGCAGCGCAGGTACTCGGCGAAGAGGTCGGGCGGGGTCGAGCCGGGGGTCTTCGACTGGCCCTCGACGTGGTGGCGCAGGAAATATTCCGGATCGGCCCCGATCAGCGTCTCCGGCAGGGGATGGGGCTGGATGAAGAAGAACCACCAGAAATAGCGGGTGGCGAAATCCTTGTCGGTGCGCGCGTACATGGTCGCCGTGGGGGCGATGTCGAACACCGCCAACCGGTCCACCGCGCCGCTATGGTCCAGGGCCAGCCGGTGGGCGACGCGGCCGCCCCGGTCGTGGCCGACCACGGCGAAGCGCTCGTGGCCCAGCGCCCGCATCACCGCCGCCGCGTCGGCCGCCATGGCGCGCTTGGCATAGGCGGCGTGGCGCGCCCCGCCCGGGGGTTTTGACGAATCGCCGTAGCCGCGCAGGTCCATCGCCACCACGGTGCGATGCTCTGCGAGACGCGGGGCGACGTGGAGCCATGTGGACAGGGTCTGCGGGTGCCCGTGCAGGAGCAGCACCGGTGGCCCGGCGCCGGCCGAGCGGGCGTGGATCGTCACCCCCGGCGCGGTCTCGATCCGGTGCCGGCCGAAGCCCGGCAGGAAGTCGCTGGCCATGGGATCGATCTCCGGGGTCGGTCGCCATCACGACGCACTGGCGCGCCGGGATGCACCGGATGATAAGGCGCCTCCGGCACCATGTCCGCCGTACCGCCATGACAGATGCACGCGCGCTTCAGGACGCCGCCCCCCGGGACGCGGCACCGAACGACCCCGAGGCGCCCGGGGGCGAGGCCGTCCGCGCGCCCGCGCTCCGCCCGAGCCTCCTCGATCCCCTGTTCGCCCCGGCCCGCACCCTGCCGGGCATCGGCCCCAAGATGGCCCCGCTCATCGAGAAGCTGCTCGGCACGCCGGAGCGCGAGGCCCGGGTCGTGGACCTGCTGTTCCACCTGCCCCAGGGCGGCGTGGCGCGGAAGCTCATGGGCTCGGTCGGCGAGGCGCCGGTGGGCGAGCCGGTCACCCTCGGCGTCACCGTGGTGGAGCACCGCCCGGCCCAGATCGGCTCGGGCAGGCGCCCGCACCGGGTGGTGGTGGAGGATGCCTCCGGCCACGACATCACGCTGGTCTTCTTCGGCATGCCCCGCCCCCGGGTGGAGAAGATGCTGCCGCTCGGGGCGCACCGCTACATCACCGGCCGGATCGACCTCTGGGACGGGACGCGCCAGATGGTCCACCCGTCCCGGATCGTCGACGAGGCGGGGCTCGCCGAGCTCCCCGCCGTCGAGCCGGTCTATGGCGCCACCGAGGGGCTGACCTCCCGGGCGATCAACAAGCTCGCGGTGGCGGCCCTCGACCGGCTGCCGGTCCTGCCGGAATGGCAGGATGCGGCCTGGCTGGAGAAGAACCGTCTTCCGGCCTTCGCGGACGCGCTGCGCGCCGAGCACCGTCCCGAGGAGGCGCCGCCGAAGGCCGAGGACCCGCTCCAGCCGCCGCCCGCGACGCCGTCCCGCAAGCGGCTTGCCTACGACGAACTCCTCGCCTCGCAGCTGGCTCTGGCCCTGCTGCGCGCCCGCCAACGGCGCAAGGCCGGCCGGGTCAATGCCGGCGACGGCGCCTTGAGTGGGCGCATCGAGGCCACCCTCCCCTTCGCGCTGACCGGCGCCCAGGCCCGGGCGGTGGCGGAGATCCGGGCCGACCTCGCGGCGCCCCGGCGGATGCTGCGCCTGCTCCAGGGCGATGTCGGCTCGGGCAAGACCGCGGTGGCTTTGCTCGCCCTGGCCTCGGCGGTGGAGGCCGGGCGTCAGGGCGCGCTGATGGCGCCCACCGAGATCCTGGCCCGCCAGCATTTCGAGCGGCTAAAGCCGCTGGCCGGCTCCCTGCGCCTGCGCCTGATGACCGGCCGCGACCGGGCCGCCGAGCGCAAGAGCACGCTCGCCGACCTCGCCGCGGGGGAGATCGACATCCTGGTCGGCACCCACGCCCTGTTCCAGGAGGCGGTGACCTTCCGCGATCTCGGCCTCGCGGTGGTGGACGAGCAGCACCGGTTCGGCGTGCACCAGCGCCTGGCCCTCGGCGCCAAGGGCGAGGCGGTCGACTTCCTGGTGATGACCGCGACGCCGATTCCCCGCACCCTGGCGCTGACCTTCTTCGGCGACATGGACGTCTCGGTCCTCGACGAGAAGCCCGCCGGCCGGCAGCCGATCCGCACGATCACCCTGCCCACCGAGCGGATCGACGAGGTCGTGGCCGGCCTCGCCCGGGCGATCGCCGGGGGGGAGCGGGTCTACTGGATCTGCCCGCTGGTGGAGGAATCCGAGTTCATCGACCTCGCCGCCGCCGCCGAGCGCTTCGACGACCTGCAGAGGCATTTCGGCGCCGCGGTCGGGCTGATCCACGGCAAGATGCCGGGGCCCGAGAAGGACGCCGCCATGGCCCGGTTCGCCGCCGGGGAGACCAAGCTCCTGGTCTCGACCACGGTGGTGGAGGTCGGCGTCGATGTGCCCGAGGCCACCATCATGGTGATCGAGCACGCCGAGCGGTTCGGGCTGGCGCAGCTGCACCAGCTCCGCGGCCGGGTCGGGCGCGGCTCGAAGGCGTCCTCGTGCCTGCTGCTGTACCGGGGGCCCCTCGGGCAGGTGTCCCGGGCGCGGCTCGAGATGATGCGGTCGAGCGAGGACGGGTTCCGGATCGCCGAGGCGGACCTGAAGCTGCGCGGCGAGGGCGAGGTGCTCGGCACCCGCCAGTCGGGGCTGGCGGCGTTCCGGCTGGCGCGGATCGAGAGCGACGGCGCCCTGCTGGAGGCCGCCCGCGACGACGCGCGGATGATCGTGGAGCGCGATCCGGGCCTGAAGAGCCCCCGGGGGCAGGCCCTGCGGGGGCTGCTCTACCTGTTCGAGCGCGAGGCCGCGATCCGGCTGATCGGGGCCGGGTGACCGGCGCCGTTCAGGAAAGCCCCCTGTTCAGGAAAGCCCCGCATTCAGGTGCGATCCCGCACCAGGTGCCGCCTGATCGGTGATCCGATGCGGCGATGTCACAGCCGACCTGAAAAGTCGATCCAAATCAATGGGTTATCGGATTCCGGCGGAAGCTTTGCCGCCTCCGTCGGAGCCGCGGGCGAGCCGCCGGCAAGGGCCGCGACCTTGCAACAGCCACAATCTTCCCTTAACTGCAGATGAACGAATGGCCCGGTAAGCCGGGACATCACGGACGAATCTGGAGGACGAACATGTCGAACGGACTGTTCCAAAACCTGCCGGGCTCAAACGAGATGGCCGGCATCCAAGCCCTGCCGACCGAGCCCTGGCTGCTGCCGATCACGGATCGCGCCGCCGAGGCCGCGAGCCGGACCGCGGAGGATCTGCAGGCCGCCGTGCGGCGGGCGGCGCGCCCCTTCTGGATGGCCGCCAACGGTCTGTGCATGGCGCTGGGTCTCGCCCTGGTCCTGCAATGCGCCACCGGCTGGATGCCGGCGGCGCACCGCGGCACCGTGACGGTGGCGCAGGCGACCCCGCCGACCATCGCCCCGCAGACGGCCTCGCTGCAGCGCTGAATCCTTCGACCCCCGCGACGCATCGGAGGGCCGGCCCGCATACGCGGGTCGGCCTTTTTCATGGCCGGCGGCCCGCCGCCGTCACGCGTCCTGCGGCTCCCGCCGCGGTGCCGGTCCGCCCGCCTGGTGGGCCGCCCGCAGGGACGCGGCCATGCCCTGGAGCCGGGCCTGCGGATCCTCCGGCTGGATCACCCCCGCCGACATCACCAGCTTGGCCGCGTCGTCGACGCTGATGGCGAGCTCCACCACCTCGGCCCGGGGCAGGTAGAAGAAGAACCCCGTGGTCGGGTTGGGCGCACAGGGCAGGAACACCCCGACCAGCTCGTCCGCGGCCGCCCCCCGGGCCCGGAGCGGGCCCTCGACCTCGGGGGCCGCGGGGGCCGACACGAACACCACCGACCACGTCCCCTTCACGGGGAACTCCACCAGCCCGACGGTGCGGAACGAGGTGCCGTTGGCCGAGAACAGGGTCTCGAAGATCTGGCGCAGGCCCTTGTAGAGGCCGGAGATCACCGGGGTCCGGGCGAGCAGCACCTCGCCGAACTCGATCACCGAGCGGCCGACGAGGTTGGCCGTGAGGAAGCCGAGCAGCGTCACCGCCAGGAACGCGATGACGAGGCCGAGGCCGGGAATCGAGAACGGCAGGTAATGGTCGGGCAGGTAGCTCGCCGGCACCAGCGGCTTCACGAAGGAATCGATCAGCGCGATGAACCACCACGTGATGTAGGCGGTGATCGCCAGGGGCCCGGCCACGATGATGCCGGTGAGGAAGTAGGTGCGCAGCCGGCCCCGGGTGCTGACCCGGGTCTTGGGGGCGCCGCCGCCGGGCGCGGGGGCGTCGGGCTCGGGGACCTGGATCGGCGGGGGACTCGGCGCCACGGCTGCCCTCTCGGCCGCTCGACGCGCGGCGATCCTGCTGCGGGGGCCATCCCCCGATGGCACAGGTAGCGGCTGCGCTTGCCCGTCTCAAGGGCGCCCCGCCCCGGGCGGCGGCACGCGCTCGCCGCCGTCAGGCCCCCGCGCCGGAGAACGCGCGGTCGAGGGCCGGCATCGCGTCCCGGGGGATCACGGCGCCGCGATGCCCGATCACCGCGCCGGCGAGGCGGTGCGCCCGGGCCGCGGCCGCCTCCGGGGCCAGCCCGGCGATGCGGGCGGCGAGATAGCCCGCGGCGAAGCTGTCGCCCGCGGCGGTCGTGTCGATCACCCGTGCCACCGGCCCGGCCGGCACCGCCACGTCGGATCCCCCGTGCAGCACCCGGGCGACCGGCTCGGGTCCGCCCGAGGCCTTGAGCACGATCTCGGCCCGGCCGCGGTGGCGCAGCACCGCGTCCTCCCCCGCCGCGCCGAACAGCCAGTCCAGATCCTCCGCCGAAGCGAAGATCAGGTCGGCCTGCGCCAGGGCCGTCCGGAACGCGGCCTGGGCGACGTCCCGGTCGGGCCAGCCGCGGGGCCGGTAATTGGTGTCGAAGGCGACGCGTCCGCCCCGGGCGCGCAGGGCCGCCAGGGTCTCGGACAGGGCCGCGCGGCCGGCCTCGCCGTAGAGCGAGAGGCTGATGCCGGAGAGGTAGACGAGGTCGTAGGCCGCCAGGGCGGCCCGGGTCCCGGCGGCCCCCGGTTCGGCGAACAGGTCCCGGGCCGCGGCCCGGTCGCGCCAGTAATGGAAGCTGCGCTCGCCGGCCTCGTCCGTGCGGATGATGTAGAGGCCCGGCATCCGCCCCGGCAGCCGGCGGACTCGGTCGAGACCGATGCCCTCGCGTGCCCAGGCCGCCGTCATCTCGGCGCTCCAGACGTCGTCGCCGAGGGCGGTCACGTAATCGACCGCGACGCCGAGGCGGGCGAGGTAGAGCGCGGTGTTCAGGGTGTCGCCGCCGAAGCCGCGGGCGAGGCTCCCGTCCGGGCGCTCCGACAATTCGACCATGCACTCGCCGATGCAGGCGACCTTCATGTGGCTCCTCCCGGTGTGCCGACCCGCTCCCCACCGTTCGGCTCGGCTCGGCGCCCCGGGGCGCTCGTGCGGGCGTCGGCGGGAACCGGGCGGCGCACGTGCTTATATCCGCGCCGGATGATGTTGTCTCGCGTGTGCATCTGCCGAAAGACACCTGTCATGAATAGTTATTTTCAATATTCAATGTGGAAAGATTTCGGAATATATTGATGGTCATCGGGCCGATGTCATTGCGACAAGACTTATGAATCTGTTTCATGGGTTGGAAACTGCGCGGTTTAAGCCTGCTTTAGTGCGTGCCGCGGTAAGGGCCTCCCTTGTCCGATCCGAACGCATGCCGGCCGCGGCGTCTCATGCCGGACGGGCGCCGGGGTCCGCTCGCGTGAGGGAGATCGCGGTTCACGGGTTCCGTCTCCTGCACGGAAACCATGTCCGAAGTTCAGGCCTGCGCTGGCGTCGATCCAGCAACCGGTTTCCACTGTTGCGAGGCGGTTGACCCTGTGAAATGCTCGCCGGCGCCGAACGTGTTCCGAGTTCCGGGCGCGTCCTGAATCTTGCCGCGCCATCGATTCGTCTGTCGCTCGGTTCGAGGCCGGCGAGAATCATCTGTCGAATTCACCGGGTTCTCTGGTATGTTTCATTCCGCTCTCAGTGCCCTGACGTTCTCGTCCGGAGAGTTCCTGACCATCACCGAAGGTCGGGGCATCAGCGGCGCCTGGAGCTGGGTTTTCGCCGGCGGCGAGCAGGTCTGGTCCCCGGGCTTCTACCGCCTGCTCGGCCTCGTCCCCAATGCCGCGAAGGCGCATTACGAACTGCTGCTCTCCCTGGTCCATCCGGATGACCGGCCCCTGATGCCGTCGCTCGCCGATGTTTGGCAGGGTCATGTCCCGCGGGAGGCGATCGTCCGGGTGCTGCGCCCGAACGGCACGCAGCGCACCCTGTCGCTGACGATGGAGATGCGCTTCTCGGCCGAGGGGCGGCCCGTCGCCGTCAACGGCACGGCCCTCGACGTGAGCGACCGCGAGCAGCTGGCCCATGCGCGCCACGAGGAGCGGCGGCGCCGGGCGGCGCTCTACCTGACTGAGCGCATCGCCACCTTCTCGATGGGGCTCGACCGCGTCCGCGAGCTGCCCTTCGAGATGGCGCAGGTCCACGGTGTCCCGTTCGAGGAGATCTGCATCAACCCCTTCCTGCTGATCGTTCCCGGGGAGCGGGCGGCCTTCCGGACGATGGCCGAGGAGCATATCGAGCAGCAGACGGTCTACCAGGGGACCGCCCATGAGCGCCTCGCCGACGGGGAGCTCTGGCACTTCCGCATCCTCACGATGCCGGTCTGGGATCCCGACGGTACCTATCTCGGCCGGTGCGGTCTCAAATACCCGGTCGGCGCCGGCGCGCGGGTTCCCGTGCCCCTCCGCGCGGGTCTGGAGCAATCCGTGACCGGACACCACCTGCGCGCCGCGCGGGCGCTGCTCGACTGGTCGATGATGGACCTGGCTCAGGCGAGCGGCCTGTCGCACTCCACGGTCCGGCGCCTGGAGGACGACAGCGAGCATCGCGGGAGCCGCTCCCGTCTCCACGCCGTCGAGGCGCTCCGCCGCGCGGGGGCCCGCTTCGTGGCCATGGACGACGGAACCCTAGCTGTGGCGCGGGCCTGAACCCGACCGCCGCGATCCGCGAGGCCGATCGGGCGGCCCCGCCTTCGGAAAGGCGGAGTCCGGAACGTCCCGCGCGCGCCGTCCGGGTGCGACGCACCGGCGGCGGCCGGATCGGGCCGCTGCCGGTGGCGAGGCGATCGCGCCTCTCAGGCCGCCTTATGGCCGAGCTGGATCGCCTTGGCGATCTGCGACCGCTTGGCGGCGTAGCCCGGGGCGACCATCGGGTAATCGGCCGGCAGGCCGTACTTGGCCCGGTAGCGCTCGGGCGTCAGGCCGTGGGCGGTGAGGTGGCGCTTCAGGGTCTTGTAGGACCGGCCGTCGATGAAGCTGATCAGGCCGTCGTGCTGGATCGAGGCCTCGATCTGGGCCGCGCTTGGCCCGGTCCAGCCGGCGCCCGAAGTGCCGTTCTGCAGGACCGAGATGGCCGTGTGAACCTGATCGATCAGAACGGGCAGGTCGCCGACACCCACCGCGTTCCGAGAGACATAAGCCGCGACCAGAGAAGCCGTGCACTTGATCAGGTCCGTATTCGGATCTGATGTCTTTTCGTACAGATCGATGGTGTTCATGGAATCCACCGGTTACGCGAAGAAGCAAAACGATCCGACAGGAGACGAAGACCGACGCTACGATCGGAATTCCCCCATCCGTACCCTGTCGAACTGCTTCGGATATGCCAAAATTGGCGCCCTACAATACAAAAACTGCACGAAATGTCTAGGGTTTATCTTAGGATACACTCTGAACATATTTTGCTCGGACGCGTAAACATGAGGTTGTCCTGCGGTGAAGTCGCAACAATTATTGCGCACCTTCGGGGATTGAGCGGCATCACCCGCGCGATGACTTCAAATGCCCATGCGATGACAGGCTGTAGGCGCGCGAATCAGTCCCGGAGACGCGGTCCAACCGTCCGCTGCGGGACCCCGGCCGTCGGCGCAATGGCGCATAGGTTTGTGTCGCCGCGGCCGCTACCGCTTCGGCCGCGCGGTGGCGCGTGCCGGGCGGCGTGTTCGTGCCCGCACGCGTCTCGAGCATCGAAGATGCGGATAATATTTCGAAGGCAATTGTATTTATTGTAGAGATGTTGGGACGTTTGCCGATCCATCAGTCTAAGGGTGACCCGGCATCCGGCGGTCAGACCGGCCGTCGAGCCCCGGTGTCCGCACGGCGATATAGTATTTTGGATGCACCTGAAGCCCCGCCCCGCGGGTCCGGCGATCCCGCGGGGCGGTCGCGGGCAGACGGGTGGGCAGGCCGGCGGGCAGACCGGAATTGCGACGGGCGGCGCCGGTCCGCCGTCGCGCCGGGTCCTGCGGTGCGTCAGATCTTCAGAGATCGTTAAGATGATCCGCGTCTCGGTCGCGGGCGCGGGCGTGCATCCGGGGTCCGATTAAGGAAGTCCTCAGCCAAGGTGCAGATGTTGCTCCCGGAGAACCTTGCGCAGCGCCCGATCCGTCGCACCGCCGTTTCGGTGCGGCCGCGTTCGTGCGAGAGGCTCTTCGATGTGCACTTTCGAGGGCGACCGTTCATGTCCGGACCCTGTACGACATCTCTTCCGCGCGCCCTCTCGACCCTGGCCGAGCCGGGGAACGCGGATCCGGTGGGCGGCCGGATGGCGCCCCTCTGGCTGCTGCTCGTGGGACGGGCCGCGGTGGGCCGGCACTGGCGCCTCATCCTGGCGGTCGGCCTCCTCTGGGCGCTGCTCGGCATCGTCGTGGTGGTCGATTCCCTCGACGGGGCGATCCACGTCCCGGACCGGTGGTTCGGCCTGATCCTCCTGGCCGACGGCGTGATCTCCCTGGCTCTGGGCGCGACCGCCGTCGGGGCCGCCCGCCGGCTGCGCGTCCTTCAGGGGGGCCTTCTGACGATCATGGCCGTCCTGATCCTGATGGCCACGCGGCACAGCAACTTCCTGCTCGCCCTGATCTTCGGCGTCGCCTTCACGGTCGACGGGCTGGTCCGGGTCGCGATCGCCAGCCTGCTGAAATTCGCCGGCTGGCGGATCTCGGTGGCCTTGGGCGCGCTCAGCATCGCGTTCGGCCTGTTCCACCTCCAGCCGTGGCCGACCTGGTATGCCGGGACGGTCGGCTACTGCATCGGGATGTTCCTGATCCTGAGCGGGGCCAACCTGGCGCTGATCGGCCTCCGGGCGCGGCGCCTGCGCGTCGCCGCACCGGAGCCGGCCGCCACCGAGCCCGGCAGCCTGACGGTCTATGTCTGGACCCCGACCGGACAGGCGACCACCCCGGCCAGTCAGCGGCTGATCCGGCGCTACGTGGCCTCCGTCGACACGGCCGGCCGCTATTCCACGGGCCACGCGGCCCTGGGCCAGGGGGACGACCTGTACATCAGTCACTACCCCGCGGTGGAGGTCGACCATTCCCCGACCAACCTGCGGTCGACGTTGCGCGCCGGGCCCGAGAACGACGTGGCCGGGCGCTTCCTGCCCTCCCATGCCGCCGAGGTGGCGGATTGGTGCCCGCCCACCGTCGCCGTCACCCTGAACGGCATCGACGCCCCCCGGCTGCGGGCGTTCTGGGAGGCGTATCGGGGCGACGCCACCTACAACTTCATCAGCCGCAACTGCTCGACCACGGCGGCCCGGGCCCTCGACGTCGCGGTTGAGGGCGCGTTCAGCCGCGGCGGCCACCCCTGGCGCCGGCTCGCGGCGGCGCTGACCACCCCGGAATTCTGGGCGGCGGCCCTGCTGCGCACCGGCGCCCGGTCCATGACCTGGACCCCGGGTTTGGTGCTCGACTACACGCGGGCGCTCAGCGCCCTCATCGATCCCGCCTCGCCGGTGCCGTCCATCGCGTGGAAGCGCGTCGGCTGGCGGCTCGTCCGCAACTGGCGGGCGCGGTCCCTCGCCCGGCTGCACCAGATCACCCGGCGCCCGTCCCTGACGGATGCGGGACCGACCGGGGCCTGACCGACCGGGGCCTGACCGCGGCCGTCGCCCCGCGCGGGCCCTCAGGGCGCCTTGCGGCCCCCGGCGAGATCGGCCGCGATGGCCTGCATCACCGACAGGGTGTCGATCTCGTCCTGCTCGGCGCCGTGGTCGCTGAGCTTCACGATCACCGTGCCGGTCTCGCGGTTGACGTAGACGTACTGGCCGTAGACGCCGATCGCCGAGATGTCGTCGGCATCGCCGCCGGGGGCGTGCCACCACTGGGCCGAGTATTGCCAGCCGTCGACCGCGCGCCGGGCCGGCGTCAGGATCCGCTCGATCCACCGGGCCGGGATGATGCGGGTCTGACCCGCCCGGCCCTGATCGGCCACCAGCAGCCCGAGGCGGGCGAAGTCCCGGGCGGTGGCGTTGATGCAGCAGAACGCCTTCTCCATCCCCCCGGGCCGGTCGAGGTTCCAGGTGGCGTCGGCCTGGGCGCCCATCGGCTTCCAGATCCGGTCCGAGAGGATGTCGGCCAGGGGCCGGCCCTCGGTCCGGGCCAGGATCAGGCCGAGCAACTCGGTGTCGATGCTGCGGTAGCGGCCCTGGCTGCCCGGCTTGAACGCGAGATGCGCGTGGTCGCGCACGAAGGCTTCGATGTCCCGCGTCAGGTACATCCCGGCGGTGCCGGTCAGGGGATGCCGGGGATCGTAGCTCTCCGGCACGGCGATCCCGCTCGCCATGTCGAGGAGGTTGCGCACGGTGATCTGGCCGAAGACCGCGCCGTTCCTCAGCTCCGGCAGCAGGGCGGAGACGCGGTCCGTCTCGGCGAGCTGGCCGCGGGCAACCGCGGCGCCGACCAGCAGCGAGACGATGGACTTCGCCACCGACCAGGACGGGAACAGCGTCGCCGGACCGGTGCCGGGCCGCTGCCACTCGTGGACCAGGACCCCGTCCTGCACCACTAGGAACGCGTTGGTGTGGGTCTCCGCCAGCACGTCCATGAGCGGGACGGTCCGCCCCTTCCAGGGGACCCGGTCGAGGAGCGGGCGCGGCCGGGACGGCAGGTCCCGGGCCTGCGCCGGCGCCTCGACGACCCGGCTCGGGAACCACGGGCCCACCGAGGACGGCTCGACCAGGGCCAGGGCCGCGAGGGTGACGGGGTCGGGGACGTTCAGCAGCCCGCAGGCGGCCCAGGTGCAGCAAGCGGCCGCCGCGGTGCCGGCCGCCGCGATCGCACCCCAGCGGCGGCCCCGGCGCGGGCGAGCCGGTGTGTCCGGGATCGCGGAGGACGCGGTCATGTCGGATCTGTATCGCTCTGGATCGTCACGGTCGCGCGGCCGGCGACGCGGTGGGCGGCCGACGCGCAGTCATCATGGTCAGGAGGGCTTAACGAAAGCCCCACTCCGTCGGAGGGCGAAAGACTTCCGAAGGTTCGGTGGGACGGCGGTTCGGAAATGTTCATGGATTCCGTGGAGACGTATCGGGCGGCGTCCTGTCGATGACAACATCCTGTCGACGAACCGGATCGGACGTGCCGCGGCGGCGCGATCCTTCATCTGCCGGGGCTTCCGATTCGAGGCAGATCTCTACACGCGTCCCGCGTCGCATTCACGTAGCCGTCCCGCGCAGAAAGTTCGCCGTGCCATGAATCCGTTCCTGATCCTCGGGCTCGCCATCGGCGCGGAGGTCACCGCCACCCTGGCGCTGAAGGCGGCCGACGGCTTCACCCGGCCGGGGCCGACGCTGATCGTGGCCGCGGGCTACGGGACCGCCCTGTGGCTGATGTCGACCAGCATGGACATGTTGCCGATCGGCGTCGTCTACGCGATCTGGTCCGGGATCGGCATGATCGGTGCCGCCATCGGCGGCGCGTGGCTGTATGGCGAGACGGTGAACCCGACGATGCTGGCGGGCATCGCGGTGATCGCCGTGGGCGTGACCATCCTGGCCACCGGCCAGGGCCGGCCTTGAAGGGGCGGTCCGCCGCGTCAGGACCGCCGCGACCGGTCGACCGCCGCTGTGGCTCTTCGGCGACACGACCGGGCCCGGCCGGCGTCCCGGACCCGCGCCACATCCTCGCCGCGAACGTGCCGTCAAGCTTGCCCGGCGCCGAGGCGCAGCGGAACGCGGACGACGCAGAACGGAGCGGGCCTGCATGCAGGGTAGCGAGCGGACGAAGATCATTCCTGTCCTGGTGGCCGTGGCCTGCGGCCTGGGGGCCTGCAATACGGCCGCGCCGGTGCTCACGACGGGATCGATCCCCGGCCACAAGCCGCCGGTGGCCGTCAGCGATGCCGAGCGGGATTGCCTGGGCCGGGCCATGTACTTCGAATCGAACCGGAGCGACGAGGGCGGCCTGATCGCGGTCGGCACCGTGGTCATGAACCGGCTGGAGAATGCGATCTTTCCGGGCGGCATCTGTGCCGTGGTCGGCCAGCCGGGCCAGTTCGCCGCGGGGGTCCTGACCAAGCCGATGCAGGACAAGGACCTCCAGAAGGTCGCCGACGCCGCCGACGCCGTCCTGGCGGGCGAGCGTCACCCGCAGGTCGGCAAGGCGATGTATTTCCACACCGCGGGGCGGCACTACGCCTACACCAACATGCATTACGTGGCCGAAGCCGGCGGCAACGCCTTCTACGAGAAGCGTGACGCCCGCGCGGCCAAGCCCGAGACGGCGGCGGCCCCCGCGTCGATCCCGACCTTCGCGGCGGCCCCGACGGCGGCCGCGCCGTAGCGTCCCGATCGGAGCCGGGTCTCCGTGGCAACGGGCCCGGTGTCGCGAGCGGGGCTCGGCCGCCCCGTCGCCGCGGCCGTTGCCGAAAAGGCGTACAACCGTAAGGTTGTATTCCCGCGGGCGATCAGGTTATGGCAGCGCCATGCCCGACGACGACGGTTTTGACCGCATGGTGAGAGCCGCCATCCGCGCCCACCGGCTGATGGGATCGCACGGTACGCCGATGATGCAACTCCTGTCGCGGCTGCTGCTGATGGAAATCGGACTCGCCCTCGCGGCCCGGTGCGAAGTCGACCCCGCCGCCAACGACAATCCGGACGAGACCGAAGAGTAGAGCCTCGTCCCGAAAGGCGGCCGCCGGCTGTCGGACAACGACGTTGCGCCGGGCGGTTTTGCGTCTCGCGGGCGCCCGGTGCCCGGGGCCGCCGGGGGGCGATGAAGACCGGGTGGTCCTGGGTGCTGGCCGGCCGGATGCTGCCGAAGATCCCGGATCGACCATGAGTCACTGATCGAAATCCATCGAATGCCGCCGGGAAACTGTTGATCGACCCGGCTGGCCGGGCATGCGGCATTTACACCGGGCGGCGACGGTCTAGCTTGTCGGTAGAATCTACCCACGAATCACGGATGTCACGCCGATGATTGCCAACCGGGTAGCCCTCGCCGGTGCGCTCCTCCTGCTGAGCATCACGCCATCGGCGTCCCAGTTGCGCCGCCCGTTGACCTGTACGGAGGCGGCATCGGTCGGTCTCGACACCGCCGCCGTGCCGGAGGGGACGAAACCGCCGCCGCCACCGCAGAAGGCCCGCACCTTCTCCCTGGTCTCAAGCGGCGGCCTGCTGACCGTGATCTCCGCCGGACGCTCGGACTATTACGAGTGCCAACCCGCATCGCCGCGGTTGAATGAACGCTCGCCGCACAACGCGATCAAGTGCCAGAACGGTGTCTATTTTTTCCTGATCGACCTGATCAAGCTGAACTTCGTCGAGGCCCAGCTCAACCCGGAAGATCGCACCGAGATCAAGATCAGCTACGGAAGCTGTCGGGGTCTGTGATCGTGGCCCCCGGCGGAGCCCGATCCGCCGCTCGGCCTCACCGGCAGAACCGCGCCGCGGCCGGCGTCCACTGCCCGAAGCCCGTCGCGACCATGTTGGTCATCACCCGGCAGACATAGACCCTCTGCGCCGCGTCGTTGTGCGGCCCGGCATGGTAGCGCGCCACCGCCAGCGTCCAGCTGCCCTCCCGCTGCTTCAGCGCCCGGAGGAATTGCGTCGCGTAGTCGACATTCGCGTGCGGGTCGATCATGGCCTCGACCGAGCCGAACTTGCCGCCGTGGTAATGGTGGTTGATCTGCATGCAGCCCAGGTCGATCAGGCGCGCGCCCCTGCGCCGCGCCTCCCTGAAGCGGGCGATCACGTCCCCTGGCCCGGTCGCGAAATAGGCCGCGCCCTCGATGTTCATGGCGTAGGGCTGGAGGGAGCCGCGCTTGCCCGTCTCCGCGAGACCGACGGCGTAGAGCACGCCGAGGGGCACGCCGTAGCGCGCGGAGGCGCGGCCCATCTCGGCCTCGCAGACATTTGCCGCCGCCGGGACCGCGCTACAGATAAACGCCGCCGTCGCGAGGACGTATCGTGTCATCTCCCCGCTCTCCCTCCCGTCTGCCGGCGGCCGGACCCTGGTCCGCCTGTCGCTGCCTGTCCCCGCCCTGGCCCGGTCGGGCGCCCCCGGAAAAGCCGGGCTGCCCCTGCGCGGGGGCGTTGCCGGAAAAGCCCCCCGCCTCGGCCGGGCGCGCCTGGGCGACGGTGACCTCGGCCTGGTAGTTGGCCTGCTTCAGCAGATCGGTGAGGATCGCCGCGTCCCTGTGCAGGAGGGCCGCCGTCTCGGGCTGCGAGGCGCGCAGGTGCGTTTCGAGCTGGCCGTTCGTGAGCCGCAACTCCACCGTGACGGTCCCGAGATCCTCCGGCCTGAGCTGTATCCTGAGCACGCGCACCGGACCGTCTGGGCCGGTCCGGACCGCCGGATCGGCCTGGACCCGGGGTGCCGAATCGGTGGCGGCGGCGCGGTCGATCTCGTCCTTGATGGCCGCCGCGATCGTCGGCAGGGCGCCGGCGGGCAGGCTCGGTGCGGTCCCGTCCAGCCCGGTCGGGCCGGGGGCGTCCGCCGCCTCGGATCCCCCGGCGGAGGCAAGCCCCGTCCTGGCGATTCCCGTGATCGCACGGGTATCCGCGAGGGCGGTGACATCCGCCTTCTCCAGTCCGGCACCGGCCGCCCGGGCCGCCGCGCCGGCGGGATCGGGAGCCGGTGCGCCCTGGTTCTGGGGCAGGCTCTGGGCTTGCACCCCGGGCGCGGCGGCGACCAGCTCCGGCAACCCGGCCCGGTTCGGTTGAGGCTTGGTGGCGGTCAGCTCCGGCAATCCGGCCTGGGCGGCTTGCGGCCTGGCCCCGGTCCCGTCCACGGAGGCCGGCGGTGTGGCGAGCGCCGGGGGGCGCAAGATCGGCTTCGCGACGACGGGCTTGAAGTGGACCGCCCGGTCGAGCACCGCGACCTTGGGCAGGCGGCCCGGATCGATCCCCTCCGGCCGCGCGGTCGCCGTGTTCGCCGCCCCCAGGATGGTTCCGGCCGCCGGGAGCGCTCCGGAGCCGGCGGTCGCGGCCGGTGCGGAGGCGGCCGTGCCGATCGCGGCGGCATCGCCCCCGGTGGCCCCGACCGCCGCTGCGCCCGCGGTTCCGGGACGGCTCTTCGCGTCGCCCGCCGTGGCGGCCGCCGGAGCGCCCGCCGCCGCCGCCGCCGCCGTGGGGGCCGCGGGAGCGCCCGCCGGTGTCACGGCGTTCAGGATGTTGGCGAGGATCGCCGCTGTCGCGTTGGCCGCATCGGCTGCGGATGGCGGCCCTGCCAAGAGTGCCTGGGCCGCCGGCACGGACTCGGCCGTCCCGGCAATCCCGTCCGGCTCGGCCGCCTCACCGGTGTCGCTGTCGCCCCGGGGGGCCGCCGGCCGGCCCGAGGCCGCGCGCAGGGCGGCCGAGAAGCCCCGCTTGGCGCCCGTTTCCGGTGCGTTCGGGGCATCGGCCTCCGATTGCGGGGGCGACACGTCCCGATCGGGTTGCGGGATCGCCTTCTGGACCGTGGCGGAGATCGGGTTCACGGGTTCGCCTTCCTCAGAAGCAGATCGATCCGGTCGATCATGGCCTGGGCCCGGGGGATCAGCTTGGCGGGCTCGTCGGCCGCCGCCGCGGCCTGCGCCGGCTTCGCCGCGGCGGTGTCGGCCTCCGGCAGGCCGGGCTTGCCGGTGAGCCCCCGCCGGATCTCCTCGGCCGTCGCCAGGGCGGTATCGAGGAGGAGGGTGTCGCGCCGCGGCAGCCTGGACCTGTCGATGGCTTTCAGGGTCCGCAGCCCGGATTGGAACGTCGCCAGGCTCACGATCTCGGCGGCGGCCCGGTAGAGCCGCGCCTGGAGCGCCTCCGGGCTCTCGGGGGGGCAGAGGGCGAAGGGCCCGGTCGGCGGCCAGGAGGGCCGAGCGCGTCTTGCCTTCCTGGATCGCCGTGCGGGCGATCAGCAGGTACAGGTCCTTCCGGCTCTCGGGGCCGAGCTCGTTCAGGATCCGGCTGAGCGCGGAGAAGCGCCCCTCGTCCTGGCCGAAATCCAGCTTCGTCAGCTGATAGGCGAGGCGCTGGCGGAAATTGCCCGCGTAGATCGAGTGCGGGAAGCGGCGCAGGTACTGGATCGCCAGGGCCTCGAACTTTTTCAGGTCGCCCACCTGCCCGAGGGTGAAGATCTCGCGGCGCAGGGCGCCCTCCTCCGACAGGGTCCCCGGCAGGAGCAGGCGGACCTGATCGAGCAGAGCGATCGCCCGGATCGGGTTCTCGGTCACGGTGAGCGACGCCTGCGTGAGGCCGATCGCGGCGGCCAGCGTCAGCGGCAGGCCGGCGATGTCGACGTCCTTGAGCAGGCGGCTCGCCTCGGCCTCCCGCCCCTCGACGTAGGCGAGCGCCCCGCGCGCGAGCGTCGCCTCGGGCTCGCCGAGACCCTCCTGCTTGGTCAGGCGCCGCAGGATGGCCGGGCCGCCGCCGCTCAGGGCGAACACGATGGCGGCCTGGAGATTGTGCGGATCGGTCCAGACCTCCGGGGCCGCACCCAGGAGATCCGCGTTGATCCGGGCGATCACCACGGGCTGGCCCTCGTGGGCCGCCAGGGATCCCGTGGCGACCCGATCCTGAAGCAGCTGCAGCGTGCGCACCCACGCGACCGGCCCGTCCTTGCGGGGCTGCGCCTCCGCGGCCGGCGCGGGGGACGGCCCGGGATCGGCCGGCACGGG
>NZ_JAKSYC010000102.1 GCF_022829585.1 Methylobacterium sp. J-026
AACATCCGGCAGGCCAGCCAGCAGACCGCGGCCGGCACCCGCCAGGTCGAGACCGCCTCGGCCAACCTCACCGAACTCGCCCAGGCGCTCATGGCGCTCGCCGAACGATACCGCCACTGAGGTTGGCCGCGCCTTGCCCGACCGGTGCGGCCCACCCGGCCCGGCAATCCGCGCTCGCCCCGCCCGAGGCCGAGCGGAACTTGCGCTCTGTGTGCGAAATGTCGCATTCATCCGGTCGTCCGGACGATAGTGTTGGGACTGGCCTAAGCTGCTGGAAACACTCTGTTACGTCAGCGCTGCCGTCGAGTTCGCGCCAATGATCGACAGGGCATGGCACAGTTCAATTTCAGGATCGTTCCGCAGGGTCCGGAACTGGTACGCGCATTTGCCCGTGTCGGCCGCATTCTCGTTCCGGACCTGTTTTCTGCTTGTCTGGACCATGATTGTCACCGCGGTGACGTATGGCCTGGTTGACCTGATGCCGTCCTGATGGTGCGCTGCAGTATTGGACATGCTTGCTAAGCTTCAGCGGAGTAGTCTACCTAAGCAGACCGAATCGGCAGTCCGGCGGCCCGCATGCTCTTCATCGTGATCGCGTCTTTGGGCCTCGTCGCCGCCCGTGAGTTCTCGTGGTTCGGCGTGTTCGCCATCAGCACGGTCCTGGCCGTCGCCCTGGGTGTCGAAGGCGCCATCCATGATCGGACTATCCTGAAGGTGCTGCATCGTGACTGGGAGGTCATCGTCACCTTCCAGTCCGCCTATGTCGCGCACATCGTGTGGGACGCCTACGGTCCGCGCCTGATGGCCCGCCTCGGCCGGTAAAGGGCCCGGGACTGAGATCCATCCGCGCGAACCGCGCCGTGTGCGGGCGGTCGCCATCCTGAGCGGTGCGGTCAGGAGGTCTTCACCAGCTGCAGAGGGCCCCGCTGGGACGGCGCCGCCGCGGCCTGCGCGGCGGCCATGCGGGTCTGGTTGCGACCGCCGTGCTTCGCCTCGTAGAGGGCGCCGTCTGCCAAGCGGTACAGGTCCGGCGGCGCCGCGCCGCGTCCGCCGTCCGGCCCCATACAGGCGAGGCCGATGCTCACCGTGACGGCGCCCGCTCCGATCCCCGCCGACCCGACCGCCAGCGCGGCGACCTCGGCATGGACCCTGTCGGCGATGCGCCCGGCGCCGGCCGCGTCGGTATCCGGCAGGAGGATGGCGAATTCCTCGCCGCCGATGCGGCTGACGAGATCCTGGGGACGGTGCACGCTCGCGGCGAGGCTGCGGGCCAGACCCTTCAGGATCTCGTCGCCCACCGGATGCCCGTACCGGTCGTTGTAGCGCTTGAAATGGTCCGCATCGACGATGAGCAGCGACAGCGGCTGGCCGCCGTGTCGCGCCGCCTCCGCGGCCCGGGCGAACCGGTCCTCGAAACAGCGGCGGTTCGGCAGGCCGGTCAGGGGGTCGGTGCGCGACAGCGCGGCCAGGGCGTCCTGCGCCGCCTCGCGGCGGCGCAACTCCCGCCCGAACAGGAACGAGAGCGCGATCGTGAGGCCGCACAGCACCAGGACGATGCCGCCGATGACGACCGCCTTCGCCAACCAATCGGCCTCCACGTCCTGGGTGGCCAGGGCGACGTTCAGGATCAGCGGGAGGGCGCCGATCCGCGTGAAGGTGTAGGCGCGCTCGATCCCGTCGCGCACGGAGGTGCTGACGAAACGGCCCTGTCGCTCGCGCATGAACCGCTTGAAGGTCGCAGCCTTCGCGATGTTCGCCCCGAGGTCCGCGGCCTCGTAGGGATAGCGCATCAGGCGGGTGCCGTCGGTCAGGTACAGGTTGATCGCGCCGCGCGGACCGAGGTCGATCTCGCTGAACAGATGCGTGAAATAGGACAGCTTCACGCTGCCCAGGACCACGCCCCCGAAGCGCCCGTCGGGCTTGTTGATGCGCCGGCTGAACGGGAGCATCGGCTCGCCGGTCAGGCGCGAGACGATCGGGCGGCCGACATAGAGGCCCAGCCCATCATGGTCCTCGTGGACCTTGAAATACGCGCGGTCCGCGTAGTTGCCCTGCCGCGGCGGCACGGCGCCGATGTCGTCGAGGATCTGGCCGTGCTCGTCGATGACCAGCATCACGCCCATGTCCCGGGCGGTCGCGGCGCGGTCGAACAGGATGAGCTGGCGCAGCCGCGGGCCGGCCTCCGCGAGACCGGGTGCAGCCAGGTTCTCCACGGCGGCCCGGAGCGAGAGATCGTAGATCTCGATGTTGCGGGCGATGTCGCGTTCCAGGACCTGCACGAGGTTCCTGGACGTCTGCTCGGCCCTGTCCCAGGCATCCTGACGCAGGTCGGCCAGCATCACCCCGGAGAGCGCGACCATGCCGATCGGCGCCAGAATGCCGAATGCGAGCCACGTTCGGGCTGAGCGGAGCCAGCCATGGAGGCGTCCCAACGAGATCATCGGCACGTCCACGTGAATTCGTCGTCGGACACCAGTATATGTTCAAATGTGACTTAAACGTTACTTTTATACCGCTACGGTTGATGAGCATTCTCGGGCAAAGCTCTGCCGTGCCGCCGGGGCCCCGCGAAGCGTAAGATTCCCGCCGGCCGGGATCAGTGACCCTGGAAAGGTTCGGCAATCCCGCGATCCGGCGGTGCAAGTATCCACAGTCAATGCGCGGGCGCGCAAGTCTGTACCGATACCGGGAAAGGCCGCGCGGACCTATGCTGCTCCGCATCGAAGTGGGAGAGTGGCATGTGGGATGAGGATGCTTTCGCCCAGGAGATCGCAGCCCTTCTGATCGCCGACATCAAGACGTCCGGCGCACGCAGCCGGGCCGAACTCGAGGAGGCCTGCCGGATCTCGCTCAGGAGCCTCCTGGGCGACGCCGAGGTACCGCACCAGATCGCCGTCCTGATGCCCATCGGCCTGGATCGCTGGCCGCGGGTGGTCGTGAAGGGGCGGCGCCTCCCGGACATCTGAGCGCCTGCCCTCCCGGTAGGATTGTTGAGAGCGTCGGTGGCCCCGCGACGGGCGATGCAGCCGAGGCGCCCGGCGCGCTCGCGTAAGAGCCCACCCCGGCGGCTGGGCCAGCCGGATGCGCGTTCGATGATCGCCCGCCCTGGTTCCGGCCGGCGTCCGCAACGCCGTCGCCGGGTCAGAACCCGTATCAGATCCGTGAATAGACTCGTGTCGATCCAGCGCCGCGGACAGCCCGCAGGCAACGCCTGCCGAGGGCCGCCGACCCGCAGGTGCCAGGCACGCGCCCGGCCGCGGCGGTTGCGCCCGGACTGCCGGGTGGAATTCGGGCTCGCACACGCGACAGATCGGGACGGCTGCTTGAGACGCTCAAATAGCGTCCTGAATAATTGAACTGTTGCTTGCAATGTTGAGTGAAATACGCAATATGCTGCGTCTTATGTCCAATGCTGTAACTGAGGCAAGATTCGAATGCTGGAGTTAATTTATAGAAATGCTCCCTTCGGAAAGAAAAATTTATATCTACTGATAAACTATTTTCTTAAAAGAACTGGAATATCATTTATAACGCGAACAAGATATGGTTTTAAAATATACACTAACACAACTGACTTCATTCAGCGGGCAGTATTTAATTTCGGCGTTTGGGAGCCGGATGTCTCGGCGGCCATTTCAAAGATGCTGAAACCGGGCGATTTGTTTGTCGACGTTGGTGCAAATATTGGATACTATACATTGCTTGCGAGCAAGATAGTTGGACGGACTGGGGAAGTTATTTCGATCGAAGCGCACCCTAATATATTTCGGCTGCTAAATAAAAATGTCGAACTCAACTCTGTCGACAATGTCACGACAATAAATATTGCGGTCAGTGATCTAGAGAAAGAAATCGAATTTTTTACGGGACCTCAGAAAAGCCTCGGTGAAAGTACAACAGTCAGCAAAAGGGGATTTACGTCGATCGGCAAGGTGGCGGCCAAGCCAATCACACATATTATTTCTCACGATAAACTAAGAAAAATATCATTGATCAAAATTGATATCGAGGGAGCGGAAGCCGAAGTTTTGCGGGATATAATGTCAAATATAGAACTATTTCCCAAAGATCTGAAAATTATCTGTGAGATAGCGTCAGAATCAGAAGACCGAAACTACATTTTCGATACATTGAAATCGCACGGGTTTTTGGCATACGCTGTGCATAACGACTATAGCGAGACGTACTATTTCAACTGGACTGCTGGTAAGGTTCCAGTCAGGATTTCCGAAATCCCCTTGGAACAGTGTGATATCATATTCAGCCGAAACGATATCTCAGGATTGATCGGAAGTAATCGCAAAAATTGACTTCACGATGAAAGCCCCGTGCGATGCGTATGGCGACGATCATCGCGTCCGCCGGGGCCGACAGAGCGGGCGCAGAGGAAACGGTTACTTTTTGCCGGCCAGGGCAGAGTTTCATCAGCACGAAGATGGCCCCTGACGGAACGTTGCAAATCCGCGTCGGACGGGACGTCGTCCGGGCACGGGAAAGCGTGTTCCGCTGTCCCGTTGAGACGCCGACCGCGCGCAAGGGCGATGCGGGGTTGATGTGTGCGTGCGGCATCGCCGTGACTGAAGCACGCCGATCCAAGCCCCTTCGAAGCCAATCTGCGTGCCGATGGGGCGAAGCCGTGCCGCCCATCCGCCCTCCGATCCGCCCCGTCAGGCGGATGCCGTGGTTGCACCCGCGACAGAGTGGGATGGCCGGCTGAGGCGCCCGCCCCGGAGCCGGCTTCCCGAGGGCGCGGCCCTCAGCGTCCGATCACCCCCGTACGGCCGATGGGGCCGATCGCGTTCGGGCCGGTATTCGGGGCCGGCTCCGCGGCTAGGTTTCGCTGGCTGTCCATGCGGAGCATGTCGGTCTGGGTGGTCTGGTCCTGCTGCAGGGCGCGCAACTGGCCGGTGCGCTCCATCGATTGGTTCGCGCCATTGGGATTGTTCTGCTGCACCTGGGCCAGGACGGGCGTGGCGAGGGCCGGTGACAGGCAAAGGGCGGCGGCGATGAGGATGCGCATGGCGAAGCTTCCGCGGTGGAGGGTGTCATGGGTCCGACGGATCGAGGGCCCGCCGCATTCCACGCGATCGTCTACGCGACGCGCTCCGGCAAGTTCGGCCATGCGACGACGTAACCCTGCCGCCGGCGCGACGCGGCCGTGCTCCGGAGACAGTCCCGTCGGGCGCATGGCGCACCGGCATGGTTAGCCGATCCCTCCCTCCCGGCCCGCCTCTTTACGTCTTGTTAACGGCTCCGGGCGAGTCTCTCGGCGACGAGCGGGAGAGTCGCCTGATGCGTGTCTTGACGGAGGAGGATGAGCAAGCGGTCGAGCGCCTGACGCTGCAGCTTCTTCACGACGCATATTGCGACCTCGCAGCCGTGCTCCGCGGTGCGCAGCCGCAGGCGGCCGCGGCGATCCTCGGTGCCATGGAGCAGCGGGTGACCGACGTCCTCGGCCGGATCTGCCGGCAGGGTTTGGAAGGGCCGGCCTCGGTGGCGATCGCGATCGCCGTCGGCGAGCGGATCGGCGCCATCATGGATCAGGCTCACGGTCGGGACGGGCGGCCGGCGCTCGCCGCATGAGGATCGGCGCGTCGGAAGATCCTGAACATCGGAGCTCATCGCCGGGCTGAGCCGAACGCGATCGCCGGGCTCGGAACGAGGTTCGAGAGACCTGCCCGCTTCGGCCGCCTGCGGCGGCGCCTCCGGCGGCCGGGTGGCCGGCAGATGATATGCGGAGGGTCCGGGCCGCGCGCCCGTCCATCCGACGCTCGCGTGCGACGCGGGGCGAAGCCGGTGCGTGACTTCACAGGAAAGCCGTGTGCGCCCATGCAACGTTCCAATGCTGATCGGTTGGTCGTCGACCTGGGCATGAACAACGGCGACGACACCGCCTACTATCTCAGGCAGGGCTTCAGAGTGGTGGCTGTCGAGGCCAATCCCACCTTGGTAAAGGCCGCGGAGCGGCGTTTCGCGGCCGAGATTTCGGCGCGCAGGCTTGCCGTTCTGAATCGCGCGGTCTGGGACGAGCCGGGGTCGGTGACGTTCTACGTGAATGCCGACAACGATCACTGGAGCAGCATCGACGCGGGCTGGGCGGGCCGCGAGGACAGTCGCGTCGAAGCCATGCCGATCGAGACGATCAACCTCCGTGATCTATGTGCGGCGTTCGGAGTGCCGTACTATCTCAAGATCGATATCGAGGGCGCCGATCTGACGGCCCTTTGCCAGCTCGACCAACTGGCTGAACGTCCGGCTTTCGTGAGCGTCGAAGATTGCCGCTTCGGATTTGACTACATTTCCACATTGGGCGCCGCCGGGTACACGGCCTTCAAGCTGTCCGATCAGTCGATCGTCCCGAGCCTCCGCGATGAGACCACCGGGGCGAACTTTCCGCCGGGCGCGTCCGGCCCCTATGCCGATGCCCTCCCCGGCCCGTGGCGACCGAAGGACGACTTCATCGAGCACTATGCGCGGACCGTGCGGGATCGAGCCGGCCGACGTCTCGCGCCTCGGACGCAGTGGTGGGATATCCATGCGGCCCTGTGAGGCCGCCGCGTCGCGCGGATCGACTTTGCATTGAGTGCCAGGGCATGACGATTTCCGAGGTCGCGCTGAAGCGAACGTTGCGAGGCGGGCGTTACGCCCTCATCGGCGCCGGGCAACTCTGTGAGATGGCGCTCGATCTGTGGCCCGATCACGTGGCGCGCCCCGAATTCATACTGGATTCGCACAAGACCGGGACGCTGCGCGGTATCGCCATACGCGATCTGGCCGGACATCATCCCGTCGCGGGCGTGGCCTATCTCGTCAGTGCCTTCAAGATGTCCGCCCGGGATATCCGCGCCTGCCTCGAGCAGGTCGGCCAAGCCGAGATTCTGACGGCCTACGACCTGCTCGAAGAGTACACGCCCGAGACATTCACCAACGGCTGGCGCAACCTGTCCCCGCCGCCGGACATCCTGGCCGACGTCGCCCGGCTTCCGGACGCTTACGCCGATGCGGTCTCCCGCGGCATCTGCGAGGCGGCGAGCGCCTGGCGCTACGAGCGTCGTCTGGTGAGCGATTACCCGATCTGTCGGGAGGACGGGAAATACGATCTGCGCCTGCGCGGGCGGGCCGGCACGCATTACCGGTGTGTCTACGATTGTGGCTCCTACGATCTCAGCCTACCCGCCAGCCTTGCCCGCTCCGGCGTCACCTTCTCGCGGTTCGTCGCCCTGGAGCCCGATCCGAGACGCTTCCAGGTCTGCGCCGCGCGGATGCCGGAGGTCGACACTGGGGCGGGTGGCGTCTTCGACCTGCGCCCGGAGGCCGTCAGCGATCGTGAGGGGACCGAACCGTTCCTGGCCAATGGCCTCTTCTCCGCGCGCCTGGTGGACGCCCGTGTCGCCCACCCGGCCGTCATGCCGGTTCAGACCTGCACGTTGGACACCCTCGACGAGACCCTGTTCGGTCGGGATGCGGCCGGCGGCGGTCGGGTCCTGATCAAGCTGCACGTGGAGAGCGCAGAGTTCCCGGCCCTGCGCGGTGCCGAGCGCCTGTTGCGCGACGTGCCCTGCGACCTGCTCGTGAACCTGTCGCATGACGAAGTTTCGTACCGGAAGATCCCGCCTTACCTCGCATCGTTCGGCTGCTTCGATGTGACGTTGCACGCGCATGCCCTATTCGGCGAGGGCCTCACGCTCTTCGCACGTCACCGGCTCTGATACGCCGCAGACCGCGTGTCGCTGGGCCCGGCCGATGGTCGGAATCGATGAGGTCCGGCGGACGGCCCCCGCCGCGCCGTCGCGGGGGCGGACCTCGATGAGCCGGGCGCATCAGGGTCCGGTATAAGCACCGCGCCGGATCGGGATGCGTCCGGAGCACCGGTGCCACGGGGTGCCGATGTCCGGAGCCGCTCCCCATCGACACGGCCGAGCGCTTCGCCGGCGCTGCGGCGATGCCGATCACAGGGACACGCCTTCTGTCCATCGTATCCGCCGCGCGGCGCGCGACTGCCGCCGGAGGGCCGAAGCGTTCATCAAGGACGCGCGACGGGCCTCCGGTCGGCGAGGCCAGGTTTCGGCCGTCCACGCATCGCGATCGCGCCGCCTCATAAAATTCGTCTGTTCCGGCGAAGCGGTAACGATTCGGTAACCGAATTTATACGAAATCAACGGGTTTAGCCGTGGTGCCTATTGGATTTCGGCTGTGCGTAGTGGTGGCTGGGTGATCCAGCCGCAATCATCGGGATCTGCGACGTCGAGGCCCGGTCGGGGAACAAGGTAGAGCGCTCATGAAAGCCCAGATCAAGCCGCGCATCAATCTTGAGGGACGCACGCCGCTCGAGACGGTTATTCCATTGGCGACCCCGTTCGTGGTCTTCGTTGATCCGGCGAGCGCCTGTAACTTTCAGTGCACGTTCTGCCCGACCGGTCACCGTGACATGATCCGCGACACGGGGCGCTATCAGGGCGCGATGCGCTACGAGGTCTTCACCAAGATCATCGACGATCTCAGCGAGTTCGAGAAGCCGATCCGGGTGCTGCGCCTGTACAAGGACGGCGAGCCCTTCCTGAACAAACGGCTCGCCGACATGATCGCCTACGCGAAGGCGAGCGGGCGGGTCGAGTACATCGACACGACCACGAACGGGACGTTTCTGACGCCGGACCGCGTCGGCCCGGTGCTCGAAGCGGGGCTCGACAAGATCAACATCTCCGTCGATGGGATGACGAACGCCCAGTATCGCACCTTCACGGGCTTCGACTTCGATTTCGATCGCTTCGTCGAGAACATGAAGTGGCTCTATGCCAACAAGGGTCAGTGCGAGGTCGTCGTCAAGATCCCCGGTGAGTTGATCACGCAGGCGCAGCGCCAGGAATTCTACGACACCTTCGGCGACCATTGCGACCGCATTTTCATCGAGAACTTCGCCCCGTGCTGGCCGGAATTCGACATCGAGGCCCATACGGGTATCAAGATCACGGGCGGCATCTACCAGCAGCCGATCTCCCAGACCGACACCTGTCCCTACATCTTCTACAGCATTTCGGTGAACGCCGACGGATTGGTCAGCTCCTGCTTTCTCGACTGGGGCCGTAAGCTCGTCGTCGGCGACGTGCGGCGGGACTCGCTGCGGGCGATCTGGTCATCGGATGCCCTGAATGACCTGCGGTTGCAGCATCTCGAAGGCCGGCGCTGCGAGAACGCCGTCTGCAACGCGTGCGGGCAATTGAGCCATTGCCTGCCCGACAACATCGACGCGCATCGGCCCCAGATCCTCGAGCGGTTCCGGGCCGCTCTGGCCGTGTCGGGCCCGCCGCCTGTGATCGCCGCGTGAGGATCCTCCACATCGCGCCCCATCTCGGCGGCGGCGTCGGCAAGGCGCACGCGACCGTGATGGAGGCCGAGCGGCGGGACGGGTCTTCGATTCGGCGCAGCTACGTCCTCTTGGAGGCGCCGCGCGACACGACCTATGCCGAGCGCGTCCGGGCGAGTGGTTGCGAGCTCCACGTGTCGCCGGCTCCGGCCGAGATCGCCGCCCTCGCCGCCGAGGCGGATATCGTCCAGATCGAGTGGTGGAACCATCCGCGCCTCTACGGTCTGCTCGCCTCCGAGATTCTGCCGGCATTGCGGCTCGTGCTCTGGACACACATCTCCGGGCTCGCCGCACCGCTCATCCCCCGACGTCTGGTCGAGACCGCGGACCACGTGCTGTTCACGTCGCCCTGCTCCCTCGACGCGCCGAACCTCAAGGGCGAGATCCGGGCGAGGCCCGGTGCCTTCGGCGTCGCCAACAGCGGCTTCGGCTTCGACGGCATCGTGCGGGCGGACCGGACGCCCGGAACGCCGCTGCGCTGCGGGTATATCGGGACCCTCGACTTCGTGAAGCTGCATCCGCGGCTCTTCGATTTCCTCGACGCGGTCGAGAGCCCGATCAATGTCGGCCTATGGGGGGAGCACGATCCGCAGGGTCCCGTCGCCGCCCGGGCGGCCGCGATGCGCCGACCGGGGCGCGTGCGTTTCGAAGGCTATGCCGACAGGCCGGCCAATGTGCTGGCTGACCTCGACCTCTTCGTCTACCTCCTCGCGCCGGGGCATTACGGCACCGGCGAGAACGCCCTCGTCGAGGCCATGTCGGCGGGGGCCGTCCCGATCGTCTGGGGCAATCCGGCCGAGGCGGCGATCGTCTCGGACGGTGAGACCGGCCGCGTCGTCCGGTCGGGCGAGGACTTCGTCGCGACCATGGCCGAACTGTCGGCCGCGCCCGCCCGCCTCGCGCGGTTGAGCGCTGCGGCCCGGATCGAGGCGGCCCGGCGCCATAGCCCGGCGGCCACCGCGCTCGCTTTGGCGGATGCCTACCGGGCCGCTCTGTCGGGCACGAAACGCAGCCGCCCGTTTCACGAGATTCTCGGCCTCGACGCGCGGGCCTGGTTCGAGTCCTCGGTTGCCGAACTGATGAGCGAGGGGGCCGTGCGGCTCGTGGCCTCGCTGGCTGCCGCCAAGGGCAGCCTCGCGCATTTTCGCGCCTGTTTTCCGGCCGATCCCAGCCTCGCCGGCTGGATGCCCGCCGGTTCTCAGGCCGGCGGGTACAGCCCCGTCAAGAGTTCGGGCTCGCTGATCACGAGGTTCGGAGCGTAGCCCCGATCCAGGCAGGTCTGCCGGTCCGAATCCCGGGCCAGGAAGACGATGGTGTGTTCGGGCAGGGCATCCTCCGCCGGGCTGGCGCCGGCGTTCAGCGCGATGCGCTCTTCGAGGCCGGCTTGGCGCAGGAGCGGCATGAGGTGAGCGGCCTCGTCGACCCCGACGAGTTCCAGGCGCTCGACCCCGCCGACCGCGTTGGCAAAGCGTGCCAGCTTCTGCATGACGAGCATCAGGGGCAGGCGCTCCATCCCGGGTATGTCGCGCACCAGGGCAGGGTCGCGATAGGCCAGGCGGCAGGCGATGTCATGCGCGTTCATGTAGTCGCCGCGCTCCAGCCAGAGCCGCAAGGCGACCTTCATCCGTTCGGCGATGAACTGGTCGATCATCTCCTGAACGGCTTTCCGGTTCTCATCGGCGAGCGACACGCCGTTGCGCTGGAGTATCGTGTAGACAAAATATTCGAGGCCGCCGCGATAGGTGTCCCATCCGGTCATCACCTCCTCGATACCGGCCTGATCCCGGTTCGCCCGGACCGACGTGTTGACCACCGAGCGATAGTAGGGCGCTTTCAGGAAGGCGATCTGTCCCTGCCCGATCGTGCCGGCGAGGAATACGAACGCCCAGAAACAGAAACGCGGCCATGCCATGATGCGGCGTACGGCGTCGGCACGGTAGATGACGATCTCCGGAAAGATGTGGCGTTCGATGATCAGGTTGAGGAGTTCGCCCTCCTGGCCAGGTCCGTAGAGCACGTCCCTGTCGATGGTGAAGAACTCGCCGACGGGCCGCTTGGCGACATCGTCGTAGAGCTGCCACGGGGCATACGCGGCCCGAACGTCCGGATGGGCTGTCAGGAAGGCCATCGCCTCCTCGACGGCGGCCGGGTCCAGGAGATCGTCGTCGGCGAGGTACAGGACGTAGCGCCCGCTGGCGCGATGAAAGGCGGTGAGCAGGTTCGGGCCGCCGCCCTTGTTCTCGGTTTGACGATAGTAGCGGATCGGTAGACCGAGACCGGCGTGCTTGCGCACGACTGCCTCGGTATCGTCGGTCGAGGCGTTGTCGGTGATGAGGATCTCGTAGGGAAAGCTGAACGTCCAGGTCTCGGCGGCTTGGCCGAGCAGATACGCGAGGAAATCTGCCCGATTGTAGGTCGGCAGACAGATGCTGAGGAGAAGATCGGACATGGGCAACTCGTATTAGCCGGTCCCGGCCGTCGCTCACGGGGCCCGCGGGCGAGGGATCGGGTTCTCAACCCCTCGATCTGGTCTCCCCGGCGCACCAAACGGGCGACTTACGCGCCGGAGACCTCGGATATCGTCGCGGAAGAGGCTCCTTGCGATTCGAGGGACGGCACGCCACGCATCAGGGAGATGATCGTGGACTGCGCACGATCTGTCGATGCGAAATCATGCGCCTGCGCCGGACGAGACGATCCGTGTATCGCGGCGGCGCAACGGCCTCGGAGGATGCGTCGAGAACGGTATCGGTGCCGCTCCGATTCTGACCGCACCGTTGCGCAACCCGCGTTCGGGTGCAGGGTCGGGACCTGCCCGACCGGCCCTCATGCGACAGAGGCGGGAGGGGCCATGACGGGCGCGACGACATCGGCCGCGCGATCGGATCCCTGCCGGTGCAGCCCACGAAACGGCCCGACTCGGGCTGCGCGGGCTCAAGCCGGCCGCGGGGCGGGGACCGCCTATGCGGCCATGCCCCGGACCGGACCGGCTGCGGCCGTCACGTCCGCCCGGCCCGATCCGCCATCGCGGCGGCGGCGGCCCCGAGCCCCCACCGGACGAGATCCTGGGCGTCCCGCGCCGTCCTGGCCTCCGCGTAGCAGCGCAATTCGGGCGCGTTGCCCGACGCGCGGAAATGGATGGTCCGGCCCTGGTCCAGCCCGATCCTGATCCCGTCCTGCTGATCGATGTCCTGCGGCACGCCGACCGGTCGCAGGAAGTCGGCCCGGAACGCGGCCTCGCGGAGCCGTTCGAGGAAGGCGCCGCTCCGCTCCGAGGGCGTGTCGGGCAGCCGGTCGCTCGCCATCTCGCCCGCATCGAGCGACGTCACGAGATCCGCCAGCGACGTCCCGGCCGCGCGCGCGGCGGCGAGCGTGGCCAGGATCGGCAGCATCGCGTCCCGCGTCGGCAGGGCGGGGAGGATCCGGCCGTCGCGGACGACATCCGCGCCGAGCAGGAAGCCGCCATTCGCCTCGAAGCCGACAATGGTCCCCGCCCCGGCGGCCCTCGCCTGCTCCATGCCGGCGATGACGTAGGGCGACCCCACTCTGGTGCGCACGACCTGCCGGAAGCCGCCCGACCGCTCGAGGGCCGAGCCGGCGGTGACTGGCACCACGACCGCATCGGCATCGAGGAACCGCGCCGTGATCAGCCCGAGCACGTCGCCCCGCAGGATCCGCCCCGCGCCGTCCGCGATCAGGGGCCGGTCGGCGTCGCCGTCCGTGGTCACGAGGGCGTCGTAGGCGCCGGCCGCCATGACCTCGGCGATGAAGGCGATGTCCTCCGGGCGATGCGCCTCGGTGTCGATCGGCACGAAGGTGTCGGACCGGCCGATCGGCGTCACCCGCGCCCCGAACCCGGCGAGCAGGTCGGCCAGCAGGTCGCGGGCGACCGAACTCTGCTGGTAGACCGCGATGCGCAGGCCCTCCAGGATATCGGGCGCGAAGGCTTCCCCGTAGCGCTGGCGGTAGCGCGCGACGGCGCCGGGTTCGGGCGCGGCCGGGGGGGAATCCGGCACCGCGCCGACGGCCGCGACATCGCCGAGGGCCGCCAGGATGGCCGCCTCGTCGGTCTTGGTGATCTCGCCGTCGGGCCGGTAGAATTTGAGGCCGTTGCGGTCCTCCGGGATGTGGCTGCCCGTGACCATGACCGCGCAGGCGCCGCGCCGCATCGCCTCGAGGGCGAGCGCCGGCGTCGGCAGCGCGCCGCAATCGATCGCGGTGAAGCCGGCCGCCGCCGCGGCGGCCGCCACCGTCGCGGCGATGCCCGGACTGCTGTCGCGCAGGTCGCGCCCGATCACGACTTCGCGACGGCCGCCCTCGGCCGGGACCGATCGGAAGAACGCGCGGGCGTAGGCGTAGCTCGGCCCGCCGACGAGATCCGTCACGAGCCCGCGCAGGCCACTGGTTCCGAATTTCAGACTGCTCACGGCGATTCCAACGGCCCGGACTGCGATGGTCTTCCGCGACTGATGCCGCGAATCACCCCCGATCACAATGCCCGATCCGTGGCGGCGCGGCCTCGCCCGGGCAGACATATCATTGCCCCATGGACCGGCAGGGCCCTAGACCAATCTCCGCGCACGCCCCGCGCCGGGAACAGGTTGGCATGACGGTCGAGATCAAAGGCAACCTCAGCGCCAACACCCTCGTGCTGTCCGAGAAATTCCGGCGCTACTCCACGGGCAGCATCCTGTTCACCGGCGAGGGGGCCCGCGTCGAGATCGACGGGCCGGTGACCAGCGGCGACATCGCCCTCGCGGTCGGCTCGCACGCCACGGTCACGATCGGTCCGGACTGCGTCATCGGCCGGCTCAGCCTGAACGCGTTCGGCGAGGGCGCACGGATCGACATCGGACGCGAGGTCGGCTTCGCCGGCATCGTGAACCTCAGCACGCACGAGGGCGGCCGGATCAGCATCGGCGCGCGCTGCCTCATCGCCGGCGACACGGTCTTCAGCGCCTCGGATTTCCACGGGATCTTCGACGTCGCCACCGGCGAGCGCATCAACCTGGCCCGGGATATCCGGGTCGACGAGCATGTCTGGGTCGGGGCCCGGGCGATGGTGCTGAAGGGCGCGAATATCGGCCGCGACTCGGTCGTCGGCGCCGGCTCGATCGTCACCGGCAGCTTCGGGCCCAACAGCCTGATCGTCGGCAACCCGGCCCGGGTCGTGCGCGCGGGCGTCTGCTGGCGGCACTGACGCCCGGCGCCGGGCCGTCGGACGCACGCACTGCCGCCGGGCCGGTTGCCACGTCGGCGGAGCGCGCTTTAAGGACGTTCGAGACTGCTACGGGTGTTGTCCGGCCTCCGCACAATCGCACCGAGAAATTTCGTGAGGAACGGCCGCGGTTCGACGCCGTCGGTCCGGCCTCGGCGACAGGGGGAATGCGTGCGCCGCCAACAGGATCGGAGAGGGGCCGCCCGGCCCGGGATATCGGCCCCGGCCGGCGTCGAAACCGGGGCGGCCCGATGATCCGCCACACCCTCCTTCTGCGCTTCGACCACCGCACGCCGCCGCCCGCGTGCGATGCCGTCCTCCTGTCGCTGATCGCGCTGTGCGACCAAGTCGGGGAGGTCGACTCGATCGCGTTCGGTCCGGAAGCGGATCCGCAGGTCCGGGTGCAGGGCTTCACGCATGCCTTCACCGTCGTTTTCGGGAGTGAGGCGGCGCATGACGCGTTCCACGCGCTGCCGGGATACGCGGCCGCACTCGAGCCGCTGCGGGCCGCGGAGGCCGTACAGGTCGCCCCCCCGGACTTCGGTGCGGGACGGTGAGAGGCCGTTCCGGCCGGGGCCGTCCGGGCTGCGCGGGCGCCGTCCGATTGTTGCCCGTCCTCGCGCAGACCGATTGACGTTGCGGACGGCTTATGGCCAAGCCCTTCTCCGCTACAGCTTTTCGAGAACGGGACGATGGCAGGAGACGACACGCTGGCGAAGGCCCTGGCTGATGTGCGTCAGCGGCGGGCTGATCTCCAGGCCGAGTACGAGCGCATCCAGACCGAGCTGAACAAGCTCCGGACGGCGGAGCGATCCCTGGCGGTGATCGTCGAGGGCGCCGTGCCGGAGGAGACGGACGCCTTTTCCGGTCCCGAGCCCTCGGACGAGGCCCCCGGCCGCCCCCGGCGGGCCACCGGCCGCGGCAGCCGCGGGCCCCGGACCAACTCCGCGAAGGGGCGGTTGAAGGCGCTTCTGGAAGAGACGGGGGCGCAGGGCCTGTCGCACGCCGAGATCGAGCGGCGCCTGCCCGACGTGGCGGCGAACACGCTGAACACGTATCTCAGCATGATGGTCACCGGGGGCGAGGCGGTGCGCAGGGGCGACTTCTACGTCATCGCCACGCCGGCCCAGTCGGACGACGAAGCCCCGACCGACGACGCATCGGACGAGAGCTAGGGCCTCGTCCCACTGTCGGGCACGGTCGACGCCGCGCGGACGGATAGGCCGGCCCGTCCGGGGCGGAGGGTGATCCGAGCCACTGCCTCATCCCGAGAGGCCCGCGCCGGCCGGCCGGAGGGTTCCTTCGAGGCCGCCGCTGCGCTCGGGCGCCTCAGGACGAGGGGGATGCGTGGGATCGTCCGGGGGCGACGTCAGGCCGCCAAGCCGGTCGATCCGGGGAGTCCTGCACCGGCGTCCGTGGCCGGACGCGGGCGTCGCAGGCGCTGGCGGAGCACCAGCAAGAGGAGAGCGGGCACGGCCAGGATGAGCCCGACGCCGAGGATGCCGACCTGGCCGGCGAGGTATCCGTAGAGGCCGCCCGTCACGCCATCGCGCCACGACGCCGCCGCCATGCCGACGGTCGCCAGGAGGAGACAAAGGGGGGCCTTGAACCACCAGGGCACGGCCTTGGCGGGGCTCCGCTCGGCGGCCGGAGCGCCCCCAGCGGGGATGGCCGTCTCCTGGCTGAGGAGCATGGCCATCTGGTCCTCGAAGTCCTGCTGCGCCGAACGGCCGCGCTGCAACGGCGTCGCCGGCGTCTCATCCCGGCCGCCCTGGGGCGCTGCGGAAGCCGGCGTCGACCCCTCCGTGAGCGGGCCCGGGATCGCGGCCTCGGCGGCGACCATCAGGCGGGCCTCGTGCCGGCGCATGAACAGCCACAGCGCCACCGCCCCGAGCAGGACGAAGGCCAGCAGGCCGAGGCCGACCGGCCCCATGACGTTCTCGATCGACCGTCCGCACAGGTAGGCGCCGAAGCCCATGATCGCCGCCCAGGCCACGCCGCCCAGGGCGTTGAAGGCCATGAAGCGGCGCGCATCGAGCTTGTTCACGCCGGCCAGCACCGCCGCGTAGGCACGCAGCATCGCGGTGAAGCGGCCGAAGAACACGATCTTCCCGCCGTGCCGGCGGAAGAGATACTGGCCGAGCTTGAGCCGGCCGTGGTCGAGGCCGATGAGGTGGCCTTTCCGGAGCAGCAGCGGCAGGCCCCAGCGGCGGCCGACCCAGTAGCCGGCATTGTCCCCCAGGATGGCGGCGGTCGCCGCGATCGCCACCACGGCGGCGATGTTGATGTTGCCGGTGCTGCCGGCATAGGCCGCCGAGGTCAGCAGGACCGTCTCGCCCGGCAGGGGCAGACCGGCGCTCTCCAGCGTGATGATGATGAAGATGGCGAGATAGCCATAATGCGCGATCAGGTCGGTGATCGGCAGGTCGTGCAAGAAAGCCACCGGCGTCCCTTCGGTTTGCAGCGCAGAGACGGTTGGCCCCGGGAAGGTGGCGGTACTGAGGCGTGGCGGCCGATCGGTCCGGCCTCAGATCAGATCGTTGCGCCACGTCACGTTGGTGCGCAGGACCTTGGCCGGGACGCCGCCCACCAGCACGTTGGCCGGGACCGCGCCGCTCACCAGGGCATTGGCGGCGACGATCGAGCCGTCTCCGATCGTCGTGCCTTTCAGAAGCGTCGCCCGGGTCCCGAGCCAGACCCGATGCCCGACATGGATCGGCCGGGGCGGGTTCACGCGCTCGCCGGTATCCACATCGACGATCGAATGCATGTCGCTGACCGTGAAGCTCACCCCGCCCGCGATCAGGCAATTGTGGCCGATGGTGACGTCCCGCGCCTCGTGCGCGGCGATCGAGGCGTCACCCACGAAGGCGGTGTGTTCGCCGATGATCAGCTTGGCGGTGGCGAGCAGATAGACCCGGAGCGTCTCCAGGCGGACATGGTCGCCGACATGGATCGTCCCGTGCGACCGGCACAGGATCGCCAGGCCGTTGCCGCTCGACCCACGCCCGATCGCCACGTGGTTGTGGTGGCCCTCGAACGTGATCGTTCCCTCGTAGGTCTCGAGGAACCCATCCGGTGCATCGACCTGATTGTTCGCACCGCGGTCGTCGATCGTGACAGGCATGGCTCTGAATGTTCTCGCGCCGAGGTCGCTGCGAACGGACGCCGGAGCTGCGCCGCCCGCGAGCAGCCGTCCCCGCTTGTCCGATACCGGCCAGGCCCCTCTCTGTCTCCCGGCCTTGATGATCCGATCCGGGGCAGCGGTCCAGATGGGGCCGCCGATCGGTCAGGGATACCGTGGGCGATCGGTCCCCTTCCCTCCGGGGGACGGCCGGGATCGGCTCGCCGAACGCACCGCATCGCCAGCGGCCTTGCCCTCGCCCCAATGCCGGGGCACCTCGCCGGTTCGCGACGAACAGTTTCAGGATTGGCCATCAAGGCTACGAAAACAGGCTGATGCCTTCTAATAGCGTGCTCGGCGACGGCGTCGCTCAGCACGATTGATGTCGTATCCGCTACTGCGAGTGAACTATGCTGGAAGCCCTGGAACAGATGAACCACAACGGCCACTGGGTGGAGAGCATTCTCCACGTCGGGGCCAACGAGGGCCAGGAGCGGAACGACTACGAGGCGAGCGGCGCGAGCCCGTGCCTGTACGTCGAGCCCGTCGATTCGGCCTTCGCCATCCTCGAGGCCAACCTCGCCAGCATGCCGTTCCACCGGCCGATCCGTGCGGTGTGTGCGGAACGCGCGGGTGACGAGGTCCTGTTCAATGTGGCGAGCAACGGCGGCCAGTCGTCGAGCCTGCTCGCGCTCGGCGCCCATGCCGAGCACCACCCGCACATCGTCTACACCGGTGCCCAACGGATGGTGACGACCACCGTCGATCGGATCGTCGCCGAGCACAGCCCGGACCGGGTGCCGAACCTCCTGGTGATCGACGCGCAGGGCTCCGACCTGCGGGTGCTCCAGGGGGCGACGCGGACCCTGACGGCCCTGGACGGGGTCTATATCGAGGTCAGCGAGACGCCGCTCTACGAGGGCGGGTGCACGCTGGACGAGGTCACCGCCTTCCTGAAGGGCTTCGATCTGCGCCTGCGCTGGCTGCGCCTCGACGGTGCGGGCCATGGCGAGGCGTTCTATTGCCGGCCGAAGCGGGGCGGCATCAACCTGCCGGACTATGAGGGCGTGATCAGCGCGGGTAAGCCGGCGGCGCAGAGCAGCCTGTGCGAGTGGTCCTACTTCGACGTGGCGAACGGGCCGCAGGGCGGGGTGAACGGTCCGTTGACCGGTCGGCCCGGATTTCACACCGACATCGAGGACGCCCCCTGGTGGCAGGTGGATCTGGAGGCGATCCAGGCCCTGAACGAGGTGCGGGTCTACAACCGCATGGACTGCGCGCGGGAGCGTTCGCGGACGCTGCAGGTACTCCTGTCGAACGACGGAGAGACCTGGCGCCGCGTGCACGATCAGGCCGGCCGCACGTTCGGGGGCGCGGATGGCCGACCGCTGCAGGTTCCGCTCGCGGGTGAGCGTGCCCGGTACGTGCGCCTGCAATTGGCGGAACGCGCATTCCTGCACCTCGACAAGGTGCATGTCTTCTGAGGGCCTGTGCCGTGACCGGGTGAGCGACGGGCCGGCGCGAGGTCCCCCTCGTCCGGGGATTGGCGTTTGGCCCGGGCGTCCGGCGGAGCGCTGCGCCTGTCCTGCACCAGCCGTCGTGCGGCCCGTGACCCCGAAAGGGGGCGCCCCGATTGGGAAACGCGGAGGTGCCAACGAACGGCCCGGCTGCTACACTCTTGCCCTGCCCGAATGGGCCCTTGGACCGGTCGCCATGCGCCTGCTTCTGCTCGGCTGTTCACTCCTTCTCCTGCCGACGCCGGCCCTGGCGCTCTGTCGCTGCACCTGCGTCGAAGGCGTCTCGAGGCCGATCTGTCAGCCTACCGACCTGATGGTACCGCTCTGCCAGGATCTGTGCATGGACAGCGTCCGGCCGGAGCGGGTCACGCGTCCGCTGGCGGGCGGTCGCCCGGCCACGGAACCGATCCAGCCCTTCAATCCGGCCCCCGGCGGTCTCTCCGATCCGCAGCAGAATCTGGATACCGACGTGAACGGGTTGCCCCTGGGGACGTCCAGTACGTTGTCGGGCAATGTCGGCGGCTTCTCCGGAGGGGGCGGGCGCTGAGGCCGTTCCCGGGCCCTTCGGTGCTGCCGGATCGGTCGAGGCGCCGGCCGGATCCTGACGGACGCGGCGCCGCTCGGCCCGGCCGTCGCGCGGCGCCGCGATGCCCGGCCCGCTACCCCTGCAGGCCGTGCGCGGCCTCGATCGCCTGGAGCCGGGCCGCATAGCGGCGCGCGATCGCTGCGACGCTGAAATCCTCCCGCACCCGGAGCCGCGCAGCCGTCGCGCGCGCCTGCCGCTCTGCGGGGGCGCTGTACACGGTCCGCATCGCCGTGGCCGCCGCGTCGATCGACGGCTCCGCCCAACGGCTCGCACGCTCGACATAGACGTAATCCGTCGGGAGCGGACGTTCCAACGTGTAATCGACCAGGAAGGCCGTCTGCGGCGAGCAAAAGTCCATATTGCCCGAATAGCCGGTCGCGATGACCGGCAACCCGATCTGCATGGCCTCCAGGAGGCCGAAGCCCCAGCCCTCGGAACGGTGCAGCGAGACATAGGCGTCACTGCACCTCTTGAGGCCGATGAGGGCGTCGTAGCTCAGCGTCTGATCGAGGATGGTGATCCGGGGGTCGCGGGCAGCGAGGGCGTCGATCGACGTCCAGGTCCGCAGCTGCTCGGCGCTCACGATGCGGCTCCGGTTCTGCGTTTTCAGAACGAGCGCCACCGGCTCGCCGGCGGAGGCTGGGAAAGCGGCCTGGAACGCCTTGAGCACGCCGAGCGGGTTCTTTCGCTCGACGAACGAGAACGAGTCGAACGTGGCGAGGAACACGAACGCCTCATCCGGTAATCCGAGGCCGGCGCGCGGCATTGGAGACACGTCGGCGACCGCTTCCACGGCCATGCCGACGTTGTAGACGGGTGTCGCGGTCGCGCGCGCGTACGTCTCGCGATTGTATTCCGACGACACCCAGATCTCGTCCAGCAGATCGAGGGCGAGGCGGTGGCTTTCCGGAACGGTGTCGAGCTCCCAGAAGAAGTAGCCGATATTGTACGAATCCTGGGTGATGCGGCGATCCAGGAGGGCGAAGGCGTGCGGGACGACCTCTGCGTTGAGATGCATCAGGTTGATCCGACGCGGTCGTTCGAGACGGGGCGCTGGCGTCGCGCGGGCCGTGAACCCGATCGGGGCGGGATTGCCGGGGAAGAAATCGAGCTGCGCCGGTGATCGGCCGGCGCTCTCGAGGATCTCGAGGGACAGCCGCATGGCCTGGCCGAGCCCCGACGTCGCGCGTGTCGGGCCGATCACCGCGACTCCGGCTTCCGGACCGTCGCTGAACCGGGGATCGCGCAGAAACGGCAGGCCGGCCCCGCCTTCGAGGGGCGCAGGCCGGAGGGATGCGCGGGCATTCGGGCCGTGATCCCCGTATCGGGCGCGGATCCGGGCGCTCAGGCCTTCGGCGCGCGCGGAGTCCGGCGAACCCGGCTGTCCCAGGGCCACCGCGAGCAGATCCGTGAGGAGGGGGCTCCGATCGCGCTCAATGCTGTGCAACAGGGGCGATACGGTGTTCCAGGGCAGAAGGCGCACGAGATGCGGCTTCTCCAGGGCGCGCAGCAGGACGATCGCGACCAGCGTCGCGCGTCCGGCGTCGGAATTCAGGTCCAGGGCCTGGAGGGCGGCGTCCGACGCGTGGTAGGTGCGCAGGAAATAGGTCAGCGCGAAATCGCGGGCTGCGGTGCTGTCGTCGGCGGCGCACAGCACCCGGACCTGGGCCGGCGTGATCAAATCGCCGCCGGGGCAGATCTGCGCTGCGCGCTCGACGGCCCACCAGTAGAGTGCCCGCCTGAGCGCGGCGACATCATGGAGATCGATGCCGGGCTCGAAGTCCTGCGTGATGAAGGCGTACGCGGCGATGCTCACCTCCGCGGCCAATCCGAGCAGCGGCATCGGCGCGTTGAGAAAGTCGATCTGGCTCCGAGAGAGCGGTACGGGCAGGCGGTGGTAGACGTTGCTCTCCGTCAGATACCAGTACAACACCCGCATCCGCTCGATCAGGTCGCCATCCGGAACGAAGTCCCGATGGCGCTCCGACCGCGCCACTTCGAAGGCGACGTAGCGCGTGATCAGACCCTCGGGGTCCTGATCGGGCCGCGCCGTCTCGAGGAGCTGATCGAGCTGGCGGCGCGACCGATGTCGTGAACCTTCGGCGCTGCCTCCGCCGTCAAAACCGCTCACGACCGGCCTCCGGCGGCGGTCGAGAGGATGCGCACCGCTTCCGTGCGGAGCAGGTCGAGCGCCCTGCCGTTGCCGAGCGTGGCAATGCGGTTGAGCAGATCCGGCCGGAACGGCGAGCCGCCGAGTTCGAGTCCCAGGGAGACCTCGCGAACGTGGATCAGGCGCCTTCCGACGGCGCGACGGTCGAAGGCGAACTCGAAGCCGCAATAGCCGTCGTTCAGGCCGCTCGCGGCGACGTCCTGGCGGAACTGGTCGGCGACGAGCGTGGCCGTGAGGTCGCCGGCGCTGACGGCGACGTGCAGACGCCGCCCCGGTATCGTCCGATCGTGGATCCAGCCGACGATGCGATTGCCATCCACGAAATCGATGTAGCCCTCGATCCCGCAGGGGATCGGCGGGGCGGGCGCTCTGTCCGCGGCGGGATCGATCGGCGATCCCGAGAGCGGGGTTCCGGTCGAGGCCTCCCGGACGTGGATCAGGTCGCGCCCGGCGGCATCGAGATGCAGGGCTGCCGAGAAGCCGCAGAAGCCGTCGTTTCGGCCCGCCGCCGCCACGTCCTTGCGTTCCTCGTCGGCCGTCACCGTGAGGACGTCGTCACCGCTGACGATCTCGATACGGAGCCGGCGCCCCGGTGCGCTGCGATCGTGGGCCCAGCCTGCAAGACGATGGCCGCTGAAGGTGTCGACGAAACCCTCGATGTCGCCGCCCGCCGATCCGGACGCCGCGCCGTCTGTGCTCGCGTGTTGAGGGGGGGGCGCTTGGATCATCGGGTCTGCTGCGGCGCGGCCTGGGGACTTGGAGGGATGCGACTGCGGCCAGGGATATGGGGGCGTATGCGCGCCGTGGGGGCGGCCCCGTGCCGGCGCTGAGCGCCGGTGGAGGGCGCCCTAGCGCCCGTAGATATCCTCGACGCGGATGATGTCGTCCTCGCCGGTGTAGGAGCCGACCTGGACCTCGATCAGCTCCAGGGGGATCTTGCCCGGGTTGGCCAGCCGGTGCATCGAGCCGATCGGCAGGTAGATCGCCTCGTTCTCGTGGACCAGAACCACCCGATCGTCGATCGTCACCTCGGCGGTGCCGCGCACCACCACCCAGTGCTCGGCCCGGTGGAAGTGCTTCTGCAGCGACAGCCGCCCCCCCGGCACCACCTGGATCCGCTTCACCTGGAAGCGCTCGCCGATGTCGATCCGCTGGTACCAGCCCCAGGGCCGGTACATCCGCAGATGCGCGTCCGCCTCCGGCTCGCCGGCCGCCCGCAGCGCGTTGACCAGCTCCTTGACCTGGCCCGAATGGGCCTTGGACGCCACCAGCACCGCGTCGGGGGTGGACACCACCACCACGTCCTCGAGCCCGACCACCGCCGTCAGCCCGCCGCCCTCGCTGTGCACGAGGCTGTTCCGCGTCCCGATCAGCGAGACCCGGCAGATCGGTCGAGTGACGCGCGAACGGATGGGTTCCTGGCTTTCAGCAAGACCGATTGAGAGAGGGCCCGGCGGCTCGGGACGCGCAGCTGATGCCGTATTTCTGGCAGGTGCCGACCGGCTCGATGGGCATCGGCCCGATCCACGCGGTCTACCAGGCGCGGTTCATGCGCTACCTCGGCCACC
>NZ_JAKSYC010000103.1 GCF_022829585.1 Methylobacterium sp. J-026
GCCAGCGCGCACGTGAAGTGGTTCTGCGCCTATGATGTCGCCGGCCAACCGCGCGGCCTCGAGCAGGTGCTATGCCCGAACTTCGAGTGGCTGACGGGGCTCGCCCTGGTCTGCCTGATGGCGGGCTGCCTGGCCGAGGGCACTTCGCTCGGCGGCGCTCTCCTGAATGCGCTCGACCGTGTCACAACCCGCATCCGCATCGACACCGAGCTGTTGGTTCGCTGCACGCTCGGCTTCTTCCTGGTCCCGCTCTGGGGGCTCGGCGGGATCATCCTCACTCCGGAACTGAAAACCGACGTAGCTAGGATCCCGTGCGTGCAACTCGCCATGGCTGCGTGCCTGATCTGGCGCCGGACCATGCCGCCCACCCGGCTCGCTCTCTGCTCTCTGTTCAGCTACGCCACGCCGCAGTCCGGCGGCTTCCATCTCGCCGATTT
>NZ_JAKSYC010000108.1 GCF_022829585.1 Methylobacterium sp. J-026
CGGCCGGTCCTACAAGACCCTGAAGCGGCACCTCACCGCCCACGGCCTGTCGCCGGATCAGTATCGCGAGCGCTACGGCCTACCGGAGGATTACCCGATGACGGCCCCGGGCTACGCCGCGCAACGCTCGGCGCTCGCCAAGGCGATCGGCCTCGGCGTCCCCGGCGGCCGGGTCGATCAGCGCAGGACCGGCACGGACGGCTGATCGCCGCCGCGGCGCGGCGCGGACGCTGTCCGGTCCGCGGGGCCCTGGAACGGCAGCACCTGCGCGGTCTCCGGCGCGGTTCGGAGCGAGCGCCCGAGATCGGGGCGTGCGGGCCGGCCGAAGGTGTCGGCCCAGCTCAGCTTGATCACCTGGCCCGCCGGACCCTCGCCCGCCGGGACCCCGAACGCGGCGTCCGCGCCGGGCCGACCCGGCTTGCGCTGGCCCGCGCCGATCCAGCGCGCGATCCGCTTCTCGGGCCCGCGGCGCTGCGCCGGCGTCACCGTCGGCACGGAGCGCTTGGCGTTGCGCCGGATATCGTCGGGCTGGTCTGAGATCGACACGCTGCAATATTCCCGTCCGCGTTCGAGCTGCGAGCGAGGACGGATAGCGGGTTCAGCCGTGGATCCGCCGGGGTGCTCGACCCTCGACACGGCGCATCCTACCGAAACGTCCGAAGCGGGACAGGGCAAGTCCGTCCAAAAAACTTGTCTCAGCGTCCCAGATGCGCCCGATCCAGGCCCGGGCCGCCGTCAGGCGACGCCGGCACCGGGCACCGCCGCCAGCAGGCTGCGCGTGTAGGCGTGCTCCGGCGCGGCGAACAGCTCGGCGGTGCCCCGGATCTCCACGACGGCCCCCCGGTGCATCACGGCGATCCGGTCGCAGATCGTGGCCGCCACCCGCAGGTCGTGGGTGATGAACAGCATGGCGAGCGACAGGCGCTGCTTCAGGTCCTCCAGCAGGTCCAGCACCTGCCGCTGGACCGAGACGTCGAGCGCCGAGACCGCCTCGTCGGCCACCAGCACGTCCGGCTCCATGGCGAGCGCCCGGGCGATGCCGATGCGCTGGCGCTGGCCGCCCGAGAAGGCGTTCGGGTAGCGGGCGGCGGCCTTGGGATCGAGGCCGACGAGGTCGAGGAGGTTTCGCGCCCGCGCCCGGGCCTCCGCGGCCGGCACCCCGTGGGCGATCGGGCCCGCCGTGATGATCTGCTCGACGGTGCGCCGGGGGTTCAGGGACGCGAACGGGTCCTGGAAGATCATCTGGATGCGGCTGCGCTTGTCCCGCAGCGCGGCCTTCCCGAGGGCCGTGTAGTCGAGCGCCCCCAGCCGGACCGTGCCGCCATCGGGCTCGATCAGGCGGATCGCCAGCCGCGCGGTGGTCGACTTGCCCGAGCCCGATTCCCCCACCAGCCCCAGGGTCTCGCCCCGGCGCACGTCGAAGGTGACATCCTGGACCGCCGCCACGACCCGCGGCTTGCCGAACAGGCGGCCCTTCGTGGAATAGGTCTTGGCGAGGCCGCGCACCGACAGGGCGACGGGGGCCTCCCCCAGGGGCGGCCGCGGCGGCGGGGTCAGGCTCGGGACCGCGGCGAGCAGCGCCCGCGTGTAGGGCGCCTGCGGGTCGCGCAGCACCGAGTCTGCGGGGCCCGATTCCACGAGGCGTCCGCGCTGGAGCACCGCCACGTGGTCGGCGATCTCGGCGACCACGCCGAAATCGTGGGTGATGAACAGGACGCTCATCCCGCGCTCGCGCTGCAGGTCGCGGATCAGCCGGAGGATCTGGGCCTGGGTGGTGACGTCGAGCGCCGTGGTCGGTTCGTCGGCGACCAGGACGGAGGGCTCCAGGGCCAGCGCCATGGCGATCATCGCCCGCTGCCGCTGCCCGCCGGAGAGCTGGTGCGGGTAGGCCCGCACCGCCTCCGCGGGGTTCGGCAGCCCGACCTCGGTGGCGAGCGCCACCGCCTTGGCCTGCCGCTCGGCCCGGGTGAGCAGGTTGTGCGCCTCGAACATCTCGGCGATCTGGTCGCCGATCCGCATCACCGGGTTCAGGGCCGTCATCGGCTCCTGGAACACCATGGCGATGCGCCGGCCCCGTAGGCGCCGCCAGGCGGACTCGTCGAGGGTCAGGAGGTCCCGGCCCTCGAACAGGATCGAACCGGCGGTCGGCTTCAGGGCCCGGGGCAGGAGTCCGGTGAGCGCGTAGGCGCTCATCGACTTGCCCGAGCCCGATTCCCCGACCACGCAGAGGATCTTTCCGGATTCGAGGTCGAGGTTCAGGCCCTCGACCGCGTGGGGCCGGTCGGCACCTTTCGGGAGCGCGATCGTCAGATCGCGGATGCGGACGACCGGCTCGCTCATGGTTCAGGCCCTCGCGGTGCGGCGGCGGAGGATGTCGGGCCCGGCCTCGCCGAGATCCCAGAACAGCCCGGCCATGATCGCCAGGCCCTCGCGGGTGCTGGCGGCGAGCATGTGCTCGTCCGGCCCGTGCTGGCGGCAGGCCGGGTAGGAATGCGGCACCCAGAGGGTCGGCAGCCCCAGGATCTCCGAGAAGGCGTCGTTCGGCAGCGAGCCGCCGAGATTGGGCAGCAGCGCCGGCTTTTTTCCGGAACTTGCCTCGATCGACTCCAGGGCCCACTCGACCCACGGGTCTTCAACGGGCAGCCGCGTCGCCTGGAAGACCTCCGCGGCGCGGGCCGGCCGGACCGCGATCATCGGGAAGCCGTGCGCGTCGAGATGGGCGCGCACGTTCGCGATGAGGTTCTGCCAGTCGGTGCCGACCACGAAGCGCAGCTGCAGGGTCGCCTTGGCGTGGGGCGGCACGGCGTTGAGCGGCCCGTCCGGATCGCCGGTCTTGAAGGCCAGCACCTCGAGGGTGTTCCAGGCGAAGACCCGCTCGGCCGGGGTCAGCCCCGGCTCGCCCCAATCGGCATCGATCGTCGGCGCGCTCGGGTCCTCGCCGACCCGGATGTCACGAAGCGCCGCGCGCACGCCCTCGGGGATCGGCGGCGGCCGCAGGGCCTCCACCCGGATGGCGCCGCTTGCATCCACCATCGAGGCGATGGCCGAGGCCAGCACCGTGCCGGGGTTGCGCAGCAGCCCGCCCCAATTGCCGGAATGGTGGGGGCCCTCGCGCAGGTTCAGCGACAGTTCGAAATTGTAGGCGCCGCGGGACCCCAGGAACAGGGTCGGACGCTCGGCATTGAGCCGCGGCCCGTCCGAGGCGATCAGCACGTCGGCGCGGAGGGCCTCGGCCTGCGCCCGGCAGAACGGCCGCAGGCCCGGGGAGCCGGATTCCTCGCCCATCTCGATCAGCAGCTTGACGTTGAAGCCGAGGCGGCCGTCGCGGGCCGCGATCACCTGCTCCAGGGCGGCGAGGTTGAGGACGTGCTGACCCTTGTTGTCGGCGGTGCCGCGGCCGTACCAGCGGTCGCCCTCGACCACGATCTCCCAGGGGCCGAGCCCCGCGCGCCACTGCTCGGGATAGCCCCGCACCGTGTCGCCGTGGCCGTAGATCAGGACGGTGGGCAGGCCCGAACCCTCGTGCCGCTCGGCGATCAGGAACGGCCCGTGCACCCCGTCCGGGTTGTCGAATGTTTTCGGGGGCTCGAAGCCCAGGCGTTCTACCAAGGGCGTGACGAAGGCGTCGAGATAGGCGCGCAAAGCCGCCTCCTGCCCGGGGGCCTGGCTCTCGGTGGGCATCGCCACCGCCTCCCGCAGGAGCGCGAGGAACGCGCCCGAGTCGAAGGCCTCAGTGGCGCGCGCGATGGCGGCGTCTCGCATCATGGTGTGTTTCCCGTGAAACATTTTGGTGCCGTGCCGGCCGGCCACGTCAGTGACGCGCCTCGGGGGCGGTGATGTCCCGCAGGCCATCCCCTAGGAGATTGATCGCCAGCACGAGGAGGAGCAGCGCCACGCCCGGGATGGTGATCACCCAGGGCTGGAAGAACATGTACTGCTTGCCCTCGGCGATCATCAGGCCCCAGGACGGCAGGGGCGGCTGCACCCCGAGGCCGAGGAACGACAGGGCCGCCTCCAGCAGGATCGCGTGGGCCATCTCCAGGGTCGCCACCACGATCAGCGCGTTCATGATGTTGGGCAGGATCTCCTGCAGGACGATGCGCAGGTCGGTGAGCCCGGCGGCGCGGGCCGCGCTGACGAAATCCCGGTCGCGGATCTGCTGGGTGGCGGCCCGGGTCACCACGGCGAAGCGGTCCCAGAGCAGGAAGCCCAGCACCAGCACCACCACCTTCAGGGAGCCGCCGACCAGGGCCGCCATGGCCAGCGCCACCAGCACCACCGGCATGGCCAGCCGGGTGGTCACCACGTAGCTCACCACCGCGTCGACCCAGCCGCCGAAATAGCCGGCACACAATCCGAGAACGGTGCCGATCAGCCCGGAGATCAGCGCCGCCGAGACCCCGATCAGCAGGGAGATCTGGCCGCCGTAGAGCAGGCGGCTGAGATAGTCGCGCCCGAGCTTGTCGGTGCCGAGGATATGGTCCCAGCTCCCCTTGGCCTGCCAGATCGGCGGGATCAGGCGGCGGGAGACGTCCTGCGCGTAGGGGTCGTGCGGGGCGATCAGCGGCGCGGCGAGGGACGCCAGCACGATCAGGCCGAGGATACCGGCGCCGATCAGGAACCCGCCGTGGCGCAGGCCCCGCCGCAGGACGATCCCTGTGGGGGACGGGACCGGCGCCAGGGCGATCGGCGCGTCCGGCGGGAGGGCGGGGGCGGCGAGCGCCGCCGTGTCGGGGGGCAGGCTCATCGCGACCTCAGGCTTGGCGCAGGCGCGGATCGAGGAAGGCGTTCAGCAGATCGGCCGCCAGCGTCAGGCCGATATAGATCATGGCCAGCACCAGCACGATCGCCTGGACGACGGGGAAGTCGTTGCGGGCGATGGATTCCCAGGCGAGCTGGCCGAGGCCCTGGAGCGAGAACACCGCCTCGATGACGATCGAGCCGCCGAGCATGAAGCCGAACTGCACCGCCGACAGGGCGATCACCGGGATCACGGCGTTGCGCAGGGCATGCCGCACCAGGATCTTGCGGGGCGGCAGCCCCTTGGCCCGGGCGGTGCGGACGTAGTCGGAGGCCAGCACCTCCAGCATGCCATTGCGGGTCAGCCGCATCACGGCGGGCATCGCGTAGTAGCCGAGCGCCACCGCGGGCAGGACGAAGTTCTTCCAGGTGGCGTTGCCCGAGACCGGCAGCCAGCGGAGGTTGACGGAAAAAACCAGGATCAGGGTCAGGCCGAACCAGAAGCTCGGCATCGCCTGGCCGAGCACCGAGACGGCGAGCGCCAGCCGGTCGATCCAGGTGTCGCGCTTCACGGCGGCGATGACGCCGAGCGGGATCGCCACGAACAGGGCCACGCCGAGCGCGATGAACCCGAGATACAGCGTGATCGGCAGGCGGGCGGCCAGCAGGTCGATCACCCGCTCGCGGAAGTAGAAGGAATTGCCGAAATCGAGGTGCAGCGCCCGCCAGGCCCAGGTGAGGAACTGGGTGAGCAGGGGCTGGTCCAGGCCGTATTCCCGCCGGATCGCCTCGATCTGCGGGCCCGTGGATTCGGGGCCGGCGATGGCGGTGGCGAGGTCGCCCGAGAGGTGGAGGAGCAGGAAGCTCGCCACCGAGACCGTGAAGGCCACCGCCAGGGCGACCAGGACGCGCCGGAGGGTGAAGGTCAGCATGCGTCAGGCTCCTTCCTGGCGAGGCAGATCGCGCCGGCTCTCCCTCCCCCCTCTGCGGGGGAGGGTGGCCCCCGAAGGGGGTCGGGAGAGGGGAGCGACGGTGCAGGATAAACCGATGGTCTTCATGACGGTCGGCCAGCCCGGCGATCTCCTCCTGCTGCTGCGAGGCCCGCTCGGACAGCTGCGCCCGCTGCCCGTCCCGGCTCGCCCGCCGCCTCGCGGGCGCGCAGCGCGTCGAAGGTCGCGGCATCGACGGGTTCGAAGCGGATCAGGTCGTCCGCGCCGACGAAGAAGCTCGGGTCGCGCTCCGGCGCGTAGAGCCGGGCCGGGGTGGCGCCGATCACGTACCAGCCGGTCGTCATCGGCACGGTGGCGACCGCGGCGAGCCCGCCGCCGATCACCACGGCGTTTGCCGGCCGTTGAGCCAGTATATGGCATAACAAAACGTCGCTTATCGATATATTGCCGAGCAAAAATTGAGGAATGTACGCAATAATGCTGAAAACTATTGCAGTGAAAACAAATTCCAAGAAAACGGCACTC
>NZ_JAKSYC010000128.1 GCF_022829585.1 Methylobacterium sp. J-026
CGGCGGCGGTGGAGCAGCAGGGCGCGGCCACCCAGGAGATCGTGCGCAATGTCGGCCAGGCGACGGCCGGAACGCAGCAGGTCACCGGCAACATCGCCGGCGTCGCCCAGGCCTCGGAGCAGACCGGCCGGGCGGCCGACCACGTTCTCACGGCGGCCACGGACCTGTCGCGCCACGCCGAGCAGCTCTCGGCCGAGGTCGAAAGGTTCCTCAGCACCGTGCGGGCGGCCTGAGGGACCGGGTTCCGGCCCCGGCGATCTCAGTTCGGCGTCGCGATCGCGCTCAGCGGCGTCCAGTAGCAGCGGTCCTGCGCGCCCTCCGGGGCGAGGCAGCCGTAGCTCATCGTCCGGGATTCCAGCCGGACCGCCTCTCCGGGCTTCCAGGACCGGCACTCGCCGCTGGCGAGACTGCCCCGCAGGAGTTGCCCGAAGCCCGACTCGTCGCCCGCCATGACCAGCTTGAACAGGCGGTCCGTGACCTCCTGGCTGTGGCAGCCGAACCGCCCCTGGACGATCGTCTCGGCTGCGGCGGGCCGGGACAGGGACGCGGCGAGCGCGAGGGCGGCGAAGGCGGGGAGGGCGAGACGCATGGGCGGAACATATCCGCCGGTCGGGGCCTGTCGAGCCCTCGGGGATCGCCGCGCCCCGCGCAGGATCGTCGCGCCGGCCCGGCCCATCGTCCCTTCCGGAAGCCGGCCACCACCTTTCGGGACGATGCGCTCGCTTTCCGATCCGCATCGTCTCGTTCCGAAAGCCGGTCTCCACCTTTCGGGACGATGCGCTACCCGGTCCGATGATCCCCCTCGTCGCGCTTCGCCGCCTGCCAGGCGGCCTCCATGGCGGGCAGGTCCGACCGGCCGAGGTCCCCGCCGGCCGCCCGCAGATGCGCGGCCATGGCGGCGAAGCGGCGCTCGAACTTGGCGGTGCCGTCGCGCAGGGCCGCCTCCGGATCGATCCCGGCATGGCGGGCGAGATTGGCCACCGCAAACAGGAGGTCGCCGATCTCTTCGGCGACGGCCGTCCGGTCGGCCGCCGCCAGGGCCTCGGCGACCTCGTCGGTCTCCTCCCGGACCTTGCCGACCACCTGGGCGGCGTCGTCCCAGTCGAAGCCGTAGGCGGCCGCCCGCCGGGAGATCTTTTCCGCCCGGGCCAGAGCCGGGAGCGCGCGGGCGACCCCGTCCAGCGGGTCCGGCGCGGAGTCCGCCGCCGCCCGGGCCGCCCGCTCCTGCGCCTTGATCGCCGCCCATTGCGCCTCGACCTGCGCCGGATCGCGCAGCGGCGACCCCGCCGGAAGCAGCGTCCCGTCCGGCGCGAACACGTGCGGATGGCGGCGCACCAGCTTGTCGCCGATCGCCCGGGCCACGTCGTCGAACGCGAAGGCGCCCTGCTCCTCGGCCATGCGGGCGTGGAACACCACCTGCAGGAGCAGGTCGCCGAGTTCGTCGCGCAGGTCGTCCCGGTCGCCGCGCGCCACCGCGTCGGCGACCTCGTAGGCCTCCTCGATCGTGTAGGGCACGATGCTGGCCGGGGTCTGCGCCACGTCCCAGGCGCAGCCGCGGACGGGGTCGCGCAGCACCGCCATCAGGCCCAGGAGCCTGCCCAGGGGGGGCTCCGCCGGCGCCCCCCCGGTGGGCGCCCCGGCGCCACCGGATCGGCCCGTCTCGCGTGTCTCGCTCATGCCGGTGGCGTTAGCGCATCGCCCCGGAAACCGGAACCGGAACGATGGGCGGATGTCGCGACGGGCATCGCGTCCGTCGAACGCCAACGACCGCCGGATACCCGCGCACGCGTCAGGTCCGGACGGCGCGCTCGCGCACCTGCTCGGCCTGCAGGGCGTTGAGATAGCCGGTGAGGCGTCCGCTGACCGCCGGGTCGGCGCATTGCACCCAGAGCGGGGCCGGCAGCGCCCGGACGGGCAGGCGCAGCAGGAACGCCTCGGCCGACAGGGCCGCCTCCCGCTCGGAGGCGGCGGCCAGCAGCCGGGCCCCTGCCTGCGTGCCGATCAGGATCGCGATCGTGGCCATTGGTGATCATCCGCTTTCGGACGACAACGGCACGAGAGCCGCAAGTGTTGCGCGGCAAGTGTTACGCGGCAAGTGTTGTGCTGGAAGTGTCGCGCCGGATTCAGCGCGCCGGGCGGATGCAGATCATGAGAACGCGCGATCCCGCGCCGGGGGCTGCCCGCGGGTGTGACCCGGGGCCTCGTCCCGAAGGGCGGTTGCCGGGACGGCGCGCACGGGTCGCAGCCGGCCGCTCCGGGACGTGCGCGCCAGGCCGTGCGGGGTCTTGTTCCAGCGTTCGGGGGCGCGGACCAGCTCGATCAGCGCCAGCCACGCCGCCACGCTGACCAGGAGGAAATAGGCGGGCATCAACGGGACCGATTGGGCGAGGTCGCCCCAGCCGCGCCGGGCGCAGCCGAGCAGGGCCGGGAGGATCAGGGCGACGAGCCCGGTCCCAAACAGGGTGATCGCGAGCCCCGTGGCGAGATTGTCGAGGAAGACGGGGGCGGCCGGGATCTCGCGGACCAGGAAGGCCCAGGCCGCCGCGGCGAGGCACACCGGATAGGCCAGCGCCGAGGCCACGGTGCCCGGAACCAGGGCCACGGCGCAGAGCATGTCCAACGCCCCGAGGCGGCGCGCATTGGCCAGCGGATGGCGCCCGTGGGTGAGGCTGGTCTGGACCAGGCCCTTCAGCCAGCGGGTGCGCTGGGCGAGCCACGGCCCGAACCGGGCGGGCGCCTCCTCGATGGTCGCGCTCGGCAGGTCGCCGACCGTGTAGCCCGCGAGCGCCAGCCGGATCCCGAGATCGGCGTCCTCGGTCACGTTCGCGGGGTCCCAGCCGCGCAGGGCCCGCAGCACCCGGGTGCGCAGGTGCATCGAGGTGCCGCCGAGGGGGACCGGCAGGCCGCACCGCGCGAGCGCCGGGTTCAGCACGTCGAACAGGCCGGCATATTCCAGGGCGAAGGCGCGGCTGAGCCAGGAATCGCCGGCATTGTCGATCACGAGCCGGCCCTGGAGGCAGGCGGTCCGCTCGGGCAGGCGCGCGAACAGCGCGGCGGCCAGCCGCAACTGCCCGGGATCGGGGGCGTCCTCGGCGTCGTAGACGGTGAGCAGGTCCCCGCGGGCGAGCGGCAGGGCGGCGTTGAGCGCCCGCGGCTTGGTGCGCGGGCCGCCCGGCGGCACCGTGATCACCTCGAACCGGGCGGGCAGGGGCACGCGGGCGAGCGCCGCCCGGGTCTCCCGGTCGCCGGCCTCCAGCAGCAGCTTGATGTCGAGCTTGGCCGGGGGATAGTCGAGGGCCGCCAGCGCCCGGAGCAGGGCCGGCACCACCGCCGCCTCCCGGTGGAGGGGGACGAGGATCGTGTAGACCGGGAGGTCGGCATCGGCGAGGGGCGGCACCTCGGCCGTCACCGGGGCCGCGATCACCAGGGCGGCGATGCGGAAGGTCGTCATGGCCAGGAACAGGCTCTGCCCGGCCAGCAGCACCGCGCGGGCGAGGGGCGCCGGGAGCGCCGCGCACAGGCAGAGCCCCGCGGCGAGGGCGAGGGCGAGGACCAGCAGCCCCCAGTAGGCCGGCTCCCGCGCGGTCGCGCGCTCGGGCGCGTGCCGCGCCAGGTCGTTGGCCGCGTGATTCGCCACCTGCGCGGGGATCGCGGCGAACACGGCCTCGCGCAGGTGGGTCGGGCTGGTCAGGGCCGGCAGGCCGGTCCGGCGCGGGCGGTCGAGCAGGTCGGCGATCACCCGGCCGCGGGGCGCCAGCACGCAGGGGACAACCGACGGGACAACCGACCCGAGCGCCAGGGGCGCGAGACCGGCGACCAGGCTCTCGGGGAAGCGCAGGCCCGGGCCGAACGGGATCGGCCCGTCGAGGTAGGGGGTGCCGAGCGCCCGGGCCAGGGCCCGGTAATACGCCGCCTCGTCCATCAGGCCGGCATTCAGGAGCGCGGTCGCCGCGTCGGTGCCGGCCGCGGCCGCGTCGGCGGCCGCCCGGTCCAGCAACCGCCCGTCCACGCCCTCGGCGCGCAGGAACGCGATCTCCGGCGGCAACGCGTGGGGAGACTGGAACGGCACGCCGGCGCTCCCCCGGTGGCTCCAGGTCGTGATAGAGGAGGGGGGTGAGCCAGTCCCCAGCCCCGCGCTCCGAGAGGAGCATCGCCCCCGCCCCGCCGTCAAGAGGCGGGCGGACAGGATTCCCATGGCGGGTCGCGGCGGTCGTGGTCGCCGCCGCCCTCTGCACCGGACCGCGCCCCGCCGCCGCCGCGCCGCCGGAGCCGCAGAGTGCCACCCCTGGCACCCCCGCCGTCACGGTCCCGGATTTCTGGAACCCGCGCAGCCGCGGCGAGCGGGTGGAGGCGCCCCAGACCGGCCGGGCGGTCCGCTTCCTCACCGACGACGAGTTCCCGCCGCTGCACTTCGCCGGCCCCGACGGCAACCCGACGGGTTTCGTGGTCGAGCTCGCCCGGGCCGTCTGCGAGAAGCTGACGATCCCCTGCACGGTGCAGGCGCGCCGCTTCGACACCCTGCTCGACGCGCTGGACGGCAAGCAGGGCGACGTGGTCGCGGCGGCGATCCCCCTGACGGCGAAGCTGCGGGAGAAATTCCTGACGACCCGGCCGTATTTCCGGTGGCCGGCCCGCTTCGCCGCCCGGGCCGACAGGGGCCTGCCGCTCCCCTCGGCGGCGGCGCTCGCCGGCCGGAGCGTCGGCGTGATCGACAACAGCGCCCACGCGGCCTACCTCAAGGCGTTCTTCCCGAAGGCCGTCCCGAAGGACTTCACCGATCTTGCGGCGGCCGAGGGCGCGCTCAAGCGCGGCGAGATCGACTACCTCTTCGCCGACGGCCTCAACCTCGCCCTCTATGTCGGCGGCCAGGAGGCGGACGCGTGCTGCGCGCTCACCGGCGGCGACTACCTGGAGAACCGCTATTTCGGCGAGGGGATCGGCCTGATCACCCGCCAGGAGGACGCGGCCCTGTCCCGGGCGCTGGACGACGCGCTGCAGCGGGTCTGGGACGACGGGAAGTACACCGAACTGTACCTGCGGTTCTTCCCGGTGAGCCCGTTCTGAGGGCTTTCATCGCGGCGGGGAATCGGGAACCCTGCCCGCCGGGCTTCGGCTGTCGGAGGCACCATGACGGATCTTCTCGAACAGGCCGTGGCGAAGGCGCGCGACCTGTCTCCGGACCTGGAGGACGCGATCGCGCGCCTGATGCTGGCCTTCGTGGGGGATGAGGACTCGGTCTACCAGTTCACCCCGGAGGAGGCGGCGGAGCAGGACGAAGCCGACGCCGAGGAGGCCCGCGGCGAATATGCCACCGATGCGGAAGTCCGCGCCATCTGGGCGAAGTATGGCCTGTGAGGCTGCGGCTGACCCGCACCGCCGCGCGCCAGCTCGATCACGTGCTGGCCGATATCACGCGCCATCATCCGGCGGGTGCCGACGCCGCCAGACGACTGACCGGCGTGGCATTCGGCGCATCGTCGTGACACCTTACCCCTACATCAGACCTATCGCGTCGGTTCCGATGAAGTCATCGTGCGCAGCATCCGGCACACGGCGCGGCGGCCGATAGCTTGAGCGACACGCCCGCAACAGGGCGCCTGCGGGTGAGCGGGTCTTCGCATTGCACCGCCGGGCGTTCCGCTCCGGTGCGAACCGCTCTAGGGTGCGCGCGTCCACATCGCGTTCATCCCAAAAGACATGCAAGCCGCGCCCCCAGCCCTGACCCTCGACCCCGACACCATCGAGGCCGCCGCCAACGCCGCCGCCTGGCCCTTCGAGGAGGCGCGCAAGCTCGTGGCGCGGCTGGAGAAATCGGGCAAGACCGAGGTGCTGTTCGAGACCGGCTACGGCCCCTCGGGGCTGCCGCATATCGGCACCTTCGGGGAGGTCGCCCGCACCTCCATGGTGCGGCACGCCTTCCGGGTTCTGACCCGCGACGCGGTGCCGACCCGGCTGCTCGCCTTCTCGGACGACATGGACGGGCTGCGTAAGGTCCCCGACAACGTCCCGAACCGGGCGATGCTCACCGCCCATCTCAACCAGCCGCTGACCCGGGTGCCGGACCCGTTTTCCACCCATGACAGCTTCGGGGCGCACAACAACGCCGAGCTGCGCCGCTTCCTCGACGCCTTCGGCTTCGCCTACGAATTCGCCTCGGCCACCGACTACTACAGGGCGGGCCGGTTCGACGCGGTGCTACTGCGGGTGCTGGAGCGCTACGATTCCGTGATGGAGATCATGCTGCCGTCCCTGCGCGCCGAGCGCTCGGCGAGCTACTCCCCGTTCCTGCCGCTCCACCCGGTCACCGGCCACGTGATGCAGGTGCCGATCGACGCGGTGAAGGCGCAGAGCGGCACCATCGTGTGGCGTGATCCCGCCACGGGCGAGCGCTACGAGACCCCGGTGACCGGCGGCCACGCCAAGCTGCAATGGAAGCCCGACTGGGCGATGCGCTGGGTGGCGCTGGGCGTCGATTACGAAATGGCCGGCAAGGACCTGATCGATTCGGTCAAGCTCTCCGGCAGGATCGCCCGGGCGCTCGGCGGCGAGCCCCCGGAGGGCTTCAACTACGAACTCTTCCTCGACGAGAAGGGCCAGAAGATCTCGAAGTCGAAGGGCAACGGCCTGACCATCGACGACTGGCTGAAATACGGCACGCCGGACTCGCTCGCCCTGTTCATGTACAACAAGCCCCGCGAGGCCAAGCGGCTGTTCTTCGACGTGATCCCGCGTCACGTGGACGAGTATATCGGCTTCCTCGACCGCTATGCCGGCCAGGACGCCAAGCTCCGGCTCGGCAACCCGGTCTGGCACCTGCACGCCGGCAAACCGCCCGAGCCCGAGCGGGTCGAGGGCGCGAGCCTGACCTTCGCGATGCTGCTCAACCTCGCCGCGGTGGCCAACACCGAGGATCCGGCCGTGCTGTGGGGCTTCATCCGCCGCTACGCGCCGCAGACCGGGCCGGAGACCCATCCGGGCCTCGACCGGCTGGTGGTCCACGCGCTGAAGTACTTTTCGGATTTCGTGCGGCCCGCCAAGACCTACCGGGAACCGACGCCCGAGGAGCGGGCGGCCCTGGCGGATCTCTCGGAGACGCTCGAGGGCCATGCCGGCTCCACCGATCCGGAGGCCCTGCAGGCGGCGGTCTACGAGGTCGGGCGGCGCCACTTCCCCGACACGTCCGGCAAGGCCAAGAGCCCGGACGGGCGGCCCGGCGTGTCGCAGGCGTGGTTCACGAGCCTGTACAACGTGCTGTTCGGCGAGGCCCGGGGCCCGCGCTTCGGCTCCTTCGTGGCGCTCTACGGGGTGGCGGAAACCCGCGCGCTGATCGACGCCGCCCTGTCCGGCGCCCTGGTGGCCGAGCACGAAGCCTTCGCGGCCGGCGGGACGGTCGCGTGAGCGGGGTGATCATCGACAGCCTCGCGGCGCTGGAGGCGATCTACCACACGCCCCCGGCGCCCGCCTCCACCGCCAAGGTGGCGGCCACGGTCACACCGGATTACGCGGCGCTGATCGCCGCCTCGCCCTTCGCGGTGCTGGCGACGAGCGGTCCCGAGGGACTTGATTGCAGCCCGCGCGGGGACGGCCCGGGCTTCGTGCGGGTCGCCGATCCGCGCACGCTGATCCTGCCCGACCGGCGCGGCAACAACCGGATCGATTCCCTGCGCAACATCGTGCGCGATCCCCGGGTGGCGCTGCTGTTCCTGATCCCCGGCTCGGGCACGACCCTGCGGGTGAACGGCACGGCCCTGATCTCGGCCGATCCGGATCTGCTGGCGTCCTTCAGCGTCGACGGCCACGCGCCGCGCACGGCCCTCGTGATCACGGTGAACGAGATCTACTTCCAGTGCGCAAGGGCAATCATCCGGGCGCGACTCTGGGATCCGGACGCCCACGTCGATCCGGCACGCCTGCCGAGCCCGGGGGCGATCCTTGCGGCGCTCACCGCCGGAGAGATCGGCGGCCAGCGCTACGACGCGGAATGGCCGGAGCGGGCGGCGAAGACGATGTGGTGAGGACTGGGTTCGGCAGCCGCCGACGCTATGCGACGCCGAGAAATAGCGCGAGTAACCGCGTCACGGCCAACAGGGTCACGTCATCGAGCCGCCCGATCGGCGGCCCGACTTTCGCCCGCCTGACCGTCATGACCTTGTCGATCTGGACCTGAGACGGCCTTTTCAAGCCGTTTTGGGGTGTTGGCTGCACGGACAGCCGGATCAGCGGGGCATCCACTTGCGTCGACGAGAGCAGCAGGACCGTCACCGAGTTGGTCTGCACGAAGGTGTCAGCCTGGATCACGAGTGCCGGACGCGGCTTTCCGAAATCCCCCGCCATGGCGACGGTGACGAGATCGCCGCGTTTCACGGCTCGGCCGGATCGTCGAGATCGGCGAGCGCGGCGTCGAGGAAGGCGTTCAGTTCGTCATCGGCCGCATCGGCCTCCGCCACCAGCAACGACTGGCGCCGGCATTCCTCGGCGAAACCTGGCTGGCTCGAGTCCGGAACCCAGATCTGCACCGGCCGAAGCCCGGCCGCGCGCAATGCCTCTCGACGCTTCCGAACTCTCTCGACGACCGGCGTGCCCATCCGAGTCTCGCATCCAGTTACATGTAACATGTAAGAACGCGGGTCGAACTCCGTCAAGGCGAGGAGGGCGAAGACGCGGCCCGTCGCGTTTTCGTAGCCGGACGCCGTCTCACCCCACCAGCGCGAGATCCTGCGTCTCGGTATCCGGGATCACGTCGACCTCGACCTTGAGGCGCTGCTTGCCCGAGCCGCTGACGATGCCGTCGACGGGGGCGACGTCGCCGTAATCGCGGCCCCGCGCCACCACGATGTGGTCGTCGCGCACGGCCACGCCGTTGGTCGGGTCGAGGCCGAGCCAGCCCGCGCCGCACCAGACCGCCACCCAGGCGTGGCTCGCATCCGCCCCGCGCAGGCGCGGGCGGCCCGGCGGCGGCACGGTGCGCAGGTAGCCGCTGACATAGGCGGCCGGCAGGCCCATGCCCCGCAGGGCGGCGATCATCACGTGGGCGAAGTCCTGGCAGACCCCGGCCCGTAGGGCGAAGGATTCGGCGAGCGGCGTGTAGACGGTGGTGGCCTTGGAATCGAAGCGGAAATCGGCGCCGATCCGCAGCATCAGGTCGTGGGCCGCCCCGTAGGCGCTGCGGCCGGGCGCGAAACTCGGCCTGGCATAGTCGGTCACCGCAGGCAGCAGCGGCACCCGGCCGGTCGGGAACAGGAAGTGCACCGGCGCCCGGCCGCCGAGCTCGCGCCCGGCCACCACGGCGTCGCGGACCCGCTCCCAGGCCATCCCGGATTCCGGCGGCGGCGGGGTCGGGCGCTCGACCCGCACGGTGGAGAGCGCCTCGACGCTGAAGGTGGTGTGGGGCACCTCCAGGGTGATCGCCATCGCGTCGATCCCGAAATAGTCCCGGCGCATCACCGCCGTGGTCGGGCTCGGGTCGATGGTGACGGCGCTCGCCAGCACGCTCTGCCCCTCGCCGTCCTGCGGCTTGAGCCGCAGGGCGCAGCGGGCGAAGCGCACCGCCCTGCCGTAGCGGTAGGTGGTGCGGTGGCGCAGCGTGTAGATCATCCCGGCGGCCGCGCGGCGCGGCAGGGGCTGCAGACCGTCCCCGAGGCGAGGGCGTTGCCGGCGCAGGTCATCAAGCCAGTCCCGTCAGCTTCTCGGGGCGCAGGGCATTCGGCCCGGTGGGGAAGTAGCGCGCCGCGATGCCGTCGGCGAGGCGCTCCAGGTCGGTCTCCAGGGCGGTGAGGCGCACGGCGTCGAAATCGGCGGCCTCGCCGCTGCGCAGCTCCGCCAGGATCCGGGAGGCGAGGCGGCGATGCGGCTCGGGGATGCCGTCGGCCGAGAGCGCCGGCAGGTCGTCGAGGTGCCGGGCGATCGCCTCCGCCTGGAAGGCGATCGAGCGCGGGTTGTAGGGGTCGAGCACCACCATGTCGCGCACCGGGTCGAGGGCCGCCCCCTGCAGGTAGCGCCGCCCGTAGCTGATCTGCGAATCGCAGAGCGACAGCATCACCCCGAGGCAGCCCGGGGTCGCCTCGTCGTTGGCGAAGGCCAGCGCGAAGGTGCAGGTGTTGATCGCCCGCTCGATCCGCCGGCCGAGTTCGACGAAGTGCCAGCCCTCCGCCCGGCTCATGTTCTCGTGGGTGAGGCCGGAGAGCGCCGCGAGGTGGCTCAGCGCCCGCTCGGCGCGGCCGGCGAGCTGCGATTCGGTCAGCGCCCGATCGGGATCGAGGGACAGGAGCTCGTTCAGGTCGGCGAGCACCCGCCAGGCCTCGCCGGAGAGCCGGGCGCGCAGGGCGGCGACGTTGCGGCGGGCCGAGACGATGTGGGCGCGGGCCGAGCCCGCGCGCTCGCGCCCGGCCAGGGCCTCCTGGGCGAGGCGGGCGGTGGGCAGGTCGGCCGCGCCGGTGGCGCCCCATTCGTGCAGGAGGGCGCGCAGCGCCAGGGCCGCCGGGGTGTCGAGGGCGCCGGAGATGTCGGCCCCGACCGCGTCGCCGACGCTGCGCAGATGGGCCAGCACCAGCCGCATCACCGCCTCGGCGCGCTCCAGGTAGCGGCCGAGCCAGAACAGGCCGTCGGCGGCCCGGGCGGGCAGGTGGCCGCCGACCCGCCGCACCCGCGGGGCCGCGTGCGATCCGATCAGGGGCGCGGCGACCGGCTTCTCCGACAGCACCCAGACATCGGCGGAGCGGATGCCGAGCCGCATCTCGATCGGGTCGACATCCGCCCCCTCCGAGACCCGGCAGAAGCCCCCCGGCATCACCTGCCAGCCGAGCGGCGTCCGGGTGGCGAAGACGCGGACCACGAAGGGGCGGGGCACGAGGGTGAGGCCGTCCGCCCCGCGCTCCCAGCCCGGCATGGTCGAGAGCGGCGCCGCCTCCTGGGCGACGTAGTCGAAGGGCCGGTCGCGCAGGGCCGCCACGACCTGCGCGCGCTCCGCCGCCAGGGCCGGGCCCGCCAGGATCGCGTCGCGCCCCGCCCCCCGCTGGGGCGTGGCGGCCGGGCGCAGGATCAGGCTGTCGAGATTGGCCTGCGCGTGGGCGAGGCCCTCCAGGTCGCCGCACCACCACGCCCGGGGGTGGCCGAGCCGCAGGGGCTCGCCCCGCAGCCGGCGGGCGATGCCGTCGAGATACGGGGCGAGCGCCGCCGACTCGACCAGCCCCGAGCCCGGCATGTTGGCCATCACCAGGGAGCCGTTGCGCAGGGCGTCAAGGATGCCCGGCACGCCGAGCCGCGAGGCCGGGTTCAGCTCCAGGGGATCGAGGAAGTCGGAGTCGATCCGCCGCCACAGGGCGTCGGCCCGCTTCAGGCCCGAGACGGTGCGCACGTGCAGGCGGCCGTCCTGCATGACGAGGTCGTCCCCCTCCACCAGCATCAGGCCGAGATAGCGGGCGAGCGCCGCCTGCTCGACATAGGTGCTGCTGTAGGGGCCCGAGGTCAGCAGGCAGATCCGCGGGTCCGCGCGCTCGGCCCCGAGCGCCAGCCCGTCGCGGAACGCCTGGAAGAAGGCCGGCAGGCGCTCGACATGGAGGTCCTGGAAGAAGTCCGGGAAGGTCCGGGCCAGGACCATGCGGTTCTCCAGCGCCCAGCCGAGGCCCGAGGGCGCCTGGGTCCGGTCGGCCAGCACCTGCCAGCGCCCGTCCGGACCCCGGCCGAGATCGGCGGCGTAGAGCTTCAGGTAATGGCCCCCGGGGGGGACGACGCCGTGGAGCGGGTGCAGGAACTCGGGGGTGCCGGCCACGATCGCGGCGGGCAGGAGCCCCTCCTCGACCAGCCGGCCCGGGCCGTAGACGTCGGCGAGGATCGCCTCCATCAGCTCCGCGCGCTGGACGATGCCGGCGCTCAGCGCCTCCCACTCCGCCCCCTCGATCACCAGGGGCAGGCAGCCGAGCGGCCAGGGGTGCTCGCGCTGGTCCCCGGCGATGCGGAAGGAGATGCCCGCGTCCCGGATGTGCCGCTCCGCCGCGACGAAGCGGGCCGTGATCTCCGGCTCCGTGAGGCCGCCGAGCTGGTCGAGCAGGCGCGGCCACGCCCCGCGGGGCTGGCCGTCCGGGCCCAAAAACTCGTCCGGCCGGCCCGGGGCGGGGCGGTAATCCGCCGTCCAGCGGGCGACGCGCGCCCGCGGGTCCTCCGCCGGCTCGGCCCGGGCGAGGCTTGCCGCGAGCGCCGCCTCCATCACGGCCCCCCGGTCATTGCGGCTTGCGGATCCACACACCGGGTTCGGGAGCGCAGTCCGCTCATCGTTGAGGCGGTCCGGAGCCCCCACGCGCCCTCCCTCCCCCCTGTGCGGGGGAGGGAGGCCCCCGAAGGGAGTCGGGTCGGGACGAAGTCCCGCAAGGGGGGAGCGACGCTGCAGAACGAGGCACCGGCCTGCATGAAGGTTGCGCCCTCTTCGGAAGCCGGGTTGCCCTCTCCCGACCCGGCCTGACGGCCGGGCCATCCTCCCCCGCACAGGGGGGAGGGAGGGCGCGTAGGAGGTCTGGTCTGCCCCCTCCATCGACCGGACCACGATCCCGACCCGGATGCCTGAACATCGGGGATCATTGCGGGACCGGTGTCCGCAGGTCGAGGGTCAGCGGGAACTCGGCGCTGGCCTCGGCACGCGGCATCTCGACCCGTCCCGGCGTGTGGCCGAGGGGCTCGAAGCGGGCGAGGCGCCTTCCCTCCGCCTCGTAGGCGTTGACCGGGTGGGTCTCGTAGTTGCGGCCGCCCGGATGGGCGACGTGGTAGCGGCAGCCGCCGAGGGACCGCCCGCTCCAGGCATCCAGGATGTCGAAGGTCAGGGGCGAATGGGCCGGGATCGTGGGGTGCAGGGAGGAGGCCGGCTGCCACGCCTTGAAGCGCAGGCCCGCCACGGCCTCGCCGCCGCGGCCGGTGCCGGCCATGGGCAGGCGGCGGCCGTTGCAGGCGATGACGTGCCGCCCGGGCACGAAGCCCTCGACCTTGACCTGCAGTCGCTCGACCGAGCTGTCGACGAAGCGCACGGTGCCCCCGCTGGTCCCTTCCTCGCCCATCACGTGCCAGGGCTCCAGCGCCTGGCGCAGCTCCATCCGGACCCCGCCCTGCTCGACCGTGCCGAAGACGGGGAAGCGGAACAGGGCCTGCGCCTCGAAGGCGACCGGATCGAAAGCGTAGCCCGCCACCCGCAGATCCTCCAGCACCGAGAGGAAGTCGGACCAGAGGAAATGCGGGAGCATGAAGCGATCGTGGAGGTTCGTGCCCCAGCGGACACAACCCCCGGTCTGCGGCTCGCGCCACAGCCACGCCACCAGCGCCCGCAGCAGCAGCTGCTGGGCGAGGCTCATGCGGGCGTCCGGGGGCATCTCGAAGGCCCGGAACTCCAGCAGGCCGAGGCGGCCGGTGGGCCCGTCCGGGGAGTAGAGCTTGTCGATGCAGATCTCGGACCGGTGGGTGTTGCCGGTGACGTCGACCAGGATGTTGCGAAACACCCGGTCGACCAGCCAGCGCGGGATGTTGGGCGTGTCGGGGGCCGGGATCTGGGCCAGCGCGATCTCGAGCTCGTAGAGCCCGTCGTGGCGGGCCTCGTCCATGCGCGGGGCCTGGCTGGTCGGGCCGATATAGAGGCCCGAGAACAGGTACGAGAGCGCCGGGTGGCGCTGCCAGTAGAGCACGAGGCTCTTCAGCAGGTCGGGCCGGCGCAGGAACGGCGAATCGTCCGGGGTGACGCCGCCCATGACCACGTGGTTGCCGCCGCCGGTGCCGGTATGGCGCCCGTCGACCATGAATTTTTCCGCGCCGAGCCGGGTCTGCCGGGCCTCGGCGTAGAGGTCGGTGGTGATCGCCACCGCTTCGCGCCAGGAGGCGGCCGGGTGGACGTTGACCTCGATCACGCCCGGATCGGGGGTGACCTTGATCAGGCCGATGCGCGGGTCGTAGGGCGGCTCGTAGCCCTCGATGTGGATCGGCAGCTTCAATCCGGCGGCAGCCGCCTCGAGATGGGCGGCGAGTTCGAGATACTCGTCGGCCCGCTGGGTCGGCGGCATGAACACCCGCACGATCCCGTCCCGGGGCTCGATCGCCAGCGCGGTGCGCACCGCGACGCCGGTGATGCCGGACCCGTTGACGACGGTCTTGGCCATCGGGTCGCCGGCGAGCGGCCCGCGGGGCTCCAGGGGGTCCTGTGGCTGGTAATAGGGATAGTGCTCGGGCGGCACGTAGGGCAGGGACGACAGGGGCAGCCGGAAGCCGAGGGGCGAATCGCCCGGCACCAGGAAGGCCTGGCCCCGGCGGAAGTCCCACATCTCCGAGATCCAGACCCGGTCGGCATCGCCGTCCTTGCCGGTGGGCAGGCTCGCCAGCGGCAGGACGTAGCCCGCCGGCTCCCCGAGGCCGCGGGCATAGACCCGCTGGATCCGCGCGTCGAACTCCACCGAGCCGGACCGGGCCGCGGCCGGCGTGACGTTGACCGGCAGTTCGGCGGTCTTCTTCTCCCAGAGGTCGCCGTCCTCGAAGGCCGGGATCACGTAGTCCGACAGGCCGAGGCGGCGGGCCAGCGCGTCGGCGAGCGCCCGGGCCTGCGCGATGGTGGCGGTGCCCGCCTCCCCCGCGGCCATCTCGGGGGCGATCAGGGCCGGGTCCGTCCAGATCGGCTTGCCGTCCTTGCGCCAGTACAGGGCGAAGGCCCAGCGGGGCAGGCTCTCGCCGGGATACCACTTGCCCTGGCCGTAATGGAGCAGGCCGCCCGGGCCGAACCGGTCGCGCAGGCGCCGGATCAGCTGGTCGGCGCGGCCGCGCTTGGTCGGGCCGACGGCGGCGATGGTCCATTCGGGCGATTCGAAATCGTCCACCGACACGAAGGTCGGCTCGCCGCCCATGGTCAGGCGCACGTCCTGCGCCGCGAGGTCGGCATCGACCCGTTCGCCGAGCGCGTCCATGGACGCCCAGACCGCCTCCGAGAACGGCTTGGTGATCCGCGGCGTCTCGGCGACCCGGGTGATGCGCATCGCGAAATCGAAGGTGGTCTCGGCCGGCTCCATCGCCCCCGAGATCGGCGCCGCCGAGCGGTAATGCGGCGTGGCGGCCAGCGGGATGTGGCCCTCGCCGGTGAGCAGCCCCGAGGTGGCGTCCAGGCCGACCCAGCCGGCGCCCGGCAGGTAGACCTCCGCCCAGGCGTGCAGGTCGGTGAAGTCCGCCGACGCGCCGGTCGGGCCGTCGACCGCGGTGGTGTCGGGGACGAGCTGGAGCAGGTAGCCGGAGACGAACCGGGCGGCGAGGCCGATCCGGCGCAGCACCTGCACGAGCAGCCAGGCCGAGTCCCGGCAGGAGCCGCTCTTGAGGCGCAGGGTCTCGGCCGGCGTCTGGACGCCCGGCTCCATGCGGACGCCGTAGGCGATCTCGCCGGCGATCAGGCCGTTGAGCGCCACCAGGAACAGGACGGTGTTGGGCTCCTCCGGGAGCCGGGCGAGGAGCGCCTCCATCTCGGGGCCGTCCGCGTCGACCAGGGCGCGGTAGGGCGCCAGTTCCTCCGCGAGGTCGGGATCGTAGGCGAAGGGGTGGGTCTGGGCGTAATCCTCGACGAAGAAGTCGAACGGGTTGATCACCGCCATGTCGGCGGTGAGATCGACCTCGATCTTGAGCTCGTCGGCCTTCTCCGGGAAGACGAGGCGGGCGAGCCAGTTGCCGCTCGGGTCCTGCTGCCAGTTCAGGAAGTGGTTGGCGGGGGTCACCTTGAGCGCGTAGGCCGGGACCTTGGTGCGCGCGTGCGGGGCCGGGCGCAGGCGGATCACCTGGGGACCGAGGCTGATCGGCCGGTCGTAGCGGTAATGGGTGACGTGGTGCAGGGCAGCTTTGATCGACACGATGGCTCCATCGGAAGGATCGAACGCGGTCTCGTCGCCGGTCCCGGGCGCCGCGGCGGGCCGAACGCCGGCCCCCGCCGGGCGGTTATGCGACACAGACCGCGTGACAAGCAATTTCCATGCGGCGCCCTTCCGCCGCCGCGCCCCGGCCGGAACTTTGCCGCCCGGCCCCGCTTGACCGCCCAGTGGGCCCGCTGCCGGCCCGGGACCGCACGATGAAGATCTTCCAGTGCCAGGCTTGCGACCAGCCGGTCACCTTCGAGGCGACCGCCTGCGAGAGCTGCGCCCGGCGTCTGGGCTATGTCTGCGCGGTCCACGAAGTCTCGGCCCTGGAGCCGCAGGGCCACTCGGCCCATCCGCTCATGGGCGGCGCCCCGGTGTTCCACGCCTACGCGGATCCCGGCCGGCGCTACCGGTTGTGCAACAACGCCCTCTCGGGGGCCTGCAACTGGCTGGTGCCGGAGGACGACCCCGACATCTACTGCACCGCCTGCCGCCACAACCGGGTGGTGCCGGACCTGGCGCAGCCCTGGAACCTCGCCCGCTGGCGCCCGGTCGAGGCCGCCAAGCACCGGCTGTTCTACTCGCTGCTGCGCCTAAACCTGCCGCTGGCCACCCGCGCCCAGTACACGGACGGGCTGGCCTTCGATTTCCTGGTCGACCCGTCCGAGAGCTTTTCCGGCGGGCCGCCGGTGCTGACGGGCCACATCAACGGCCTGATCACCATGAACATCGCCGAGGCCGACGACGTCGAGCGGGAGCGCCGCCGGATCCTGTTCGGCGAGCATTACCGCACCCTGCTCGGCCATTTCCGCCACGAGATCGGGCATTATTTTTGGTATTTGCTGGTCATGAACGGCCCCACGATGGGGGCCTTCCGGGCTTTGTTCGGCGACGAGAGCCGGAACTACGTCCTGGCCCTGCAGGACCACTACGCGAAGGGTGCGCCGGCCGACTGGGACGAATCCTACGTCTCGGCCTACGCCACCGCCCATCCCTGGGAGGATTTCGCCGAGACCTTCGCGCATTACCTGCACATCGTCGACACGGTGGAGACCGCTTCGACCTTCGAGCTGCACGTGCGCCCGCGTCTGCGCCACGGGCGGCAGGCGCCGACCGTGATCGACTTCGACCCCTACAACAACGCCGATCTCGACCGGCTGATCGCCGCGTGGCTGCCGCTGACCTACGCGATCAACTCGCTCTCCCACAGCATGGGCCAGCCGGCGCTCTACCCGTTCAAGCTGACTCCGACGGTGATCGCCAAGCTCGCCTTCGTGCACGAGCGGATCTACGCCTCCCGCACCGGGATCCTGCCGGATGACGGCGAGTCCGGGGCCGAGATGCTGCGCGCGGTGATTTTGGGTTTGCGCCAGAAGGTGGCGGCGGCGACGGGGTGAAGCTCGCGGAGCACCGTTACGGGCGGGGACGCGGAAGGGGCTTCAGCGTGATGAACCGGGCCGTTCTGGACGGGTCGCCATCGTCGATCTGCCAGACGGTCCTGACCTGCGGGCTCACGCCGATCAACGCTGCGAGCGGCCCCTCGAAATAGAGCTTGATCGCCTGATAGCCCGGGAGGATGCCCCGGAAATACGCCCGGCGGCAATGCCCGAGCAGCGCCTGCCTGAGGTCGTCCGGGTTGTGTGCCGTGAACCCGAACGCGGCGAGGAAGCGGCATTTTGCAGCGCCGTCCTTGTGATTCGCGTTGAGTAAATAAGCCGTGATCTTGGCGGGGGCGACGTGAAAGCGGTTCGGCCAATTCTCTTGGTCCGCGGTCACCTGAGTGCGCGCTCGACGAGGCACACTGTGGCGGCATCGACCGTCGCCAGCGTGTCGACGGGTTCCGTGAACTCGACCTCGAACGCCGCACCGTCAGCATAGATCCCCACGACGGTGCCGGTCGCGCCCGCTGGAACCGTCAGATCATCGTCGCCGATCACGGACCGCAGAACCCGGACACGATCGAGTTCACGGACCGGCTCATCCGCGTCAGCCCCGGTCGGCGACGGCACGCCCGATTTCGGAAGTTGGGCTCGCATGGCACACACGATAATCTCCTCTTCCACGATCACAACGCGGCCCGTCGCCCGTCACGCCCCCCCGTGCCCCTCCACGAAGGCGCGGAAGGCCGCGAGCGTCTCGGCGCTGACATGGTGCTCGATGCCCTCCGCGTCCCGCCGGGCCGTCTCGGGGCTCACCCCCAGCGCCCGCAGGAAGCGCTCGACGATGCGGTGGCGCTCCCGCGCCTGGGCGGCGAGCCGGCGGCCGGCCTCGGTCAGGAACACGCCGCGATAGGGCCGCTGCTGGACGAACCCGTCCTCGCACAGGCGCTTGAGCATCTTGGCGACGGTCGGCTGCGCCACGCCGAGGCGGGCCGCGATGTCCACCTGCCGCGCCTCGCCGCCATCGCCGATCAGGTCGTCGATCAGCTCGACGTAATCCTCGACGAGTTCCGAGCGCCGCGCCTCGCGGGCCTGGCGAAAACTCTCCACGTGCTGCTCGGGATCGACCAGAACGGTCTCGGGCGCGCCCTGCTCGGACGGTTCCTGCATCGGCTCTCCCCCCTCGGCACGCGCGCCGCCCCGCCCCTGTCTAGCAAGAACCGGCCATGGGAGGGGAGTCCCACGGGCTCGGCAAATGCCCCCTTGAATCCAGCCCAGCCAACCCTGATTATAGCTCGGGCTATATCTTTGACGAGAGGGTGAGCATGGAGGCGCCGAACGCCGCGACGGTCCCGGGGGGCGCCGCCCCGGGGACGATGAGCGGGCGGGCGGAGGGCGCGATCCGCGACGTCCTCGACGGACGGCCGGGGGGAAGGGGCCGGTTCCTGCTGTTCGCGGGCCCCGCCGTGACGGCCTCGATCGCCTACATGGACCCCGGCAACTTCGCCACCAACATCCAGGCCGGCGCGCGCTACGGCTACGGCCTGCTCTGGGTGGTGCTGCTCGCCAATCTCACGGCGATGCTGTTCCAGGCGCTCTCGGCCAAGCTCGGGATCGTCACCGGAAAAAACCTCGCGGAGCATTGCCGGGACGCGACGACCCGCCCGGTGCGCCTCGGCCTGTGGGCCATCAGCGAGGTCGCCGCCATGGCCACCGACCTCGCGGAGTTCCTAGGCGGCGCCATCGGCCTGTCGCTGCTCACCGGCCTGCCGCTGATGGCCGGGATGGCGGTCACCGCGGTGATCACCTACGCGATCCTGCTCCTGGAGACCGGCGGCTTCCGGCCCCTCGAGATCGCCATCGGCGCGATGGTCGGCACGATCGGCCTTTGCTACGCGGTCGAGCTGCTGGTGGCGCCGGTGGCCTGGGGCGAGGCCGCCCGGGGCCTCGTCACCCCAAGGATTCCGGACGCGGAGGCGCTGACCATCGCGGTCGGGATCATCGGCGCCACCGTGATGCCGCACGCTCTGTTCCTGCATTCGGGCCTGACCCAGGGGCGGGGCAGCCCCCGCAACGATTCCGACCGGCGCCTGCTGGTGCGCTACTCGAACCGCGAGGTGGTGGTGGCGCTGCTGCTGGCCGGCCTCGTCAACATCGCCATGGTGATCATGGCGGCGGCGGCGTTCCATCTCGGCCACAGCGCGGTCGCCGAGATCGGCGAGGCCTACCGGACCCTGACGCCGCTGCTCGGCCCCGCCGCCGGGGCGGCCTTTCTGGTGTCGCTCCTGGCCTCGGGGATCTCGTCCTCGGTGGTGGGCACGCTCGCCGGCCAGATGGTGATGCAGGGTTTCACCGGCTGGCACATACCGCTCCTCGTCCGCCGGCTCGCGACCATGCTGCCGGCCTTCGTGGTGGTGGCGATCGGGGTCGATCCGACCCGGGCGCTGGTCCTGTCGCAGGTGGTGCTGTCGCTGGCCCTGCCGGTGCCGATGGTGGCCCTGGTGGTGTTCACCCGCCGCCGCAGCGTGATGGGGGCCTTCGCCAACGGTCCGCTCACCCAGGCGGCCGCCGTGGCGGGGGCGGTTCTGGTGCTCGGGCTCAACGCGGTGCTGCTGGCGGCGGCGTTCGGGGTGCCGGTGCCGGGGTTGGACTAGCCGCCCCTCACGTCGCCCGCACCACCACCTCCACCAGATTGGCGCCCCCCGACCGGATCCCGGCCTCGATCGCCGGGGCGATGTCGGCGGCCCGGGTCACCCGGCGCGCCGGCACCCCCATCGAGGCCGCCAGCGCCGGAAAGTCGATCCGCGGGTCGGTGAGGTCCATGGCGATGAAGCGGTTGGCGCGCACCGAGGCGTAGTGCGCCTGGCCCTTCATGAAGGTCTTGAGGATGTTGTACTCGGCGTTGTTGATCACCACGAAGGTGACCGGCAGTTTTTCGTGCGCGGCGGTCCAGAGGGCCTGGGGCGAGTACAGCGCGGCCCCGTCGCCGACCACGCAGACGACCGGTGCGCGGTCGAGGCCTAAGGAAAATCCCACCGCGGCCGGCATGCCCCAGCCGAGCACGCCGCCGCGCATCGCCGCGTATTGATGCGCCGAGGGGCTGTCGAGGAAGGTGCGCAGGTGGGTCAGCGTCGCGGGCGCCTCGTCCACGATGGTGGTCTGCGCCCCCACCGCCCGGGCGACCTCCCGGGCGGCGACCAGCGGCGCGATCACCGGATCCGCGAAGGCCGCGTCCGCGGCGGCGGCGAGCGTCGCCCGGCGCTCGGCCCGGGCGGTCACGGCTTTGGCCCGCAGGTCCGCGAACGTCGCGGCCCGGTCGGCGAGGCGGGGGCCGAGCAGCGGCAGCAGGGCGTCGAGCGAGGCGCGGATGTCGCCCACCGTCGACAGGCCGGTGGCGTAGGTCCGCCCGAGGTCGCGCACATCCGCGGAGAGCTGGAACACCCGCACCCCCGGCGGCACCGCCGAGACCTCCGAGTAGAGCACGGTGATCAGCGACTTGCCGCCCAGCGCGAACACCGCGTCGTAGCGCCCGAGGATCTCGGCGATGGAATCGGCCCGGGTCGGCAGGTTGCCGGCCCAGAGCGGGTGCGCGGTCGGGAAGGGGATGTGGGCCGGCCAGGACGAGCCGTAGACCGGCGCCGCCAATAGGTCGGCCAGCGCCACCATCTGGGCCGAGGCGTCCGAGGCGTCGATCTCGTCGCCGGCGATCAGGGCGAGGCGGCCCGGCGCGATCGCGGCGAGTTTTTCGGCCAGCCGGTCGAGGGAGCCCGCCACCGCCCGCTGGTCGATGGTCGAGGTCTCCCCCGCCGGCACCGCGGTCAGGGCGTCCATCACGTCCATGGGCAGCGACAGGAAGACCGGGCCGGAGGGGGCGGCGGCGCAATCGTGGAAGGCCCGGCGCAGCAGGATCGGGATCTGGTCCGGGCTCGTCACCTCCCGGGCCCATTTCATCACCGGGTCGGCGATGGCCACGAGGTCGCCCATCAGCAGCGGGTCGGTGAGCGCGTGGCGCAGGTCCTGCTGCCCGGCGGTGACCACCAGCGGCGTGCCCGAGACCTGCGAGTTCACCAGCCCGCCCATGGCGTGGCCGAGGCCGCCCGCCGTGTGCAGGTTGAGGAAGGCGGGCCGGCGCGCGCCCTGCGCGTAGCCGTCCGCCATGGCCACCGCGGTCGCCTCCTGCAGGGCGAGGATGTAGGCGATGTCCGGCGCCTCGGTGAGGGCGTCGATGAGCGGCAATTCGGTGGTGCCGGGATTGCCAAAAATGTAGCGCACGCCCTCCGAGCGCAGCACCTCCACCAGGAGGTCGGCGCCCCGGCGTCGGCCGGCGGCCTCCACGGTCTCGATCGCCATGCCCGGCCCCCGATGGAATCGGCCCGCAGGCTAGCCCATGGGCGCCCCGGGGCAAGGCCCGGCGACCCGCGCGTCGGGCGGCTGCGGGAGCGGGGCCCCGTCTTGGCTTTCGTCCCCCGGACCGCGCCGATCCCGACCCCGGGACGGGATCGGTCAGACTTGGTATAAGTCCTTGATGTGATGCGCGCGTTCACGCCGGACCGGTCTCCCCGTCGGCGGCGTGCGCTCTGGCCGCAGAGCACGAGGGACCCGACCCCCTGGGATGCGCGTATACCCCGAGCAGCAGGCGCTGGTGGTCGACCGCACGGTCGGGATGCACCCTGCCGCGGCCGTCGGAAGGACACCATGGACCAGCGGACGCCGCCCGATCTGATCCGCGACGCCGAGGCCGCGGCGCGCGCGGTCTCCCTGTCGGCGGCGTTGCGCGCCGGCGCCGAGGATTGCGACGACGGGTTCCCGCGCGCGGACGTCGCCGACCTCGCCCGCCTGGGCCTGCTCGCCGCGCCGGTCCCGGCCGCGATGGGCGGGGCGGGCCTCGGCGCGGAGCCGGGCGCCGGGACGCTGTCCGAGGTGCTGCGCCTGATCGGCTACGGCAGCCTCGCCCTCGGACGGCTCTACGAGGGTCACGTCAACGCGCTCCAGCTCATCGCCCAGCACGGCGCGGCCGGCCAGCGCGCGCGCCTGTTCGCCGACGCCCGGGCGGGCCACCTGTTCGGCGTCTGGAACACCGAACCGGCCGGGGCCGGCCTCGCCCTCGAGGCGGACGCGGAGAGCCTGCACCTGAGCGGCGCGAAGTCCTTCGCCTCGGGCGCGGGCTTCGTGACCCGCGCCCTTGTCACGGCGCGGTGTCCGCAGGGAAGCGGCACGCTCATGCTGGTGGTGCCGCTGGAGCCGGGCACCCGGGCCGACCTCTCGGCGTGGCGGGCCCACGGCATGCGGGCCTCGGCCACCGGGACCCTCAATTTCGGCGGGATCACCCTCGGGCCCGAGGCCGTCCTCGGCGATCCGGACGCGTATTTCGGCCAGCCGGCCTTCTCGGGGGGCGCGTGGCGGTTCACGGCGGTGCAGCTCGGCGGTATCGAGGCCGTGTTCGACGTGTGGCGGGCGCATCTCGTCCGGACCGGGCGCGGGACCGACCCGCATCAGCTCGCGCGTCTCGGCGAGGGCGCCATCGCGGTCGAAGGCGCCAGGCACTGGGTGACGCGGGCGGCCGCAGTGGCCGCGGGGGGAACAGTGCCGCCCGCGCGCGTCGTCGCCTTCGTCAACCTCGCCCGGCTCGCCGTGGAGAAGGCCGGGCTCGACGTGCTGCAGCTCGCCCAGCGCTCCGTCGGCCTGCAGGGCTTCCTGCGCGGGCATCCCCTGGAGCAGCGCGCCCGCGACCTCGCCACCTACCTGCGGCAGCCCGGGCCGGATCGGGCGCTCACCAGCGCGGCGGAGGAAATCCTGGCGGCCGGGGACCGGGTCTCCGACCTCTGGGACGGAGGCGCCCCGTGAGCCGGAGCCCGGCCGACCGCGCCGGACCGGTCCGGGCCGTCTGGCGCGACACGCCGCAGGGCTACGGCCGCGTCAGCCGCGGATTCCACTGGCTGATGGCGGCGCTGTTCGCCTGGCAGTTCGCGGGGGCGCTGCTCTATGTCGGCCTTGGCGACACGGCGCTCACGCGCTTTGTCGGCGGCAGCCACTTCACCCTGGGCTTCACGCTGTTCGCCCTCGTGCTGCTGCGCGGGGCCTGGGGCCTCGCCAACCTTACCCGGCGCCCGCCGCATGCGGGGCGCCTGGGCCGTGCCGCGGTGGCAGGCCATGCCGTGATCTACGCCCTGATGATCGTCGTGCCCGGCCTCGCCCTGCTGCGCCAATACGGGTCGGGGAAGCCGTTTTCGCCCTACGGCCTCCCGGTCATGGCGGCGCGGGACGGCAAGATCGACTGGATGGTGGCGCCCGGCGACCTGCTCCACCATTGGCTGGCCTTCCTCCTGCTGGCGGTGCTGCTCGGCCACATCGCCATGGCCGTGCTGCACCGCGTACTCTGGAACGACGCGGTCCTGACGCGGATGGTCCGGGGCTGAGCGGGGCGGATCAGGGCATGTCCCAGACCATCGATCGCGGCACCCTCGACCGGCTCGTCGCCCTCGGCCGGGCCCGGGGGGAACTCTCGGCGGACGACCTGCGGGCCGCGCTGCCGGTGGCGCACATGGAGGTCGACGCCCTCGTCCTAGTGATGCTGGAACTCGAGGCCGCGGGAATCAGCGTCGAGCCGGACGCCTTCGGCCCCCCCGCCGACCGGCCGATCCCGGCCCCGGCGATCCCCCCGGCGCGGGATCCCGGGCTCGCCCCGCCGGTCCGGCCGGCCGAGCGCGCGGACGCGGCGGTCTCCGGGGCGGAATCCGGATCGCGGCCGGCGGCGCCGGGGGCGGAGCCGGACGACCGGGCGGGGGTCAACCGGGCCGTCGCCCTGGCGGGCCTCGCGACGCTGCTCGTGCTCGCGGCCGTGCTGCTGCTGTGGTGAGGGCCGGGGGCGGGGAACGCTTCCCCCGGCGGCTCCGTTGGCCCGGCGCCGCGTCGGGACCCAGCCCTCCGACAGGCCCGGTCCGACCCGATCCGCCGCCTCGCGGACGCGCCCCAGAGGAAGATCCCGCCCCATGCGCCAAAGCCCCGACGGAACCCTGGCCCTGCTGGTCGCGGCCCTGCGCGAAGGCGCGGCCCATGTCGAGGCGGTGCTGACGCTCGCGCGGATCGAGGTCGACGGCAACATCCGGACCCTGGCGTCGCTGATCGCGATCGTGGGAACGATCCCGGTGCTCCTGATCGTGACCTTCTTCCTCGGCCTCGACGGCGTGGTGAAGCTGCTGGCGCTGCCGCTGGGCTCCGAGGCGCCGGCGGCGCTGATCGTCGCCGCGCCCTTCCTGGCCATGGCGCTGTGGCTCGGCTGGCTCGGGGCGCGCCGGATGGCGCTCTCGAACCTGGAACCCTGGCGGACCTGGCGGCAGGTGAAGCGGGACGCCCGGGCCGTGGCGCGGACCGAAGCCTGACGCCGGAGCCGGTCCTCAGCGTCCCCGGGCGGCCCGCGCCTCCGGGCGCAGGTGCAGGAAGCTGCGCTCGCCCGTGGCCGCCTCGGCGACGTGCTGGATCGTATCGAGCAGCTCGGCCACCGCCTGCGGCGCGACCGGCCGGAATTCGGCCTTCGGCGCGACCCAGCGCTTCCGCGTGCGTCCCGTGGCGATCTGCGCCTCGCTCAGCGCGTCGAAATCCCGGCGTCGGGTCATGGATCTTCCCTCCAAGCTGGGCCTGCGATGGGAAAATCTGCCCGGAACATGGTTGATGGATGGTTAACAGTTGGCCCGGTTCCCCCGTTCGGTCCCCGATCCGATACGGCGCGCGCACCGTCGCGGCGCCGTCCGGAAGGCGACTCGATGCTGTCGGCTTGATCCCCGGACGGGATCCCTCTAAGCAGTAAAAACCTTGGTATATCAATATATTGGTGTGATTATAAACTGCAGCCTCCGGGCCGCCGCCGGATCCCCGCCGCGGTGACCGGACCCGCCGGACTCGCGCTCGGCACCCGGGTCGCCGGCTCCCTGGCCGGCCTGCGGCCGCTGGCGCCGTTCGTCTGCCTGTACGTGACCTTCGGGGCCACGCTCGGCTTCCTGTCGGGCGGGGCGCCCCTGATCCTGCGGGCGCGGGGGGTGGAACTGGCCGAGGTCGGCCTGCTCCAGCTGATCAACCTTCCGGTCGGGCTCACATTCCTGTGGGCTCCCCTCCTCGACCGCCTGCGCCTGCCGGTCCTGACGCACCGCATCGGCTGGATCGCGGCCGCGCAGGGGGCGACGATCCTCCTGCTCGCCGTCCTCAGCCTCGGCGAGCACTGGCCGCTCCCGCTGCTCCTCGCCCTGGCGGTGGCGGCCTGCACCGGCGTGGCCACCATGGACATCGCCCTCGAAGCCCTGGTGGTCGAGACCGTGCCGGCGGACCGGCGCGCCGCGGTGGCCTCCGCCAAGCTGGCCGGGGCCTCCCTGGGCGGCATCCTGGGGGTCGGCGTGCTGGTCGGCTCCTACGACCGGATCGGCTGGCACGGGGCGGTCCTGGCCTGCGCGGCCCTCGACGCCCTCTGCCTCCTGCCGATCCTGGGCTACCCGGAGGCGCGCCTCCGCGGGATCGGGAACCGGCCGGAGCGATGGTCGGGCTCCCTGTCCCGCCTGCGCGTCCTCGGGGGGCGGGTGCTGGTGCTCGGGGCCTACTTCGCCGCCGCCTACCTGCTCTCCGGGCCCAACGCCCTGGCCCTGCTCGATCTCGGCGTCCCGCTCGGGCCGGTGGGCTTCCTGACCGGCACCGTCCTGCCGGCGGTCAATCTGGTCATGGCGCTGGCGGCGGGCGGCCTCGCCGCCCGGTTCGGCACGGTCCGGCTGATCGCCCTGGGCGCCGCCGGAATCCTCGCCTCCGGGGGGCTGATGGCCGTCGCCTGCGCGGGCGGGATGGCGGACCTCGCGGTCGCCGCCACGGTCCTGAACTTCGTCGCCGGCGGGTTCCTCGGCGTCCCGGTGTTCAACATGATCTACCGCTGGGCCCAGGGGCCGAAGCCCGCCACCGACTACGCGCTGCTGTTCGGGGCGGCCTTCTTCGCCGCGATGCCCCTGCGGGTCGCCGCCCCGGCGCTGGCCGGCTGGATCGGCTGGCCGGGCTACTTCGCCGCCGCCCTGGCGCCCTACGCGGTCGCGGTGGCCTGGCTCGCCGTCGCGGTGAACCGGACCCTGCGGGCCGACCGGGCGGGGCTGCGATGACCGCCCGACTGATCGCCGAACTGGCCGCCCGGGTCCCCGACGCCCTCGCGGCCTACCGGGACGGCGTCGCGGCCGGCCCCGGCGGCCCGGCGGCGACGCCGCTCCGCGCCCTGCGCGATCCCGGCGTGTTCGACGCGACCCTCGCGGCCTTCGCGGCGGGGCTCGGCCCGGATGCGGGCCGCGACCGGCGCGTCCTGGTCTCGTACTGGAGCCAGTTCTACCTCGCGGCCCTCGCGACCCCGGCGCTGACCGCCCTGGTGCGCCTCGGCCGGCCGCTACCGCTCGCCTTCGACGCCGTGAGCCTCGAATGCGACGGGGCCGGCCGGCCCTGCCGCTTCCGCCTCCCCGCGGACGCGCCCGGCCGCACAGCCTGCCCGGCCCCCGGCCTCGCCGGGCTGGTGGAGGCGCACCTGCGCCCCTTCGTGGACCTGTGCCACACCCGGTGCGGGATCGCCCCGCGGATCCTGTGGGGCAACGCCGCAGTGATCCTCGACCACGTCGCCCGGGAACTCGGCGCCCCGGAGGCCTCGTCCTGTGACGACGTCGCGTCCGGCCTCGGATGGCGCGGCGGGCCGGGCTGCTCTATGAGCCCCCTGGCCCAGGCGCTCTGCCCGGGGGATTCGGGCTGCCGGCGCCGGCGTGTCTGCTGCCTGCGCCACCGCCTGCCGGGGGTGCCGTCCTGCGGCGCGCTCTGCCCCGTCGACTGCGCCGCGAAACGCCGATCCGAGCCGCGATGCTGAAGGCCTTCCTCGCCTATTACCGGCCGCACCGGACCCTGTTCCTGGTCGATTTCGGCTGCGCCGTGCTGTCCGGCCTGCTGGAGCTCGGCTTCCCCATCGCCGTGAAGGGCTTCATCGATTCCCTGCTGCCCCGGCAGGATTGGGGGCTGATCGTGCTCGCGGCCGCCGGGCTCGCGCTGATCTACGTGGCCAATGCCGGGCTGATGGTGGTGGTCACCTACTGGGGCCACGTGCTCGGCATCAACATCGAGACGACGATGCGGGAACGGGCCTTCGACCACCTGCAGAAGCTGTCCTTCCGCTTCTATGACGCCCAGAAGACCGGCCACCTCGTCGCCCGGGTGACCAAGGACCTGGAGGAGATCGGCGAGGTCGCCCATCACGGGCCCGAGGACCTGTTCATCGCGGTGATGACCCTGGCCGGCGCCTTCGCGCTGATGCTCATGGTCCACGCCCCGCTGGCCCTGATCACCGGGGCGATCCTGCCGGTGATCGCCTTCGTGTCGATCCGCTACGGCGGCCGCATGACCCGCAACTGGCAGGCGCAGTACGGCCGGGTCGGCGCCTTCAACGCCCGGATCGAGGAGAATGTCGGCGGGATGCGGGTCGTCCAGGCCTTCGCCAACGAGGCCCACGAGCGCGCCCTGTTCGCCCGCGACAACGCCCGCTACCGGGACACCAAGCTCGAGGCCTACCGGCTCATGGCGGCGGGCCTGTCGATCAACTATCTCGGCCTGCGCCTCGTGCAGATCGCGGTGCTGCTCGGCGGCGCCGCCTTCGTGGTCCGGGGCGACCTGACGCCCGGCGGCTTCGTCGGCTTCCTGCTGCTCGTCGGGGTGTTCTACCGGCCGCTGGAGAAGATCGGCGCGGTGGTCGAGACTTATCCGAAGGGCGTCGCGGGCTTCCGCCGCTACCAGGCGCTGCTGGCCACCGAACCCGACATCACCGACCGGCCGGGCGCCCGCGCGGTGGAGGCCTTGCGCGGCGACATCCGCTTCGCGGGGGTCGGCTTCGGCTACGGCCCCGGCCGGCCGGTCTTCACCGGCCTCGACCTCGCGGTGGCGGCCGGGGAGACGGTGGCGTTCGTCGGGCCCTCGGGCGTCGGCAAGACCACGCTCTGCGCCCTGCTGCCGCGCTTCTACGAGGTCGAGTCCGGCCGGATCACGATCGACGGGATCGACATCCGCGATCTGACGCTGGCTTCCCTGCGCCGCCAGATCGGCATCGTGCAGCAGGACGTGTTCCTGTTCGCCGGGACGATCCGGGAGAACATCGCCTACGGCCGCCTCGACGCCACGGAGGCGGAGATCGACGCCGCCGCCCGGCGCGCCCGGCTCGGATCGATGATCGACGCCCTGCCCGAGGGGCTCGGCACGGTGGTGGGCGAGCGCGGGGTGCGGCTGTCGGGCGGCCAGAAGCAGCGCATCGCCATCGCCCGGGTGTTCCTGAAGAACCCGCCGATCCTGATCCTCGACGAGGCGACCTCGGCGCTGGACACGCAGACCGAGCGGGAGATCCAGCGGGCGCTGGCCGATCTGGCCAGCGGGCGCACGACCCTGGTGATCGCCCACCGCCTCGCCACGATCCGGGACGCCGACCGGATCGTGGTGCTGGGGGCGGGGGGCGTCGTCGAACAGGGCCGGCACGCGGCGCTGCTGGCCGCGGACGGCCCCTATGGCCGCCTGCATGCGGCCCAGTTCGGGGGCGTCCGCGCGGCGGAGTGAGGCCGCCGGCCGCCGCGGCGGCCCACCCGCCCCGACAAAAAAGCCCGCCGCGGCACGGGCCGGGCGGGCTTTGAGGTGATCTCGTCTCGGAGACCTTCTTCGTAGAGACCGAACCGGGGCGATGCATCCTCTATCCGGGTGAGGCCGGCACACGATCCTGCGACCGCACGCGCGATCCGGGCCGCGGCGCTCTCAGCCCCCGAAGGCGCGGGGCGGCAGGCCCCGGACGCCGACGTCGAGTTCGAACAGGGCCCCGGCCTCCGGCACGGACTCGGCGCCCCGGGACGCCGAGGTGACGAACAGGCGGTCGAGCCCGTCGCCCGCGAAGGCGCAGCTTGTGATGTTGGGGGCGGGGAGGGGGATCGCACGGATCAGGCGCCCGTCCGGATCCACCCGGCTCAGCCGGCCGCCGCCCCAATGGGCGATCCAGAGGCAGCCCTCCTCATCCGTGGTCATCCCGTCGGGCCAGCCCCAATCCTCCGGGAAGCGCAGGAAGGCCCGCTTGCCCGAGAGCGTCCCGTCCGCGGCGAGGTCGAAGGCGTAGACCGTCCGGGCGGCGCTGTCGCTGTGGAAGATGATCCGGCCGTCGAGGCTGAAGGTCGGCCCGTTGGCGACGCCGTAATCGCCGTCCATCCGCTGCCAGGTCAGGTCGGGGTCGAGCCGGTGCAGGGACCCCGAGACCGCGGTCTCGGCCTGGTGCATGCTCCCGGCCCAGATCCGGCCGGCGAAATCGACCTTGGCGTCGTTCAGGCGGTTGTCCGGATGGTCCGGCTCGGGGTCGCCGATCGACGTGAGCCGGCCGGATTCCAGGTCGAAGGTCGCGAAGCCGCTCTTCAACCCGACGATGAAGTCCCGCCGTCCGGCCTGGGGGATGATCCAGCCCAGCGGCTCCGGGAACGGGCGCGTGCCGGTCCCGCCGCCGGCGAGGTCGAGCCAGTTCAGGGCCGGCGCCTCGATGTCGACCCAGAACAGCCGCGCCCGCTCCGGCACCCAGATGGGCCCCTCGCCCAGCCGGTCGCGCCCGGCGCGGGGGACGATGCGGATGTTCGGATCCATGGATTCCCCCTTCCGGTCAGGCCGACGGGGCGGGGCCGGGCCGGCAGCCCCACAGGGCGTAGGCCAGGACGTAGAGTTCGCAGGCGGCCGTGATCAGGAAGGAGCGCTGCAGCCCGAACCGGTCCGCCGCCCAGCCCTGCACCACCACCAGGGCTCCGCCCGCGATCGCCATGATCAGCAGCCCGGCCCCCGCCTCGGTGAGCGGCGCTAGGCCGCGGATGCCCAGGGTGAAGATCGTCGGGAACATGATCGCGTGGAACAGCCCGACCGAGATCAGCGCCCACAGCGCCACCGGGCCGGTGGCGAAGGCCGCCACCAGCATCACCGCGCAGGCGCCGACCGCCGCCGCGGCCAGCACGGTCTCGGCCGGCCGGCTCTGCATCAGGTAGCTGCCGGCGAAGCGGCCGACCATCATCCCGCCCCAGAGCAGGAACAGGTAGCGCGACGCCTGGGCGTGGGTCAGGTCGCCGATCTCCGGCTGCGACGCGAAGCTGATGAACAGGTTCGACACCCCGATCTCGGCGATCAGGTAGATGAAGATCGCCGGCACGCCGAGCACGAGGTTGCGGTGGCGCCAGAGCGATCGGCCGGCGCGCGCGGCCCCGGCGGCCCGGCGGGCGGTGCCGCCGTCCCCCATGGCGGGGAGCGGGAAGCGGGCGATCACCACGGCGAGCCCGATCAGGATCGCCGCCACGATCAGGTAGGGGAGCTGCACCGACTGCGCGTCCGCCAGGCGCTCGGCGGGGGTCAGGACGGTGCCCGCCGCGGCGTTGCCCGAGGTCGAGCGGCCGAGGATCAGGTAGCCGCCGAACAGCGGCGCCAGGGTGGTGCCGAGGGAATTGAAGGCCTGGACGAGGTTCAGCCGCGCCGGGGCGCTCTCCGGAGGGCCGACCACCGCCACGTAGGGGTTGGCGGCGACCTGGAGCAGGGTGATGCCGCTCGCGATCACGAACAGAGCCGTGAGCGTGATCGCGAAGGAGACCCGGTGGGACGCCAGCACCATGCCGAGGGTGCCGGCCGCCATGATGCCGAGGCCGATCACCAGGGCGCGCTGATAGCCGACGCGGGCGATCAGCGCCGCCGCGGGCATCGAGGCGACGAAATAGGCGATGAACCAGACCGACTCGATCAGCGTGGTCTGGGTGTAGTCGAGGTCGAACACGCTGCGCAGGTGTGGCAGCAGGGTGTTGTTGATGACCGTGATGAAGCCCCACATGAAGAACAGGCTGGCCAGCAGCGACAGGGCCGGGCGGGCGCTCACCTGCTCCTGCGCGCCGGTCCCGGCTGCAGCCGGCCCGGCGCTCGCGATGGGTGCTGCCATCGAGCGGTTCCTCTCTCGGCGGGCCGCCTTACCCCGGGCCCGCTTGCCCAGAGCCAGCTTGGCTCCGCTCATTTGTCCGAGTATCGCTCGGTGTCGCGGGCGTCAACCGGGACAGCGCCGACGCGCCCGACCATCGCAGCGGCGGGCGAGACCTGGACGGGGCGATGCGGCATCCTCAGCCTGCCCCGGCAGCGACACCCCGCAAGTCTCGGGCTGGATTGCCCCGCATCGTATCGGTCGCAGGCCCATCGAGGCTCGTCACCGGAGGCCTCGGCATGCGCGGCCCCACCACCCGTGCGGTCACCGATGGTCCTCTCGTCGGCGCGGCCGGCTACGATACCTCCGGCCTCAGGGTTGTACGATGGCCGGTACGAGGCCCGAGATCCGGATGCCATGAAGCAGATCTCTTCCGCGGTCTTGCAGGAACCGGGCAATCGCTCCAGCGACGCCCGCACCGATCGGATCCTGGCCTTCAGCAAGACCGACTGAGAGAGGGCCCGGCGGCTCGGGACGCGCAGCGGGGCGCGACCGCCATATTGAGAAAAGCCCTGACCGGCCCGTCGCGGCGGAGAGCGCCAACGGCGACGTTGCGGTCAGTCGGGCGCCGTGTTGTCCATTTGATTTGTAGTAGTATATGATCGGATTCGCGGAGATCAACCGCGGCCCCCGTCGCGAACCGGCGCATGATCGCCGGGACGGGGGATCCACAACAGGGGAGGAAGCGATGCGTGGAGTCGGACTCGTGGCCGTGTGCGCCGGTGTAGCCATCCCGGCCCTGGCTCAGGCCGGGGCGCCGTCCAGGACCGTGTTCGGCACGCTCCCGGACGGGCGGACGGTGGAGGAAGTGACGCTGACCAACGGGAAGGGGGTCACCGCCCGGATCCTCTCCTGGGGGGCGCTCCTGCGGTGTCTCGACGTGCCGGATCGCGCGGGCAAACCGGCGGACGTGGTGCTCGGCTACAACGACCTCGCCGGCTACCTGGCCAAGCCCAACTATTTCGGCGTGAGCGTCGGGCGCTACGCCAACCGCATCCGGGCGGGCCGCTTCACCCTGGACGGGCAGGCCTACACGCTGGCCACCAACGACGGCCCGAACGCCCTGCACGGCGGCGCGGCCGGCTTCGACAAGCGGCTCTGGACCATCACCGGCGTGACCGGCGGCGCGGCCCCGTCGGTCACCCTGCGCTACGTCAGCCCGGACGGCGAGGAGGGCTATCCCGGCACGCTGACGGCGACCGCCACCTACAGGCTGGACGACACGAACACCCTCACGGTCACCTACGAGGCCACCACCGACAAGCCGACGATCGTCAACCTGACCAACCACAGCTTCTTCAACCTCGCGGGGGAGGGCTCGGGCCGGTCGATCCTGGACCAGACGCTGACCATCCCGGCGGAGCGCTACACGCCGGTCGACGCCACCCTGATCCCCACCGGGGAGCACCTGCCGGTGGCGGGCACGCCCTTCGACTTCCGCACCCCCACGGTGATCGGCGCGCGCATCCGCGACGGCCGGGACGTCCAGATCGCCCGCGGGCGCGGCTACGACCACAACTGGGTGGTGACCGGCGCCCCCACCGCCGAGCCGCACCTCGTGGCGCGGGTGGAGGAACCGGGATCCGGCCGGGTGCTGGAGATTGCCAGCACCCAGCCGGGGGTGCAGTTTTACGCCGGAAACTTCCTCGATGCGACCGCGGTGGGCAAATCCGGCCTCGCCTACCGGCAGTCGGACGCCCTCGCCCTTGAGCCGGAACTCTTCCCCGACACGCCGAACCAGCCGGCCTTCGGGTCCGCCCGGCTCGACCCCGGCCAGACCTACCGGAACGTGATCACCTACCGCTTCTCGACCAGCCCCGCTCACCGGACCCGCCAATGACCGACCGACCGATTGCACGCCCCCTGCGCTCGCGCGCCTGGTTCGACAACCCCGACAACATCGACATGACGGCGCTCTACCTGGAGCGCTACCTGAACTTCGGCCTCAGCCTGGAGGAGCTGCGCTCGGGCAAGCCGATCATCGGCATCGCCCAGACCGGGTCCGACCTGTCGCCGTGCAATCGGCACCACCTCGTCCTCGCGGAGCGGATCCGCGAGGGCATCCGCGAGGCCGGCGGCATCGTGCTGGAATTCCCGGTCCACCCGATCCAGGAGACCGGCAAGCGGCCGACCGCGGGCCTCGACCGCAACCTCGCCTATCTCGGCCTCGTGGAGCTGCTCTACGGCTATCCGCTGGACGGGGTGGTGCTGACCACGGGCTGCGACAAGACCACCCCGGCCTGCCTGATGGCGGCCGCCACCGTGAACATCCCGGCCATCGCGCTCTCGGTGGGGCCGATGCTGAACGGCTGGTTCAAGGGCCAGCGCACCGGCTCCGGCACCATCGTGTGGCGGGCGCGCGAGATGCTGGCGGCGGGCGAGATCGACCACGAGGGCTTCATCAAGCTGGTCACCTCGTCGGCGCCCTCCACCGGCTTCTGCAACACGATGGGCACGGCCACGACCATGAACACCCTCGCCGAGGCCCTGGGCATGATGCTGCCCGGCTCGGCGGCGATCCCCGCCCCCTACCGCGACCGGCAGGAGGTCGCCTACCTGACCGGCAAGCGCATCGTCGCGATGGTGGCCGAGGACCTGAAGCCCTCCGAGATCCTGACCCGCGACGCCTTCCTCAACGCCATCGTGGTCAATTCGGCGATCGGCGGCTCGACCAACGCGCCGATCCACCTGGCGGCGATCGCCCGGCACATGGGGGTCGAACTCGACATCGCCGACTGGCAGACCTACGGGCTCGACGTGCCGCTGCTCGTGAACCTGCAGCCGGCCGGCGCCTATCTCGGCGAGGATTACTACCGCGCCGGCAGCCTTCCGGCGGTGGTGGCGCAGCTCATGAGCCGCGGCCTGATCCGCGAGGGCGCCCTGACGGTGAACGGGCGCACCCTCGGCGAGAATTGCCGCGGCGCGACGATCGAGGACGCGGACGTGATCCGGCCGATCGACACCCCCCTGATGGAATCGGCCGGCTTCCTGGTGCTGCGCGGCAACCTGTTCGAGGCCGCGGTGATGAAGACCAGCGTGATCGGGGAGGAGTTCCGCAACCGCTACCTGTCGAACCCGGAGGATCCGGACGCCTTCGAGGGTCCGGTCGTGGTGTTCGACGGGCCCGAGGATTACCACCACCGGATCGACGATCCGAGCCTCGGCATCACCGCGGAGACCCTGCTGGTGATGCGGGGCGCCGGGCCGGTGGGCTATCCCGGGGCCGCCGAGGTGGTGAACATGCGCCCGCCCGCGGATCTGATCCGGGCCGGAATCCACGCGCTGCCCTGCCTCGGCGACGGGCGCCAGTCCGGCACCTCGGCCTCGCCGTCGATCCTCAACGCCTCCCCGGAGGCGGCGGCCGGCGGCGGCCTCGCGCTGCTGCGGACCGGCGACCGGGTGCGGGTGGACCTGCGCCGCGGCACCGCCGACATGCTGGTCGACGCGGACGAACTCGCCCGCCGCCGCCGCGCCCTGGAGGAGGCCGGCGGCTACGCCTACCCGGCCTCGCAGACCCCCTGGCAGGCGATGCAGCGCGCCGCGGTGGGGCAGATGCATACGGGCGCGATCCTGGAGGGTGCCGAGCGCTTCCAGCGGATCGCGCAGACCAGCGGCCTGCCGCGCGACAACCACTGATCGGATTCGAAAGGTCCGGGACCTTTCGCGGGTGCAGGGCGGAGCCCGCTGAGTTCGGGCGAAGCTCGATATCGGGGCCAAAGGACTCGGGTTTCTGCCCGATGCCCCGCCCAAGGGCTCGCCCTTTGGGATCCCGGACTCTTAAGGCCGCAGCGCCGTCTCGGTGTCGGCGAGGGCGAGGCGGACCAGATCGGTCATCGTCCCGCGGGCGGCCTCCGGGTCGCCCGCCACGATCGCCTCGTAGAGGACCCGGTGGTCGGGCATCGGATCCCGGGGCAGGCCCTGGCGGCGATGCTTGAAGATCGTCGTCCACGTCACGGCCGCCGCGATGGAACTCGACAGGGCGATCAGCGGGCCGTTGCGGGCGGCCTCCAGGATCGCGGTGTGGAAGGCCTGGTCGGCGGCCCGGCCGGCCTCCGTCGTGAGGCCGTGGCGGCCCATCTCCTCGAGGGCATGGCCCATCCGGGCGATGTCGAGGCCCGAACGCCGGGCCGCGGCGAGCGCCGCCGCGGCCGGCTCGACGATCATCCGCAGCTCGAACAGGTCGCGGATGAAGGTCTCGCTCGGTTCCGACTCGAAGGCCCAGGCCAGGATATCGGGATCGAGCAGGTTCCAGCGGCTGCGCTGGCTCACCCGCGTCCCGGTGCGCGGGCGGCTCTCCACCAGCCCCTTGGCGCTCAGGATCCGGATCGCCTCGCGATAGGCGGTGCGCGAAACCTTGAGCTGCTCCGAGAACTCGATCTCCCCGGGCAGCACGTCGCCCGGCGCGTAGCGCCCCGCCAGGATCGCCGCACCGAGGTCGCGCGCCACCGAGCCGTGGATGCGCCGCGAATCCGACGCGAGCGGGAGCCTGACATCCTCGTATCCGCGATCCTGTCTCACCCACGGCCTCCGGTCCGAGCCACCGGGACGGGCCAGGAACGCCGGGATCGTATCTGGAAGTTGTACGAGTGCAAGCGTCGACACCTATAAGCAAAGGGACTGGAACTCTTGCGGCCCAGAGGAATCTGATCTAGCCTATTTGTATGAGTAAAGAACCCGCCAGCGACGCGACGATCCGGGGCAGCGTCCTGGTCGGCGCAACGGATGTGACGACGGCCGAGACGTTCCGGGCCGCCGATCCCGCGACCGGCGCGGCCCTGGAACCGGCCTTCGCGTCGGCGGGCGCCGAGGAGGTCGCGGCGGCCTGCGCCCTGGCGGAGGCCGCGTTCCCGAGTTTCTCGGAGACCGATCCCGAGGCGCGGGCCGGCTTCCTCGAAGCGGTGGCCGCTCGCATCGCCGACCTCGGCGAAACCCTGATCGCGCGGGCGACGGCGGAGACCGGGCTGCCCCGCGCACGGCTGGAGGGCGAGCGGGCCCGTACGGTCGGGCAGCTCCGGATGTTCGCCGCGCTGGTCCGGTCGGGCAGCTGGGTCCAGGCCACGATCGATCCGGCGCAGCACAAGCGCCAGCCGCTGCCCCGGCCGGACCTGCGCCGCCGCCACGTCGCCCTGGGTCCGGTGGCGGTGTTCGGGGCGAGCAACTTCCCGCTGGCCTTCTCGGTGGCTGGCGGCGACACCGCCTCGGCCCTGGCGGCGGGCTGCCCGGTGGTGGTCAAGGGCCACCCGGCCCATCCCGGGACCGGGGAACTGGTCGCCCGGGCCGTGCGCGGCGCGGCGGCGGACTGCGCCCTGCACCCGGGCGTGTTCTCCTATCTGCCGGGGCCGTCGAACGCCCTCGGCGCGGCCCTGGTGGCGGATCCCCGGATCAAGGCCGTGGGCTTCACCGGGTCCCGCGGGGGCGGGCTGGCGCTGATGCGGGTGGCGGCCGGCCGAGCGGAGCCGATCCCGGTCTATGCCGAGATGAGCGCGGTCAATCCCGTCCTGCTCCTCCCCGCCGCCCTGCGGGACCGGGGCGCGGCCCTGGCGGCGGGCTTCGTCCAGTCCCTGACCCTGGGGGCGGGGCAGTTCTGCACCAATCCGGGCCTGCTGATCGGGATCGCGGGGCCGGAGCTCGACGCCTTCGCGGCGGCCGCCGGGGCGGCGATCCGGGCGAGCGCGCCGCACACCATGCTCACGGCCGACATCCGGGCGCGGTTCGAGGACGCCGTCGCCGCGATGGCGGAGCGCCCGGGGGTGACGGTGGCGGCCCGCGGGGCGGCGGCCGGACCGGGGGGCGCCCCCGCCGCCCTGCTGCGCACGCAGGCCAGCCGGGTCCTGGCGGATCCGACCCTGGCCGAGGAGATGTTCGGACCCGCGGCGATCCTGGTGGCGGCCGCCGACATCGCGGAGGTCGCCCGGGTGGTCGAATCCCTCGGGGGGCAGCTCACCGCGACCCTGCAGCTCGACCCCGCGGACGAGCCCCTCGCGGCCGGGCTCGTGCCGCTGCTGGCCCGCAAGGCCGGCCGGATCCTCGCCAACGGCTGGCCGACCGGCGTGGAGGTGGCCCCCGCGATGGTGCATGGCGGTCCCTTCCCGGCCACGTCGGACGGGCGCAGCACCTCGGTCGGCACCCTGGCGATCGAGCGGTTCCTGCGCCCGGTCTGCTACCAGGACCTGCCCGCGGCGCTCCTGCCGCCGCCCCTGCGCCCGGACAATCCCTGGCATCTCGTGCGCCGGATCGACGGCGCCCTCGAACCACAGCCCGGCGGCTGAAGGACAGGCGCAGGTCACGCACAGGCGCGCGGCCGGCCTCGGCCGCGCATCGGGGCGGCCCGCAGAGGCCGCCCTCGGAGGACATCGGGATGGGTCGATCACGCCTTCAGGTTCGGAAGCCGGACGGGCCGCAAAGCGGCGCTCCGGGCGCCGAAGGCTTGGCGCGGCGGGTGCGCGGCGTCCCGGCGACCGCACCCTGCGTGCGGGAGCTCTGAGATGGCGCAGCCGATCCGCATCGGGCTGGTGGGCGTCGGCAAGATCGCCCGCGACCAGCATCTTCCGGTCATCGCCGCCTCCCCGGACTACGCCCTGGCGGCGGTGGCGAGCCGCCAGGGCGGCCTCGACGGGGTGCCGAGCTACCGGACGCTGGACGCGATGCTGGCCGCGCGGCACGACCTCGACGCCCTCGTCCTGTGCCAGCCGACCCAGGCGCGGTTCGAGGCCGCCCGGGCGGGGATCGCGGCGGGGCTTCACGTCTTTCTGGAGAAGCCCCCCGGAGCGACCCTGGCGGAGGTCGGGATCCTGGTCGCGGCCGCGCGGGCGCAGGGCGTCAGCCTGTTCGCGAGCTGGCACTCCCGCTACGCCCCCGGGGTCGAGCCCGCCCGCCAGTGGCTGTCGGGCCGCCGGATCCGGTCGGTGTCGATCGCCTGGCTGGAGGATGTCCGGCACTGGCATCCGAACCAGGACTGGATCTGGGAGGCGGGCGGCATGGGCGTGTTCGATCCGGGGATCAACGCCCTGTCGATCGCCACCCACATCCTGCCGCCCTTCGTCCTCACCGGCGCGACCCTGTCGGTCCCGGAGAACCGGCAGGCGCCGATCGCCGCCGATCTGCGCTTCACGGATTCCGACGGCACCCCGATCCAGGCCGCGTTCGACTGGCGCCAGACCGGCCCCCAGACCTGGGACATCCGGGTCGAGACCGAGGACGGGGAACTCGTGCTGTCGAAGGGCGGCGCGGTTCTGGCCGTAAACGGCCGCGACCAGCCCCTGCCGCCCGAGGCCGAGTATCGCGGCCTCTACGACCGGTTCGCCGCCCTGGTCCGCTCCGGCGCCAGCGACGTCGACCTCAATCCACTGATCCACGCCGCCGACGCCTTCCTGCGTGGCGAGCGCCGCAACGTGGAGGCCTTCACGGACTGACCGGGAGGGCCCCCCCTGCGGGACACGAACGCGACAGAGCCCAGAAGGCCGCGCGGTTAAGGGGGAGTTAGCTGCGAGCCAATAGTATTGCTGCGAAATCAACGACTTGCGCCATCCATTCCCGGGACGTTCCTCGTGACGTTCCTGGAGCGTTCAACTCTCGGCTTTCGGGGTCCTACGATCGAGGCGGGCGGCGGCGAACCGCCGGTGCGCCTCCAGGCGCTCTCGGTCGTAGACGTCGGCCGTGGTGCGCGGCTTCGAGTGTCCCGCCACCTTGGCGGCATCGTCCGTCATGGCGCCGCCGCCGCGTCCCTCCGTTATCGCCGAGGCGCGCAGATCGCGGCTCCAGAGCTCACGCGGGAGCTTGGCTGCCGAACGCACCCGCCTCCAGCCCGCGGCGAACTGTGGATCCGTGAAGGGCAGCCCGGTCGCGCCATTGATGATCAGAGGCCCGTAGCGCTCCTCGACCGGCACACGCGCGATCTCCTCCAGGACTATGGGGCAGAGGCGGAGGTCGATCACCACCTCGGCGCCGCTGCTCGTGCGCGTCTTCGACGGCGTGTAGCGCAGCACCAGGTCCTCGCCGATGTGGCGCCATTCGAGCCCGGCCCACTTGTGCTGGCCGTGGACCACCGCGCAGATCGTCGGATCCTTGAGCGGGTACCACTGGCCGGTCACGTCCCACTGGCGGAGCGCCGTCTCGAACTGGACGGCGTAGGCGAGGGCCAGCGATGGGCGTTTAAGCGCGTGGGCCGCCGCGATCGCGCGCAGCACCTGGTCGGCCGTGGCGTACAAGCTGCGTGGGCGCGGGCCCGGCAGGCGCAGCTCGCGGATGTCGTCGCGCAGCGTCCGGCAGGAGCGGTGTCCGGCGACGATGCAGAAGGTAAGGGCGGCCTTCAGGACCGCGATGCGCATCTGCCCGGCCGCGGGCTTGGCGCCCGCCTCGGACCATTCCGCGTGCCAGCGCTTCACGTGCAGGCCGATCACCCCATCGACCCGCACGTCGCCGATCTCCCGCTCCAGGCGCCGTAGGTAAGTCACATACGGGCGGAGCGACCCGGGCTTGAGCCGATGGAACGGCGACTCCTCGTGCGTCTGGTAGATGCGCAGGACGCTTCCGATGGAACCGTCGAACGCGAGCGGATTGCGTCGCAGGCCATCGAGCCAGACGAGCATATCGTTCTGCAGGCGCTGGCACTGATCGGCCAGCAGCTCGGGCGTGCCGATGTAACGCGTGAGCGGCACCGTGCTGCTCGGGTAGCCCCGGCTCACAGCCTCGGGGGAGGGGATCCAGTACGCCGCCCAGCCTCCGCTGCGCGGCCGGAACTTCAGGCCCGGCGCCTTGATCTTGGGCTTGTCCATCCCGATGGCTCTTGCTGCGCAGGTGAGTCGGCCGGCGCGCGGCCTACGGGACCATACTCGCGATCGTAAAATGCCCGAACGGCCGGGACATAGCGCTTACCGTAGAGACGGGCTTGGCGCGGGAACCCGCATACCTCCAAGCTCGCTACGCTGGCGCACCAAGCACGCTTGTCGGCTTCATCCGACCCGACAACGGCCTCAGCAATTTCTCGGTCTGACGCGAACAACGGGAGCTTGTCGAGGGTAATGACATCGCGACGCGGCATCAGTCCCTCCACTCAACTCTGACCGGCTTGGCTGCAGAATGCAGCTGCTCTGTCAGCATCTTGGTCAATCACCATCAGAGCCTCCGCTTGGCGCGCGATATCGTTCATGAGCGGTGACGCGATCGCTATTCTCTTCCGAAATTGCAGACCCGCGAACTGAGCGCCGGGCGCCGAACGGCATCTGTGCTTGCTTTGGTGATGCGGGGGTAAGAGCTGACTCATACAGGAGGCGAGCGACCCCGCCCCATATGTGAGGATGCAGATCGGCTCCTGATTTGCAGGTGTCACAGTCTCGAGCACAGCTTCGCTTCGCTACCTGCGGCCCAACACCGTATCATCGGCGCCGAGCATCTAGATGGCGAATTTGCACAAGCAAGCAAAGTCATCAAGTAAAATCGATACCAATTACCCGATAAGAAGCGCACTCTCAGGTCAAATCAAGATGTTTATCCAAGCAACTTGGATAAAATCATCGCTCGGAGATACACCTAGATCAGAAGAAATTGCGATGGTTATCCAACTCACTTGGATAAGATTATTTTCACGCATTCGCCTACGCCGCCAGGGGCTTGGCCCAGAGCGTTTGTTAGATCGAATGCTGGGAAACAGGCGGTGAAGCGTGACGGCGGCAATCTGCGCAGTATCAAGGTATTCGGGAAGGCAACAAGGGAGCTGAGAGATGACTACAATCCCATTTCAAGTCATGCATCAGCAGGCGATGGACGAAGATCCAGGTTATCGCGCTGCTTGGGAGGCGAGTGAACCACCTATGATGATCGCCTTCGCGCTCTGTGACGCCCGGCGCCGGGCAAACCTGAGGCGTGCAGAAGTAACGAGTCAAATTGGGGTATCCGAGACGATGGTCGGGCGTTGGGAGCGGGGTGTGAGCGTGCCTAGCCTCGTATCCCTACGCCGGTATGCGGAGGTGACTGGCTCGCGGCTGCAGATCGATCTGGTGACCAAGGCCTGACCGATCGCTCCTTCCGCTTCCGACCCTTCTCTGAAGTTCGGAAGGTCCGCTTTCGGGCAACCTGATCCAATCTGGGTTCGATCCCGATCAAAGGCACTTCACGGCAGCGTTCCACACGGATCTTTAATGTCGGCCCTCTTGGCGTTCCAAACTTCGCAGACACCTTTTGGAACGGCTCGGCTGGAATTTTAGACCGTTCCACTAGAGCAGGCTGTATTGGACCGAGCCTACCATCGCATCCACTGCATGAGCTGCCGGCAACCGAGCCGAAGGTGTGTGCGACGGCCGCTATGAGTGGATTTCTGCCTGTCTGCTTTGGAGAGAAACTTGGCGAAAGCAGAAATTACCGCCGTGCTTGCCTAATAGTAAATACAGCGTCAATCTTTAATATCGGTTATCAACTGAACAAATTGACAAGGCAACGTGTAGGGCCGCGACGAGTGCGGCCCTACAAGCAATTCGGGATAGTCTAGTCTCAATATTTTCTGATAATCGGTTCCGGCGACATCGGCACTGGATCTGCGCCGAAGCGGTAGGTCAGGCCCGCGTAGACCGAGAGTGGTTGAGCCAAAGTCGTGGTCCGCGGATCGTTGATCGACAGGTTGCCGGCCACCGCACCCGTCTCGGCAAAAGTGCCGAAGGTGGCGTAGCGTTGGTTTGTCAGGTTGGTAATCAACCCGAAGATCTCCAGGTTCTTGGTGACCTGATACTTCGTCGTCAGGTTCATCACGTAGTAGGCTGGTAGCTTCCGGTTCAGGTTCGACTCATCGCCGCGATAGTATGACGACGAGAACGCAGCCACGTTCAGGCCGAACCGCCAGTTCGGGGTGATGTTGTATTCGAACCCGGCCTTGATCTGGTGATCCGGGATGAGCGGGATCTTGTCGCCCCGCCGCACGTTGATGCCGCCGTTCGGGACCACATCACCACCGGTCGCGCCGCCAGCCGCGCCGGTACCAGCGAGCGGGTTGTTGGGTGACGAGAGCGTCTGATTGAACTGGAAGGTCGCGTCGATCAGGGCGTAGTTGGCGTAGACGAGCAGGTCGGGGGTGATGACGTACTCGGCGCTGACCTCGATGCCCTGCCGCTGAGTCGCCGGCACGTTGATGTAGTAGGCGCGCGCCGCGTTGCCGGCGACCGCGACCTGATAGAGGTCGTTCTGTAGGTCGGTGCGGAACACGCCGGCCTTGTAAGTCAGATTGCCGCCCGACAGGAAGCTCGGGATCACGCCGCGGAAGCCGGCCTCGTAGGTCCGCCCGGTGACCTGCTTGAGCGGCGGATCGGCCACCAGCGAGTTCGGCAGGAGGCAGGGCTGGGTCGGGCTGGAGCAGGACAGCTCCAGCGGCGTCGGCGCCCGGTTCGACTCCGAGTAGCTGCCATAGAGATTGAATGCCGGATCGAACTGGTAGGTCAGGCCTGCCAGTGGGTTGACCTTGAAGTACTCGTTCGTGCCCGTCACGTCCGGCGAGAAGCCGGTCTGGTCGCGGGTCTGAATGCGAGCGTAGTTGAGGCGGAAGCCGGCGGTGAGCGAGAGCCGGTCGGTCACGTCGAGCGTGTCGGTGGCGTAGAGGCCGAGATACAGCGTCGACCCGCTGACGTTGCTCGGCGCGATGCCGAGGGCGCCGAGGGTCCGTATATCTGGCGTGCCAAGGCCAGGGATATTGCCGTAATACGGGCTATTGGGGTCGATCGAAACGGAGAGGTTTGGGTTGATCACACCCAGCGTGCTCGACGACTTGAACGAGAAGTTCGAGGCGTCGACGCTGCCGCCAACCACGAAGGTGTTAGGCAGGCCGAAGATCCGGTCGCGGTTGGCCGCCTGCAGCGAGCCGCCATAAGCCTCGGACTGGGTCAGGGTCGTGTCGATCGTTCCGTAGGGGGCATTCTTGTTGAACGGGATCGGCTGGCCGTTCAGGCCGATGATCGTGAACTGATCAGCGTAGGCCCGGCGCGCCGCCACCTGGCTGGTCGGAGGCGCGTTTACGTTGAATGCATCGTCCTGATAGCAGAGAAAACCCTTGAAGTCGCCGCGCTTGCTGCAGTTCTCGAAGTTGCCCTGGTTGCCATCGACGTAGTTCTCGCCGAAGCGCCGGTAATAGGCGTTTCCGGCTAGATCCCAGGTCGGCGAGATATCGACCCGGCCGGTGAGCTGGATCGTGCCGACCTGCGTCGTCTGGGTCTGCGGGTAAGTGAAGATCGCCCGCGGATCGATATGGGTGAAATCGACCGGGGTCGCGGCGGCCGCGCCGTAGAAACTGCGTGCGGCCAACCCGATCAGGTGGAACTCCGAGTCCTGCGAGCGATAGCCGAGATCGGCGTAGAGCCGGCCGATCGTGCTCGGGTTCTCGTAGCGCCAGCCCCGGTCGTTCAGCCCATCGCCGGTGAAGTAGAAGCTCCAATTGTCGACGATCTTACCGTACTGGAGATTGCCGGCCACCCGCCCATCAGAGCCGCCGAATGCGGTGATCTCGGTGCCCTGCCAGGTGAAGCCGTTCTTCATCTGGATGTTGACCGCACCGCCGATGGCGTTGAGGCCGAAGACTGGGTTGCCGGTGACCACGTCGATCCGCTGAACGGCTTGCGGCGGGATCAGGTCGAAGTTGACGACGTCGCCGAAGGCCTCGTTGATGCGGATGCCGTTCTGGTAGACGGCCAGCCCCTGCGGTACGCCCTGTACGGAGGAGGCGGTGAAGCCGCGGTAGTTCAGGTCGACGCGGTTGCCGTTGCCCTGCGAGTCGTTGAGGTTCACTCCCGGGGTCGATCGGGCGAAGGTGGCGATGATGTTGTCGGTGCCGCGATCGACGTCAATTTGGCGCGCCGTGACGGTCTCGACCGTGCTGGGGATCTTGTTCAACGGCTGCTCAGAGCCGCGCAGGCGGACCGGACCGGCGGGCGCGGTCGGCACGATCTGGCCGAGCGTGTTGAGGTTTTGAGCGCCGCTCGAATTGCCGCCGCCGGCACCGACCGGCGAGGTCGAGACGACGCTGATCTCGCCCAGCGTTACTGCTTCTTGTGCCTGTGCCAGCCCGGGCAGCATTGCCACGGACGCGATCAGGCTGCCTCGTAAGGCGCGCATGTGTTCCCCCAGCCAATTTTACGTCGCGCCCCGCTTTTTCGGGTGCGCAGCCAGACTGATGCGCAACGGCCAGATTAGGACAAATCACGGGCTCGTGTTGGGCGTCTTTACGCTGGATAGAGTCTCATCAATCCTTCGTTCGTGACTTTAATGTAACATCAAATGGAAAACAGTCTGGAGACTGGACGGGTACTAGAGGAAAAATTGGTCGGGGAGATCCGGCAAGGCGACTGCTTGACGACGATGTGATTTCGCCTCCCCTGGCATCGACGATACGTGTGCCGGACCGACATCGAGGTCCGTCATGGCCGTGCAGGCTGGTTATCTTCGGAACCCCACGTCCTTCAGATCACCCGGCGGCCTCGCGGGGAGCGGCATGATCATCGCGGTTGGTCGCAAGCCGGTCGCAGTCGCGTATCAGTTCTGGACGGGAGCCAATTCCGGATCGATCGCGACTACTGCGTCACAGGCGAAGCGCGACGCGCTGCGGGCGATGTGGCTTGAACCCACCGTGATCCTGCGCCTGGAGGACGGCCGGCACGTGGATATCTCGCTCACTCAGTGCGAGGACGGCAAGGCGACGTTCGAGATCGCGGCCGATGAGTGATCTGTGCCCGCATTCATCTTGCGCCGATCCGTGACAGGCACCGGCCGCGCACTGCAAGGAATTTCTACCGCCGGTCCGCGGTCGCACCCGATACGCATGTCGGCGACGGTTCTTTCGGTTTAAGGCCGAGCTTGTGGCGCCTCGCCGTACTGGAGCACCGGTCTGAGTAGGATTGCGCGACCATCGGGTAGTCGCGCGGCAAGCCCCATTTCTCTCGGTATGCTTGCGGTGTCAGCCCCAGCCTCGTCAGATGCCGCTTGAGCGACGCATAGGATTTCCCATCCTCAAAGCTCATCAGGGTATCCAGACTAATCGATCGTTGGATTTGCGCTGGTGTCAGCGTTGCGGAGGGCATCGAATTTGCAGCGCCTGCGAAGGATATCTTGGGACGTTCGCTCAGATGCTCTTCAGAAATAAAATGTGCAAATCACGATTTTGTAAAAGGATAAAAGGTTTTCGGGGTGTTGACACAATGCCTCCTTACAAGAGTTGTTTATGTCCCGACTATGATACGAGACGATCCGACTCTGTCGATCATCTCATTGTGCCAGAAACGTTGCGAGACAGGCGCCGCATTATAGGCGTCAACTTCACCAATCATGGCTGCACCTTCGATGTCCGCTTTCAGGATGCTTCTGGATGTGCCCGAATGGCCGGTCGGGGTCGGAAGCGGCCTGTATTTCGAAACCATTCTTTGTCCGTTCGATCCTTGGCTATCCGCCTAAGCTGACTCTATCGAACTGATGAAAACTATGAGGATGTTTTTCCGCGCTCATCCGACCCGCTTCGACGCAGTTGTGCTCATCATGTCACACGCTTCGGCTTTCGCCGGTTAGTGGGAACGTAACGGCGTCGGTCCATTTTAACGCAGATCCTCGCAACCTGCGGTCGTAGGAGCCACTTGGTGTGACAGAGCGAACGCCCCCGATTGGGCCGGCGATGATCGACCTTGAAAGCCCCCTCCCCATGCCAGGACCCCAGACGCACTGGGTTCACTCCAGCTCCCCCCATGCGATCCAGCGTCACCTCGGCCGCAATCTGCGGCAGGTCTACGCCGCGCTCCCGTCCGAGCCGGTGCCAGAGGCTATGGCCGCACTGCTACGTCGGTTGGATACCACCCAGAGCCAACGTGTCTCTGATCCGGACGCTACCGAAGATTAGCCGAGCGATCTCGGATCGTGGGCCTGCAATCCGCTGAGCGGCGCCGTGATCGTACAGACCACCCCCGTCGGCGGGTAGGCGAGGTCGACCACCCCGCCAAAGCTGCCGGCAAGCCCGCGACTGATCAACCGCGTGCCGAAGCCCGTCCGTGTCGGTGCGACCACAACCGGGCCGCCGACCTCCCGCCAGCTCAGCACCATCTCCGGCTCGTGCATTTCGGATTTGATCTGCCAATCGATCATGACCTGCCCTGCATCGGTCGACAGCGCCCCATACTTGGCTGCGTTGGTCGCCAGTTCGTGCAGGATCAGCGATAGCGACAGTGCTGCCCTCGCGCCGACCTCGACAGGGGGACCCGCGATCACGAAGCGATCGGGCCGATCCCGGTGCAGCTCCAGGGCATTCGTGATCAGGGTGTCGAGCGCGGTGCTGCCGATCTCACCGCCGAGTAGGAGGTCATGCGACTTGCCCAGGGCGACGAGCCGCCCGGCGAGCACCTCTTTAGCGGTGTCCATGTCGGTGGCTGTACGCATGGTCTGCGTGGCGATGGCTTGCACCATCGCCAGCACGTTCTTCATGCGGTGGCTCAGCTCCTGGTTAAGCAGCCGCTGCCGGTCCTCGGCCTCGACCCGGGCGATGGCCGCGCGGGCGCGATCGGCGACGCTGTGCAGGAAGGCCAACTCATCGGCGCTCCACGCGTGCGGCGTCGCCTTCAGCGCGAAGAACAAAGCCACGAAGCGGCCGCGCTCCATAACCGGCAGATTGACTAGCGCGCGCGCCTTCATGGCGGCGAACGTGTCGGCCGCAGCCGCCGTGCGCGCGTCGCGGGCGAGATCGGCGATCAGCACGGTCGCGCCGGCCTGCAGATCGTCGATGTACGAGCCATAGTCGCGGAACCTGTGCAGCCCGGCGATGGCTGGGACGCCGGGCGTGCTCCAGCCGCGCGTGATCACGATGGTCTCGCGGCTCTGATCGACGGCGCCGTACCCGGCGTGAGACAGATCGAGCGTCTGGCCCATGATCTCGGCCGCGGCTCCGATGATCTCCGATCGCTCGCTCAAGTCCTTGAGGCGGTCGCCCAGGGCGGCCAACGCCGCCTGACGTAGGGCATCGAGCTTGCGCGCGGTGATGTCGATCGACACCCCCGGATACCGCAGCGGACGGCCAGCCGCGTCGTGATAGCAGCGCCCGCGGGCATAGACCCAGCGCACGCTACCGTCCGCCCTGAGCAGGCGGTACTCCTCGGCGAACTCACCGGCAGTGGCTAGTGCCAGCTCGATCTTCGCACCCACCCACGCCCGGTCGTCGGGATGGATGCCGTCGATGTAGCCGGCGATCGGAGTGCCGACCGCCGCCGCCGCGGGATCGACCGAGTACAGCTCGGCGAACCGCGCGTTGGCTACGATGCGGTCGTGGGGCACATCCCAGTCCCACCAGCCCACGGCACCGGCCGCCTCGAACGCCAGGCTCAGGCGCTCCTGACTGATGCGCAGCTCCTCCTGCGCCGCCCGCTGAGCAGTGATGTCACGGGCGACGCCAGAGAAGCGCGCCGGCCGTCCGGCCTCGTCGTGCTCGATCTCGCCCTTGCGCGCGATCCAGCGGACCTCGCCGGTGTCCGGCCGGCGGATGCGGTACTCGACGTCCCGCGGTGCCGCGCCGCTGCTGCGCGAGCGGGCGGTGGAGATCAGGTGCTGATCCTCCGGGACGATCAGTTCCTCGAACGCCGTCGACGGGTACGCCTCGCGCTCCGGCAGGCCGTACAGGCGGCAGAACTCCGGGCTCGGCCGCAGGATGGCGTCGGCGATGCCGATCGAGAACACCCCGACCCCGCCCGCCTCCTGCGCCCTCTGCAGACGCAACGCGCTGTCCCGCAGCGCATCGGCATTGCGGCGCTGCTCGGTGCGGTCGCGCAGGATCTTGACGAAGCCGATGGCCGCGCCGGCCTCGTTGCGCAACGCCATCATCTCGCTGTTGGCCCAGAACCGCTCGCCGCTCTTCCTCAGGTGCCAGCGCTCGTCGATGCCGCGGCCCACGGTCAGGGCGCTGTGTATCTCCTGGTCGGGGATCCCGGCCTCACGGTCTTCGGGGGTGAAGAACACGTCGGCAGGCTTCCCGCAGACGTCGCTCGGGGTCCAGCCCAGGATCCGGGTGGCACCGGCATTCCAGTCGATGACGTTGCCCTTCATGTCGAGCACGATGATCGCGTAGTCGATCGCGCTCCCGAACACGGCGCGGTACCGAGCCGCGCTCGCCCGCACCGCCCGCTGCGTCGCGATCCCCCTCGCCCCAGTCAGCCCGACTGTGGCCAGGCCGGCGAAACTTCGGACCAGTTCGATATCGGTCTCGGTCAACGCGTTCGGTTTTGCCCACTGCAGCTTGATCACGACGAGCACCTTCCCGCCTCTGTGCAACGGCGCGTGCACTGCCGGACGAAGGACGATTGACGGCACC
>NZ_JAKSYC010000094.1 GCF_022829585.1 Methylobacterium sp. J-026
GCCAACGTCGCCCGGGTCCTGACGGCGTCGGGCGAGACCGGCAGCGCCGCCACGCAGGTCCTGAACGCGGCGGCCGAGCTGGCCAAGCAGTCGCTGGCCGTCAAGCAGGAGGTCGACGGCTTCCTCCGCGACATCCAGGCCATGTGAGCCGCGGATCCGCTCAGATGGCGGCGGCGGGATCCGTCTCGTCGCCGTCGCGGTCGCGCCGCGCGCGGGGGCGTCGGTCGAGCAGCGACCGGCCCAGCGCCCGCAGCGGCGCGGTGAGCCTGCGTGCATCCTCGGCCCGCTCCATGAGGCGCTCGCCGCTGCGGATCTCCTTGTCGAGCCGGGCCATCGTCCGGGCCAGGGCCGGATCGTCGTCGTCGAGCCAGACCTGGGTCACCCGGGCGAAGGCGATCACCACGCCCTGCAGCTTGAGCTGGCCGAGCGGGCCCTCGGTGTCGATCCCGGCCGCCGCCAGCATGTAGCGGTGGGAGTTCAGCATGACGCCGTTCAGCGCGAGCATCGCCAGCGGCTCGCCGCGCAGCGCGTAGGCGATCCGGCGCAGGGCCGGCTTGTAGGGCGTCATGGCGTCGAGGCGCCGCATCAGCACGTCGAACAGGCGCTCGCGGGCCGGCTCCTCCTCGAGGCCGGCGCTGTCGCCCTCCAGGACCTTCCGGTCGATGATCCGGGTCAGGCCGCCCAGGACCGCGCCCTTCGACGGGAACAGGTCGCGCAGCTCGGCCAGCGTCAGACCCGCCTCCCGGGCGATGTCGCCGATCTCGATATCGCTCCAGGGCTGCTCGGCGGCGAGCCGCATCAGGGCCTCGACGGCGGCCTCCCGGGGCGGCAGCTTCGGCGGGTTCGGCGCGGCCGTGCTCGCCTCTGCCAGGCTCTCCCGCGCCGCGCCCTCCGATGTGGCGGAGGCCGTCCCGGGTGCCGTGGCGGATGTCGCGGTCTTGCGGGGGCGCTTCGCCGGCCCTCTGGTCTCGGTCATGGATCTGTCGCCCGCTCCTGTCGGTCGTTGCGCTCTGATGTAGGCAGGCCGACGCGGAAGGGCAGGGGTTTCGCGCGGCCTTGCCGCACGGGCGCCGAGGGGTGTCAGCCGGCGAGCGCCTCCGCCCGCCGCCGGGCCGCCGCCACGGCCTCCCGCATCAGCGCGCCGAGGCCGTCCGGGCGCATCAGCACGTCGAGGGCCGCCGCCGTGGTCCCCCCCGGGGAGGTCACGTTGCGGCGCAGCTCCGCCGCTTCGGCCGGGCTGGCGTCGAGGAGCGCGCCGGCGCCCGCCACGGTGGCCCGGGCGAGGCGGCGCGCCACGTCCGGATCGAGCCCGGCGGCGATGCCGGCCTCGGCCAGCGTCTCGGCCAGGAGGAAGACGTAGGCCGGCCCGGAGCCCGAGACCGCCGTCACCGCGTTGATCTGCGCCTCGTCGGCGAGCCACGCGACGGTGCCGTTGGCCGTCAGCAGGGCCTCGGCGGCGCCGCGCTGTCCGGCCGTGACCTCCGGGCTGGCATAGGCCCCCGTGGCGCCCCGGCCGATGCTGGCCGGCAGGTTCGGCATCGCCCGGACGAGGGCCCGCGCCCGCGGCAGCCGGCCGCGCAGGTCCGCCACGGTCTTGCCGGCCAGGATCGAGACGAGGAGCGTGTCGCGGCCGATCAGCCGGTCGAGTCCGGGGGCCGCCCCGTCGAGTCCCTGGGGCTTGATCGCCAGAACCAGCACGGCGCCGGGCGCCGGGTCCGGCGGGTTGAGGGCGAGGCCCCGCGCGGCGCAGAGATCGACGATCTCCCGGGTCGGGATCGGGTCGATGAGGGTGGTGCGGCGCGGGTCGAGGCCCGCCGCGAGCCAGCCCGCGAGCATCGCCCCGCCCATCTTGCCGGCCCCGGCCAGGACCAGGGAGGCGGGCATCGCCGCCGCCGTGGCCTCCGGCTCGGCCCCCGGCGCGGTCACGCCTCGCCTTCGGTCTCGAACAGCACCGCGTCCAGCGCATCGCGGGCGCTCTTGCCGGCCCAGAGCACGAACTGGAACGCCTGGAAGTAGCGTTCGCAGGCATCGACGGCGGTCTTCATCATGGTGGCGCATTGCGGGTGCGTCGGCACCGCCCCGCCGGTCAGCAGCAGCGCGTGCCGAAACATCACCACGCCGTCGCTCGTCCAGAGGTCGAAATGGCCGACCCAGAGCTGCTCGTTGATCAGCGCGATCAGGCGCATCACCTCGGTCCGCTGCCGCTCCGGGACCTTGAGGTCGAACGCGCAGGCGACGTGCAGGGCCTCCACGTCCTCGATCCACGTGAAGGCGACGTTGTAGTCGGTCCACCGGCCGGGGCTCGTGACCGACATCTCGTCGGTCTCGGCCCGGTCGAAGATCCAGTCACGCAGGGACGCCAGACGCTCGACGACGTCGAGCGGATGCTCGTTCCGGTCCGGGTCGTGGAAGTCGACGTTGAGAAGCGGCATGACGATCCAAAAGGACGGCCCGGACGACATCCGGCCCGACGTGACGGTGACGCGAAACCGGAGCGCGAGAACACTCCGAGAACTGGGACGACCGGCAAATCCACGCCGGCGGTGAGCCGATCGACTGTCGAAGCTCCGCGGACATCGCCCCGCAGCGATCGAATCACCCTATACCCGACTATAGACCGGCCGTGACTCACGACACAAAGTGCAGGCCCCGTTCAGTGAACAGGAAACCGGATCGTCGCGACGGCTTCCTGTGTAAAAGCTCCCGGCGTTGCCGCCCGGACTCAAACCACCTCGCTCAGCCCGGCGGCGCCCGCCACGGCGCCCCCGGATTTCGCCTCCAGGGCCGCGACGCGGGCCGCGAGGGCCTCATTCTGCGCCTGCAGGTTGGTGACGAGGTCGCGGAGCACGTCGAGCTCCTCCCGCGAGGCGATGTCGAGGTCGCGGATGACGCGCTCGATCTGCGCCCGGACCACGGTCTCGGCCTCGCGGCGCACGCCCTGGGCGGCACCGGCCGCGTCGGTCATCAGGCGGGCGAGGTCGTCGAACAGTCGATTGGAGGGGGGCATCCTGGTCTCCCGGATCGGCTGGCTGCCGCGACGGCCGCCTGACGGCGCGATTCGAGACGACGAGATAGGAATCTTCGGGGCGGGGAGCAACGCCCCTCCCGGCCGGGGCGGCGGAGCGGGGACGGATCGAACCCGCTCCGCCCTGCGACCTTACATGCGGTGCATGCGGTGGTGCATCATCCGACGGTGCATGCGGTGATGCATCATGTGCCGGCGCATCATCCGCCGCTCCATGTGGTTCATCCGGACCTGGGTGACGGCGTCGGGGGCCGCGACGGCGCCGGGCATGGCCGGGGCCGCGGAGGCGGGCTGCACCAGGGCGGCGGCGCCCAGCGAGGCCAGCACGGTGAAGGCGAAGGTCAGTTTCCTCACGAAGAGACTCCAGTTCTCTGTTCGCCGGGTAGGATGCCCGGTTCATCCTCCCGGACGGGAGGTACGGAGAGTCGTCTCGCGCCGCGGGGCGGCACGGCGGACCTTCGAGGGTCCGCCGCCGTCAACTTGTGAGTTAGAGATTCGTTTCCTCGAACGCCTTCACCCACTCGGCGCAGATGCCCGAGCGCACGATGTCGTTCCGGGTGAACTCAACCACCGGTATGGGCATCATCCGGCTCTTGACCAAGTGCATGACGGTGCGCAGCCCCGAGGTCTCGCGCAGGTCGGTCTGGGAGACGTCGCCGTTGATGATGACCTGGCAATCGTCGCCGATCCGGGTCAGGAACATCTTGATCTCGGCGGTGGTGGTGTTCTGCGCCTCGTCGAGGATCACGAGGCAGTTCTTGAAGGTGCGCCCGCGCATCACCTCGAACGGGACGATCTCGATGTCACCGGTCTTGAGGGCGATCTCGAAGGCGGCCGCGCCCATCCGCTCCTTCATGGCCTCGGTCAGCGGCGCGACCCAGGGGGCGATCTTCTCCTCGAGGGTGCCGGGGAAGAAGCCCAGCGACCGGCCCGACGGGACGTTCGGGCGGGTGATCACCACCTTGGAGATCCGGCGCTGGCGGAGCTGGTCGGCGGCGCGGGTCCCGGCGATGTAGGTCTTGCCGGTGCCGGCGGGCCCCAGGACGATGACCTGCGGGGAGCGGGCGAGGGCGTCGAGATACTCGGCTTGGCGTTCGGTGAGGGGCTGGATCGGGGCGAGGTTGCGTTCTTCGTCGAAGCGCGTGCGGTGAATACGGGACGTGCGGTCTTCAACCAGTTCAAGTCGTGCGCGGCGTCTCTTCATGGATGTACACTCCAACGGGACTTGCCAACCTGGATCTGTTTCTGAACTGCCGTTTACCTGCCTGCTCCCGGTTCTACACGTCTTGCGGAACTAATACCGTCCCTTTGCCGAAGGTTCCGCGCCGCGCTCGTCTGCCTGTGGAGAGCGTCACAACGTCCCGCGCGCGGCCGAATACGTGACGCAACGGCCGCGCCAGCGTGATTCGCACCTGACGATTGCGCACGGGGTGTGACCAGGGGGTGACGGTCGGCGCGACCGCCCGGGAAAAGGTGCCGTGCTGGCGCGGATGCATCAGGCTTGGGAGGGGGGAGACGCGCTGACGCGGCATCCGGCACGAAAGCGTTCCTCCGCGCCCGATCGGGCGAAGCCGGCCGACCCTGCCGCCCTGGACCGTCCGGGCTTGATCGGCGGGACTAGCTTGATCCAGCCTGGATGAAGCTGTCGAGGACCATCTTCCGGCCGGCCTTGTCGAAGTCAACGGTCAGCTTGTTGCCATCGACCTCGGCGACGGTGCCGGGGCCGAACTTGGTGTGGAAGACCCGCTGGCCAGCCTCGAACGCCGAGGGCGTGCCCGTCGACTTGGCGATCAGCTCGCCCTCGATCTGCCGCGGCCCCCCGGCCTGTCCGCCGGCCCGGCCCCCCGGCGCGGACCCGAAGCCGCCGCGGCCGGCCTGCGGCGCGGTGGCGGCCTGCGCCCGCTGCCAGCCCGGCGTGCCGTAGCTCGATCCGAACGGCGCGGGGTTGCGGTCGAACCGCGAGGCGCCGGCGGAGAAGTGGGCCGGCGCCTCGATCACGTCGACGGCCGATTCCGGCAATTCGTCGATGAACCGGGACGGGATGGTCGAGGACCACAGCCCGTGGATGCGCCGGTTGACCGCGAAGGACAGCTTGGCCCGCTTGCGCGCCCGGGTGAGGCCGACATGGGCGAGGCGCCGCTCCTCCTCCAGGCCGGCCCGGCCGCTCTCGTCCAGCGCCCGCTGGCTCGGGAACAGGCCGTCCTCCCAGCCGGGCAGGAACACGGTGTCGAATTCGAGCCCCTTGGCGGCGTGGAGCGTCATCAGGGAGACCCGGTCGGCGCCCTCCGTCTCGGAGGCCTCCATCACCAGGGAGACGTGCTCCAGGAAGGCCGCGAGGTCGGGGAATTCCTCCATGGAGCGGACGAATTCCTTGAGGTTCTCCAGCCGGCCGGCGGCGTCGGCCGAGCGGTCCTTCTGCCACATCTCGGTGTAGCCGGATTCCTCCAGGATGGTCTGGGCGACCTCGCTGTGCGGCTGCGCCTCCACCAGCCGCGCCCAGCGGGAGAAGCTCGCGGTGAGCGCCCGCAGGGTCGAGCGGACCCGGGGCTTCAGCTCGTCGGTCTCGCACAGGCGCTCCGCGGCGATCCGCAGGGGCAGCCGGTTGGCGCGGCCGTAGGTGTGGAGCTGCTGCAGGGTCGCGTCGCCCAGGCCCCGTTTCGGGGTGTTGACGATCCGCTCGAAGGCGAGGTCGTCGCTGACATTCACGGTGGCGCGCAGATAGGCCAGGGCGTCGCGGATCTCGGCCCGCTCGTAGAAGCGCGGGCCGCCGATCACCCGGTAGGGTAGGCCGAGCTGGACGAAGCGGTCCTCGATCTCGCGCATCTGCGCAGAGATGCGCACCAGCACGGCGATCTCCGACAGGGGATGCTGCTTGACCTGGAGCGACTCGATCGATTCGGCGAGCAGCCGCGCCTCCTCCTCGGAATCCCAGGCCCCCGACACGGTGACGCGCTCGCCCGGCTCGTCCTCGGTGCGCAGGGTCTTGCCGAGCCGGCTCTCGTTCCTGGCGATCAGCCCCGAGGCGGCCGCCAGGATGTGGCCGGTGGAGCGGTAGTTGCGCTCCAGACGGACCACCACGGCGCCCGGAAAATCGTGCTCGAAGCGCAGGATGTTGTCGACCTCGGCCCCGCGCCAGCCGTAGATCGACTGGTCGTCGTCGCCCACGCAGGCGATGTTCTTGCGATTCTGCGCGAGCAGCCTCAGCCACAGGTACTGGGCGACGTTGGTATCCTGATACTCGTCGACCAGGATGTAGCGGAACCGGTCCTGGTAATTGGCGAGCACATCAGGGTTCTCGCGCCAGAGCTTGAGGCACAGCAGCAGAAGATCGCCGAAATCGACGGCGTTCAGCGTCGCGAGCCGGGCCTGGTAGGCGGTGTAGAGCGCCCCGCCCTTGCCGAAGGCGAAGGACGCGGCCTCGCCCGGCGGCACCTGCTCGGGCGAGAGGCCGCGGTTCTTCCAGCCGTCGATCGTGTGGGCGAGCGCCCGGGCCGGCCAGCGCTTCTCGTCGATGTTCTGGTCGGCGATCACCTGCTTCATCAGCCGCAGCTGATCGTCGGTGCCGAGGATGGTGAAGTCGGATTTGAGCCCGACGAGCTCGGCATGGCGGCGCAGGATCTTGGTGCCGATGGCGTGGAAGGTGCCGAGCCAGGGCATGCCCTCGCCGGCCGGGCCGATCAGCGCGCCGATCCGGTGCTTCATCTCCCGGGCGGCCTTGTTGGTGAAGGTCACCGACAGGATGTCGAAGGGCCGCGCCCGGTTGGTGGCGATCAGGTGGGCGATGCGGGTGGTGAGCACCCGGGTCTTGCCGGTGCCGGCCCCGGCCAGCACCAGGACCGGGCCCTCCGTGGTCTCGACGGCGCGGCGCTGCTCGGGGTTGAGCCCCTCGAGATAGGCGGCGGCGTCGCGGCGGAGCGCGCCCATGGCGCGGGCGGCGATGGAAGAGGCGGGAGCGCCGTCCCCGGCGGGCTGCGCATGCGGGCGGTTCTGCATCCCGCATCCCTGGACCAAATCGCGAACGGCGTCGAGGGCGCGTGCGCGCGGTGCGACCTGAGCGTGTGGGCGCAGCCGCTTGCACGCCGGGTCTCATGCTCCGTCCCGAATCAGGTTCCGCTTCGCTGCGCCTGTCCGGGAACCGGCACATCGAGCGCCGCGCGAGCGGCTCCGGACCGTGGCATCACCGCTGGCGCCTCCGAGGGCTTATCGTGCTATGGCCACTTGCTCGCGGGGGCACGCGGGACGGTCCCGCGCGGAAACGAGTGCGGAACGGGACCATTGCGTGATCTTCTGACCGCGCTGGCGGGCGCCGTCATCCTGGTTCTCGTGGCGGCGCTGGCCGTCCCGCCCTTCGTCGATTGGCAGGCCCACCGTGCGCTGGTCGACCGGGCGCTCACCCGGTCGCTCGGTGTGCCCGCCCGGACCGACGGGCGGATCGAGGTCCGGCTCCTGCCCTCGCCGAGGCTGCGCGTCGACCGCCTGCATCTCGGGGCCGATCCGGAGCGCCCGACCCTCGATGCGCGGTTCGTCAAGGCCGAGGTCGCCCTGGCGCCGCTCCTGAAGGGCGAGTTCCGCTTCACAGAGACCCGGATCGGCCGGGCCGAGATCAAGCTCCCGCTGGCCGGCCCCGACGCCCTGAAGCTGCCGGGCGGTCTCGGGGAGGCCCTGGGCACCCGCGATTTCGCCATCGAGGCGCTGCACGTCCAGCAATTCCTCGTCACCACGCAGGTGCCCGAGACCGGCCGGACCGACCAGTTCTACGCGCAGGACCTGACCCTGCAGGCGCCGGCCCTGGTCGGGCCCTGGCGCGTGGAGGGCACGAGCGGCGGCGTCCCGTTCCGGGCGGTGAGCGGCACGCCGGGGCCGGACGGGCGGCTCGCCGTGAAGATCTCGGGGGGCGGCGATGCCCACCCGCGGTTCGAGGCGGATGCGCGGTTCGGCCTCGTCCCCCTGGAGACCGGCCGGGCGGTCCAGGTGGAGGCCGAGGGCTCCGCCCGCCTCGTGGTCGGTCCGCCGACCCAGGCCGCGGGCGCCTACCTGCCGTTCACGATGGGCGCGACGTTCAAGGCCAAGGGCACGCAGGTGCGGTTCGAGGGGGTCGATCTCGCCCTCGATCCGGGGGGGCGCACCCTGCGGCTCGGCGGCACCGGCCGGCTCGACCTGCGCCAGTGGCGCGCCGCCCTGAGCCTGGAGGCCCGCCGCCTCGACCTCGACGCCTTCCTGGCCTCGACCGAGGGCCAGAACCTGATCGCCCGCGGCCTGCCCAGCTGGGGCGGCGACCTGCCGGCGATGCTCGACCTCGATCTCGCCGTGGGCAGCGCCATGCTCGGGGGGGACGAATGGTCGAACCTCGCCCTCACCGGCACCCTCGAGCGGGCCGGCGGCCTGCTGCTGCGGCGCCTCACGGCCACCGGCCCGGCGGAATCCACCGTCAGCGTGAGCGGGCAGGTCGACACCGCGCCGTTCCGCCTCACCGGCCCGGTGGCGCTGAGCGCGCCCGATTCGGACGCGCTGGGCCGCTACCTGCGCCGCCTCGGTCTGGAGAACCCCCTGACCGCCCTCCTCGACGGACGCCGGGTCGAGGCGGCCGCCGATGTCTCCGCGGACCCCGGGAGCCTGTCCCTGCGCAACCTGCGCCTCGCCCTCGGCGCGGCCCGGATCACCGGAAACGCCCGCTACACCGCCGCGGAGGCCGGGGCGCGGGGCCATTTCGAGGCGCAGATCCGCGCGAACGGCATCGACATCGCCGGCCTGCCGCCCCTCGGCACCGCCCTGGGGAGCCTGCGCGACCTCGACCTCGCCCTGACCCTGGAGGCGCGGGACGTGCGCTTCGGGGCCACGGGCTCCGGCACCGGCACCATCGCGGCGAGCATCCAGACGGACAGCGCCGGCCTCGTGGTCGACAGCCTCGCCGTGACCGATCTCGCGGGCGCGAGCGCCACGCTCTCCGGCCGGATCGGCGCGGACGGGACCGGGCGCGTCTCCGGCCGCCTGAAGGCCCCGGTGGCGGCGCCGCTGCTGGGCCTGCTCGAACGGGTCTGGATCGGCGAGATCCGCCTGCTGCCGGCCTTCCTGCGGGACGCGCCCCTCGACCTCGCCGTCAGCCTCGACCGGGAGGGTGGCCCCGCCCAGGCCCTGCGCACCCAGGCCCGGGGCAGCGCCGGCGGCGGCAGCCTCGACCTGACCCTGGCGAGCCGCGGGACGGGGATCGAGGGCGGCACCGCGACGCTGAGTACCCCCCGGGCCGGGACGTGGTTCGGGCGGACCGACATCGCCGGCCTCCAGCAGCCCGCCGCGCTCCACCTGAAGGCCGAGCGACCGGACGGCGCCGGGCTCGCTCTCAGCCTCGACGGGATGGTGGCGGGACTCCGGCTCGCGACCTCCCGGCCGATCCTGATCGGCGCCGACGCGCTGCCCAGCGGCGGCGTGGTCCGGGCCGAGACGGCCGATCTCGGGCCGTTCCTGACGCTCGCCGGGGCCGCGAGCCTTCCGCCGGGCGCGTGGCCGGCCGACCTGACCGTCACCGTGTCCCGGGAGGCGGGGGAGGGGGCCGCCACCCTGGCCGGCCAGATCGCCGGATCGGGGGTGAGCGGGACGCTGCTGCGGGCGCCGGGCGGCGTCCCCCACGGGCGCCTCGCCCTCGACCGGCTGTCGCTGCCGCACCTGGCGGAGGCCGTGCTGCTCCCGGTCCAGGAGGGCGGCCGGTTCGGGCCGTCCCCCGCCCACCCGGCCGTCACCCTCGACACCCGCATCGCCAGGCTGGACCTCGGGCGCGGTCTCGTGGCGACGGATGCGACCATGGCCCTCGGCCTCGCAGAGACCGGCCTGACGCTGCGCGACCTGACCGGCAAGCTCGGCGGCGGGCGGATCGCCGGATCGGCGACGATCACCCGGGCCGGGGCCGGCGCGGCGATCTCCGGTACCGGCAGCCTCGACGACGTGGCGCTCTCCGCGCTCACCGGCGGCCCGGTCGGCGGCCGCCTGGATGCCGATCTGCGCTTCGCCACCACGGCGGAGACGATCCCGGGGCTCGGCGACGGCCTCTCGGGCAGCGGCACGCTGGTGCTCAAGGACCTGCGCGTCCCGGCGGCCGATCCGGCGGCGCCGGGGCGCGCCCTGTCCCGGGCGGTGGAGATCGACGATCCCCTGCGCGAGGGCCGCCTCCAGGCCCTGGTGGCGGAGGAACTCGCCAAGGCCGCGGCGCAGGCGGGCGCGCCGGCGCGGGCCGCGGCCACGATCGTCGGCGGGGTGCTGCGGGCCGGTCCGTTCGACATCGATTTCGGCCCCGCCCGCTGGGCCGGCGCGGTCGGCTGCGACCTGCGCGGCGGCCGCCTCGACGCCCGCGGGACGCTCACCGGCGGTCCGGTGCCCCGGGGCTGGAGCGCCGGACCGCCGGCGATCCAGATCGGCCTGGCGGGGCCGCTCGCCGCCCCCGAACGGACCCTCGACGTCGGCGCCCTGTCGAACGGGCTCGCCGCCTTCGTGCTCCAGCGCGAGCTGGAGACGATCGAGCTGACGGACGCCGATCAGGTCGAGCGGCAGCGCCGCCGCGCCCGGATCGAGATGGATCATGCCCGGGCCGCGGCGCTCAAGGCCGCCGCCGACAGGGCGGCGGCGGAGAAAGCCGCGGCCGAGAGGGCCGCCGCCGAGGAGGCGGCCCGCCGGGCGCGGGTCCTGGGGGAGGGGGCGGACCCGGCACCCTCCCCCGCCGAGGGACGGCCCTGAACGGGCGGCTCAGGCCTTCCCCACCGCCATCAGCGCGAACGCGTAGATCAGCGCGACCTCCTCCAGCCGGTCGAACCGGCCGGCGGCGCCGCCGTGGCCGGCCTCCATGTTGATCCGCAGCAGCACCGGGCCGCCGCCCGTCATGGTGGCGCGCAGCCGCGCGACCCACTTGGCCGGCTCCCAGTAGGTGACCCGCGGATCGGTGAGCCCGCCGAGCGCCAGGATCGCCGGATACGCCTGGGCGGCGACATTGTCGTAGGGCGAGTAGGACAGGATCGTCCGGAAATCGGCGTCGCTCGCCCCCGGGTTGCCCCATTCGGGCCATTCCGGCGGGGTCAGCGGCAATTCCGCGTCCAGCATGGTGTTAAGCACGTCGACGAAGGGCACGTCGGCGACGATGCCGGCAAACAGCTCCGGCGCCATGTTGGCGACCGCCCCCATCAGCATGCCGCCGGCCGAGCCGCCATGGGCGACGATGCGTTTTTCCGCCGTGTAGCCGGCCCCGATCAGCGCCCGGGCGCAGGCGATGAAGTCCGTGAAGGTGTTGGGCTTCTGCGCGCGCTTGCCGTCGAGATACCAGCGCCAGCCCTTCTCGGTCCCGCCCCGGATATGCGCGATGGCGTAGACGAAGCCCCGGTCGACCAGGCTCAGCAGGTTCGTCCGGAATCCGGCCGGCATCAGCGTCCCGTAGGAGCCGTAGCCGTAGAGCAGCAGCGGTGCGGAGCCGTCGAGCACGAGGTCGCGCCGGTGCAGGAGCGAGATCGGCACCTGCTCCCCGTCCGGGGCGGTGGCGAAGAGCCGCCGGGTCACGTAGGCCGCCGGGTCGTGCCCGCTCGGCACCGCCTGGCGCTTGCGCAGGGTCCGGTCCCGGCTGTCGCAGGCGTAGTCCCAGGTCTCCGACGGGGTCGTCATGGACGAGTAGACGAAGCGGATCGTCGCCGTGTCGAAGGCGAGCCCGGACCGGAGCCCCAGGGCGTAGGCCTCCTCGGCGAAGGCGACGCTGTGCTCGGCGCCGCTGGCGAGGTCGCGCACGACGATCCGCGGCCGGGCATTCTCGATCTCGAGCCGGACCAGGTGGCCCGTGAGCAGGTGCAGGTGCCGGATCATCACCCCCGGCCGGTGCGGCACGAGGTCGGTCCAGTTGGCGCGGCCCGGAGCGTCGAGGGGGGCCGTGACGATCTTGAAGTCCTCGGCCCCGTCCGCGTTGGTGCGGATGTACAGCCGGTCGCCCCGGTGCTCGACCCCGTAGATCAGCAGCGGCTCGCGCGGCTGCACGAGGCGCAGGGGCCCGGCGGGGGCGTGCCGGTCGAGCAGCCGGACCTCCGCGGTCTCGTGGTCGCTCGCCGTCACGTCGAGGAACGCCCCGGACTGGGTCCGGCCGATATGGACGAAATAGCCGGCATCGGCTTCCGTATAGACGGTCTCGTCCTGTGTCTGCGCGGTGCCGAGGCGGTGGCGCATCACCTTGGCGGGGCGGTGGTTGGCGTCGAGCGCCACGTACCAGAAGCTGTCGCCGTCCCCGGCCCAGACCGCCTCGCCGGAGGTCGCCTCGACCCGGTCGTCGAGGTCCAGCCCGGTGGCGAGGTCGCGGATCCGGATCGTGTAGAGTTCCGAGCCCTTCGTGTCGGCGCTCCAGGCGAGGCGGGCATGGTCGTCGGAATGCACCGCGGCGGCGATCTCGAAGAACGGCAGGCCTTCGCCCTCGCGGTCGCCGTCGATCAGGATCGTCTCCGCCGGGTCCGGCCCGGCCTGCGGCACGTCGGGCGCCGTCGCCGGCCTCCGGCAGATCAGCGGGTGCTGGCCGCCCTCCCGGTGGCGCGTGTAATAGGCGAACGGCCCGTCGGGGTCCGGGACGCCGCTCTCGTCCTCCTGGATCCGCCCGCGCATCTCGGCGACGAGCCGCTGGCGCAGCGCCGCGGTCCCGGCCAGGGCCGCCTCCGCGTAGGCGTTCTCGGCGCGGAGATAGGCGTCGATGTCCGCGGGCAGGGCGGCGGGGTCCTTGAGGACCGTCTGCCAGTTCTCGGCCTTCAGCCACGCGTAGGGATCGGTGATCGCCTGTCCGTGGACGCTGAAGCGCCGCGGCCGGATCTCGGCGACCGGCGCCCCGGTGGATTGCGCGCGCAGGCCGTGGCCGATGTCGGTCATCGTCTCTCCCGTCGGGTCCCGTCAGGTGCGGGTGAGGGCATGTGTCCCGCCCCGCGCCGGGATGCAAGGCGGCGCGGCGCAGGGCCGGCGGGAGCCTGTCCCGACCTCGGGCGTTGAAGCCCGGACCGTGGCGTGGCTCACGGTCGCCGGTTCGACGCCGAGGTGCCGACATGGTCGCGATCCCCGACACGCAGGCCGATTCGCAGGACGAGGATCCCCAGCGGGACCTGCAGCAGGTGAACGAGATGCTCGCGGACTGGGCGGCGCGCTCGGCGACCACGAGCGAGGCGCTGGTCGAGCGCTTCGAGGCGATGGGCTACCCGGTGCGCGGCAAGTCGGAGGACGAGATCGCCGAGATCCTGCGCCGGCCGCCGACCCGTCCGGTCGGGACAACGTGACCGCGGTCGGTCCGGGTTAGGCAAAAAAACCTTGACTTTATGAATTTTCCTGACAGGGTGCGAGCGCTCCTGCATTCGTCGTACCCAACTAGGAACAAACCATGAACAAGCTGGCCAGGAACCGGCGTGCCGAGACTGCCCGACCGAAGCGGGACCGGGCGGAGCCGGCAGACCTGCCGCCGGAGGCGGGCCGCCTTCTGGCGCGGCTCGGCGAGGCGGGGGCCTATGCCCGGCCCGATCCCCTGGTCGAGGACGCGCTGCTGGTCCGGCGCGGCGGCGACGGCATCTCGGTGGGGAGCGGTCGCTTCGCGGTCGCGTCCGGCCGGGCCCTCGCCGCCGCCGACCTGGCGGAATGGGACCCGGCCGGTACGCGGCTGACGATCAGCGCCGCCGGGCGGGCGCGCCTGCGCCGGCAGGCCATGCCGGGCGACAGGGCCTTCGCCGCGCAGCATCAGGACCTCACGGTGGTGGCGGAGGGCGGGGAGCCGATCCTGCGCAACGCCTCCGAGAACCCCCTCGCCTGGATGGTGCGCCGCCGCGGCCGGGACGGTGCGCCGCTGATCGATGCGGCCGCCTTCGAGGCCGGCGAGCGGCTCCGGCGGGACATGAACGCCGCCGCGCTGCTGCCCCGGATGGGGAGCGATCCCAGTGCCCCCCGGGTCGATGGCGGCGGCCCCCGCGACCCGGCCGCCGCGGCCGACCACGTGATCGCGGCCCGGCAGCGGGTCCGCGGCGCCCTCGACGCGGTCGGGAGCGACCTGTCCGGCCTCCTGATCGATCTCTGCGGCTTCCTGAAGGGCCTGGAGCGGATCGAGGTCGAGCGGCGCTGGCCGGCGCGCTCGGCCAAGGTCGTGGCGCGCATTGCCCTCGGGCGGCTGGCCGAGCATTACGGCCTGGAGCGCGAGGCCACGGGGCCGGAGCACGCCCGCCTGCGACTGTGGCAGGCTTGATGCGGACTGTCACGGATCCGATCCGTGAGGTCCGGCGGACGGCCGCCGTCGCGCGGGCGGACCTCGATGAGTTAGGCGCATCGCGGTCCGGGATGATCCGGTCCGCCGCTCAGCCCGCCGCGGCGAGCCGGACGGCGTCGCGGTGGATCCGCTCGGCCATGGACCGCACGCCGTTGGACCGTTTCGAGGTGACGTGGGAGCCGAAGCGGAGCTGCCGGAACAGGTCGAGCCCGTCGGTCTCGGCGGCCTCGCGCGGGGTCTTGCCGGTGTAGAGCGCCACCATCAGCGCGACGAAGCCGCGGACGATGAAGGAATCGCTGAAGCCCTGCAGCACGAGGCGCCGTTCCGCCGCGGCGTCCTCGACGGCGGTGTCGATCCAGACCTGGCTCTCGCAGCCATGGACCCGGTTGGCCTCGGTCCGTAGGGCGTCGGGCATCGGCGGCAGGGCGCGGCCGAGCTCGATCAGGTATTCCAGCCGCATGTCGTCGTCGTCGACGATCTCGAAATTGTCGATGATGGTGCCGATCGGGGGAAGCATGGTCGTCCGGATCCGGGAAACGTCTGCGCCGCTATAGGCCGGCCGCGCGGCGGTGGCGACGGCCCCCAGCGACGCGGGCGGTCAGTGCGCCGCCACGGAGGTGGGCGGGAGGATGAGCTTCAGGGGATCGACCGGCGAGGCGTCGCCCGACACGGCGATCTCGGCCTGCGCCGCATAGGCGGCGATGAGCCGGGGGCCGAGCTTCGGGACGTTGGGCCGGCCGGAGGCGGCCATATCGCTCACCCCGGAGACGATCGACAGGCGCAGGGGCTGGCCCGCCTCGGCCTCCATGCCGATGCAGATCGAGCAGGCGACGTGCTCGGCGGTGGCGTCCAGGCACTCGGCCACGATCTCGGCCACGATCATGCCCAGCGCGTTGGCGGTGCGCGGCTCCACGAGCCCGTTGCCCGAGCCCTCGACCTGGACGCCGATGCGCCCGGCCCGGCGGAGCTGCCCGAGCCCGGAGGCCAGGCGGTGCAGGTAGTCCTTGAGGTCGATGGAGGCGATGTGCGGCGCCTCGTGGAGGTGCTGCTGCACCAGCGCGATCGCCCGGACCCGCTGGCCCAGGGCCTCGAAGCTGCCGCGGCAGGCATCCGGCGCCGCCCGGCCGTACAGGCCGATCAGGCTGACCATCACCTGCAAATTGTTGCGGACGCGGTGATAGACTTCAGCGAGCAGCGTCTCCTTCTCGGCCAGGGCATGCTCGATACTCTCTTCGGCGTGCTTGCGGTCTGTGATGTCGAAGCACGACCCGAGATAGCCCTGGAACCGCCCGTCCTCCACGAGGGGGCGGGCGGTGTCGAGCAGCCAGCGGTACACGCCGTCGTGCCGGCGCAGGCGGAACTCCACGGTGAACGGCGCCCGGGCGTCGAAGGCCTCCGCGACGACCCGGGCGTGGCGGTCGAAATCCTCGGGATGCAGCCCCTCGCGCCAGCCGAGGCCGAGTTCCGCCGCAAGCGGGCGCCCGGTGAATTCCAGCCAGCACTCGTTGTGGTGGACCGCGTGCCCGTGCGCGTCCGAGCGCCACATCATCAGCGGGACGACATCGGCGAAGCGCTTGAAGCTGTCGCTCAGCGCGGCCGCCTCGGCGGTGCCCTGCGCCGGAACCGTTCCAGTATCCCCCGCGGGACCATCGTCCAGCGGCTCAGCCGTTCCGGACCCTGGGGGCTGTCCGACCATTCTCTGTCCGATTCGCTCTGGCGACGTGTGTGAGGGAGACGACTGGGTATGGATAGCGCCGGTCAACGTGCCGACCGAGGCACCGTTCCGGTCTTCAGCCGCCTTTGGAGCCGTCATTCACAGGCACGGGCACGGCGACGGGGCGACCGCTCCGGATCAAGGTGCTCGAACCGGGGCACGCCGTCGTCCCACGGGGGCCGCCGGGGCGCTGCGCTGGTCGCCGCCGGGACGATCCGCGTCGTGCCGCAGGTTTCGGGTCGGGGATTCGCGCGGCACGACTTGTGAAACCTGTCTCCCGTGCTTGCGGCGACGGCCATCCATCTCCGGCAGCGGCGTCTTGACTCGACCGTTCCACGGGACGAGCCGCCGGGACCTGCCGCGCGCCGTCCCTTCTCTGCGCGGGGGCGGATTCCCGGATCGCGTTCGATGACGGCAACGGCCGGAAGCGATGGGTCACCCCAATCGCCTCTGCGGGGGAGGGAGGGCGCGTGGCCGCTCAGGAATGCCATATCCGCCGACCGGACGATGAGCCCGAATGCGACGTGTGAAGCCGCCGGCCTCTGCGCGGGAAAGCGGTCCCCGCGTCGGCCCGACCTCCTTCGGGGGCCCCCCGATTCCGTAGGGGGAGGGCGCGTGCCTTCGCGGGCGTGGTCCTTCCGTCCAGGGCCCGGGGCGGCGGGGGGGCGATGCAATAAGCGTCTCGGCAGAGCCGGTTCGGCTGCGACATTCGCCCCACGCAACGATCGCCCCCGACACCGATTGGGCAGGGTGCCGCCACGTTCGTGGGCGGACCAATCATCCCCATACCGACGAGATCGCGATGACGCCTCAATTCTGGCTGTGGCTGGGCTTTGCCGGCATGGCGGCGGGGGCCGCGGTGATCCTGCTCCTGGCCAAGCGACGGACACCGACGGAAGAAGCCGACGGGATCATCCACGGGATCGTGCCGATCATCGCGGCCTGCTCCTACTTCGCCATGGCGACAGGGCAGGGAAGCCTCGTCCTCCCCGCCGGCCCCGACGCGGCCGAGGCGGCGCGCCAGTTCTACTTCGCGCGCTACATCGACTGGACCTTCACCACGCCCCTGCTGCTCGTCGGCCTCGCGCGGACCGCGATGCATTCCGGGATGCGCCGGTCGGCCGTCGTCTGGGGGCTGATCGGCTCCGACCTGATCATGATCGTGACCGCCCTGGCCTTCGGCCTGTCCGACGCCGCCGCGGTGAAGTGGACGTGGTTCACCATCTCCTGCGGCGCGTTCGTGGCCGTGTTCTACGGGATCTTCGTGCAGCTGCGCGAGGAGAATGCCGCCGAACGGGCCGACGTGCGGGCCGCCTTCCTGCGCAACGCCATATTCCTCACCGGGGTCTGGTGCGCCTATCCCGTCGTGCTGCTCGTCGGCCAGGACGGCCTCGGCTTCCTGTCGCCGACCGTCGCCCTGGCGGTGATCGCCATTCTCGATCTGACCGCCAAGGTCGCCTACGGCATCATGGCGACCCTGGAGACGACCCGCGCCGTCGACCGCGATCTCACGGACGGGCGCGCCGAGGCCCGGCCGCTGCGCCGGGCGGCCTGACCCGGATGGCGGCCCGGTCATCCGTCCTCCTCCCCGGGGAGGCGGCTAGCCCGGGCCGCCATCACGCGCATGCCTGGGGAGCCCGGCTGCTCCACGGCGCCGGTGCGCTCGTCGCGCTGGGGCTCGCCGCCTCGGCCTTCCTCCCGCGCGAGGCCTCCTGGCTCGTGGCGCTGACGGTGGTGATCGCCCTCGGGGTTCCCCACGGCGCCCTCGACGGCGCGGTGGCGGCGCCGCTGCTGCGCCCCCGCTACGGGCGGGCCTGGTTCGGGATCTTCGCCGTCCCGTATCTCGGCCTCGCGGCCTTGGTCCTCCTGGCGTGGCAGGTCGCCCCCCTGGCTACCCTGGCGGGGTTCCTGGCTCTGTCGGTGCTGCATTTCGGCGCGGAGGATGCCGGCCCCGGCCGACCCTGGGAGGCCCTCGTGCGCGGCGGTCTGCCGGTCGCCCTGCCGGCGCTCCTGCACCCCGCGGCGACGGCGGGGATCTTCGCGGTCGTCGCACGGACGCCGATGCCGCAGCTGCCCGCCTGGTGGTCGGTCGCGGCCTGGCTCTGGCTCGCCCTGGCGGCGATCTGGATCCTCACGCACCGGGCGGTGCCGGCCGTGCGCATCGAGATGACGATCCTGGCGGCGGCCTTCGCGGTGCTGCCACCCCTGACGGCCTTCACCCTGTACTTCGTCGGCCTCCACGGCCCCCGGCACATGCAAGCGCTGGTGCGCGACCCAGGGCGGGCGCCCGGCGTCGATACGATGCGGCGCGCCGTCCGCGCCGCGCTGCCCGTCTTCGCGTTGACCCTCCTCCTCGGCGCGGGCCTCTGGCCCCTCTACGCCGCCGGCGCGTCCGATGCGGCGTCCAACCTGCTGACGGTGACGCTCCAGATGCTGTCCGCCCTGACCGTGCCGCACATGCTTCTCGACCGCATCGCGGCCCGGCACTGAGACGGGTCCTGGGTTCGGCCGGGCGGCCGAAACACCGCGGCGCCATTCGTCCGCGCGTGCCCGCGGGAAATCCGCCTGGGACAAGCGCAATCCGCCCGGAGCCGGGCCCGATTCGGGGGCGGCGGCGGGGTGCCGTCTGCGCGGTCGACAACCTAGCGGAGCAGGCCTATCTGCAACCCAGGCTTGTGGAATTTTATAACCTGCGATAGCCTCGCCCGCGTCGTCCAGGGCCGATCGTGCTCGATGGAGCCGTTGCGCCGATCAGCGCGGCCTCGGGCGGTCGGCATCGGGTTGGTCCTGCAGGTTGTGCCGATCGGGTGAAGTTTTCGCGATCAGGTTGCTGCCGAAAACCGATTTTTAATCATCAGAAGTTGTAATCAGGGTCGTAATTGCCGCCCTGGTTGTGACAATGCCCGGATCTCCTGGACCCTCCTCCCGTCGAGACATCGCGGCCGTCCGATCGTGTGGTCGGACCAGATGGCTCCTCGCCCTCGCCGTGTCGTCGATCAGCCTCACCGCCCGCTTCGGTGTCGGCGATGCCCGGGCGCAATCCAGCTCACTGGTCAATGTCTGTGCCGGGCTCGGCGTGACCCTGCCGCACCTCCAGGGCCCGAGTCCGATCACCGCGCCGTTCAGCCTCGTGACCGGACTGACCACGACGCTCAATGGATTGGTCGACACCATCAACCAGGGCGTGGTCACCCCGCTCTCCGATACCACCCTCCGGGTCGGCGTCCTGGATGCGAACGGCAATCTCGTCAGCGTCGCCAGTCCCGGCGGCTGCAACCTGAGCGCGTCGAGCCTGACGCTCGACAGCAGCAAGGGGTTGTCGCTCGGCGGGGGCCGGATCGGCGGCCTCGGAGATACCGCCGGCCAAGCCGCGCGCGCGGGCGAAGTTTCGGCGATCGCCCTCGGCGACGGGAGCCAGACGGCGGTGGGCAGCGCGAACGCGGTGGCGCTCGGCGCGCAGGCGACGGCGAGCGGCAGTAACGCGATCGCGATCGGGCTGCGCGGGAGTGTCGCCGGCACGGATGCGATCGCCATCGGGACCGATGCGAACAGCTCCGCTCTGGCCGGATTGAGCCTCGGTGCGCGCAGCGCGGCCAGCGTCGCCGGAGCCGTTGCCCTGGGGAGCGGCGCGGTGGCCGACCGCCTCGGCCTGAACGGCGGGTCGGAGGCCTTCAGCGGGCTCAGCGTCGGATCGAGCGCGGGCGCCGTGTCGGTTGGGGCGGCCGGCGCCGAGCGGCAGATCACCAACGTCGCCGGTGGCACGCAGGCCACCGATGCCGTCAACCTGCGCCAGCTCTCGGCCGTCGGCGGCAACCTGGCGGCCGGCATCGGGGGCGGGGCCAGGTTCGACACGGCCACTGGCCTGTTCACGGCGCCGAGCTTCACGATCCAGGGGAGCACCTACGGCACGGTCGGCGGCGCGCTCGGCGCGCTCGATCTCCGCGTGTCGGGGAATGGCACGGCGATCTCCGCGGCGACCACCGATCTGCAGCAGCTGCAGAGCCAGGTTGCCGCGCTGCCGAACCTCGTCCAGCAGGATGCGGTCACGCGCACGATCACCGTCGGGAAGACGGCCGACGGCGGCTTGGTCAGCATCGCGGGCTCGGCGGGGGATCGGCGTCTGACCGGCGTGAGCGCCGGGACGGGCGCCAACGATGCCGTCAACCTGACCCAGCTGCGCAGTGCCGGCACGACGGTCGCCGCCTCCCTGGGGGCGGGGGCCGGTTTCAATCCGGCGACGGGGGCCTATCAGGCGCCGAACTACACCGTCGCGGGATCGTCCTACACCTCGGTCGACCGCGCGATCGGCGCCCTCGACACGCTCTCGGTGCAGTACGTGCCCGGCACGTCGGGGGCGGCCACGAACGCGGTCGACTTCAGCAAGGGCGGCGCCCTCGGCCCGGTGACCTTGCGCGGCGTCGCGCCGGGATCCCTGGCGGCGGGCTCCAGCGAGGCCGTGAACGGCGGTCAGCTCCAGAGCACGAACCAGCAGGTCGCGACCAACACCGCCAGCATCTCGGTGCTGCAGAATGCCTTCAGCACGAGCGCGATCGGGATCCTGGCACAGGATCCGGTCACCCATACGATCACGGTCGGGGCGGCCACGGGCGGGACCCTGCTCAACGTCGCCGGCACGGCGGGCGACCGGCGTCTCACCGGCGTTGCAGCGGGCACCAGCACCAACGACGCGGTCAACGTCGGACAGCTGAGCGCGGCCCTGACGGTCGCGACCGGCAGCGCGGCGGCCCTGGCGGCGAGCAACCCGGCCGGCGCGGCGCTTCCCGCCACGGGCGGCGCGGACGCCGTGGCGGTCGGGTACGGCGCATCGGCGGCGGCCGCGCGCTCGGTTGCCATCGGCAGCGGATCCGTCGCGACGGAGGCCGATACCGTCTCGGTGGGGGCCGTCGGAGCGGAGCGCCGGGTGGTCAACGTGGCCAATGGCACCGTGGCGTCCGGATCGACCGATGCCGTCAACGGCGGGCAGCTCTACGCGGTCGATCAGCGGGTGACCGCGGTGTCGGACGCGCTCACCGGGCTGCGCGGCAGCCTCGACGACGGCACCGTCGGCCTCGTCCGGCAGAACCCCGCGACCCGCATTCTCACGGTCGGTGCGGCCACGGACGGGACCGTACTCAACGTGAGCGGCACGGCGGGCAATCGCCGGATCACCGGCGTGGCGGCCGGCGTCGCGGGCAGCGACGCCGTCAACCTCGACCAGCTGAACGCGGTGCTGACCGGCGGCGGAACGCCGGGCGCCACCGTGCCCCTGGCCGCCAGCAACCAGGCGGGCCTCGGAGCGCCGGCCGCGTCCGGGCGCGACGCCCTCGCCATCGGCCCTGGCGCATCGGCGACCGCGAGCCGGTCCATCGCGATCGGGAGCGGTTCGGTCGCGGATCAGGCGGACACGCTGTCCGTGGGACAGGTCGGCGCGGAGCGGCGCATCGTCAACGTGGCGGCCGGGACCGTGTCGAGCGGCTCGACGGATGCGGTCAACGGCGGCCAATTGTTCGGCGCCACCGCGCAGGTGGCCGCCGCGCTCGGCGGCGGCGCCCGCGTCGATGGCCAGACCGGTCGCTGGACGGCCCCGACCTATACCATCCGCGGCAGCGGCTATTCCGATGTCGGAAGCGCCCTGAACGCGGTCGATGCCGCCCTGACCGGCAACGCCGGCCAGATCGCCGCCGTCACGCAGCAAGTCGCGGTCCTGCAGAATGCCGGAGGCGGCGCCCGGCTCGTGCAGCAGACGAGCGCCGGCGGGGCCGTGACCGTCGCCAGCCAGGTCGGCAGCCGTGTGCTCACCGTGTCCGGAACCGACGGCCCGCGCACGATCAGCGGCGTTGCGAACGGGCAGGCTGCGGGCGACGCCGTGAATCTCGGCCAGCTCAACGCCGCGGCGCAGACGCTCGACGCCGCGATCCAGGATTTTCCCGTGCGCGCCAACAACGCCCGCGGTGCGGCCCCGCCGGTGGCGGCCGGGGCGGATTCCTACGCGAGCGGCTACGGTGCGGCGGCCCTGGGCGCGGCGAGCGTCGCGGTCGGCTCATCCGCTTCGGCCCAGGGCTCCGGCGCCACGGCGACCGGATCCGGCAGCGCCGCCAGCGGCAGCGACAGCGCGGCCTACGGCCAGGGCAGCCAGGCGACGGCCTCGGCGACCACCGCGATCGGGACCGGAGCCCAGGCGACCTATGCCGGCGCGACCGCGATCGGCTACGGGGCGACGGCCACCGCCGACCCGACCACGGCCGTCGGCTACAGGGCGGCCGCCAGCGGCAACGAGGCCTCGGCGTTCGGCGCCTATGCCAGCGCGACGGCCGAGAATGCGACCGCCCTCGGGCGTTCGGCCAGCGCGACCGGGTCCGGCGCGACCGCGGTGGGCGTCGATGCACGGGCCCAGGGGACCGGCTCGGTGGCCGTCGGGCAGGGCGCCCAGGCCGCGCACGACAACGCGGTCGCGCTCGGCGCGGGCGTGGCCACCACCCGGGCCAACCAGGTGGCGATCGGCGCGTCCAGCCAGACCTACACCCTCGCCGGGCTCGCCTCGGCCCAGAGCCTCGCCACGCAAGCGGGGCCGACCGGCTTCGTGACCACGGACGCGAGCGGGAACCTCGCGGCGTCGAGCTTCGGCCCGGCGAACCTCGACGCGATGAACGGGCGGATCGGCACTCTGGAGGCGAGCGTCGCCGGTCTGCAGAGCGCCACGCTGCAACTCCAACGCGATGTCCGCAGCGCGTTCCAGGGCACGGCCATCGCGCTGGCCCTCTCCGGAGCGGTCCTGCCGGAAGGCAAGGCGTATGCGGTCTCGGCGAATTTCGGCACCTATCGGGGACAGGGTGCTTTCGGCGCGGCGGGCACGGCCCGGATCGGCGACAACCTCTACGCCTCCGGGGGCATCGGTTTCGCCGTCAACGGGCCGAGCAACATCGGCGGACGGGGCGGGATCACCCTGGCGTGGTGACGCTCCCGCGGGCCGGCCGTCGGAGCCGCGGGTTCCGATGGCCGGCGTGAATACAACTATAACCTGTATTAACCCCTTGCGCGATAGCTTCCTGCGCCTCTCCTGCACAGGGCGAAGATCGATGTACCGAGCTTTCGCCTGCCTGGCCCATGAGCACGCCGCCTGGACGGTTCCGCTCGCGGTTCTGATCTGCTGGTTCTCCTGCCAGACCGTCCTGCGCCTGTTCCAGCAGGCCCGCGAAGCGAGAGGCCGCGCGCGTGCCGGCTGGCTGGGCGCGGCGAGCCTCGCGGCGGGCAGCGGCATCTGGAGCACGCATTTCATCGCGATGCTCGGCTACGATCCCGGCATCGGCGTCGGTTACGATCTGACCACGACCCTCACCTCGCTGGCGATCGCGATCACGGTGACCTTCGTCGCCCTTGCCCTGGCCCAGCATCGCGACCGGTTCGTCGGCACGATCGTGGCCGGTCTCGTGCTCAGCGCGGGCATCGCGGCGATGCACTTCACCGGCATGCTGGGCATCCGCCTGCCCGGCCGCTTCGTCTGGTCGGTTCCCGTCGTCGCCACCGCCCTGGCCGTCAGCGCTATGTTCTCGTGCGCCGCGCTGTTCGTGGCCGCACACTCTGGGACGCGCCGGCCCCACGTCTGGGCCGCCACCCTGCTGACATGCGCCGTCGGCGGTCTCCACTTCCTCGCCATGGGGGCCGTGCGGGTCGTGCCCGATCCGAGCCTCGGCGCGGGCCCCGAGAGCCTCCCCCGCGGCGCGCTGGCTCTGGGCGTCGCCGCGGTCATGCTCGTGGTCGTCGCGTTCTGCGGGCTGGCGCTCCTCGCCGAGCGCCTGCACCGCAGCAACGGCGCCTTGCGCGAGCGCGAGATCCTCCTGTCCGAGAAGACGGACCTGCTCAACGCCATCCTGGAGACCATGGACCAGGGGCTGATGATGGTCGACGCGCAGAAGGTGGTCCGGGTCTGCAACGAGCGCGCGATCGGCCTGCTCGGCCTGCCCGCCCCGATGATGCGGGGGCAGCCGACCTTCGCGGCGGTGCGCGACTTTCAGCTCGCGCAGCAGGATTTCGCCAAGTCGGGCCCCGACCTGCGCCAGTGGGTGGCGCGGAGCGGCCTCGAACTGGCCGCCCACACCTATGAACGCGAGCGGCCGAACGGGACCGTGCTGGAGATCCGAACCGTCCCGCTCCCCGCGGGCGGGGTGGTCCGGACCTACACCGACATCACCGCGCGCAAGCAGGCCGAGCGCCGCATCGCCGAGAGCGAGGAGCGGCTCGCCCTCGCACTCGACGCGGGCAGCGACGGTCTCTGGGACTGCGATCTGACGACCGGGACGGCGTGGTCGTCGGAGCGCTGGTGGGGCATGCTCGGCTACGCCCCGGGCGAGCTGGACAGCCACGCCCGCACCTGGCGTGCGCTGCTTCATCCCGAGGATGCCCTGCGCGCCCAGCACGCCCTCGACGATCATCTGAGCGGGCACACGCCGCTGTTCGAATGCGAGCACCGCCTGCGGCGCAAGGACGGGTCCTGGGCCTGGCTGATGACGCGCGGCCGGATCGTCGCCCGCGATCCGGCCGGCACGCCCCTGCGCTTCGTCGGGACCCAGATCGACATCAGCGCCCGCAAGGAAGCCCAGGCGCAGCTCGCCCACATGGCCCATCACGACGCCCTGACCGGGCTGCCGAACCGCACCCTGTTCCACGAGTGCCTCAACCGGAGACTCGCCGAGATCGGGCATTTCGGCGGCCGCTGCGCGGTCCTGTGCCTGGACCTCGACCGCTTCAAGGCGGTCAACGACACCCTCGGGCATGGGGCGGGCGACGCGTTCCTGCGGGCGATCACCCAGCGCCTGCGGTCGACGCTGCAGGCCGAGGACACGGTCGCCCGATTGGGGGGCGATGAGTTCGCGATCCTGCTGGGCGGCACCCGCGGGCTGGAGGACGTCGCGGGTTTAGTCGAGCGCCTCATCGCGGCGGTCCAGGTGCCGATCGCCTTCGGGGAGCACCGGATGCAGGTCGGCCTGAGCGTCGGCATCGCGTTCGCGCTGGATCACGGTGCCGGCGGCGAGGACGTGCTCAAATGCGCCGATCTCGCCCTCTACTGCGCCAAGGCCGAGGGGCGGAACACCTTCCGGTTCTTCGACGCGATGATGGATGCCGCGGCCGCCGAGCGGCGCATGATCGAGCGCGATCTTCGGCACGCGATCGAGCATGACGAACTCACCCTGTACTACCAGCCGCAGCTCCGGGCGGATACGCGCGATCTCCTCGGCTTCGAGGCCCTGGTGCGCTGGGTGCATCCGGTGCGCGGCCTCGTCTCCCCGGCCGACTTCGTCCCGATCGCCGAGGAGAACGGCCTGATCCTTCCGTTGGGGGAGTGGGTCCTGCGCGCGGCCTGCCGCGAGGCGGCGCGCTGGTCGGGAGTCCTGAAGGTGGCGGTCAACCTCTCGCCGCGCCAGTTCCAGCAGACCGACCTGCCCGAACGCGTGCTGGCGATCCTGACGGAGACGGGCCTGTCCCCCGACCGCCTGGAGCTGGAGGTGACGGAATCGCTGATCATCGACGATACGGCGCGGGCGCAGTCCATCCTGCGGCGCCTGAAGGAGTTCGGGATCCGGATCGCGATCGACGATTTCGGCACCGGATACTCCTCCCTCGCCGCACTCCAGGCGTTCCCCTTCGACAAGATCAAGATCGACCGGTCCTTCGTGGGCCGTCTCGAAGAGAGTGCGCAGGCGGCCGTGATCGTGCGGGCGGTCCTGGGCCTCGGGCGCAGCCTCGGGATGAAAGTGGTGGCCGAAGGCGTCGAGACCGAGGCGCAGATGCGCTTCCTGGCCGATGCGTCCTGCGACGAGGTCCAGGGTTTCCTGATCGGGCGACCGCAGCCGATCACGGTCTGGACCGGCAGCGCCTACGACCCCCGGCTCGAACCGCGCGCGCGGGCTCTCGTCTCGGACGCCGCCTGAGCAGGCCTCTGCGGGATATCGAGGGATTCGGGATGAGCCCGCAGCCGGTGCGGGGGCGCAGACGGGATCGGATCACGTCCGGGACGATCATCCCTCCGCGTGCAGGTCCGTGAAGTTGGCGACGATCCCGGGCATCCGGCTGCCCGTCCGGGACGAGGCCATCAACCGGACCCGGTAGCGGGCGCCGTCCGCCCCCTCGATCGTCCGCTCGGACGGGCGGTTCTCCGCCATCACGGTCGGGATCTCGTCGAGCAGCCACGTCAGGGGGATCGGGGCCGAGAAGTTGCGCAGGGAGCGACCGATGTCGCTTGGCTGCAGGCCGAACAGCTGCGCCGCCGCGCCGGTGAACATGCGGATGCGGAGATCCGGCGTCAGCAGCACGCTGGCGACGTTCATGCCGTCAAACAACAGCGATTGGTCATCGGATACCTGATCGAGCGCCTCGATCTTGGACGCAAGTTCGGAATTGACTGTGTGCAACTCCTCATTGAGGGACTGTGTCTCCTCCTTCGAGGCTTCGAGCTCCTCGTTGGCGGCCTGCATCTCCTCGTTGACCGAGTAGAGTTCCTCGTTGGACGACTTGAGCTCCTCGAGGGACGTCTCGTACTCCTCGATGACGGCCTGGAGCCGCTCGCGCGTATTGCTCAGCTCGCGTTCGAGGCGCTGGATCACCGTGTCCCGCTCGGTCGCCTCCAGCGCCTGCTGTCGTTCCCGCTCGACGGGCACGGCGGCCTCGTTGAACACCACCAGGAACAGCGGCTCGGTCTCGTTGGGGGTGTGCAGCGGCTTGACGACCAGGGAGATGGTCTGGAGGCGGCCGTCCTGACGTTCGACACCGATGCCGTCGCGCACGACCCGCGTGTTGCCCTCGATCGCCTCGCGCAGGGCCGTCCGGAGCTCGAGCCGCAGACCCTTGCGCGCCAGCGCGGCCAGTTCCCGCGTCGGCTGACCCGGCACGATCTCCAGGTGATCCCCGATCCGCGCCGAGTAGTGCACGGCCTCCCCGGTCCGGGTCACGACCGCATGGGGCGGGGTGAACTCGGACAGCATCTGGGACTCGACCGCGTGCCGCAGGGCCGTGTGCGCGATCGCGGTCCGCCGACGATACGGTCCGGCGCTCCCGAAGGTCGGCACATCGGGCGCGATCGTCGTCGGCAGCCGCGCCGGCGGGATCGCGTCCCGGGCCTGAAAGATCCGGTGGCGCTTGTCGATCGTCTCGAACAGATCCTCGAAGCGCGTCACGTTCTCCGCCATCCCGATGAACAGGTAGCCGCGCGGGCGCAGGGCGAAATGCAGCACCGGCATCAGCTGCTGCTGGGCCTCGACGCCGAGGTAGATCAGCAGGTTGCGGCAGGAGACGAGATCCAGGCGGGAGAACGGCGGGTCCCGCAGGACGCTGTGCGGGGCGAACGTGCACAGGTCGCGCACGGCCTTCCCGATCGTCGCGCCGTCGCCCTCGGTGACGAAGTGCTGGGCGATCCGCTCGGGCGAGACGGTGTCGAGATAGGCCTTCGGGTAGCGGCCGGTCCGGGCGACGGTGAGCGAACGCTCGTCGATGTCGGTGGCGAAGATCTGCACCCGCGGCGGGTCGCTCAGGCCCGCCATGTGCTCGCTCAGGAGGATGGCGAGGGAATAGACCTCCTCGCCGGTCGAGCAGGCCGGTACCCAGATCCGCACCACTTCGTCCGCCGTCCGCCCCTCGAACAGCTTCGGGATGACCTGGGCGGCCAGGGCCTCGAAGGCGGCGGTGTCGCGGAAGAAGTTCGTCACGCCGATCAACAGGTCCCGAAACAGCGCGCCGACTTCTGCCGAATCGGCGCGCAGCAATTTGAGGTAGCCCCCCGGTCCGGACGCGCCGATGACGCTGATGCGGCGCTGCAGGCGGCGCACGAAGGTGCTGGGCTTGTAGCCCGAGAAATCGTGCCCGACCTGCCGGCGCAGGATGGCGAAGGTCTCGGCGAGTAGGGCGGCGTCGATCTCGTCCACGGCCGTCGCGGTCCGGGTTTTCAGTGCGGGGCCGCTCTCCGACGCGACATGCGCGGCGATCCGGTCCCCCATCCGTTCCGTCGTCTCGCCGAAATCGACGAAGCCGGTCCGCAGCGCGCTGAGCGGCATGTCGGCGGTTTCCGGTCCGTAGCCGTCCGAGGTCTGGGCCAGCGTCAGACCCCCGCGCTCCTTGACCGCCTTGACGCCGATGGCGCCGTCGCCGTCCCCGCCGGACAGGATCACGCCGACCGCGCGCTCGCCCTGGTCGAGCGCCAGGGCGGTCAGGAAGATGTCGATCGGCTTGGTCTCGCGGGTTGCCGGGCCGAGCGTTTTCAAGGTCAGCCGACCGTCCGCGATGCCCATGACGCAGCCGGGGGGCATGACGTAGACGTGGTCCGGCCGGACCGCCACGCCGTCGGCGGCGGCCTCGACGGTGAGCGGGGTGAAGCGGGCCAGGACTTCCGGAAGCAGGCTCTCACGCCCCGGGCTGAGATGCGTGACGACGACGAAGGCGGCCTCGAGCGTCTTCGGCAGCCCGCGGAAGAAGCCGCGCATCGCCTCGATCCCGCCCGCCGACGCACCGATGCCGACGATCGGGAAATGGTCCTGCGGCCGGTCGTCCTGCGGGACGTGGTCCTGCGGGAAGGCGTCCTGCGGGAAGTCGTCGTGGTCCATCGCCCCCTACCAAGCCTCACGATCGATGCCGCGCCGTCTGTCGGGGTCGAGCCTCGCCCGGTTTCGCCTGATGTCGAGGATCGCGGCGCGGATCAGTCGTCGTGCGTGGCCTCCTGCACGACGTAGGCGAGACAGCGGGCCCGCGCCTCGGGGTTCTTCAGCCGCGCGAACAGGCGCAGCAACGCCACCACCTGGGCCGGATCATCCGTTCCTTCCGCGAACGATTCAAGACCCGGCGTGGCTCCGGAACCGGTCGTGGTCGTGAGGAATGTCGCGACCGGGACGCCCAGCGTCCGGGCGATGCGGGCCAGCGTGTCGGGGAGATCGTCGCCCTTCGGATCGTCACCGGTCATGTGGCTTCTCCGTCTGGATCCCCGATGCGTTGCTCAATGCACCGCGATCCCGGTCGCTCTCGGTCCGATCGTACCCGCGATGCGCCGACCGACATGCTGGAGGACGTGATCGAGGAGCAGGCGCGTCTGGGCATCGGCGTCATATTCCGCGGCCTCATAGGCTTCGATGAGGCATTCGACCAGATGCTTCGAGGGACCGGAATCGCCGTCGCGGGGCATCATCTGTTCCGCGGCAAACAGCGATTGCTCGCGCGAACGCCGGACGAGGTTGCGCGAGGCTTCGAGCGCGCTGCGCGTCTCTGCGGCCGCGGCGCGCAGCGCGCGTGCGACTTCGAGGCTCCGATCTGCGTGAAGGCGGTTTGTCATGGGCGATCGAACTTTCGCTGCGCGCCCGCACGCTGATCAATCTTGCGCGGCAAACTCGACCATGCTCTCAATTTATACATGTGGCAAATCTGGTTTTCCCTGGCGGTGGCGAGTGGGCGGATCGGCCAAATGCGGCGCCGGCAATGATGTGCCCCAGTGTATCCCCGCCCATCTGTACCGACCGGCGGATCAGGCCTGGACGAGGCTGGCTCGATCGGTCCTGACGGATGCGAAAGTCAGCACCTATCACGCTTCGTCCGGGTATTTTACGTCGAAAATCTTCTGGTAATGTCCAAATCAAGCAAAGCTTGAAGGTTTTGTCATAATATTTCTGGCATATATCAAATCACATAGGTGATGCGCGCCTATAGGTATAGTGAAGGCGAACTTCGAGCGAAGTGCAAACATCGATGTCTGCGATGGTGACGAGGCGTGATCGAATCGGGGACGGTACCGCGCGGGGAACGACCTGCCGCCGCCTGGATCGCGGAGCGGTCGGACGATCGATCCGCCCGCACTCGGACGGCGCCGCTTGCATGCCGGGTGTAACGAAAGTCGCCTTCCGCGAACGCCACGCGATAAACATAACCTATGTTTGCGTATCGGACCGCGATCGCGTGTCTGACCGCGGGTGGGCGCTCAGGCCCATCCCGCACCCTTGCGATACGCCGTCCCGCGCCGGGCGAAACGACCGCCGAAGAGCGCGTCGTGAGCCATGTTCGATGCCCTGATCCGCAAGCTCGACATGGCCGGCAGCCTGACCGAGGCCGATCATCAAACCGTGCGGCATTTGAGCCTGCGCAGCCGGCAGATTCCCGCGCGTCAGGATCTCACCTGCGAAGGCGACCGGCCCGAGAACGTCCACCTCATCCTGTCCGGGTTCGCCTGCCGCTACAAGGTCCTGCCGCGGGGCAAGCGCAACATCACCGCCCTTATGGTGCCCGGTGATTTCTGCGACCTGCACGTGGCCATCCTCAACGAGCGGGATCACTCGATCGCCACGATGACGCCCTGCATGGTGGTGGAGATCCCCCGGGCCACCATCCGCGATCTGACCGAGAACCACCCGCGCATCGCCCATGCGATGTGGTGGGCCACCCTCGTGGATGAGGCCATCCTGCGCGAACGGCTGATCAGCCTCGCCGGGCGGGAGGCGTCGCGGCGCATCGCCCACCTGTTCTGCGAGCTGCTGCTGCGCCTGCAGGCCGTCGGCTTGGCCAGGGAGGACGGCTACGCCATCCCGTTCACCCAGGTCGACCTGGCCGACATGCTCGGACTGACGCCGGTGCACGTGAACCGGGTCCTGCGCGACCTGCGCTCCACGGGGCTGATCGTGCTGGCGCAGCGCCGGTTGCGGATCCCGGACGTGACGCGGCTGAAGGCCTACTGCGAATTCAATCCGAACTACCTGCATCGCGTCCCGCGCAGAAATTAGATTTTCGCGCGATGAAAAAAATTAAACACGCCGTGCAGAAACATAAGCTAAAGATATGGATTGAAACCGGGCGCAATTGTGCTGCCTGCATCAGGTGCTGTCCAGGGACGCTGACCGGGAAGAACGCGTTGCATTCCACCTCCGATGAGCGAGAAACCCCATGTCGCGCTACTTCTTCGACACGGACGACGGCGATTACCGGTCACAGGACGACGAGGGCATGGAATTGCCGGACGCCGAGGCCGCCCGCGTCGCTGCGGTGGACGCGCTCCCCGACATGGCGCGCGACAAGCTGCCGGACGGGGACCGGCGCACCTTCTCGGTGCAGGTGCGCGACGAGGGCGGGGCGGTCATCTATACCGCGACGCTCGACCTGATCGGCGAGTGGCACATCCCGCGCGCGGCCTCCTAAGCGCCGCGCCGGAGGCCGGGGGATTTGGGCGGCGCGCACCGGCCGCCTGTTGCCGACACCCGGAGATCGCCGTATCCGCCCAGGCGATGCTTCCGCGATCACGCCGCACCGTCCGGTCGGACTGCCTCTTCGCCGAGGTCTGCGCGCGCCTTCCGCTGTTCGAGGGCCTGGCTGAGGACACGATCGCGGATCTCTCGGCCTCCGGGTTCGGTCGCGGCTTCCTGACGGCGTCGCTGCGGGCCCGCCTGCGCAAGGCGGGAGTCCAGGATCTCGGTCACCTCGCCCGATCCTCGCCGGACGCGATCACCGGGATCCGGAAGTTCGGCCCGGTCCGGCTCGAACGGGTCCGGAGCGTCATCCTCGACGCGCTGGCCCGCCGGCTCCCGGACGCCCGCGCGCGGCACGCCGCCGACGCCACCCGGGCGCGGAGGCTCGGCCGGCTGCGGGACATGCCGGTCGGATGCCTGCCCCTCGACCCGGGCGCCCTCGCGGCGCTCGGCCTCGAGGGCGGCACCTGCGCCGGGATCGCCGACCGGTCACGCCTCGACCTCCTCGGCGGGGGCGCGACGCCCGGCGAGGTGGACCGCATCGTCGCGGCGCTCGCCCATGTCCTGGGCGCGGGCGAGACCGTCGCCCCCCGGGCTACGGAGGCCGGCCCGGACGCGCCGGAACCGGACGCCGCGGCCCGCCGCGCCGCTCTGCGGGCGGAGCAGGATCGGGACTGGGAGGCGGCGGCGCCGGCCGGGGCGCGGGGCCGGGACCATCCCGACGGCGCTCAGACGTCGGCGTCCGCCCGCGTCCGGGTGGCCGGGCGCGCCCGGGCCCCGGCTGCGCCGGAAGCGGATCCCCCGCGGCGGAAGGGGAGGCGCATCCGCGTCACCGCCGGGTAGACCGCCGGCAGGACCACGAGGGTGAGGAAGGTCGCGGAGATCAGGCCGCCGATCACCACGGTGGCGAGCGGGCGCTGGACCTCGGCCCCGGCGCTGGTGGACAGGGCCATCGGCAGGAAGCCGAGGGCCGCCACGAGGGCCGTCATCATCACCGGCCGCAGCCGCATCTCGGCGGCCCGGGTGGCCGCCGCCCGCGGGTCAAGGCCGGATTCCTCCAGGTCGCGGATGTAGCTCGTCAGCACGACGCCGTTCAGGATCGCGATGCCGAAGGTCGCGATGAACCCGATCGCCGCCGAGATCGAGAACGGCATGTCGCGCAGGGTCAAAGCGAGGATGCCGCCGGTCGCGGCCATCGGCACGTTGAGGAAGATCAGCCCGGCGAGGCGGATGTCGCCGAACATCACGACGAGGAGGACGAGGATCGCCGCCATCGCCGCCGGCACCACCACGGAGAGCCGGGCGGTGGCCTCCTGCAGGTTCTGGTACTGGCCGCTCCAGACCAGGGCGTAGCGCGGCGGCAGCGTCACCTGGTCGGACACGGCCTGCTTGGCGGCGTCCACGAAGCTCTGCACGTCGCGGCCCCGGACATTCGCCTGGACCGAGATCCGCCGCTGCAGGCGCTCCCGGCTGATCTGGGCCGGTCCCGAGGCGACCTCCACGGTGGCCACCATCGAGAGGGGCACCGTCGGCGGGGGCCCGGCCTCCCGGCCGGTCTCCCGGGTCGAGCGGCTCACCGGCAGGGCGCGGATCCGCTCGAGGTCGCTGCGATCCGCCGGATCGAGGCGGACCACGATGTCGGTGATGGAGTTGTCGTCGCCGTAGACCATGCCGGCGGTGCGGCCGCCGATGCTCTCGACCACGTCGAGCACGTCGGAGACGTTGATGCCGTAGCGGGCCGCCCGGGCGCGGTCGACCTGGATCGAGAGCGCCGGCATGCCGGCCTGGGCCTCGGCCTTCACGTCCGCCGCCCCCTCGACCCCGGAGACCGCCCGCACGATGGCGTCGGCGGTGTCCTTCAGGACCTTCAGGTCGTCGCCGTAGAGGCTGATGGCGACGTCCCCGCGCACGCCCTCCAGCAGGTCGTCCATGCGCATCTGGATCGGCTGCGAGAAGGTGTAGGCGACGCCGGGCACCTCCTCCTTGAGGCGCTTGTCGAAGGCCGCCACGAGGCCCTCCTGGGTGTCGGCGGTCGTCCAGGTGGCGGGGTCGGCGAGGGTGATGAAGCTGTCGGTCGATTCGACCCCCATCGGGTCGGTGGGGATCTCGGCGCTTCCGGTGAGGGAGACGACCCGCTTCACCTCGGGGAAGGATTTAAGCACCCGCTCGATCCGGCCGACCGTGGCCAGGGAGGCGTCCAGGTTGATGCCGGGCAGCTTCTCGGAGGTGATGACGATCGACCCCTCCGACAGCTTGGGCAGGAACTCGCCGCCGAGCCGGGTCGCCAGCACGCAGGAGCCGGCGAACAGGGCGAGCGTCGTCAGGACGGTGGCGACGGCGTGCCGCTCGGCCCAGCGCAGCACCGGCGTGTAGGCGGCCCGCACCGCGTGGACGAGGCGAGTCTCGCGCTCGCCGATGCCGCGGCCGGCGAGGAGGATCGCCGCGAGCGCCGGCATCAGGGTCATGGTGACGACCAGGGAGCTGGCGAGCGCCAGGATCACGGTCAGCGCCATGGGCACGAACATCTTCCCGGCCACGCCCTGGAGGGCGAGGATCGGCACGTAGACGATGATGATGATCGCCACCGCGAAGATCACCGGCCGGGCCACCTCGGCGGCGGCGTCCCGGATCAGGTCGTGGGGCGGCCGGTCCGGGTGCTCGCCCCGGGCGCGCAGCACGTTCTCGATCATCACCACGGCGCCGTCGACGATCAGGCCGAAATCGATGGCGCCCAGGCTCATCAGGTTGCCCGAGAGGCCGAGCAGCCGCATGCCCGCGAAGGCCATGAGCATCGAGAGCGGGATCGCGGCGGCCACGATCAGCCCCGCGCGCAGGTTGCCGAGCAGCAGGAGCAGGACGACGACCACCAGCACCGCCCCCTCCAGGAGGTTGTGCTCCACCGTGTGGATCGTGCGCTCCACCAGCGCGCTGCGGTCGTAGTACGGGACGATCTCGATCCCCGGCGGAAGCTGCGGGCGCAGCGCCGCGACGGTCTTCTTCACCTCCTCGACCACCGCGCTGGCATTCTCGCCGTAGCGCATCAGGGCGATGCCCACGACCGTCTCGCCCGCGGCGTCGTGGGTGACGGCGCCGAGGCGGACCTTGGGCGCCTCCTGCACGCTCCCGAGATCCGCGAGCGTCACGGGCAAGCCGCCGGGGCCGGTCGCAACGACGATGGTGGCGATGTCCGCCGGTCCCTTGGCGAGGCCGAGGCCGCGGATCACCTCCTGCTGGTCGTTGTGCTCGATATAGGCGCCGCCCCGGGCGGCGTTGTTGTCGGCCAGCGCCGTGTAGACCTGCGCGAGGCTCACGCCGTAGCGGCGCAGGGCGGCGGCCGAGACGCGGACCTCGTCGGTCGGCATCTGGCCGCCGTAGATGTTCACGTCGGCGATGCCCGGCGTGAGCTTCAGCTTGGGCGCGATCGTCCATTGCAGGATGCGCTTGAGCTGCATCGGCGTGTAGGCGGGCCCGCGCAGCTCGAACTGGTAGATCTCGCCCAGCCCCGTGGCCATCGGGCCCATCTGCGGGTCGCCGACGCCGGCCGGCATCAGCGCCTTGGCCTGGGGCAGCCGCTGGAACACCTCCGCCCGCGCGCCGGTGACCGACATCGACCCGTCGAAGGTGACGTAGACGGCCGAGACCCCCGCCCGCGACGTGGAGCGCACGTTGGTCAGCCCCGGCGCCCCCGCCATGGCGTTCTCGGCCGGGAAGGTGACGAGCCGCTCGACCTCCAGGGGCCCGAGGCCCGGTGATAGGGTCAGGATCATCACCTGATTGGGCGAGATGTCCGGCACCGCGTCGATCGAGAGCCCTTCGAGGTTGGCGATTCCGCCCGCCGCGGCGGCGAGCGCCACCATCAGGACCAGGAACCGGCGGCGCACGAGCAGGGCGAACCAGGTCTTCATGGAGCCCCTCAATCCGTCGAGCCGAGGAGGCTGCGCAGCAGGATGGCCTTGAGGCCGAAGCTCCCCGCGGTCGCCACGCTGTCGCCGGACGCGATCCCGCGCGTCACCTCGACCCAGTCCGAGCGCTGGATACCCAGCGTCAGGGGGCGCCGCTCGAACCGGTCCGGGGCGACGCGGACGAAGGCGATCGGCCCCTGCTCGGTCTGCTGGACCGAAGCGGCCGGGACGGTGACGCCGTCGCGGCCGAGATCCGCCGCCACGGTGACGGAGACGAACATGTTGGCGCGCAGCAGGTCCTCGGGATTGGCGAGCTCGATCCGGGCCGGCGCGGTGTTGGTCGCCGGATCGAGGGCGGCGTTGACCGAGCGGACCCGGCCCTCGAAGGGCGGGTGGCCGGGCACCGGGCTCTCCACCGAGGCCTCGTCGCCGGCCTTCACCCGGGCGATGTCCGGCCCGTAGAGGCTGGCCAGCACGAGGACGCGGGTCGGGTCCGCCACCGTGATCGCGTCGCGGCCGGTATCGACCACCTCGCCCAGCGTGATGCCGACGCTCGTCACCACGCCGCCGATCGGCGTGACCACGGCGCTGGTGCCGGGCGCCGCGCCCTCCGCGGGGGCGAGGCGCTGGTACTGCGCCCGGTACATGTCGGCGTTGGCCTGGGCCGACTGGACGGCGGCGTGCGCCTTGGCCAGGTCGGCCTGCCGTCGCTCGACCTCGGCCTGGGCCACGCCGCCGAACTTGAGCTGGTCCTGGCCGCGCTTGTACTGCAGCTCCGTCACCTTCTCGGAGGCCTGCGCCTCGCCGAGCGCCGCCTGCGCGGCGAGGAGGCCGTTGCGGGCGTCGAGGATCCCGGCGGCGTCGAGGGTCGCCAGGGTCTGCCCGGCCTCCACCCGATCGCCGGGCTGGACCGCGAGGCTCAGCACCCGCCCCTGGGTGCGCGGCTTGAGATGCGTCACCCGCCGCTCGTCGAAGGCGACAATCCCGGGGGCGCGCACCGGCAGCACGATCCGGTGGGTCTCGGCGGTCCCGAAGGCGAGGCCGATCCGCTTCTGTCCCGCCGCGTCGAGGGTGACGAGGTCGGGATCGGGCGCGGGATCGTCCGCCTTCTCCGGGGCCGCGGCCGGCGGGAGCGGCGCGAGGCCGAGGGCGTCGAGGAGGGGAGCCCGGTACATCCACCCCCCGAGGGCGAGCAGGGCGAGCGCCGCGGCGAGGAGGAGCAGGCGGACGGGCACCCGGCGCCGGGCGGGGGCCGGGGCGGGGCGCGAATCCTCCGCGCGCGCAGGGCTGTCCGGACCCGCCGGATCGGCGGTCCCGGCATCGCGCTCGGGCGGAATGAAGTCGGCGTGCAGGGACATCAGCAGAAGCGCCGCGCGCTGTGACCGGAGGCCGGCATGCTGGGAACCGTCCGGCTCATCGGTCGAGCCCCGGACGGAGGACGTCCTCGGTGACGAAACGCCCGTCCTCGACGTCGCGGACCACGACCTCGTAGCCCTCGCTGCGCAGCTCCTTGAGCCGGACGAGGGACACGTAGGACGCGGTCTCCACGTCATAGAGCCGGGTCCGGCCATACCGGTTGATCAGGCGCCGGGGGCGCCGCTTCCTAGGCATGCGCGGCGCGTTTCCGGTGGCCCATGGCCGGTCGGGGCGCCGGCGCGGCGCGTGACATCGTCTGCATCGAGGAGGTCCGGCGAGGGGCGTTCGGCGAGGGGGGGGGCGGCGAGGGGCGTTCGGACCGCGGGATGGGTTCCGGTACGCGCTAGAGTCATTCTAATAAGTTGGACGAACCCCGTGCGGCGCCACTAAATTCGGGTTCATACTGGTGGTGGTTCGGGACCGGCGGCGCGAATTCCGACACAAGGGACGCGCGGCCGGGCGAGAGAGCATCGTCCCGAGCGGGGGGCGCCGGCTTTCGGAACGAGACGGTGCTGTGGCCGGAAGGATGGACGGGCGTGGCGCGGCTGCTGCTGATCGAGGACGATGCGGAGACGGCCGGGGACGTGCTCGACGACCTGCGCGGTCGCGGCCACGATGTCAGCTGGGCCGCGACCGGGCCCGCGGGCGCCCGCGCGGCCCGGGACGGCGGCTGGGAGGCGATCATCCTGGACCGGATGCTGCCCGGCCAGGACGGGCTCGGCATCCTGCAGGACCTTCGCCGGGACGGGGACCAGACCCCCGCCCTGATCCTCAGCGCCCTGGGCGACGTGGACGAGCGCATCCGTGGCCTGCGGGCGGGCGGCGACGACTACCTCGCCAAGCCCTTCGCCCTGGGCGAGCTCGCCGCCCGCATCGAGGCGCTGCTCCGGCGTCCGGTGGCCAGGCCGGAGACGGTCCTGCGCGTCGGCAGCCTGGAGATCGACCTGATCGCGGGCACCGGCCGGCGCGGCACCCGCGACCTCGCCCTGCTGCCGCGCGAACTCAAGCTCCTCGCCTACCTGATGCGCTGCCCCGGGCAGATCGCCACGCGGGCGATGCTGTTCGAGGAGGTCTGGAACTACCGGTTCACGCCCAAATCGAACCTGATCGATGTCCATGTCGGACGGCTGCGGCGCAAGCTCGAGGCGGGCGGCGAGACGCCCCTGATCCAGAACGTGCGCGGCATCGGTTTCACGCTGACGCCCGACGATTGACCGCTGATGACCGACCTTCTGCGCTCCACCACCCTGCGCTGGGCGCTCGGGATCGCCCTCTGGTCGGTCCTGCTCGCGCTGACGATGTTCGCCTTCATCTACTGGCAGACCGCCGCCTATCTGCGCGAGGAACTCGCCGAGACCCTGCGGCTCGAAGTCCGCGCCGCGGCGGAAGATCCCGCGGCCGCGGCGATGCGGGTCGACACCTGGACCGCCATGGACCTCCACGCCACCCATTACGGCGGGCTGTTCGGCCCCGGCGGCACCCGCCGCGCCGGCAATCTCGGGGCGGTGCCGGAGCGCTTGGCGCGCGACGGCGACGCCTACCGGGTCAGCGCCACCGTCGATGTCGCGGGCCGCACCCTCGCCGACGAGATCTGGGCCGCCGCCCTGGCGCTGCCGGACGGCGGCACCGTCGTCATCGCCCACGATACCGACGAGATCGACCGGGTGCGGGTGACGACCCTGCGCGCCCTCGGCCTCGGGCTGGTGCCGACGCTGATGCTCTCGGGGCTGGGCGGCCTGCTGCTCGCCCGCCGCGCCCGCGGACGGCTGGCCGCCACCGAGGCGGCCCTGGCCGAGGTGATGCGCGGCGACCTGCGCAAGCGGCTGCCGGTTGGGACGCGCGGGGACGAGTTCGATCGCCTCGCCGGGAACGTGAACCGGATGCTCGACGAGATCGAGCACCTGATGGGTGAGGTCCGCAGCGTCGGCGACGCGGTCGCCCACGACCTGCGCACGCCGCTCACCCGGCTGCGGGCGCGGCTGGAGCGCAGCCGGGTGCAGGCCCGGACCGTGGCGGAGTTCCACGAGACGATCGATCAGGGCCTCGCCTGGATCGACCAGACCCTGGCCATGGTGACGGCGGTCCTGCGGATCGGGGAGATGGAGGACGGGCGTCGGCGGGCCGCGTTCACCCGCGTCGACCTCGGCGAGGTCGCCTCCGTGGCGGTGGAGTTCTTCGAGCCGATGGCCGAGGAGAAGGGCATCCGCCTCGATATCGCCGTCGCGCCGGGCGCCCACGTGATCCTGGGCGACCGCGACCTGTGCTTCGAGGCCCTGTCGAACCTCCTCGACAACGCCCTGAAGTTCACGCCCGCCGGGGGCCGGGTGGAGGTGCGCGTCGCCCGCGCCGGCGATGCGATCGTGGCGGCCGTGGACGACACGGGTCCGGGCCTGCCGCCGGGCGAGCACGCCAAGGTGTTCCAGCGGTTCTACCGCGCGGAGACGGCCCGCCAGACCCCCGGCAACGGCCTGGGGCTGAGCCTGGTCGCGGCGATCGCCAAGCTCCACAACGCGACCGCGACGGCGCGCGCCCGCGCGGCAGGCGGCGGCCGGTTCGACATCGTCTTCCCGCCCGCGGAGACGGCCTGAGACCGCCTGCCGCCGGTGCCGAAGGCTGCGGCCGCGCCGCGATCCGGTTCATCCCGTGCGTCGGGCCGTCCAGCGACCCGAGCACGAACCGAGCCCGGTCAGCGTCCAGCGGCCGCTCCCGCCGGAGCCGCGCAGACGGCCGGTGACCGCGACGCTGGCGAGCCCCTTGCGGATCGTGCCGCTGATCCGGCCGTCCGCGCCGGCGCGGCCGGACGCGTCGACGCCGTTGCCGCCGCCATCGTCCACGGCCCCGTCCCGGATGACGATCGGGTAGCGGTAGGGCCCGGAGCAGGTGCCGTTCTCCGCCGTGGCCACGACCGCCCAGGCTCCGTCGAACCGGCTGGCCGCGAGGGCCTCCGTCGAGGGGCTGGCGAGGGTGAGCAACAGGGCCGGTGCGAGCGTCGCAGCGCGAAGTCGGGTCATGATCTCCTCTGTGGCGATGGGATTTCAGGTTCGGGTCCCGCGCGGCGCGGCCGGCGTCGGTCCCGGGACCGCGGTCCCGGGCTCAGGCGCGGATGTCGGGACCGGCCGGGTCGCCGGGCGGCGTGTCCGGGCCGATGCCGGGATGGGGCACATCCGGCGGGACGTCGATCGGCGCGGAGGGCTCGTCGGGGCCGAGGGGACGCCCGTCCGGACCCGGACCCGGGCCGGGTGGAACGTCGCCCGGACCGCCGGGCGCCGGATCGGGAGGATTGGGGCTGGCCATTCGCGCACCTCGCGTCGGACATGGAAGGGATGGAAAGGGCGACGGGCCGGACGCGCGCCCGGAGTATCGCGAGCGCCCGGCCACGCGGCCGTGCCGAACAAGAGGGCCATCCGCCCGGCACAACTTCGGAAAACGAGCCGGATCCGTGTGGGGCGTGCAGCCGGCACACCGCATCCGTCCTCGAAACATGGGATCAAAACCGACGGGTTCAGTGAGAAAAATCTACCAGTACGGGGATTTATTTGCGGGGCGCGGGTCCGCGTCTTCCCCGAGATCGCGTGCCAGCCGGCTACGCGCCCGGCTGACGCGGCTCTTCACGGTGCCGCTCGGGCAGCCGAGGATCTCGGCGGCCTCCTCGTAGGACAGGTCGTCGAGGGCGATGAGCAGCAGCGCCTCGCGCTGGACCGGATCGAGCCGGTCGAGCGCGGCCTGCAGGTCCTGGACGTGGAGCGTGTGCTCCTGGTCGGCCGGCCTGGCGAGCCGCGCCGCATGCGCCCCGTCGGTGTCCGGAACCTCGAGCCGGTGCTTGATCCGGCCGTTGAGGTAGCCGTTGCGCAGGATCGTGAACAGCCACGCGATCATCCGGGTCCCGGGCTCGAACCGCGCCCGGTGCTCCCAGGCCTTGAGCAGGGTGAACTGGACGAGGTCGTCGCTCTCGACCGCGTCGCGCGTCAGGGACAGGGCGAAGCGGCGCAGGTGCGGGGCCGCCGCGATCAGGTCCGCCCTGAACCCGCCCGCCACCCGCACCTCGGCGTCCGCTTCGTCCAGGACCTCTGACAGGCGCGCCAGCACGCGGCCCAGGCGAGAGGTCGGGTCGATCGGTGCAACTTGCGGGTAGTGCTCGCGAAGACTTATCCCCAGGGCCGCGTCCTGGCCGGAGATCACGGGCCCGTGTTCGGCGGGCGTCGAAGGGTGTTCGTGGATGGGATGCACGCGAGACGCATTCATGGCTGTCCAGAGGCGAGGTCTATCCTGCCGAACAGTCGTCCCTGCGCGGCGAGAATTTATCTCTGGCTGAAAAGGCCCGCGTCAATGATGCAGGGATACCAGGAAAACAGCCTGCGTTCGGGAACCGGCTTGCGCGCAACCCGTTTGTGCCCCGCTGCCCATGGGGTGGCCGCAGACAGGATGGGTGGGGCTGACCGTGACGGCGGGCGTCGACAGGCATGAACTCCGGCAGATCATCGCCGGCCTCAGCGAGGGCGTGATCCTGGTCGAGCCCGACCAGACCATCGCCTATGCCAACGAGGCCGCCCTGGCGATGCACGGCGCCGAGAGCCTGGACGAACTCGGCCAGACCGTGGACACCTACCGGGAGCGCTTCCGCCTGCGCTACCGCAACAACGTCACGCCCAATCAGTATCCGATCGAACGCGTGGTCGCGGGCGAGCGCTTCCACGACGTCGTCGTCGAGGTGCGGCGGGCGGACAAGCCCGACATGGACTTCGTGCATTCGCTGCGCAGCTTGGTCGCCACCGACCGCGACGGCAATCCGAGCTGCCTGGCGCTGATCCTCAAGGACGTCTCCGACCAGTTCGAGGCCGAGGCACGCTTCGAGGCCGCCTTCAACGCCAACCCGGCGCCGGCGGTGATCACGCGTCTGTCCGACCTGCGCCACGTCAAGGTCAATCACGGCTTCCTGGAGATGACCGGCCACACCCGCGACGCCGTGATCGGGCGCAGCGTCTACGAGGTCGACGTGCTCGCCAATGCCCGCAACCGGGACCTCGCCGTATCCCGGCTCGAAGCCGGCGCCACGATTCCGCAGATGGAGGCTTGCCTCGACCTCCCCGACGACGGCTCGCGCTTCGTGATCGTGGCCGGCCAGCCGATCACGATGGGCGACGAGGCGTGCATGCTGTTCACCTTCGCCGACCTGGAACTGCGCCGCAAAGCCGAGACCGCGCTCCGCCAGAGCGAGGAGCGGTTCGCCAAGGCGTTCCGGCTCACCCCGGTCCCGACCGTGCTGGCGCGCGCGGAGAATTTCCACGTCACCGGCGTCAACGAGGCGTTCAGCCGGGTCTTCGGCCTGGGTGAGGATCGGATCGTCGGACGCAGCCTCCACGAGGCCGGTCTCTGGGTGACCGACAAGCAGCGCCTGCAGGTCGAGGCGGCGCTCGAACGGCACGGCTACGTGCTCGGCGCCGAAATCTGCCTGCGCCATGAGAGCGGCACCAATCTCGATTGCCTGCTCTCGGCCGAGCGTATCGCGATCAACGAGGCCGACTTCGTGCTGCTGGTTCTGCAGGACATCACGGACCGCAAGCACACCGAGCGCGAATTGTTCGGCGCCATCGAGGCGGTGATGGCCGATACCTCGTGGTTCAGCCGCGGCCTGATCGAGAAGCTCGCCAACCTGCGCCGCCCCGGCCGGGAGAGCGCGGACGGATCCGCCCCGAACCTGACGGTGCGGGAGCGTCAGATCCTGAACCTGATCTGCGCGGGTCTCGACGACGACGCCATCGCGCGCAAGCTCGGCCTGTCGCGCAACACCGTGCGCAATCACGGGGCCGCGCTGTACCGCAAAATCGGCATCCACAAGCGCAGCGAGGCCGTCGTCTGGGGCCGGGAAAACGGTTTCCCGCTCGGCATATCTGAAGGGTGAATACCGTTGTACCGGTATAAATACACCATTGATGATACGGCTTCCGCGCACATCTTCGGGTCGACTGGGATTTTCTCAACCGTGACGAGGTGCCCATGACCGAGGACAGGAAAACGACTTCCGCCGAGCACCTCAAGGGCTCGGTGAAAGAGGCCATCGGCAAGCTCACCGGCGATGCCCGGACGGAGACCGAGGGCCGGCGCCACAAGCGCGATGCCTCGGCCTCGAAGGCCGAAGGAACGGAGCCCACGGGCCCGGGCCGGCGCTGACGGGCGGTGACGCGGCCTCTCACCCGAGAGGCCGCCTGAGACGACGCATTCACAACAGGAGAACGACATGGTGGACACGGATCGGATCACGGGCGCCGCGAAGGAGCTGGGCGGGAAGGTGCAGGGCGCGGTCGGCGACCTGACCGGCTCGCATCGGGACACGGCCGAGGGCCGCGCCCGGGAGGCCGCGGGACAGGCCGAGGGCCTGTACGGCCACGCCAAGGCCACGGTCCCCGACTCCGCCGGGCACGTCCCCGACCCCCGGCCCTTGCGGCGGATGTGCCGGGCGGTGTCGGCGACGTGCCCGGCGGCGTCGCGGACGGTGTCCTTGGCCTGGCCGTACAGGCCCTCGGCCTGTCCCGCCGCCTCCCGGGCGCGGCCCTCGGCCGAGTCCCGATGCG
>NZ_JAKSYC010000133.1 GCF_022829585.1 Methylobacterium sp. J-026
AGCGCCGGACCGCGGCCTGGTCGAGCAGGTCGAGGGCCTGCCGGTCGGCCGTCAGGATCTGCGCGCGCTCCCGCTCCCGCAGGCGGCGCACGATCGCCGAGCCCACCATGCCCCGGTGGCCCGCCACGAAGACCGTTCCAGCGCTGCCGGTCGCCATCCCATCCATTCCTTGCGAACATTTCTGGAAACGGCACAAAAAGCGTGAGGCTGACGGCGAAAAGATGGCCAGGGGTTGCCGGGGTCGACGGGCCAGAGTATCGGGCCGAACCCGCTCAGCCCGTTGCGGGTGATACTGGCTGGGCGACCATCCGTTCGCGCCAAGCCCTCACGGCAGTGTTGCGTTGAAGGGTTCGGAGCGGCCCGTTTCAAGATCTCGAGTCGTGTGTCCGAGTGGACGGGATCGACAGGGAGTGCCGCCGCCGATCGGGCCCCCGTCAGGAGCCCCAATGTTTATCGACGATATCTTTGATGGCGTCTGATATGGCGACGTCGAAGATGAGCATTTCTTCCACGGTCCGAATGGCACGTAGATGCTGAGCCAGGTCACGCACGGCGGCGGACGGCTCGGGGATCTCCGGGAGCGGTACGTCGAGGCCGAGCTGATCGAAGAGGGTCCGGGCGAAAGCCCCGAAGCGCGCCTTGTGCCCGACGATGCCGACCCGCGACAGGACCTCGATCGCCGCGATCGAATTGCCCGGATGCAGCCGGTCCTCCGGCATACGGGTTCCGAGCTGGCGGGTCAGCGGATTGTAGAGCAGCCGGTAGGCCGATTCCGGCAGCATGCGGAAGAAGCGCTTGAGGCTCTTCAAATCCGTGAGGTCGTAATCGTTCGTGAAGGCCGCGGCCTCGGCGAGCCCAGCGAGACGCCACCCGCGCGCAGGGTCGGCTGCATCGGCGGCGCGCGCCTTCAACCAATGCAGGCGCGTCGCCATCTCAATATAGGGATCCTGCACCAAGAGTGCCGTGAGCATCAGGTCCGGCGTCATGAAATTCTCGTACCGGGGGATCACCACGGCACCCGACAGGAGCACCGACCGCGCCGCATTCAAGAAGAGGCTGGTCAGGATCTCGTCCGACATTCGGTGCAGGCCGAAATAGCTGCGCTCGAAATGGGGGAAGAGGGCACTCTGAAGCACCGTCTCAGGATCGATCCCGGTGTTGATCAGGCACATGCGCATCTGGAGCAGGCTGTCCATGGGGACCCGCCGATGCACCAGCACGTTGGTGTCTGCATCGTACAATTCCAGCCGCTCCAGACCGGAGAGACCCGGTACGTCGGCTTCGGTCACGACGAAGATGCATTGACCCGTCGCGTGCCAACCGTTGTTCTTGAACGTTGGATCGGTCAGGCTCGCCGCGACCGTGGCAACGCGGCGCCCCTCGACGGACACGACCACATGGCTGGTCGCAAGCTGATTATCCGGCACGATCCAGCCACGGATCGAATGGCCGTCATCGTGATCGATGAAGAAGCGCACGGTCAGACTCTAATCATTTCTGCGTCGCGGGCGACTTTGGATGATGTGCGGGCGTGGTCCTATAGCTACTTTGGGTTCCAGTTGCGAGGGGGGAGCTCTCAGGCCGAATTGTAAACACGCGCGCTGCGCCGAAGCCGTTGCCGCGTCGGTGGAAATCACTTCGGTGCGGGTCCATGAACCCGATTTTTTATGACCACATATCTATGCTGCTGATCAGAGGATGCGTTTGCTAAGCGCACCACGCACGGCGCTGATCGGCGTGTCTCGGGTTGAAATTTTGCTCACGCGGCTCAACAGCCTCAGAGGCCGAAGACCGTTGTGCGGGAGATTTATGCCGGCCGCTCTGTCTGAGGCTTGACGAAGCCCATCGTCAGAACGCTGTGCAGCCGCATCTCCTCGACGGGCATCGGGATTGCGGGATCAAGCCAATCATGGCGCTGGCGCACCGCGGACAGGTCGTGCAAGCATTCGTCAACGCTTGGCAGCTCGTCGTTTCGGAGCAGTTCAAAGCCGGCATCCGTAAAGTTTTTAAGATAGCTTCGATTGTGCGGTGCGTGGTCGATGCTGTGTATCGTCACGCCGCCGGGCCGCATGACCCGAAACAATTCATTGCAAAAAGCGTCGCGGGGCTCTTCCTGCTCCTTTGGCCGATAATCCAAAGGCTCGCAATCAAAGTTCGTTTCAGACTGCCCAATATGCTTTATCACGGACACCGTGATAACGTAGTCGAACAGGTCTCCGGGGATGTCGCCGCTATCGACCCCCAACGCGCATCGGAAAACTTCGCACCGGTCTGGAATGTCGGGGGGAAGAATCGCGGCACCCATTCCTTCGAGTCCGTCGTAGGGATCGATGATGTACTTGTCTCCAGGAAATTGCTTTAATATTTCAAGATAATCGTTGGCGCCGACTTCGCAGAAATTTTTGCGATCATGGTATGATGCGCACAGTCGCATCGTGTGGATGCGCTGAAACCATTTGGCGTATCCACTCGCAGGATGGTCAAGTTCATCTTTGAAAAAAATGTCGCTGCGAAGTAATTCCAGCATGATAGCACCAATTGAAGCTTCGTGGACTCGATTTATGTGACGCGCTTTGATTCGGCGCGCCCAGCTTCTGACAGGGCCGTATGCTTCTCCGAAACGGGTATTAAGACCTTTATCCTACGCCGGGGTTTCCTTCGGCGTCGGATCTTCCCATCTTGTGCTCGGTGAGATCTATACGCGCAAATGAGCGGCGGCGCGAGGGTTGTAGCCGGGACGGCGAAGGCTCGATCCGGCCCACAGGTCTGACCGCGGCACGGCCTGCGGATCACGGAGGCGGTGGCTTGGCTGGCAGCGACGCTGCCGATCTGTCAATCTGGCGGGGCGACGGTCAGCGCGATCCGTAGCGTTGTCGTGCGTAAAGCTCCAGATCCCATTGATCATCCGCGGGCCGGAACACGAAGCGTTCCGACATTTCCGCCAGCACGAGATCGGGGCGCACGCGCGCGATATAGCCGTAATCGAGCTGGGTGCTCCAGATGAAGTGCAATTCACGGAACGTCTCGGCCAGCAGAATAGTGAGGCCGATCGGCATGAAGTTGGCGTAACTGTCGCCGAACAGGACCACGCGTCGGGGGTCCGGTGCGCGCGCATTCTGATAAATAACGTGGGCGCCCGTGTGGAGCGATCCTTCCAGCCCATGTCGTTCCATGTCTTCAACGATCGGACTGGCATACACGCGTACGGCATCGCGCTGAACGTGATGCAGCGTGGTCCCTTCATAGCGGGGCGGAACGAAGGGCATGCCCAAATCCCCGGCCCAACCGGGGTGATAACTCGTCGGTCGCTCCCAGAAATCGCGGACGGGCTTTGCACCGATCGCGCGGCAGATCTCGCGATAGGCCACCAGCCGCCCGGCAAACGACAAGTGGCTGTCGGTGCGATAGAATAAGTCTTGCTCGTCCCTCCGGCGCCGCATCGGCCCGATCAGATCGATCATCGTGGCACGCCAGCGGGCGCGGCGCTGCAGATAACGGTTCACGCGGAGGCGGCGGAGGGGGAATTTTTTATAATATTCATCTTCATGATATAGTCTAAATGCTGGCGAAAGACGCCATTCTATCTCGAAATCGATCAGAAGATTATCGTATATTGTAATTTTCTCGGGCATCAAGACATGTTTATAGGGTATGCCCAAGCTGCGGAGGCGGCGCTCCCGTTCAGAGATAACCAAGCGCCAATGGATCAGGAAGAATTGCGACTCGGGAGATCTGACATATTGGGAACTGACGTTGTTCGTTCCCTGCAGCAAGAATAGGAAATCATCTTTTCCAGTATGGATTTCCTCGATCGCGGCCATGAGGGCTTCCAGGTTTCCGAGCGGATCACGGGTCCGTCGGGGCATGTCCGGTCGAGGCGTTCCGTGCACCGGATCCGGCGCCCCGACGCCAGTGACCGCCCAGCCGTCACGGAGCCGTCCCGATCATCGGTGCACGCCCGCTCGGCGCGACGGCCGAGCGGGCGTGCCGTTTGGGGCTGTCACGACATCGATGCGGAGATCGCTGCGATCACGCGTTCGACGTCGGTGTCCGTCAGCTCGGGATACATCGGCAGCGACAGGATGACCCGCGCGCTGGCCTCGGTGTTCGGGAGTTCGCCGTCGGCGAGCGCGATGCGTCCGGCATAGGCAGGTTGGAGATGAACCGGGACGGGGTAATGCAGACCGGTCCCGATACCGCGTTCGGCCAGCCGTGCCTTGAGATCGTCCCGTCCCTCGGCGCGTATCACGTACTGATGGAAGACATGACCCGCCTGTGCGCGGCGTTGCGGACGCTCGATCGGAGCGGTGGCCAAGCCCTGATCGTAGAGCGCCGCAATGGCGCCGCGCCGCGCATTGTCCTCGGACAGGGACGCGAGCTTCACGCGCAGGATCGCCGCCTGCATCTCGTCGAGCCGAGAATTCCGGCCGGCACTGGCGCTGACGAACCGCTCGCGCCAGCCGTACTGGCGACAGGCACGGCACTCGTCAGCGAGCGCCGCGACATCCGTGGTGATCATGCCCCCGTCGCCATAACCGCCGAGGTTCTTGGTGGGATAGAAGCTGTAGACGGCGGCCTGACCGTAACGGCCGACCTGTCTGCCCCCGAGGGTCGCGCCGTGCGCCTGCGAGCAATCTTCGAGGACCGGGACGGCTGCACGGGCGGCGGTTGCGCAGATCGGCTCCAGATCCGCCGCCTGACCGTACAGGTGGACGGGGATGACCGCACCGACGCGCCGGCCCTCGCGGAGGCACGCGTCGAGGACGTGACTGAGCCCGGACGGATCCATGCCGTAGCAGGCATCGGTATCGACCAAGACGGGTACGGCACCGATCATCTCGATCGCCGAGACCGTCGCCACCGCCGTGTGCGAGACCGTGATCACACGATCCCCCGGTTGCACGCCGAGGGCGAGTAGGCCGATCACCAATCCGTCCGTGCCGTTGCCGACCGCAATCGCCTGCTCGGCCTCGGTCCACGCGGCGAATTCCGCCTCGAACGCCTCCATCTCGGATCCGAGGATATATTGTCCCCCCGACAGGACCCGCGTCACGGCCGCGTCGATCTCGGCCTTGCGCCGGAGGTAGCCGGCACGCGGGTCGGTCTGGGGAATGGGTTGCGACTGGCTCATCGGAGAGGTTCCAGATAGGGGCGCCGATGCGCGTGGTAGAACTCGAGGGTCTGACGGAGCCCGTCCTCGAAGGACAGGCGGGGCGCCCATCCGGTCGCCGCCCGGAAGGCGGTGTCGTCGGCGCTGTAATCACCGACATCGATCAGGCTGCGGTCGGCGGGGAAGTCCTTGATGGCGAAGGCGGCCCCGGGCGTCGCAGCGACGAGGCGCCCGGCGAGGTCCCTCAGCGAAAGCCTGATCTCGCCGCCGACGTTGTAGATCTGCCCGATCGCCGGTTCCGCGACGGCCGCGATCAGCGCGTCGACGACGTTCTCGACGAAGGCGAGTTCCCGGATCTGGTGTCCCCCCCACACTTCGAACGGAACCCCCGAGAGCGCTTGGGCGATCCACCAGCCGAAGAACATCTGCCGGGCGTCTCGCACGCGCATGCGCGGGCCGTAGATGTTGGTCAGCCGGAGCACCGTCGGCCGTGATCCGTAGATCCGGCCATAGAGCAGATGATAGAACTCGCCGGAGATCTTGTTGATGGCGTTGACGTCCGGGGGCGCCAGCGGGTGGGACTCGTCGACCGGAATCTTGCCGGGGCGGCCGTAGACCTGGCGCGTCGAGGCATGGACCGTGCGGATCCGCGGGGCCACGCTCCGGCAGGCTTCCACGATGGCGAGCTGCGCGAGGGCGTTGATCTCGATGTCGGTGCGCGGATCGCGCATCGATTCCACGTGGGAGGTCTGCGCCGCGAGGTTGAACAGGACCTCCTGTCCCTCGAGCGCAGCGGTGATGGCGGGGGTATCGCGCACGTCGCCGCGCACGACGCGCAGACGATCGAGGTAACCGTCGAGGTTGAACAGCTCCGCCCCGTCGTTGGGCACGAACGCGTCGAAACAGGTGACCTGCGCGCCCGCATCGACGAGCCGGCGGGCGAGGTTCGATCCGACGAACCCGACCCCGCCGGTGATCAGCACGCGCCGTCCGGTCCAATCCAGGGGCTGCGGCGGAGGCAAACTCGTCATAGTGGAGGTTCCGAGGGCCATGCAGCCGGGACGGACGCATATGCACCTGATAAGGGTTTCGACCCGACTCCGGGTGGATCCCGTTCTCCCAGCACGC
>NZ_JAKSYC010000137.1 GCF_022829585.1 Methylobacterium sp. J-026
CTCAAGGTCGAAGGCCTGTACGTCAACCTCGACCGCAACACCCGCAACCAGGGCGCGTTCGTCATCAACGCCGCCACCAACTTCCCGGTGGCGTACAACACCCTCGGCCGCCGCTCCGACGAGTTCGCCGTCATCCGCGCCGGCCTGAACTACAAGTTCGGCTCGTACTGAGATCCGACAGCGAGGGCAGTGACTGACGGCCCGACCTTGCCGCTTGTTCGGCAGGGTCGGTTCGGAACGCTGCCGAGTGACCACCCGAACCACGCGGCGCGCCGAACGCGCGCCGCGTGGTTTGTTTTTGGCCGACGCCCGCGCCTCCGACCGCCTGGGGTTTCGGGGCCGAGGCCCGGAGGGCGATGGCTTGCGGGCGATCGTCGTTGAGGTTGGCGGGCTTCCGGCGGTCCGCGCCATCATGGAAATCCGCACGGCTGCGCCGCGTCGGGCCCCGGCCGCCGCGGCGTCATGGACCGGCCCCGGGGGCGAAGATCGACGGTTACAACCGGAACATGTGGCGGCCTCGCCGGTAAGCCCTATGCGCGTCTCGCGCAAACGGAGCTTTCCGCATGTTCATGAAGATCGACCGCCTGCTGACGGATCTGCCGGAGCCGAAGAAGCCGGAGCCCAACGCAGCCGCCGCCCTGCAGGAACTGCTCGGTGGCAAGTATGGCGAGATGTCGACCCTCGGGAACTACATGTTCCAGAGCTTCAATTTCCGCAACAAGACCAAGCTGCGGCCATTCTACAGCCTCGTGTCGAGCATTTTTGCCGAGGAAATCGGCCATGTCGAGCTGGTCTCGACCGGCATCGCTATGCTGAACAACGGCCCGGGCAACCCGGCCAAGGACGTCGACATCTCCAAGGCGCCCTTCGCCGAGATGCAGGATGTCCGCCTCGCCGGCAGCTTCCTGGCGAATGGCGGCGGCGCGATGCCGATGAACGCCAACGCCGCGTCCTGGAACATGGACATGGTGACGACGACCGGGAACCTGATCATCGACCTGCTGCACAACTTCCACTTGGAATGCGGCGCGCGCATCCACAAGCTGCGGGTCTACGAGACCATGATCGAGCCGACCGGCCGGGAAGTCTGCGCCTACCTGCTGGTGCGCGGATCCCTGCACGCCCACGCCTACGCGCTGGCGTTGAAGAAGCTGACCGGCGTCGAGATCGAGAAGATGCTGCCGACCCCGAACATCGACCTGTCGCGGGTGCCCGAGTGTCAGAAGTATCTCGACGAGGGCAAGCACCGGCGCCTCTACACCTTCAGCGAGGCGGATTACCAGGAAGCCGCCGGCGTCTGGTCGAACGACGAGGTGGCGCTGCCGGGGGACCCGCCGGGCAACCTCGAAGTGGTCGACGGCTATCCCGAGGGCGGCAAGATCCCGGAACTCGACGGCAATTACGGCGCCTTCGCGCCGGATTACGCGCCGGAGGAGATCTTCGAGATCGCCAGCAAGCTCTACAAGAAGGGGCGCTGATCACCGCGGGTCCGGCGACGCCGGACCCGGCTACGCCCCCTAAAGCGGCGGCACCGCGAGGCAGCCGCCGAGCGCCGTCCTCAGCGCCGCCGCGTCACTGTCCGCGACCGAAAAACCCGCCGTCAGGGTCTGATCCCCGGCGCGCGGGCTCGCCTGTGTCCAGGTCAGCCGCGTGCCGGCCTGGGTCAGGGCGAGGGTGACGCCGCGCAGGGGATCCTCGCCCCGGCGGGCGCCAGCCACCGTCAGGCTGAAGCCCGTGTCGGGATCCCGTGTTTCTGCGCCCTGCGCCGGCATCCGCACGGACCGGACGCCGCCGGCATTCGCCACCAGGATGCCGGTGAGCGGCGCCGCATGTCCGTCCCCCTCCAGGCCGGCGACATCGAAGCCCTCCGCCGCTGCCGCGAAGTGCGGGACCGTCAGCACCGCCGACAGGCCGGATCCGGCCGGATCGCAGGCGAGCCGCAGGGTGGCCGGATGCTGGCCGGCGCCGAAGGTGGCATGGCCGGAGAGTTCCATGGATCCCGCCACCGGCCGCGACCCATCGGGCAGGACGGGGGTGCCACCGGTCAGGACGTCCGAGAGCCGGACGCCGTGCGGCCAGGGACCCGCCACGAGCACAGCGACCGCAACCCCCAGAATCGCCAGAGCCACGCCGATCCTGAGCCGCATCCTGTCCTCCACCCGTGGGAAACCCGGGCCGGCGGCATAGCGCATCGCCCTGGACATCGGAACCAGGACGATGCGCTCCAGCACCGTCCCGACAATCGGACTCGGTACGATGCCGTAGGTCCTTGATTCCGCATCATTTTTCCGAAAGCTGAAAACCACCTTTCGGGATGATGCGCGCGGTCTCCGGTTCGGCATCATCTGTTTCCGAAAGCCGGAAACCACCTTTCGGGATGATGCTCCAGACGATCGCGGCCCGGCCGCAACCGTTCGTTCACCATGCTCGCGGGAACGGCCCACAACCGCAACCTGTGAGCCCGGCGGAAACTCCGTACAAACCGATCGATCCTATGCACGCCCGCTCAACCCTGAGCGTCGCGATGCGCATCAAGATCCTCCTTGCCCTGACCCTGGTCGTCTACGTCACGACCGGGCGTGCGCCGGGCATCCGCGAGCCGCGCAACCCGGATACCGAGCAGGCGGGTGGCCGCGTGGTGATCGCGATGAAGCGGGCCTGGTCGTGAAGGTCAGGCCGGCGCCGCGCAGGCCTTGAGCCGGGCGGCCACCAGGGCCTGGAGGCTCCACAGGTGCCGGTCGCGGATGCCGAGCCGCTCGCAGGCCTCGACGGTGCGGAACAGGTACTCGGCGCTCGGGCCGGCATGCCCGCAGGCGACGGCGATTTTTTCCGCGATCTCGGCGTCGGAGAGGCGGCCGGCGTAGCGCTCGCTGGCGCGGTTGGCCAGGAAGGTCAGCGCCGGGACGGTCCCGGCCTCGGTCTGCACCGGCAGCCAGCGGGCGACGTAGCCCCGGCCGCGCATCTCCCGCCGCCAGACCGGCATCAGCGCCGTGCGGATCTCCGTCCCGGGCAGGCGGAACGCGACGCCCCGGCACAGGCCGCCGCGGTCGAGCGCCAGGACGAAGCCCGGCCGCTCCGGCGTTCCGCGGAACCGGCGTTGGAGCAGGCAGAATCGCCGGTGGAAGCCGCGCACGGTCCCGATCCGGCGCTCGGCCACGGGGAATTCCGGGCGCCACATCAGGGAGCCGTAGGCGAAGACCCAGATATCGCGGCCCGCGCGCCCCGCGACGATCGCCTCCAGCCCCGGGCGCAGTTCCGCGTCGCTCAGGAGGTCGAGGGCGCTCGGATCATCGGGCACCGGGACGGAATGGGCGCGGGCGATCAGGTCGAGGCTGAGGTCGAGGGTGCGTGCCGGCATCGGGGACATGGCGGTCAACGCGGCCGGCTCACCGGGCGTTGCCGAGCGTGTCCAGTTCCGGGAAGGGTTGGCTGCGATGGCCGGTGCAGACCTCGTCGTCGTCGATCACCTCCAGCCGGTCGGCCTGGTAGCGCATCACCGCCTTGGGCCGCTCGGGCTTGCCGAAGGTCCGGCCGCTCATCCGGCTCGACACGCAGTAGATCGTCCGGCCGCCATCCGCGACCGGGCCGGCGAGCCGGCTGCCCTCGAACCGCACCGGCAGCAGCGAGACCGAACCGAATTCGACCTGCCTCACGGCTAGGGCGGCGATCCGCGCCTTCAGGGCCGGGGAGGGCGCGTCCTCGGCGGCGGGCGGCTTCGTCGCCTTGGGGGCGGCCAGCGCGGCGGCCGAGGTGATCATCAGGGCGGCGAGAGCCAGGACGGCGCGAGACGGCATGCGGGCGATTCTCCGCGGCCAAGCTACCGCCCCCCGCCGGCCGCGCAAAGGCGGCACGGCCGCCGGGCCTCACGGATCCCGACCACGGCTCGGGATCCGGGCAACAGCATCTTATATGACGGCCTCGACGCGGCTCACGGAGGCCGCGATCCCGATCCTGCCCGCCGGTGATGTGACCCCGATGCAATGGACCGACGACGCGCTGGTGCTGGGCTCACGCCGGCACGGGGAGAGCGGCGTCATCCTGGAGGCGATGACCGAGGCGCACGGGCGCCATCTCGGGCTCGTGCATGGCGGGCGCTCGCGCCGGATGCAGCCGGTGCTCCAGCCCGGCAACCGGGTCCGGCTGACCTGGCGGGCGCGCCTCGACGAGGGTCTCGGCGCCTACGCGGTGGAGCCCCTCGACTCGCAGGTCTCGCGCCTGATCGGGTCGGGGCTCGCCCTCTACGGGATCGGCCACCTGGCGGCCCTGCTGCGGCTCCTCCCCGAGCGCGACCCGCACCCGGCCCTCTATGCGGCGGCCGGGATCCTGGTCGAGCACCTCGACGATCCGGCCATCGCGCCGCCCCTGATGGTGCGCTTCGAGCTGGAGATCCTGTCGGAGCTCGGCTTCGGCCTCGACCTGACCGCCTGCGCCGCCACCGGCGGCAATGACGCCCTGGCCTACGTGTCGCCCCGGAGCGGCCGGGCGGTGAGCGCCTCGGCCGGCGAGCCTTTTCGCGATCGGCTGCTCGCCCTCCCCACCTTCCTGCACGCGGGCGGATCGCCGGGGCCGGACGGCGTTGCCCAAGGGTTTACCTTGACGGGGTACTTCCTCGACCGGCACGTCTGGGGCCCGCGCGGCCTCGCCCCCCCCGAGGAGCGGGCGCGATTCGTTGCACTCGGCTGCGAGGCCGGGTAATGTTCCTGTTCTGTTCGAACCCGTTCGGCCGGGGCATTCCGGCCAAGCCCCGCCTTCAGATCCGCCACGCCGGCGGGTGACCGCGGCGGATCCGTCATCTGGGCCTCGCCGCACGGCCCCGGGGGCGAAACGCCGGGCGTTCGAAACGTTGCATTGAGGAGCCGTCATGGGCCAGCCCTTCGAGCCGCCATCCGGCGACGGGATCGAGAGCGTCGAGCTGAAATCCGCGCTCGAAGAGCGCTACCTCGCCTACGCCCTGTCCACGATCATGCACCGGGCCCTGCCGGATGCCCGCGATGGGCTGAAGCCCGTGCACCGGCGGATCCTCTACGGGATGCGGCTGCTGCGCCTCGATCCGAATACGGCGCACAAGAAATGCGCCAAGATCGTCGGCGACGTGATGGGCGACTTCCACCCGCACGGCGACCAGGCGATCTACGACGCCCTGGTCCGGCTCTCCCAGGACTTCGCCCAGCGCTACCCGCTGGTCGACGGGCAGGGCAATTTCGGCAACATCGACGGCGACGGCCCCGCCGCCTACCGCTACACCGAGGCCCGGCTCACCGAGGTCGCCCGCCTGCTCCTCGACGGGATCGACGAGGACACGGTCGATTTCCGGCCCTCCTACAACGGCGAAAAGGAGGAGCCGGTCGTTCTGCCGGCGGCCTTCCCGAACCTGCTGGCCAACGGCAGCCAGGGCATCGCGGTCGGCATGGCGACCTCGATCCCGCCGCACAACGCCGCCGAGCTGTGCGACGCGGCGCTCTACCTGATCAACCATCCCGAGGCGACCTCGGCGCATCTCGCCAAATTCGTGCAGGGGCCGGACTTCCCCACGGGGGGCATCCTGGTCGATTCGGCCGAGTCGATCGCCGAGGCCTACCGGACCGGCCGCGGCGCCTTCCGGGTCCGCGCCCGCTGGACCAAGGAGGATCTCGGCCGCGGCACCTGGAACATCGTCGTCACCGAGATCCCCTACGGCATCCCGAAGGGGCGGCTGATCGAGAAGATGGCCGAACTTCTCCAGGAGAAGAAGCTGCCGCTCTTGGCCGACGTGCGCGACGAATCGGCCGAGGACGTGCGCGTGGTGCTGGAGCCGCGCTCGCGCACGGTCGATCCGGTGATCCTGATGGAATCGCTGTTCCGGCTCACCGAGCTGGAGGCCCGGATCCCGCTCAACCTCAACGTCCTGGTCGGCGGCCTCGTGCCGAAGGTGATCGGGCTCGTCGAGTGCCTGCGGGAATGGGTCGACCACCGCCGCGTGGTGCTGCAGCGCCGCTCGCGCTACCGCCTCGGCCAGATCGACCGCCGCCTGGAGATCCTGGGCGGCCTGCTGATCGTCTATCTCGACCTCGACGAGGTGATCCGGATCATCCGCGAGGAGGACGAGCCCAAGGCCGCCCTCATGGCCCGGTTCGAGCTGACCGAACTCCAGGCCAACGCGATCCTCGACACCCGCCTGCGCTCCCTGCGCAAGCTGGAGGAGATGGAGCTGAAGCGCGAGTTCGAGGCGCTCACCGCCGAGAAGGCCGAGATCGATGATCTGCTCGCCTCCGAGCCGGCGCAGTGGAAGACGATCCAGGCGCAGATCCGCGCCGTGAAGAAGACGTTCGGGCCCGAGACCAAGCTGGGCAAGCGCCGCACGACGCTGGCGAGCCCGCCGGATGTCGGCGGCATCGACTTCACGGCAGCGCTGGTGGAGCGCGAGCCGATCACCGTGATCGTCTCCACCAAGGGCTGGATCCGGGCGCTCAAGGGCCACGTCGCCGACCTCTCGGGGGTGGCGTTCAAGGGCGACGACAGCCTGAAGATCGCCTTCCCCACCGAGACCACCCAAAAAATCCTGCTGCTCGCCACGAACGGCAAGGTCTTCACCCTGGAGGCCTCGAAGCTGCCGGGCGGGCGCGGCTTCGGCGACCCGGTGCGGCTGATGGCCGACCTCGACGACGGCACCGAGATCGTGGCGGCTCTGCCCTACCGGCCGGAGACCAAGCTGCTGATCGCAGGCTCGGACGGGCGCGGCTTCATGGCGCCGGCCGACGCGCTGGTGGCCAACACCCGCAAGGGCAAGAGCGTGCTCGGCCTCGACGGCGACGCCACCGCGGCCGTGCTGGTGCCGGCGGACGGCGACCATGTCGCGGTGGTCAACACGGAGAAACTGCTGCTGGTCTTCCCGGTCTCCGAGGTGGCCGAGCTCGCCCGGGGCAAGGGCGTCCGCCTCCAGCGCTGCCGCAGCGGCGGGCTGCTCGACGCGCACGTGTTCAAGCTGGCCGACGGCCTGCCCTGGCAGGACGGCTCGGCCGAAGGGCGGCTCGCCAACGCGGCGGTGCTGGAGAAGTGGCTCGGCCACCGCGCCGAGGTCGGGCTGATGATGGCGCGCAGTTTTCCGAAGTTCGAGCGGTTCGGGCGCTGAGCGAAGTGAGATTGTGACGGGCTTCCGACCGGCCCCCTCATTGCTGACGGGCTGGCTGGAGGCCTCCTTCGAGGCCTCCGCTCCGCTGCGGCACCTCAGGATGAGGGCTCAATGTTCACACATCTTCATTCGACGAGGCCGGATTCGCGCGTCTCCCTCCCCCCTTTGCGGGGGAGGGTGGCCCCCGAAGGGGGTCGGGAGAGGGGAGCAACGGTGCAGAACATAGCTCTGCGCTATGTGAAGGTCGCGCCCCTTCCGGACACCGGGTTCCCCTCGTGCGGGACTTCGTCCCGGCCCGACCCCTGCTGACGCAGGGGCCACCCTCCCCCGCAGAGGGGGGAGGGTGCGCGCGTGGCAGTTCCGGAATGCCATACTCGGCAGCCGGACGAGGATCCCAAAGGCGAAGTGTAGATCCGTCAGGCGATGAGGGCGCGGGTGGGACAGACCCCGTCTCAGTGCGA
>NZ_JAKSYC010000147.1 GCF_022829585.1 Methylobacterium sp. J-026
GCCCTCGTGGGCCGCCAGGGATCCCGTGGCGACCCGATCCTGAAGCAGCTGCAGCGTGCGCACCCACGCGACCGGCCCGTCCTTGCGGGGCTGCGCCTCCGCGGCCGGCGCGGGGGACGGCCCGGGATCGGCCGGCACGGGATTGGCGGCGACCGGATTGGCGGCCACCGGATTGGCGGGCGCGGCATCCGGCTGTGCCGGGCGCTCCGCCTGCGGAGCCGCGGCCGGCGCGGGGCCCGGTTCCGCGGCGGCCGGTCCCGGAAGCCCGGTGACGAGAAGAAGGCCGGTGACGAGAAGGCCGATCAGGCCAGGCAGGGACCGCCTCATCCCGGAGACGCCTGAAGCAGGATCTCGATCCGCCTGTTCTCGGGGGCCTTCGGATCCGTTGGATTGCGCGGCATCCGGTCGGATGCCCCCTCGACGCGCCAGATCCGCCCCTCGCCGATCCCGGCCCGGGTGAGCATGTACGATGGACGATAGACCAGCCGGGACGCCATGCACCTCGTCCACGCAAAATTCGACGGTAAAACGTTGTAGGACAATGGTTTATCGGTCGTCAGAACCCGCATTCTATATCCTCCCAAACCGTCAGATTTCACGTCCGGGCACATTTTTGGGCACAGAGAGGCACACGATGGCTACGGTTAGGAAGCGGAACGGCAAGTTTCAGGTGCAAGTCAGATTGAAAGGGTTGCCATCTTTTACTCGGACTTTCGAAACTAAGATCGAGGCTATCAAATGGGCACTCGATATCGAATCCGGAAAAAGTGACAGTAATGATCCATCTGTCGTGAAACGGAGAAACGATATCACCTTTGGCGAGATACTGGAAAGATATTATAACGATATCGCTCTCCAACGGGTATGGCACCGTCGTGAGCGATCAATCATCAGAAATTATAAAAAGTCGCCACTATATAATTCAAAGATCGAAGATATTGATGAATCGGCAGTGGCACAGTACCGGGACAATAGATTAAAAACGGTCAGACCATCAACAATCGTCAGAGAACTCGCCGCAGCGTCACATTGCATTACGATTGCTCAAAGTGATTGGGGAATAAAGATACCCACAAACCCATTTAAGCTAGTTAGAAAGCCCAAAGTGAGAAACGGCAGGGAGAGACGTATAACTGACGACGAATGGCGCCGCCTTGTCAAAGCAGACTCAGAAAGGGGAACAAGATCGTTCATACATATTGTCGAATTTGCCATCGAAACAGCAATGAGGAAAGGTGAATTACTTAGAACGAGATGGATCGATTTAAATTTGCAACAATCCACGCTTCACATTGAGATGACAAAGAACGGATATGCCCGTACAATACCGCTGACACCACGCGCCCTGAGTATACTTGAGTCGATCAAAATTCGTAAAGATACCCCGTGCATATTCAATATCAAATATGGAACATTGAGCAGTTGGTGGACCGAGTTGCTACAGTGCGCAGGGGTTCGCAACTGTCGATGGCATGACCTTAGACATGAAGGTATTTCAAGGCATTTTGAACACGGCCTCAGTATTCCAGAAGTAGCGTTGATTTCGGGCCACCGTGACTACAGTATGCTAAAACGGTATACGCACATAAGGCCCGAAAACGTTGCCGCTAAGCTGGCGCGGCTGTCTACTCAATCCCAATAACTGTTATCTGCGGTGAGACGACACGCTACGGTTGTCTCACCGCATCCTATGGTAGTGCCGACATAGGGCGAAGTTGATTATTGTAATTTGCTTTGGGTGGCCGCCTGATTCTCGAGTGACACGAGAAACCAACGGCTCGAACAATATTGGATTGGCGCTATTTATGTTTTATGATTAACATATCTTGACGTTTCGTGCCGAATCGGCTATAGTTATAGAACAATCGATTGACCAACCCGGCGTCGCGAAGGCCAAGCGGCGTTTTTTTAAAGAGATTTACATTGCGAGTTTCAACGGCAGGCATCAACGCCTGGATGATGACGCATGTAAAAACAATATTAAGGCAGTAAAAGTTGATTATTGAAAGCAATATTTGTCACAGTTCCGGCAGATCTATTCATTCCAAAATTAATGAGCCAGACAGAAATATCATATCCTTTAAGGGTCGACTCAAGCAGTTCGATGTTAATCAGCTACGTTCCGTCATCGAAATTGGCTACGTTTCGTCAAGAGCGGGAGCCGGTAAAACCAACGCGTATATAAACATCGCGCTGGTACGATCTAAAGAAAGCAAAAATACCATTATCTGTGTTCCAACGGTCGCGCTGGCCAAAGAGTTGCATAGAAGTCTCGAAAAGAAAGATTTAAATGTTCGCATTATGATGTTTCATAGTGAAGATGAGTCAGACATAGCTGTTTCCACGCGAGTTTTAGGATACTTGAAGGATGAGCAGCGTTCGGGCGACGTGTTGCTGATAACGCATCAGTGCTTCTTCAATCTGCCGTACATTCCGGGAAAAGCTGAATGGAAGTTGCTGTTTGACGAAAATATTCCAACGTTCTTGAGTGAAACAATAAATTTACACGAAAACCACAATCTCATCACGGACTATATTGAAATTGTCGAGCCAGGACCGATACATGGAAGAGTCAAGATCGTCAACCGAACAGAACTCAAACGAATTGCCGATAACAAGAATAAAGATGAGATGTGGCGTGTACTACAACCGGTGTGTTCTCTACTGATCCAAAATGACTGTCAGTGTTATGTTTCTATCAAGCAACTGAACGATCTTAAAAACGGCCTAAAACCGAGAGGTCAACTTACGATCTATGCCTTTCGTGGGCCAGATCGCTTCATTGGATTCGATGGAGTGACGTTCGCCTCGGCATGGTTCGAAGACACGTTCACGTTTCACCACTGGAAGGATCGTGGGGTAAACTGGCGCCAGGATGAGGAGGCGACGCGATCTCTCTTACGTCCCATCCATCCTGAAAATCCTAATCTCATTATCTTTTACGGTTATGAGGGACGAAATTCTAAAAGCCTGCGGAACCGGCTGGAGAAGGAGGGCAATGGCGAGCTACGGGAACGAGCGATCCGAGTGATTGGCCGTGAACCGTTCCTGTGGTTGGAGAACAATGATCGACGCGACACCAGCGTTCTGAAGGAGTGCCCGAGCGGTAAACGGCTTCCTCCTGTGTCCGCTGGCCAGAACGGCTTCAGCGACTACCGACACGCGATCATCCTCATAGCCACGAACTATGATCCCGGTCAGGCTGATGTGCTCGCACGGGTGGCCGGGTTTAACCGTGACATGCAGGCACGGGCGATGGGTGACACCATCTATCAGGCGTTTATGCGAGGATCCCTCAGGAATGATGAGATCGAGGGCGAAACGCGGTGGGTGGTGGCCTGTCGTGAAGATGCGGAACTGTTGTCAGAGCGGTTCCCTGGTTCGGTGGTGAGGTCGCTTGGTCTGACCCCCGTGGTAAAAAAGAAAGCCGGACGACCACGGAAGCATGAAAACGATAACGACCGAAAGAGGCATCACGATCGAAATAAGCAGGGATCATTATCGCTTCGCGAGGACTTCGTCCGTTACATCGCACCTGCAATTGTCGAGAATGTCGTTTTCTTGGATTTAAAGGACGAAACTACTTATAATACTATAGGTGATTTCGTCCGCTATTTCCGTGGTTCTTATTTCGCTCACATAAGACGGACTGATCCAAAAATCATCTATAGGAATGAAGCTCAATTCATAGAATTCTTACGAGATATGTCTTCACGGATATACGAACAAAAAAACGACGTACCCTGTATCACCGGGGCGCTTTTCGATCCAAGGACCAATAACGGAGGAACACGGGATGGGACGACTGTTCTCATAACACGCGGCCTCTGGTTAGATATCGAGGGCGGAGATCTAACTGTCAAGGATTTCGAGCAGTCATTTCCTCAACTACAGTTCGTAGCCTATAGCACATTCAATCATACGAAGCAGGATCCGCGCCTTAGGATATATTTACCAACAAGTAGGGCAATGTATGAAGATGAGAGCGTATCAATCTATCACGAGATACGACATACGCTCAAATCAATGGGATGGAAACAAGGAAAGAAATTAACCGCGAAGCGTGGCGTAAGCCATAACGATAGATTTGATGGGATCGATAATAGGTCCGGTCCTTCGCAGCTTTCAATTCTTCCCTGTCAGTCTCAAGATCGTAAGGCAAGTTTCTTCATTGAGAGAACCGAAGGACGACAACCTTTGGACGTTTCTACGTGGCTGAAGCAAAAATCATGGATGGAGAATAATAACGATTTCTTCGATCTACCTATCCCTCATGACTCAAACGACGAAACGGTTCTGACAGAGGAGCAGCAAATAATAATAACAGAAGCGATGCATCGATGGGAAACGCATGGCAGGCAAAGGGGAAACGGACATAGAGGCATGTTCCTTCTTTCGCATGCTCTAAGACGTGCGAAGCTTTCAATATGGGAAATTGAACGTCGCCTCCTCAATGCCGCCCTTAAAGCAACATCGCCTATGGACCGAAAAGCGGATGTGAGGCGGATCATAAAAAATATTGTAAGCAACAAACAATGAGTTTCGAGTTCAAAAAATTTATCGATGTATTGCCCACGCTGCCCGCAGGAAGTCAACAATTATACGTCGATTATCAATCGAAAACAGCATTACAGCCATTATACAAAGCCATGAAAAGCAATTTGACGTTTATATGCCTGAAAAGCATCTGCGATTTACAGGCCTCTTTACGCCACTCAAGGACTCAAGGTTTATAGGTGGGATTCTACGATATTTTCAGGTCAGATCATCAGATCAAAGGATATTGTGTATTAGAAAATTAAAGTCAAATCATTTTCAGTAATGAACAATACAACACTTGCCGGAGCGGCGTATAGATAGGCCGCGCTCACAATATTTGCTCTTAATGCACTTGCGTAATCTGCCGCGTTAGCTTAATTGATGGTTACGCCCGGCCGGACGCAGTTAACCCACTATAGATTGAGGTTGTTCGATGACGTTTCCCAGACTTAGCGTGCAGGCTATGAGTAATGCTCCAGGCTCTTTAGGGGCATTGCTCGCTACTTTCGAGCAGGAGCTGATTTCCCGGGTAACCATCTGGGGATCAGCCCGTGATGAAGCTGCGCGAGAAGCGGTAAAGCGCTTCCGTACTGCTGTTACCGATGCCGCATCATCTAGCGAATCGACTAATCTGCCGTCGTTCACTACCTTGAATGGGCCAATCGTTCACCTTACGCCCCATGCGGCAATTGTAAGCTTCGAGATCAGCGTCACCGTGGAAGGTCTGATCGCCTTCACCGCCTATCTTGATAAGCTTGGTCTGAAATACGTGATCCGTGATGGGGATGCGCAGGAATATTTCAGTGCGAATTGTTTTGTTGCATCTGAGGATAACATGGTAGAACTGTCTAGCAACGCTTAAGTGCCGATGTTAGAGGAGTTGCGAGTCTGTGTTTGAGTTGCGCAGGTTGCTCATACCATGATAGGGCGGCTCGAACTGCGCAACAAGTTCGGGCCGCTTTTAAATATTGTTCGTTATTGATAAGTTGCTCGCCGCATACGTGACTGCGATTGATGCGGTCAAGGAACAATAGCCAGACCAGCCTTGCACCAGTCAGTATGATAACGTGCTTCCTTACCCACAGCCGACGACAACCCCGAGCGTTCCATCAAAAGCGTGGTATAAGCTCATAGGATCCTCACGAGCGCCCACGAACGGTTCTGAACATCACAACTGGCCCGAGCCGTTCAAGCCCCTCCTGAGCCTTTCCCATGCGATAGTGGATTCATGATGGGCGCACTGGCTATCTACCTCTATCGTGACCCCACATCGTCGTTTTCGTTATCATTCTGACCGACAGGCCAGCTGAGCATCCCAGCAGCCGCGCCCCGCTCGTTACGATAACAGGGTCACCCGCCTACAGCCGCCCACCATCCCGAATCGTTCACTCAGGAAGGTGGCAGGAGCCTATAGGAACCTCACCAGCGCCAACGAATGGTTCTACGCGTCCTACGGAACCTCGGACCGTTCAAGCGGCTCTAGAGCCATCTTATGCGATGATGGGACGGCGATAGGAACAGGGGCTACCTCTACCCTGTCCCGCTCGCCACCGATCCCGTTATCAGTCCGACGGACAGGCCAGTCGCGCATCGGACCTTGAGCCCGTCGTTATGATAACGAGATCACCAACTCCCCACCCACACCGATCGATTAGGAGGGGGGCAGGAGCGCGTAGGATGTCCACCAGCGCCCACGACGGTTCTGCGCGTTTGCGGTTTGCCCTGGGCCGTCCAAGTCGCTTACGTGCCTTCCTACGCAATAACGAGACTGCAATAGGGACTGCGGCGACCTACCTCTGCTCGTCCCCGCGATCACTGTTTTGATTATTATTCCGGTCGACGAGCAAACCGATCACCCCACCGGCCTTTGCACCCATCATCACAACGATAACGAGCTTGCCCACTGACCTCCGACTTGTTGTCCCGTACCGTTCGCTCAGGATCCCCCCAGAATACATACAAGCATCACACACGGCCACGAACGGTTTCAAGCAGCCGATCACCTGTAACGATTCTCGGAGATACTGAGCGGTTTTTGGACGATGATTGAACATGAGGGGAATAGCGTCACAGCTTCCCGTCAAAGCCACGCTTCGGAATGATAACGGGAATCCTGGGTGTGAGACCACCATCCCGCTTGATAGACTCGTATAGTTCCGCGACCCCGCCCTCCCAGCGTCACTGACCAGCCATGAATATCGTTCGAAATGCCAGCCCTTGAAGCTGTTCTAACTAGGCCATTCTGCAACCATCAAATTGAGTTTCGAGTCGATTCAGTAGCGCCGACTGCAAAATCAACTGATCCACAGACTATAGTTGTAGCAGTGAAGAACGTCGGATTCGCCGATTGTGCGATGTTTGCTCTGACGACCATTAGCTTCAAATATAAGAACGATCATACCTTACCGATAACGGATCGCAGAAGATGTGATGCCGACGATCTCGCGAAGGGGAAGCAGAAGCCATTGCCAAGTACATACGAAAAATGAAATCGTTCATATTTCACAAAAACAACTGATCAAAAATTCGTGTCGAGTCTATTATATGCGATTTCGAGCATGTCTGCACTTGATAAAACTATAATTGCTTGAATAGCGCCTTACATTGCGACCGACTTAGCCGGTTATCAGCACAAAAAAGGTGTAGACGCTAAAGCTGGATTGATATTATTAATAGCAGTCATTCGAGTTTCGCTGCCACCTATGGGATAAGAAATGAAACTGGCACAATTCTGGGGTCGTTTGAAGCCTGGACAATCAATATTTGGGTACAAGACTGACCATTTGTCAATCTCAATCGAAGATGCCGAAGTTATACTGCTAAGATCAGCCGAGGGCGGTCGAACGATCTCGCCGGATATTGTGATTCCAATTCAGGCAGCATTGGATGCCAACCGGTCAAATTCTCTAACGCCCGAGCATGTAGCTGCATTTCAAGCTGCGTATGCGTCGCTTATGAAGCAGGCATATGATATTAGTGTAAAATCTATTGCTCTATCCCGAGATACATTCGAAGATATAATTGATGACGCAGAGGTATTAGTAAAATATGCATCGGAGACAGGGATTACTGTTCCCGCATCTGACCTGACAAACATTTTTGCTGCACGAGACGAGCTTCAATCTGGCTCGTTTGATATCTCAACGAAGTCTAATTTCTATGCCTCTTATAGCGTTGTTACCAAACTGCTTGGCGATGTAACGGCAGACACAATTCGCAACTGTTCCTCTGAGAGTACCAGGGCTATACTTCGAAGAAATCGGGTTTGGGCGATCTCGATCACTGTAATTGCGACTACCATATCCCTACTTACGTTTGTTCTTGACTCGACATCAAGTAAAATCAAAGAAGATATAGACTCAGCTTCATCGTTGGCAGCCAAGCTCAGGCTTTCATTCCCTGGCGACACCAATAGTTTTGCAGTAAACCCATGTGCCGAGATATATAAAATCGTAGCCTTACCCAATGGAGTGCACATAAGCGAGGATGATATCCAATTACTACAGTCTCTGAGTAGCAAAATTAGGGAAATACACAATAGATCAATCAAGCTGAATATAACAATGAGAAGTGTTGAGTGTGATCCGATACCAAGCTGTTCACAAAATACAGATTACTTAAGGGCCAAAAGACACAAAGATAGAAAATATCTCACAGAGGTGCAGCCAAAAAACGAATTGGACTCCCGAGCACAGCTCGAAATAAATCCTGCTATTTCTAACTATGCTGCGGACTCGCTTTGCAAAATAAGAACGCTTCAAGAAGTCCGAAGTTTTGCAGAAAATGTGCGGGACAATTATGGGGCATTGTACGGAGGAATAAGCTCATACGCGTTGCCAATTCTATATGCTGTACTTGGTGCGTTCGCCTACAGACTTAGAACATTTTCTGAAACTATACGTCGGCGTACTTACCACCCATCGTTCTCTGATTCTGCTCGGATGATTACTGCCGTCATTGCCGGGGCAATATCAGGGATGGTAAATCCAGCTCATAGTCTATCGCTTTCTCCTCTAGCAACTGCATTCTTGGTTGGTTATGGGGTCGAGATTTTCTTCAAGTTTCTGGACTCACTTGTTAATGCATTTGGTACCTCGTCGAAATAGTTCATATCTGTAATACGGACATCTCAAGGTTGCGAAACTTTACGAGGCCGTTGCGAGTTGACCGATATCAAAGCACGTTCCCGTCGAGCTATTCTCTCCGTCGAGATACCGCCGACAGAATCGTTTCATCAGGTTGCGTTCGTTCAACTCACCACACGCTATGAATGAGTCGGCCAGACACAGCGCCATCTAGGTATCGTCCGTCCACTGCCCGACCAGCAGATTGAACGGTGCGCCTCCTACCATGTCAGTTGCGGGCAGTTTGGCGTCCCGCGGATCGAATTCCAGCGTGGTTCCGAGCGCAGCCCCCACCGCGAGGACCAATGAAGGCGCCCAACGCACGGTCACGAACGGCATCAGACATCGAAGGCCCCCTGCCTGAGAACGTAGGCTTCCTGCTCCGGTGTCTCTATCGCTCCCGGTCTAATGGCGCGAACCCGTTCAATCGCCCTCCTAGAATCGTCGCCCATCATCACGAGGAGTTTGGCCGCCACTAGACCCACACGACCGAGGCCGCCCCTACAGTGAACCACGACCGACGCACCTTCTCGTAACTGTTCCACGAGGCGAGGCCCCATCGTTTTCCATACTGTTTTGAACGCGGGCCCTGGAACAGAAACGTCGGGGATCGGGGCGTGAAGCCATATCATTCCGGCCTCCCGCACAGCCTCAGGCAAACCACGGACCTTCAGCAGATCGAATTCATGTGGCTCAAGCAGGGTAAGCACCGACGATGCGTCCCAATCCCGTATGGCCGCTACGTCTGTTTTGAGGTCACGATCCCAAGGACCGCCGACTGACGATGGATCCTTCTTGCCTGGACAGAAGGTAATTCCCACTCGCCCGCCATTGTCGCCAACAGTAATAGAAGCGATCTTCAACGGATGAGTGATCGATGTTCGGATCGTCCGCTTCGATCTGGGTAAGCTGTGAGATCCGAATACAGCGTGGCCAACGTGCCAAATATCGTCCTTCGCCATGGTGCCTCCGATGTGATTATTATATCATATCGAAACGCCGGCGTGAATGGCGCGAACTTATTATAATATGGCCTACGCCGGCTTGTTTCGAGGCAATGCGGAACTATTCATCAATCGGTAGACTGATGCCCGAGCTACGTTTAGTTCCTTGGCGATGGCAGTAGCACCCATACCCTCAGACGCAAGGGCTTTGACCCTACCAGCATCGATGGACGATTTCCGACCTTTATAGACGCCTTCCGCCTTTGCCTTTGCGACACCTTCCATCTGCCTCTCGCGACGGATCGCAGTTTCAAACTCGGCGAACACCCCAAGCATCTGTAGGAAGCACCGTCCCGCTGCCGTGGACGTATCAACCGGTTGCTCGATCACACGTAGCGAGACGCCCTTAGCCTCGAGCCGGCTCACGATAGCGGCGAGGTCCCCAACGGATCTGGCGAGTCTGTCGATTCTCGTTACTGTTATAGAATCCCCGGCCCTGGCGAACTGCATGATCGTCTCTAGCTCGGTTCGGCCGTCAAGCTTGGTGCCGGTCTGCGTTTCGGATCGGATCACATCACAACCTGCGATCCTTAAAGCCTCTTGCTGAATCGCGAGGCTCTGTGATGAACTGCTCACTCTCGCATAACCGTAGGTAGCTATGGACCCCTCCTGTGTCTCAATAGGATCTAGACCTAACCACCATAAAGTCTCATAAAGCATATGTCGATGCTAAAAAGACGCCCGAGATTCACTCCGAGTGTCTCGCCGCGATGTCTCTTATGAGTATACCTGCAAAAGCCATGATGGCGCCAAGGGAACCTAACGCTACTTCTGAAAATGACAGATAGGTTCGGGTCAACCGTTGAGCGATGCAGCTTGAGGAAGTCGAACTATGGCGCAACGCAATGCCCTCTCTGCTGAGTCCTTAAAACGCGCCGTCCGATTTGGAGATTCTATCCGTTTCCGGATCCGTTCGACGGAAGAGTTAGAAAAACTGGTAGTTAAGACGTCCGAGCGCGCATTACAAAGAGCGATAGAATCGGGCGGCCATAGACGCATAAGAATAAAGGGACGCGACTGCGTCGTTTATGATCAATACGATTTAAATCTCGTATTCCGGTCAATCTCTAGGTTTTTAACCAAGAGATTCAGAATTCGATGCATGAATAGAGATGCGGTAGTCCGTGGTGTAGCTGAAGCCTTTTCTGAAAGCACCCCCATTTACGTTATACGACGCGACATAAAATCTTTTTATGAAACGCTACCGATTGGGGCGGTGAAGCGGCGCTTGATTTATGATACCGCACTACCGCGGTCGGTCCGTCATTATCTGCGCCTCTTTTTTGAGGCTCACTGTGCTAATGACATTGGTTTACCCAGGGGAGTGGGTCTAAGTTCTGTATTAGTGGAACTTGCGATGGAACCTTTCGACAAGAGCATCAGAAACTTAGGCGGAGTATATCGTTATTTTCGATACGCCGATGACATACTTATATTTTGCTATACAAACCATTTGGAAATTGAGAAGAAAATCGGAGAGCACTTGTCCGCTCCAATGGAATTCAATAGCTCTAAATCTTCGACACTTATATTGGCAAATGAAAGTAAGGCCAGCCGCGTCAACAAACATTTGGATTATCTAGGCTATAAATTCGTTTTAGAGGATTTAGGCGGACAGAAAAAGCCGCGAAATATTGCGATTGGCCTATCTGAAAGGCGCATAAAGAAAATCAAAAGTCGGATAGTGCTCTCGCTGAGAGCATATCAGCACGACTCTAATGCAGAATTATTGTGCCAAAGAATGGAGTTACTCAGCGGCAATTACCGCATTAGACGCCAGGGCATGACTTTGACAAGTTCTGATAAGCATGTTCTAGCAGGTATATACTATAGCTATCCTCACTGCGGGGACTATAGCGGGGGTATCGTGCAGAACGCCCCACCGAGTGAACTAGTTGAGCTAAATAGTTTTTTTCATAATCTCATAAGAGGCAGAAACAGTCGATACAGACCAATGATTTTGGCGATACCTTTTGAGAGCCATCGTCGGAGGTTGACCGGGATAAGCTTTGTACATGGCTATTCATCGAAATTTATCGTCAAAATGAATCACGAAAAACTCCGGCTCTTGGGATCCGCTTGGCGAAATGTCGGCTAAACATTCTACTATCAGACACCGTGCTCTATTGACGGAGACATTGCCTTATGAGGTGCCCGTTATATTCTCAAACGATAAATTTCACGCTGGGCTAAGTGCGCCTTTCCCGGAAGCCGTCAAACAACCGTTCGGAAAAATATTAAAGCGGAAATGCTCCTTCACAATTCCATACAATTACGACATTGCAAAGGATCAAAGCCGATCCACAACCCTATCAATCGTACACCCTATACTTCAGAAAGCCATATCAGATTTCTACGTTGCTCATTCCGGCGGCCTCATCGACTATACCAGCAACGGGCAGTTTACTCTAAGAAGACCTGTCGAGATTGCTTCTCCTTACAGCCCACGCTCAACTCGTGGTCAATCAGCAACCCTTAAGCTAGGCCTGCCTGAGCAAATTGGTGAAGATGAGCAGCCGGCCGTAGACCATCTAACATCTTATTTTATTTATGGTAAGTACAATCTTCTAGGTAAATTCATGGAGTCTCGCGAGTTCATCAGATTAGAGTCAAGGTTTAAGTTACTTAGATCTGCCGATATTTCAAAATGTTTCTATAATATATACACCCATTCTCTTAGCTGGGCTGTAAAGTCAAAATTTTTTGCGAAAGATAACTCCATTTCCTATAGCTTCGAAAATGAATTCGATGCCCTGATGAGAGGCTGTAATTATAACGAAACTAATGGAATCGTCGTTGGGCCGGAGTTCTCACGCCTATTCGCCGAAATAATTCTACAAGACGTAGACCGTAAAATTGTAACTGAACTCGATGCGGAGAAACTTAAATTAGGTATCGATTATGATATCAGGCGATACGTAGACGACTATGCAATGTTTGCCAATAGCAGTGTTGTGCTTGATAAAATTGAAAGATACCTCAGAGGGCATCTCCAGTTCTACAAGTTATTCTTAAATGAAAGAAAGATCATCGAATCATCCAGGCCGTTTGTATCCGGTATCACTTTAGCTAGAGGCGAATTAGGCCCGATCTTGAGATTACTTCAAGAACGATTGTCGAGTATTGAAAGCTATCAAGCCGCAGATCATAAAGAAGTTTTAGGTTTTATAAGGTCTCAGACTAAGAACACCCGTGTAATCGTTGCGAAGTATGGCATTTCATTTGCAAATATCAGCGGATGGGCGATGTCCATATTGCGCAAGTGCATAGTAAAAAGCCTAAACCTCTTGAAGATGCCGGAGCTCGTTCAGCAATATGAGTTAGTGGGCGATATTGCAACGATGCTGCTTGAGTTAGCGTTTTATATTTGCTCCATGGACGTCAGAGTTAGAACTACCTATTCGATATGTCAGATTGCTCTAATTATTAAAGATAGCGAGGCTTTCCTTGCAGAAGAACAATTGGACACTATAAAGCACGTTGTGATGGAAGAGATCGTCAATATCATCAAATCCGAGCGGTCTAGGAATGCTGAGTCGTTCGGTCAGATTGATAGGGTCGAACTTTACAACCTTTTGATATGTGGCTGCTATTTCATAGGCGACGAATTCTTGGAAAACGATACAATCATAGAGGTGATTGCAGCTTTTTCAAATGCTCATGAGATAAAGTACTTCGCCTATATCACTTGTAAATTTTGTTTGTTGCGAAATGAGAAGATGCATCGTGCCGAAATCGATGCTCTGGATGCGAAGGCGAAATTGAGGATAATAAAAGATGGAGTTGATATTCTTCGTGACACGGAGGAATATCTGTTTTTCTGTGAGTATATAGGGGATGAGCAAATCTCAAAAACCGAGAGATTGCAGCTTTATACATCTCTGTTTGGTGGAAATCTATCCCATGAGGATTTTGATAATTTAAGGCGTCGAGTAGGTTTTACCGATTGGTCGGGTATGAGCGTCGAACATCTTCTTCGTAAAAAGGAGTTGCGCCCGGTTTACGCGTGGAGCTAAAGGGGATTGGGGCCGCCAGGCTGAAGCACCCGTCGCAAGACGGGTTACAGGACGGTTTCGTCCTGAGTTCAGGAGCTCAAGTCTTCGACAAGAGTAAATGACACACACATATCGGTTCTGGCGGTCTCTCTATCCATTTTGTTCCCGGCATCCAGTTTAGATGGTTCGCTAATGCTCCTGTCTAACTGATCGAGCATTGCACCGCGATTCACCCCTGCTTCAGCCTAGGTAGTTGGTCAGTCGATGTGAGTTTCTACAGGCCGCCCCGTGCTGGTCCTATCGTCGCGATAACGTTGGAACGAGCCGTCTAGGTTAGGCCGGCGTATGGCCTCGACAGGGTATCGCGAGAACCGATCCATAGCGTCCGCCACCATCTTGAGGGTCGGTGTCTCATATCGCCGACCTACAAAAGCGACGCGGTGGCCGGTGATCGCATCCCGTAAGCGTTCCTCGATCCCAGCCCCAAGTGCGCGCGTCTCCCAAGTGTGTCTCTAACCGTGCTTCGGATCGACACCCGGATCCAGCTTGACGGTCCCTTGGACCAATTCCCGTCGGTTAGCGACAGGAACAAGAGTATCAGTTCACGATCTCCTATGGCTTCACGGCCCGGTTTCGGATCGCCGGTTGATGTTGGCGGCTAAGGTCCGTCCCGTGCTCACCCTATCGTCGTGGGAACGTCGGATCAGGCTTCGGCTATGGTGCTCCGACTACCCATGGTCCGGTCACAATCTGTCACACCGGCCTTCAAAAACCGCACCATTCGTAACTTCCTCTCGTAGGCCGATTATGGTAGGTAAAGCGTTGCTAAGACGCTGAAAGAAGGACGGTTTTGGGATTGTAGGGAGTGGTCGGGTTATCGTCCGGTGAGCATGTAGGATGGACGATAGACCAGCCGGGACGCCATGCACCTCGTCCACGCGCTGTCCCTGGAGATGGGGCGGTTCCTGCTGCCGGTCCTGTTGATCCTGCTCGTCGTCGGGCTCGCGGCCTCGATCTTTCAGAACGCACCCCGCATCGTGTTGGATCGCATCCAGCCGCAATGGTCCCGCATCTCGCCCGTCAGCGGCTGGAGCCGAATCTTCAGTGTACAAGGCCTCGTCGAGTTCGGGAAAAGTCTCTTCAAGTTCCTGGCGATCGGCAGCATGTCGTTCATGGTGCTGAGCGCCGACCGGCACGAGATCGTGAATGTCATGTTTATGGACCCGATCGGGCTGCCCGAATTCCTCCTGACCCTGTCGGTCCGCCTGATCTCCGCGGTCAGCGTGGCGACCATCGCCCTGGTCGCCGGGGACCTGGTCTGGACGCGGTTGCGGTGGCAGCGCGACCTGCGGATGTCGCGGCAGGAGCTGAAGGACGAGTTCAAGCAGGTCGAGGGCGATCCGCTGGTCAAGGCGAAGATGCGCTCCCTGGCGCAGGACCGGCTGCGCAAGCAGATGATCGCGGCGGTGCCCCGCGCGACGATGATCCTGGCCAACCCGACCCACTACGCCATCGCCCTGCGCTACGACCAGACCGAGAACGACGCCCCGATGGTGCTGGCCAAGGGCACGGATCTGATCGCCCTGCGCATCCGGGAGATCGCCGAGAAGCACCGGATCGAGATCGTGATCGACAAGGCCCTGACCCGGGCGATGTACGACCATGTGGAGATCAACCAGGCCATCCCGGCGGAATTCTACCGGGCGGTGGCGAACCTGCTGGTCTACGTGATGACGCGCAAGCGGCGCTGAGGGATCTCGGGAGGCCGGGGCTATGGCCCGACCGGCGTTGCCCGGGCGGTCGCGGGTCGGGAGGTCCCGGTTTCAGAAGCGCCGCGACCGTTTGCGGGTGCCGGGCTGAGCCCTGCGCTCGGGGGCGCCGCCCCCGAACCCGGCCAAAGGGCTTGCCGCCCTTGGGAGACCCGTGATCCGGTCCCGGCCAGACTCAGGCCGCGCGGCGCTTCGCCTCCCGGCGGAACCGGTGCAGCACGAACTCGGTGTAGCCGTTCGGCTGGTGGGCGCCCTCGAAGACCAGGGCCTCGGCGGCCCGGAAGGCCGGCCCGTCGAAGCCCGGGGCCATGGGCCGGTAGGCCGGGTCGCCGGCGTTCTGGCGGTCCACCACGCCCGCCATCCGCCGCAGGGCTGCGCCGACCTGATCCCGGTCCACGATCCCGTGGCGCAGCCAGTTGGCGATGTGCTGGCTTGAGATCCGCAGGGTGGCGCGGTCCTCCATCAGCCCGACCTCGTGGATGTCGGGCACCTTCGAGCAGCCGACGCCCTGGTCGATCCAGCGGACCACGTAGCCCAGGATCCCCTGGCAGTTGTTGTCGAGTTCTTCCTGGATGGCCTCCGGCGCGAAGGCGCCCGCGGCGAGCGGCAGGGTCAGCATGGCGTCCCGGGTCGCCGGTGCCCGGGTGCGGAGCTCGGCCTGGCGGGCGCGGACATCGACTTGATGGTAGTGCAGCGCGTGCAGGGTCGCGGCGGTGGGGGACGGGACCCAGGCGGTGTTGGCGCCGGCCTCCGGATGGGCGCCCTTGGCCTCGAGCATCGCGGCCATCCGGTCGGGGGCGGCCCACATGCCCTTGCCGATCTGCGCGTGGCCCGGCAGCCCGCAGGCGAGGCCGGCATCGACGTTGCCGTCCTCGTAGGCCTGGATCCAGGCGGTCGCCTTCATGGCGTCCTTGCGGACCATGGGGCCGGCCTCCAGGGACGTGTGGATCTCGTCGCCGGTCCGGTCGAGGAAGCCGGTGTTGATGAAGAACAGCCGGTCGGCGGCCGCGGCGATCGCCGCCTTGAGGTTCAGGGTCGTGCGCCGCTCCTCGTCCATCACGCCGATCTTGAGCGTCCGCGGCGCGAGGCCGAGCAGGGCCTCGACCCGGCCGAACAGCGCCACCGCGAAGGCGACCTCCTCGGGGCCGTGCAGCTTCGGCTTGACCATGTAGACCGAGCCGGTCCGGCTGTTGCGCAGGGGGCCGGTGCCGTTCAGGTCGTGCAGGGCGATCAGCGCGGTCACCGCCGCGTCGAGGATCGTCTCGGGGATCTCGGCGCCGTCGAGGGTCACGGCGTCCGTGTACATGTGGTGGCCGACATGCCGGACCAGCATCAGCGACCGCCCGGGCAGGGTCAGGCGCCCGCCGTCGGGGGCCGTGTAGGTCCGGTCCTCCGCGAGCCGCCGCTCGAGCGTGCGGCCGCCCTTGGACAGGCGGGCGACGAGGTCGCCGCGCATCAGGCCGAGCCAGCTGCGGTAGACCGCGACCTTGTCGGCCGCGTCCACGGCGGCGACCGAATCCTCCATGTCCATGATGGTCGAGAGGGCCGATTCCAGCACCACGTCGGCGATGCCGGCCGGGTCGGTCCGGCCGATCGGGCTCGACCGGTCGAGGACGATCTCGATATGCAGACCGTTGTGGCGCAGCAGCAGCGCGGTCGGCGCCGCGGCGTCGCCGGTGAAGCCGGCGAGGTCCGCCCCGCCCGTCAGGCCGGCGCTGCGGCCGGCGCCGAGGGCGACGGCGAGCCGCCCATCCGCCACGGAGAAGCCCTCGGCATCGGCCCAGGCGCCGACGCTGAGCGGCGCCGTCGCGTCGAGGAACGCCCTGGTCCGGGCCACCACCGCGGCGCCCCGGGCCGGGTCGAACCCGGTGCCGGGGGCGCCGTCCTGCGGGATCGCGTCGGTGCCGTAGAGGGCGTCGTAGAGGCTGCCCCAGCGGGCATTGGCGGCGTTGAGCGCGTAGCGGGCGTTGGAGATCGGCACGACGAGCTGCGGGCCGGCGATGGCGGCGATCTCGGCGTCCACGTGCTCCGTGGTCACGCGGACCGCGCCGGGCTCCGGCTGCAGGTAGCCGATCCGCGTCAGGAAGGCCGCGTAGGCGGCCGGGTCGTGCGGCCGGCCGCGATAGTCGCGGTGCCAGGAATCGATGTCGGCCTGGAGCCCGTCGCGGCGGTCGAGGAGCGCCCGGTTGCGCGGTGCCAGATCCCGGACGAGGGCCGCGAAGCCGGACCAGAACTGGTCCGCGTCGATCCCCGTGCCGGGCAGCGCCTCCGTGTCCAGGAAGCTGCGGAGTTCGGCGGTGACGACGAGACCCGACATGGTGATTCCTTCGCGCTGCGGCGGCGCCCTCCGTCAGAAAAAGTCGAACGGCGCGTGAAAATTTTTTGAGGCCTCCAGGGTTAGACCCCTTGGCGCCCGCGAAAAAGGCGCCAAAAGGGATTTGATTCTTTCCGCAGCGTTGAGAATGCACGACCAGAGCGACCTGGAGATCTTCGCCCGGGTGGTCCGGACCGGCAGCCTGACCCGGGCCGGGTCCGAACTCGGCCTGTCGGTGGCGGTGGTGTCGAAGCGGCTGAAGCGGCTGGAGGAGCGGTTGGCCGTGCGCCTCTTGCACCGGACCACCCGCCGCCTGGTCCCCACCGATGTCGGCGCGGAGTTCTTCCGGCGGGTGGCGCCGATCGTCGACGCCATCGCGGAGGCCGAGAGCCTCGTGTCGCAGAACGCGACCCGGGCCCGGGGGACCCTGCGGGTGACGGCGCCGAGTTCCTTCGGGCGGCTGCACATCGTCCCGCACCTGCGGGCCTTCTTCGCCCTGCACCCCGACCTCGTGCTCAACCTGGAGCTGAGCGACGATTTCGAATCGATCGTGGAGCGGGGCTACGACCTCGCGATCCGGGTCGGCGCGCTGGCGAGTTCCGGCCTCACGGCGGTGCGCCTCGCCCCGGTGCGGCGGGTGCTGTGCGCGCAGCCGGGCTACCTCGACGCCATCGGGCGCCCGGAGACCCTCGACGACCTGCGCGGCCATGTCTGCCTCGCCACCGAGAACCAGAATCCCTGGCGGCTCATCGGGCCGGACGGCCCCTGCACGGTCAGCGCGTCGGGGCCGCTGCGCACCCATTCCAACGAGGTGGTGCGCGAGGCGGTGATCGGCGGCCTCGGGATCGCCCTGCGCTCGACCTGGGACGTGCAGGCGGAGCTGCGCGACGGGGTGCTGGAGGTGGTGCTGCCGGCCTACGCGGCCGCGGCCTCGGCGGGGATCTTCGCGGTCTATCCGAGCCGGGCCTTCGTGCCGGCCAAGACCCGGGCGTTCATCGCGTTCCTGAAGCAGCGCTACCGGTCGGGCGGCACCGGAGCGGAGCCGTGAGCGGGGGCGCCGCGCGCCTGGACCCGTCGCAGGATTGACGGATGCGGCAGTCCGCAACTGCCCCGCGCCCGCCCTCCCCCGCAGAGGGGAGAGGGCGAGGCCCCCCGGTCCGGCCGGTGCCCGTATCCGGGCGCCGTGCGCGCCTCACCCCTGCGGAAAGACATCCGGATCGGTGCGTGCCAGCATCCGCTTGAACGCCGCCCACTCGCTGTCGGGCGCCCCCTGGCGCGCGACGCGGTCGTAGCCGGCGGCGTATTGCCCGGCGGTCTTGGCGGCGACGGCGGAGGAGGGCCGGATCACCGGGGCGCCGGCGGCCTGGACGGCCAGCTGGGCCCGGCACGACCGCTCCAGGTTGTGCATCAGCTTGAACGCCTCGCCGACCGAGCGGCCGCAGGTCAGCAGCCCGTGATTGCGCAGCACCATGACGGGCTGGTCGCCGAGATCGGCCACGAGGCGCTGGCGCTCGTCGAGGTCGAGGGCGATGCCCTCATAGGCGTGGTAGGCGACGCGGCCGGCGAACTGCATCGACCACTGATTGAGGGCGAGCAGCCCCTCCTCCTGGCAGGAGACCGCGACGCCGGCCACCGTGTGGGTGTGGAGCACGCAGACCGCGTCGTGGCGGGCGGCGTGGATGGCGCTGTGGATCGTGAACCCGGCCGGGTTGATGCCGAGCCCCATCGGATCCGCGATCACCCGCCCGTCGATATCGACGGTGACGAGGTTGTCGGGGGTCACCTCCTCGAAGCGCATCCCGTAGGGATTGATCAGGAACCGGTGCCCGCCCCCCGGCAGCCGCGCCGAGATGTGGGTGTAGATGCTGTCGTCGAGCCCCAGCCGGTGGATCAGCCGGTAGGCGGCCGCGAGATCGACGCGCATCGCCTGGATCTCGGCCTGGAGTTCCGGGCCGGACTCTTCGGACTGGTCCGCGACGATCGAGGGGGTGGGTGCGTTCATGCGACGGCTCCCTGATGGTTTTTGGGATCGCTGCCCGGCGTACGCGGTCCCGGGATCCCTGGGCGGACGGCACATTGGCGGATATGCCACACGGTTTCAAATCCGCAGCGCTACCACCTATACGCCGCGAGTCACGTGTGATAGAAAATGTCAATATGAGCAAGGACATTCGGTTTAAATTTTCAGCGAATAAATCTTACGCAGCCATCCGGCTAATGCTCAGTCATGTCCAAAATTCTGACCTTCATACTATACTAAAATCTTGCTATTTTGGCGATATTGAGCATCTCAATGCGTTCAATCGCCCAATTTTTGGGGCAACATATAGGGCAATGAAATTCGGCCCGGTCCCTTTAGAAATTTACGAAATGACTAAGAGCGATCCCATTTGGCTTGGCGAACTTGGTATCGACAATTATCCGTGGCGCTTGAATGGTTTCCACTTAGAAAAAACTAGCGATTCCATTGTTGACACTTCGTCGATGTCTGAAAGTGATTTGGATTGCATAAAAATAGGATTTGAGAAGTCAAGAAGTATGACATTTACTGCTAGGACAGCGGCAACTCATGGCAAGGATTGGCAGGCAGCAAACCTCGGATTGATGCGCTATGAGGACATGCTTGCTGATGGGCCTGACAAAAGCGCGAAAGTCGCTTATCTGAAGGAAGCTGCGCCGCACATAAGGTTATGAGCCTTGCTAGGCCCACTCGATGTAATCTGGATACACGATGGCACCATCCGGCCCCCAGGGCCGAAAATGGTTGTTTGCGTACAGGCGGAACTGGGGTTTTTCTTTCGAATAAATTCTGAAGGAAACTGGCAAAATCCTGTAAAACTTGATCGGCACCCACATCATCTTTTCCTAAGACACGATAGTTATCTTGAATGTGGCGAGCCGCTTGATTTAGACGAATATATTGTTGAGCAATCACTTGACGATAAGGGTGTTATAGGAACTTTGCATACGGAACTCGTAACAGATATATTGGCCAGTGTTTGGGAAGCGAGGCTCATTTCTGAGACGGATAAAAGAGAAATCGAAACATTTCTTAGGCCTAGTGATCTTAGCAGGCTAAATTCCGGGAAATCTTAGAGTGCGGCCCTCATTTTCAATAGCGTTGCCAAACACCTTTTAAGGACAGATCAAGCATGATGCTTGACTGCCGGATCACTAAATATTTGGCATCAGCATTGCCTATTATGCTTCTTAAGCCGGCGCAGATGCCTGTCAGCCCTGACGCCGTCAGTCCATCGGTGCGTGAGGCACTTGCCCACATGTCTTCAGAGAGACGGCAGACACGATCCCAACTCTTTCTCCCACCCGCGCCCTCATCCTGAGGTGCGGTGCAGCCGCCTCGAAGGATCCCTCCAGTGGTCGCGCGGCCGGCTGGAGCCTTCCTTCGAGGCAAGCTAGTGCGGGCGTCTCAGGATGAGGTCGTGGGTGGGCGACCGCGCATCCACGCTCGCCCTTGACAAAATTCCTAATCCATGCTCCAAGTCTCCCACCCCGCCGCGACGCGTCGTGAGACGCTTCGGGGCGTCGGTCCGGTCAGCCGCCGGGCCGGCGGCGGCTGGGGCGGTGCCTGCGTCTGCCGTCGGCTGCGGCAGCCCCGGGCGCGGGAGCGCGACACCCCCCGGCTCGGGCTGGGCGGCGGCCGGCGGAGGAAATGCCCCGGCCGCTCAAGGCTTTGAGGCCGACCCTGTCCTGGGCGGTGCGGCGGTTTGACGGCGCCCTCCACGACGAGGGGGCGTGCGACGAAGGCTCGCTCGGAAGCGCCGGGGTGCGATGCGCAACCCGGGACCGGCTTAGCGTCATTCGCGCCCCCCGCGTGACGGACACCGGACGCACAATCGGACGGGGACGGGCACCGGCCTGCCGGTGCGCGCGCCCGTCCGCGGGACGCCGGGAAGCCGGCTTTGCAACGTTGCGTTCGGGCTTCGCGGCGTCCCGCGTCTCCCCGGCGGCGGGTTGGGCCATGCCCCCGGCGGCGCGTCGCGCGGGGCCGCGGCGGCGTGGGTGGACGCGGCGTTCTCTCCTCCCCCGTGACTACGAGATCCACACATCGCTGGTCGAGACGCTCTCTCCTCCCCCTTGTGGGGAGGAGCCGGAGGTGGGGGTGGTGCAGGAGGCACCGGAACGCTCGATTCTGAACCACCCCCACCCCTGACCCCTCCCCGCAAGGGGGAGGGGAAAAGCGCTTGTTTTTGAATTCCTTGGCGTTCGACAGCGATGTGATCCAGATCCGGCCGAGGCCGGTCCCCTACCCCGCCAGCGCCGCCCCGATCCCGGCGCCGATCGCCAGCCGGCGGCGGTCCTGGCCGTTCCGGGCCAGCAGCAACAGCCCCCCCGGCCGGGCCATGCCGGGCATCCGCAGGGCCAGGCCCGGGATGGCGAAGAAATTGCCCAAGGCGGGCTTGCTCAGC
>NZ_JAKSYC010000151.1 GCF_022829585.1 Methylobacterium sp. J-026
GGAGTTCACTGGAGTGCGTCGGTGTCTGGCCCCACTTCAGCGCGTACGCCGAGTAGGTTCCCGAGCGCATCCTAGGGAATGGCCTGCACAGTAGCCACATCCCCCGCGTCGTCCATGACTTCATCCCACCCGCCGTGCAGCCTCCCGCGCCTGGCGCGTGGCGGCATGGTCCTGCTCGGTCGCCCGGGCGATCGCGTCCATCCCGCCGGCGATGCTCGTGACCCCGTGAGCGGCCGTGTGCATGCTGCCCGACATCTCCCGGGTCACGGCCGACTGCTCCTCCACCGCCGCCGAGATCGCCGCTGAGACCTCATCCAGTTTGCCGATCGTGCCCTGGATCGAACCGATCGCGACCACCGCCTCGCGCGTGGCCGCCTGGGTCGCGGTGATCTGCACGCGGATCTGGTCAGTGGCTCTGGCGGTCTGTTCGGCCAGGGCCTTCACCTCGGAGGCCACAACCGCGAAGCCCTTGCCCGCTGCTCCAGCCCGGGCCGCCTCGATGGTGGCGTTCAGCGCGAGCAGGTTGGTCTGGGAGGCGATGCCCTGGATCATGGTCACCACCTCGCCGATCTGCGTGGCCTGGCCGCTCAGGCCCTCGACGATGCCGCCGGTATGGCGGGCCTGCTCGACCGCCTCGCCGGCCATGCGCGCGGCGTGGCTGACCTGCTGGCTGATCTCGCCGACGGATGCCGACAACTCCTCCGCGCCCGAAGCCACCGCCTGGATGTCGCTCGACACCTGTCCCACTATGCCGGCGGCCTCGGCCGTCTGCAGGGTGACGGCCTCGACCGCGGTACCGATCGCGTCGAGATCCGTGCTGATCGCCCGCTGCGCCTCGGCCCGGCGCTGGCGCTCGTGCACCTGTTCGGTGATGTCGGCGGCGAACTTCACCACCTTCACCGGCACGCCGTCCCGGTCGCGGATCGGGTTATAGGTCGCCTGGATCCAGACTTCGCGGCCGCCCCGGGCGATGCGCCGGAACTCATCCGCAGCGAACTCGCCACGCCCGAGCTTCACCCAAAAATCACGGTAGGCCGCGCCCGCCCGCTCGTTCGCATCCACGAACATGCTGTGGTGCCGCCCCCGGATCTCGTCGAGCCGATAGCCCATCGCGTTGAGGAAATTGGTATTGGCGGTCAGAACGGTGCCATCGAGCGCGAACTCGATCACCGCCTGGGAGCGGTGCAAGGCTTCGAGCTGGCCATCATGGTCGATGTTGCGCAGCACCTGCGCGGTGATGT
>NZ_JAKSYC010000152.1 GCF_022829585.1 Methylobacterium sp. J-026
GGCGGCGAACTTCACCACCTTCACCGGCACACCGTCCCGGTCGCGAATCGGGTTGTAGGTCGCCTGGATCCAGACTTCGCGGCCGCCCCGGGCGATGCGCCGGAACTCATCCGCGGCGAACTCGCCACGCCCGAGCTTCACCCAAAAATCACGGTAGGCAGCGCCTGTCCGCTCGTTCGCATCCACGAACATGCTGTGGTGCCGCCCTTGTATCTCATTGAGCTGATAGCCCATCGCGTTGAGGAAATTGGTATTGGCGGTCAGAACGGTGCCATCGAGCGCGAACTCGATCACCGCCTGGGAGCGGTGCAAGGCTTCGAGCTGGCCATCATGGTCGATGTTGCGCAGCACCTGCGCGGTGATGT
>NZ_JAKSYC010000153.1 GCF_022829585.1 Methylobacterium sp. J-026
CCTTCGGCAACGCCTTCAACCGACCCCTCTGTAACGGCCCCGCCGGCTTGCCCTACGCCCGGGGCGCCGCCGCCGCCCCCTCCGGCGCCAACCCCGGCAACGCCGCTTCCCGCCCCGCTACGCGGTCGGGGGGCGTTGCGAGGACGCGCTCCCCACCGACTCGTTCCTGAACCTCTTCCGCCCCCCGGCCGGGACCCTCCAGGGCGAAGGCCTGTACGTCAACCTCGACCGCAACACCCGCAACCAGGGTGCGTTCGTCATCAACGCCGCCAGCAACTTCCCCGCCGTCTACAGCAGCGGCATCGGCCGCCGCTCCGACGAGTTCGCCGTCGTCCGCGCCGGCCTGAACTCCAAGTTCGGCTCGTACTGAGATCCGGTCGCGCTGCTCCCGGCATCCGTGCAGGGAGATGCGATGGCGGGCGAGGGGTAGGTGGTCATCCTCACCGCCCCTCATCGCCGAAGAGCACCCGTCCGGCCGACACCCGCACCCCCAGCCCGATCACCCTGGCCGCGAGGTCGGCGACCCGCTGGGAGCAACTGCCCCCGGGGTGTATCTTT
>NZ_JAKSYC010000155.1 GCF_022829585.1 Methylobacterium sp. J-026
GCTACACGTCCGTCGCGCCCCGGGCGGTCAAGCCCGAGGATAACGGCTTTGCCGGCGACAAGCTCGTGGCCCCCTGCCCCGCCACCCGCACGATCCGCAAGGCGGCGCCGGGCCAGGCGGTGACGCAGTACGAATTCGCCCCGGAGCCACGCAGGCCGTCCTCGCCACGATGCCCGCCGGCACCCGCGACGAGGTCCGCGACTACGCCAAGGCGCGCCTCGTGGCGCTCGGCTGGCCGAAGCGCTCCGGCCGCCGCCCCGCAGGGCCTGCGCCAACTCATCGCCGGACATGGCCTTGAGGGCGGGATCGGCCGCGAAGCGCTGTGCCTCGATCTTCCGGATGCGGCATTCCAGGTTGACGATCATAACAGCCCGCCCTCCTCGATCCGAGCGAGGCGTTCGGCGGGGTCCGCCGTCTTGATGTCGTTCACGTGCGCGTCGACCAGCTTCGACAGCCCGGCGGCCTCGCTGGGCGTGATCTCGCCGGCAGCCACACCCTGCATCAAGGCGTGCGTCGCCCGGGTGAGGTCTGCCGGCTTGTCGATCGGCGGCAGCGTGAAGGTGATGGGTCGGTCCCGGCGAACAGGGATGAGACGGTCTAGGCAAAGGCGCATGGCGACTGGATCGCCGTCCTTCGCCATCTCCACGGCCTTGTTGAGGATTGCCTCGGCGTCACCGTCGAGGATCTGCTCAAGGGCCTGAGTGGCGCGGCTGCGGGCGCCTTTCGGCCGGCCTGCGGGGTTGCCGCTCTGCCCCTGCTGGAAGCCTTGCCTGCCCGTCGTCATGATCCTGCTCCGTGGCCGGCTTCGGCCTCCGATCCGTTGTAGATATCAACGGGATAACAATGGTCTGGGTGGCGCCGCAGCTCAAGCACCAGCATCTGCATCTCCTTGGTGAGAGCGGCCGGCGGCCATAGTTCGGATCTGGGTAATCGCGTGTTCCGCTCGAACTTCGTCCTGCTCTTCAAGGTCCGTGCAGCATCGCCGCTCTTGGAGAAGTTGATGGATCACCTCGGCCACTGCTGCGAGGACGCGCGGTAGGCCCGCGACTTCCAGGCTCCAGCTGCCCGGCCTGACGTGCTCCAACTGGTTCCGGTAGTAGGTGAAGCGGCCGAGGTCCTTCTTCTGCTGCTGCGTCAGCACGACGGGCCGGCCCTGCATCTCCGGCTCCTTCTTCTTCTGGACACGGCGCAGCAAGGCAGAGACCGGCTGCATGTGATCAGCATCGGGAAAGGGATGATCCTCATCGTCCAGAGCGTCGAAGTAGGCTTCCCACTCGCGTTGGTGCTCCTCGATGTACGCTCCCATGCTGGCCGATCCGGCAAGCGCCGGGACCAGGATGGCGCCGAGCGCGAGATGCATCAGCGGGAGCGCGAGGAACCAGCGCTGCAGGTCGCGGGCAGCCTGCTCCGCCTCATGGGCGGCGTGCTCCAGATACAGGACGCACAGGATGCCCGGAGAACTGCGGGCGTAAGCGTCTGTCATGATCCGACCTCCTGTCCTGCTGCGGGCTCGGTGAGCATCAGGTCTCGGGCGCCCTCGGCCAACGCCTGAAGGGCGGCGACCGCGGCTTGGTTCTTGACCCGGCTGGCATCGTCCCGGACCTCAATGGTGACGGCCGAGACGAGCGCCATCTGCCGAACAGCCTCGATCCCGGCGGTGAAGGCGGCCTGCTCGCGGGGCGTCATGGCCGAGCCCTCCCGCCGGGGCCGGGGAGCAGATCAGCCCAAGCCGCGCGCAGGAGCTTCAGGAAGTAGAAGCCGAAGTCCGGGTTCTGGTAGTACAGCGCCTTGAGGTCGCAATAGGACCCGCACAGGGCCTTGCCGGGCTCCGCGCAGATCAGCAAGGCCGTGCGGGCGTTGCCCGGCGCACGCAGGCCAAGCTCGCCGACGATCCCGCCCGCCCGCACCGCGATCCCGACCTCCGGGACCCGGAAGACGCCGCTCTCGATGTAGTACATCTCGTGGGCGGGATCGCCCGCACGGAACACGGTCTCGTCCGCCCCGAAGGCCCGCTCCGTC
>NZ_JAKSYC010000173.1 GCF_022829585.1 Methylobacterium sp. J-026
ATCGAGAGTACGGTAAGATACCTCGGAGTCGACGTCGAGGATGCCCTGACCTTGGCAGAGGGAACTGAGATTTGAGCGTTCGGCCCCTCGGCTTCATTGTCGGGGGGCTTTCAGAGCAGCCCGGCAGAAAAGCGCCCATTCCGGCTGTTCGGAGGCATCCCTGCTTCTCCTCCAAAGCGGACACCAGCCTTTTGCCTCAGGCCCCCTCTGACATGGCTTGAACATGGCTGCCGCCGAACACGACGTGCTGCCGCATTGGCGGTCTGGCCAAGCCGTAGATAAGGCGCGGCTCGGGCGACGCGCTGGCTGCGTCCAATGCGGCCCGATGGTCGGGTGCGAGGATGAGACTGAGTGCTGCCGCGTTGTCGGCGACCTGTACCGCCCGGCTCACGCCCATCAGCGTCGAAGCCACGCCTGCACGCGCCATCACCCACGCCAGCGCCACTCGCGCTGGCGGCTGCCCAATCGCATGAGCCACCTGGCGTACCGCCTCCACGATCTTCCAGTTGCGCGGCGTGAACAGGCTGTCGCCGAATGGGTTCGCCCCGTCCAGGCGCTTATCCTCGGCGGGACGCAGTTCGCCAGCCATGGCGGCGTCTCTCGGCAGGCCGTCCGCGCGTATTTCACTGCGCGCCTCGACGGCGGTCCGGTCGTACTTGCCAGTCAGCAGCCCGTAGGCCAGGGGCGACCAGGGCACCAATCCGAGGCCGAATTCGGCCGCAAGCGGTACGTGCTCGTCCTCTACGTCCCGGTTCACGAGGGAGTAGAAGTACTGCAGCCCGATCGGCCCCGGCAGGCCGCGCACGCCCGCCAGCGTCGCGAGCTTGGCGACGTACCAAGCGGGCGTGTTCGACAGGCCCCAGTAGCGGATCTTGCCTGCCCGCACGAGGGCCGCCATCGTCTCCAACAATTCCTCCGCCGGCGTGACGCCGTCCCAGACGTGGATCCAGTACAAGTCGACGTAGTCCGTCGCGAGCCGGCGCAGCGATCCTTCGAGCGTGGTGTAGACGTGCTTGGCGCCGTTGCCGCCCGCGTGCGGTCCGGTGCCGGTGGCAAACCCCGACTTCGTCGCGAGCACGATTCGGTCCCGCAGGCCATGCTCGGCGATGAAGCGGCCGACCATCGTCTCGCTTACGCCTCCGGCGTAGACGTCGGCGGTGTCGAGGAAGTTGCCGCCGGCCTCGACGTAGGCGTCGAACACGGCGCGAGCCGCCGCCTCGTCCATGCCCCAGCGCGCCGTGCCGAAGGTCATGGTGCCGAGTGCCAAGGGACTCACCGCCAATCCCGAGCGGCCGAGCGTGCGATAGTGGGTCAGATCCATTGCTGCGCCTCGTCGATGACGCGCAAGAGCTAGCCCAGCGCGGCGCCAGCGATTAGCCGCTTCGGACGGCATGCGCTTATGAGCGAGATGCAGCAATGCGGCGTGGTACCCTCGACGATCTCGCGGCCTTCGCGGTTGTGGCGCGCACCCGCAGCTTCACGCGCGCGGCTGCCGAGCTCGGCCTGTCGCCCTCGGCCCTCAGCCACGCGATGCGCGGTCTTGAAGCCCGGCTCGGCGTTCGCCTGCTCGCGCGCACGACCCGCAGCGTCGCTCCAACACCGGCGGGGACTCAGTTGCTGCGCTCGCTCGATCCCGCACTCTTAGAGGTGGAACGCGGGCTCGCCGCGCTGGCTGACTGGCGCGGTGAGCCGTCCGGCAGCCTCCGGCTGACGACGTTCGCTTACGCTGCCCGGGCCGTGCTCCAGCCAGCACTCCCACGCTTTCTCCTCGACCATCCTGCCGTCGCGGTCGAGGTCGTGATCGATGATCGCCTCACAGACATCGTCGCAGCCGGGTTCGACGCCGGCATCCGCTTCGGTGAGACGGTGGAGCGCGACATGGTGGCCGTTCGCGTCGGCCCGGATCTGCGCACGGTCGTGGTGGCAACACCGGACTACTTTGCGCGTCATACGGCACCGGAGACGCCTTACGATCTGGAAGCGCACAACTGCGTCAACTATCGGCTGATCGGCGGGGGCGGCCTGCTGCCGTGGGAGTTTCTGAACGCCGGGCGCGAGGTGCGTGTGCGCCCACGCGGTCAGCTCGTCGTGAACGAGGGTGACCTTGCGGGTGCGGCGGTGCGGGCGGGAGCGGGATTGGGTTACATGCTGGCAGACGAGGTCGCGGACGACCTAGCGACTGGGCGGCTGGTGTCTGTGCTGGACGCTTGGTGCTTACCCTTCCCCGGGTGTCACCTCTACTATCCCAGCCGGCAGGTTACACCCGCTCTGCGCGCCCTCATCGATGCACTGCGCTCGCTGGGGAAGGCCGCTGCCGAATAGGAGCGGTGCCGGATCGTGGTTTCACTCTGCCCAGCCACTCATCTGCAAGCAGCCGGACAGCGTCCGACCGGTCCGCGCAAGCCCATTCTTCGACAGCTGTGCACTGCCGTCCGCGCGCGTCAGAGGCCAATCCGGATCATCAGGTCGGCAGGTCGGGGAAGAGCGTCGGCATCAGTTCAATGGCGAAGTCCTTGAACAGGCGCACGGGTCGTGACAGCTGGCGGTGACCAAGATGTACCAGCGACAGGTCGAAGGTCCGGAACCGCCAGTCCGGCATCACCTCGACCAACCTGCCGTCCCGCAGCAGCTCCGGTTGGACCACTGGCGGCAAGTCTCCGATGCCGGACCCTGCCAGCAGCGCGGTGGCGAGCCCGATATAGTCGTTCATCGTGAAGTGCGGCTGGAAGGTGATGGTCTCCCGGTCCGCATGTCCGGCGCGGATGAACGTCCAGCGATGGTCCGGCTTGCTCAGCGAGAACGCCAGGAGCCGGTGATCGTACAGGTCTCGCGGCACGTCCGGCGCTGGGCACGCCGCCAGGTAAGTCGGGCTCGCCACGAGACGGTGGCGATAGGTGAGAACGCGACGCGCGACCAAACCCGAGTCGCGAAGGGGGCCGAACCGAAAGGCGATGTCGATGCCTTCCGCGACCTGGTCCACGTGCCGCTCCGTGACCAGCACCTGGACGCGCACGTTCGGGTGGGCGGCCTGGAACGCGCCCACGAGCGGTGCGACGAGCGTATCGGAGATACTCGGGAGCGCCGCAACCCGCAGCAGGCCCGAGATGGACGTCATCTGGTTCGAGACGATGCCGGCGACCGCGTCGCTGATCTCGACGCTGCGCCGGGCGTGCTCCAGCACCTCCGAACCGAGGTCGGTCAAGCGCAGGCTGCGCGTCGAGCGCTCCAGCAGACGGACACCGAGTTGTCCTTCCAGCTCCGCGACACGCCGGCTCACGGTCGAGACCGGCACCCGGAGCTGTCGCGCGGCCGCCGAAAAGCTGTTGGCTTCCACGACCTTGGCGAAGACCAGCAGTGCGTTCAGATCGAGCTTCATTATCCCAGATCTGGGAAGGTGTTTTCCGCAATCGCGGTCTTATGGGCAGATCATCGGTTGCATATCCATGCGGCACCGTAAACCGGTGGCTGGAGCGCCCGGGATGAAATTTCGGTTCGTCATTACGTCGCCGCTGTTCCTGCTCAGTTGCCTTGTCAGCGGTCCAAGCCTGGCTCAATCGAGCGATGGAGCCCCTACCACACAGCGCGCGGTGACCGACGAGGAGGCCATTCGCGCCGTGCTGGCCTCGTACAACGCTGCGCTCAACGGCGGTCAGACGGCCGCGGTACTACCGCTCTACACGCCAGACGGCATCTTCATGGCTCCCTACAGCCCGTCGTTCATCGGCCAGACGGCGATCCGCAAGGCGTACGACGCCGTCTTCGCCGAACTGAAGTTCGGCGTGAGGTTCGACATCGCCGAGGTGGTGCAGATGGCGCCGGCCTGGGCGTTCGTGCGCACCAACTCGGCCGGGACGACCCTGCATCACTCGACCGGCAAGACCACTGCGGAAGCCAACCAGGAACTGTTTATCTTCCGGAAGGGTGACGACGGGCTCTGGCGGATCGCACGCTACAGCTTCTCGCCCACGAAGCCGCCTCGACTTTAGCTCCAGCGCACGAGCCGAACCCGGTTCCCGCACAGTGCACGCGAACATTGCGGCGGTGACCTGGCTGGTCTCTCGGGCTGGCTTCCGCCACCGGAGGCGACCTTCCCGATCTGCTTTGTGACGCCGCTCATGCGAGCGGAGGCCAGTTCATGAAACTCCCACGATCAGAGGAAGACACCATGGATGTCGACGAACAGGCCATCGCGGCCGTGCTGGCGCGGTACGCCGAGGCCGCCAACAACTCGGATGCCACGGCCGTGGCAGAACTCTATACCGACGACGCCGTGTTGATGGCTCAGAACAGTCCGTCCGCGGTCAGCAAGGCGGCCGTGCACGCCGCCTATGCCGGGATGGCCGGGGCGATCAAGCTCGACATCACCTTCGAGATCGCCGAGATCCGCCTGGTCGCCCCTGATTGGGCGTTCCTGCGCTCGACCTCGACGGGCACGATCCGCCTCCTGCAGCCCGGCATCGAAATCCCGGAGGCCAATCAGGAGCTGTTCCTGTTCCGGAAGGTCGATAGCACCTGGAAGATCGCCCGCTACAGCTTCTCCACCGTCCTGCCGGCGTAGGCGTGAGGCGCTCGCGATGACCCTCACCCTGTCGAGATGGGCCGATGCGCCCGCCCGCACGCTGATGTCCGCGCTGTTCCTGCTCTCGGGCATCGGCAAGCTCACCGCCGTCTCGGCTACGCAGGGCTACATGGCCGCCTACGGCGTTCCGGGCGTGCTGCTCTGGCCGGCGGCCGCGTTCGAGATCGGCTCCGGCGCACTGCTTCTGCTCGGCCTCTGGACGCGTCCGCTCGGCGTGCTGCTGGCCGGCTGGTGCCTGTTGACCGCGGCCATCTTCCACACGGCGTTCGCCGACCAGAACCAGCTGATCAATTTCCTGAAGAATCTCGCGATGGCGGGCGGCTTCCTGCTGCTCGCCCGCGCCGGCGCCACCAGCCTCAGTCTCGATGGCCGCCGGGTCGGTACAGGTGGAAGACCATGATGAGCCTCACGACTATCCTGCGCTCCAGCGTCATTGCGGCGGTCTTGGGCGCAGTCCTCTTCCAACCCCTCGCGCATGCAGCGATCGAGCCTGGACCGAACTTCACCTTCGCGACCGACCCGGCGGTCGCGGCGCAGCAGCGGTCGGCCTTTGATGTGGTGCATCGCTACGAACAACTGCTGAATGCCGGCGACACGACCGGCATCCTGGCGCTGTTCGCACCCGACGGCATCGCGGAGTGGAACGACAAGCCCACCTTCTCGACGCTTCAGGAGAAGAGGGACGCCTACGATGCCCTATTCCAGATCGCCAAGTTCACGACCATGTTCGGCTACGCCGGCATCGACGTTCACGGCGACACGGCGGTGGTGCGTACATACCACCACAAGGGCGCCACGGTGTTGGAGGGCGGCAAGGAAATTGTCGACCTGAACCGCGAGGTCTTCGTGCTGCGCAGGATCGACGGCAGGTGGCGGATCAGCCTGTACATCTTCAACACCAACCCCGTGCAGGGCGAGGGCTAAGCGCAGCCTCGCATGACAGGAGGGTGGCTCATGGCGACGATGAAGGCGGCGGTGATCCGAGAGGCCGGCGATGCGGGCGCGCTGAAGGTCGAGGCGCTTCCAGTCCCCGAACCCAGGGACGGCGAGGTTCTGATCCGCGTGCGCGCCTTCGGCCTGAACCGGTCCGAGTTGTTCACGCGCCGGGGCCAGTCGCCCGATGTCGTGTTCCCGCGCGTGCTGGGCATCGAGGCGGTCGGCACGATCGCGGCGGCTCCCGGCGGGGAATTCCGCGACGGTGAGACTGTCGCGACGGTCATGGGCGGCATGGGGCGCCAGTACGACGGAAGCTACGCCGAGTATGTCCGGGTGCCGGCCGGCCAAGTGCAGGTGGTGCGTACTGATCTGCCCTGGGCGACTCTCGGCGCGCTCCCTGAGATGCTGCAGACGGCTTGGGGCTCGCTTTTCACGGCCCTGCGCCTGAGGGCAGGCGAGCGCCTGCTGATCCGGGGTGGCACCACGTCCGTCGGGCTTGCCGCCGCCGCCATCGCAAAGGCGCATGACGCTCATGTCGCCGCGACCTCGCGACGGGCGGACCGCGCAACCCTGTTGCGCGAGGCCAGTGCGGACCAGGTCTTCGTCGACACCGGCCGCATCGTGGCTCAAGTCAGGGAAGTCTGTACCAGCGGCGTCGACAAGGTTCTCGAACTCGTCGGCACCACGACACTGGAAGACTCGCTGCGTTGCGCCAAGCCGGGCGGCATCGTCTGCATGACCGGGATGGTGGGCGATCGCTGGTCGCTTCCAGACTTCAGCCCGATGGACGCGATCCCCAGCGCGGTCTGCCTGACGACCTACGACGGCGGCGTGGCCGACTTCATGCGCACGCCGCTCCAGGAACTCGTCGATCAGGTCGCCGCGGGCACGCTGCGGGTGCAGGTCGGGCGGACGTTCCGGCTGGATGAGATCGCCGAGGCGCATCGCTGCATGGAGGAGAACCGCGCCGGCGGGAAGATCGTGGTGCTGGCCTGACCGTATCAGGTCGACGCCCTTGCCGCATGCCCGGCGCGGGATGTCCGGCTGACCGCGAGGAGAACGTGATGAACGCCCTGACGCCGACCGAGACCGTCCTCGCCGTCCTGAGGAATGCGACTGACCCGGCCACCATCGCCGCGCTGGTCGAGCCGGACGCCACCTACGTCTCGCTGAACTACGACAATCCAGAGCTGAGTAGGATCATGCCCTGGTGCGGCACGCATGCCGGTTCGCAATCCATCCTGGCGACATTCGTGGACGTGAACCGCCACTGGGGGATTCTGGCCTTCGACGTTCTGGAGGCATTCGGCACCGACGAGCGGGTCGCAGTGTTCGCGCGGTGCACCTTCCGCTCACGCGTCATGGACAAGCGGATCACGTCTCCGGTCGCCGTCCTCGCCAAGGTCAGGGATGGCAAAGTCACACACATGCAGTTCATGGAGAACACGTTCGGTACGGCCTCGACGTTCAGAAGTGGGGGCTCCTGGACCTTCCGGGCCGATCCAGAAGGAACGGAGGTGACGATCTAAATCGAGGCGGTGCCGCGACGCATGAGGTGGTGTAGGAGGGCATGACGACCCCGGCGGCAACGGTGTCGCATCTTCTCGTGTGTGGGTCGCGATTCATGCGCGCAAGCCGGCCGTGATAAGATCTCGCCGCTTCTGGTGCCTGGCGGCCCTCGCTGTCCTGTGCGCTTTCCCGACGGCACCAAGTGCGCAGACGCTCCAGCTCGGCTTCGGCGGCCTCGCCCTCGGCCGCGACCTGGACGAGCACCTCCGCTCGATCCGAGATAGAACGGGCGATCTGGTCGAGGCTGCCGCCGGGGTCCCCGCAGCGACTAGCCAAGCCGCCTCAACGCTCGTTGCAGACGAGCAGACGAGCCCGATTGGCTTGGCTGCGCGCCTCCTCATGCTATGGTTCGGAGGGTGGCTCGCTGAGCGCCTGTTCTTCCGCTGGTCCGCGACGTGGATGCGCTGGATCGCCGACAGCCCGCTGGCCACCGTGCGACAGCGGGCCGTCGCCCAGGCCCAGCGTCTGCTGTTCGCCCAATGCTTGGTCCTGAGCTTCGCGGCGGGTGCCTGCCTCGCCTACCTCGCTGCGGCACCCCCGGCCGCCGCCGGCGTCATGGCGCTGGACGTGCTGCTCGCCATCGTCGCCGTGCGCACCACGCGCGTGCTCGGCCGCTTTCTGCTCGCCCCCGGTGGCCCGCGGCTGCGTCTCGTCGCCCTGCCGACGGACGCGGCTTGGCGCGCGCAGCACGGGGTCACGGTCGTGGCTCTCACCCTGGCGGCGGGGCTCTTATGGTCGGCGCTGCTGCGGCTGGCTGGCGCCGGCGCGGCCGTCGCCGACGCGGCCACGAGCCTGAGTCTGCTGCTCGCTGCCATCCTGATTCCGGCGGTCGTCTGCGCCGTCGTCCTGGTGCGGCGCGGAGCGGACAGACGTCCGCCGCGCCCGGCGATTGTGGCGCTGGCCCTCGTCCCCATCACCGCGTGGCTGCTGGCCCAGGCCGGCCTCTCCGCCGTGGCTTGGGCTGCGCTGGTGCTGGGCCTCGCGCCGGCGCTGGCGTTGGCGCTCGGCGACGCCGCGCGCACGATCGCGTTCGGTCCGAACCGCTTGGGAGCGCTGACACGCGAGGAACGCATCGTCGCCCACGCCGCCCGCAACGTCGCGTTGATCGCGGGACTGCTGCTGGTGGTTAGGGGCGCGCCCGGGTCCGAGGAAGGCTTAGGCGCAGCCGCTACGACCCAGATCGTGTTCACCCTGCTGATCCTACTCGGCGCCGACCTTGCCTGGCAGATTGTCCGCAGCTTGATCGACCGTGGTCTCGCCCGGGCGGACGGCGACTCGCGCACGGATCGCCTCGCCACCGTCCTGCCCGCCCTGCGGACGGTGGTGCTTGTCGCGCTCGCGGTCACGGCGACCCTGAGCATCGCCTCGACCTTCGGCCTGCAGATCGGCCCGCTGCTCGCCGGGGCTGGCGTGGTCGGCCTGACGATCGGCTTCGGGGCGCAGGCCTTGGTCCGTGACGTCATCGCGGGCTTCTTCCTGCTGCTCGACGACGCGTTCCGAGTCGGCGAGACGATCGAGAGCGGCGGCCTGCAGGGTCGGGTCGAGGCGTTCTCGCTGCGCTCGGTCCGACTGCGCGACGACAGCGGGCACATGCATACGGTGGCCTTCGGCGAGCTGAAGGCGGTGACGAACTTCTCGCGCGACTGGGCGGGGCTTGAGGTCCCGATCTACGTGCCACACGGCGTGCCCTACGAAGCCGCAGCTGGCGTGATCACGGCGGCCATCGCGGCGGTGGAGGCCGACGAGACGCTCGCTACCCTGCTCACCGCGCCGCCCGCGTTTCTGGGTGCGACGGCCCTGTCCGAGGCGTCCGTCAGGATGGCCGTGCTGGTCCGGACGGTGCCCGGCAGCCAGGGGCGGGTGAGATCGGATCTGCTGCGCCACGTCCTGTCCGGCATGGCCGGAGCAGGCATCCAGCTGAATAGCTGACCGGTCGAACACCGCGAATGGCGTGCGCGATAACGGACTGGTGCCTCAAACCGATGGCCAGGGCGACCGTGTCCGTTTCAGCGCGGGATCAATCAGAAGCAGTCATTCGGCTTTCGGCCAGATTAGGCCATGCTGGATTGCAGATCAGCCCAAAAGCGGCCGTTCGACTTTGCGCCCATCTCGGTCATCCGACTGCCATCGGCAGCATCTCCGAAGCGGACATGGGGCAAGGCCGAGCGCCGTCTCGCCTGCGATACGGGGTTGACGCGATGATGTGACTTCTCTGCTTCGCCCGGGCGCCGAACCCGTTTGCAATTGATGCTCGAGATTTGGCGCGGATCTTGGGCGCAAGCCGCACCGATCAGGGGTTTATCGCGTCAGCCTCGAGGAAGGCCCGCACGGTGTCGCGGAGAAAGGCGGCGTCGGCCGCGTTGGCCGCGGGATTGCCGGCGCGATGGCCCCAGACGCTCGGGATCGGCCGCAGGACGGCCTCGCGCAGGTGCGGCAGCTCGGCGGCGTTGTCGGCGATGCGGAAGTAGAGATCGGTCTCGCCCGGCATTAGCAGCAGGCGGGCCGTGATCGCACCCAGCGCACGTGCGAGGTCGCCGCCGAAGCGCGGGGCGCGGCTGATGTCGCCCGCCTCCCAGGTGCGGAGCTGCGCGTACAGGTCGGCCGCCGGGCGGCGAGCGAAGCGCTCCTCCCAGTCGGTGCACAGGAAGGTGTCGAGGTCCGGGGCGCCGAGGGCGGTGCGGTGCAGGTCGGCCCGGTAGAAGTCCTGGCTGAGCGCCCAGCCCGCGTAGATGCGTCCGAAGGCCCGGAGCGCGGCAGCGGGCTCGGCCGAGAAGCGGCCGGCGCCGCGATGCTCCGGCGCGGCCTCCAGCACCGCCATCAAACCCTTCAGGAACACGCGGTTGTGCGTGGCGGTCCGAGCGCTGCCGCAGTTGATCACCGCCCGGGCGATCTGCTCGGGAAACAAAGCCGCCCAGTGATAGGCCTGCTGCGCTCCCATGGACCAGCCGTAGACCGCGTGCAGGTGTTCGATGCCCCAGGTCTCGGCGAGCAGGCGGCGCTGAGCGTGGACGTTGTCCCAGGCGGTGACGAGGCCGGGCCAGTCCGGCGTGTTCGACGGGCTCGACGACAGGCCGTTGCCGAACATGTCCGGGATGACGATGAACCAGCGGCCCGGATCGAGCACGCCGTCCGGGCCGATCAGCCATTCGAGGTCGGGGTGCTGGGCCGCGTAGCTCGTCGGATAGAGCACGACGTTGTCGCGCTCGGACGAGAGGGTCCCGTGCGTCTTCCAGCGCAGATGCGCACCCGGCAGCACGGCGCCCGACTGAAGCGGCAGGTCACCGAGCGCGAAGGTACCGGTGCTTGTCGGCCATCCGGTCACGGGCGCAGCGTCCGGACGAAGCCGACATGCCATTTCGCGTAGCCGCGCTGGAGCACGACGAGCCGCTCACGCATCGCCGCGTGGGCGTCCGGCAGGCGATGGAACGGGATCGACGGGTAGAGGTGGTGCTCGGTGTGGAACGGCATGTTCCACATGAGCAGACGCATCAGGCTGTTGGTCAAGGTCGTGCGGGTGTTGGTCAGACCGTTGTCGTCCATCGTGCAGAGCGTGTGCTCGGTGAGCAGGTAGAGCCGCAGGAACGGCTGCCCGAGGAGCTGAGGTCCGATCCAGAACACCAGGGGCGCCCACCAGCCGATCAGCACCATACCGAGAACCGAGACGCCGAGCAGGACAGCGCACATCACTCTGAGCGACCGGATGATACGCGGCGCGGCGCGCTCCGTGATGAACGGGTAAGCCGAGAGGTCGCCGCGCAGGCCGGCTGCAGCCACTTGGAGGCGGGTGCGCCAGTAGGGCAGTGCCATCACGCGCCAGACATAGGCGTCGAGGGTTGAAGGTGGCAGCAACGCGAGTTCGGGATCGTGCTCGGGATCCTGCGTGTGGCGGTGGTGGGCGAGGTGGAAAGCCGTGTAGAAGTGCCAGTTCAGGAGCGACGGGCAAGCGACCAGCCAGCCGGCGACGGCGTTGGCCCGGCGCGAGCGGAACGCGGTCAGGTGGATGGTCTCGTGGATCGGCGCGAACAGCGCCGATTGCACGATGCCTAGCAGCATCATGGCGGGCAGCAGCGTCCACGGTCCGGAGCGCCAGACCAGCCAGCCGAAGCCGGCCAACATCAGGACATGCGCGCCGAGGCGCATCGCACCGCGCAGGTCTGAGCGCTGCGACAGCGCCTTCACCTCCGCGCCCGTCAGAATCCGTCCGCTCGCCGAAGCCATGGATCTCCCCGAGAGTTGCAGGCGCCTCGAAAGACACACGGCTGCTGCATCATCCGTGCCGGTGCCGCCGGCCCTTGTTGCTGAACCGGCGGACACGCTCAGGCGGTCAGCGCCTCGGGCGCCGACGCGTCGAGCCCGCCGAACAGGCTGCGGCCCGGCATCGCGGCCACGAGGCCGCGGGTGTAGGGGTGCTCGGGCGCGGCGAAGATCGCAGCGGCTGGACCCGTCTCGACGATCCGGCCCTGCTGCATCACCGCGACCCGATCGGCGAACCAAAGCGGTGATCGCTCGATGTAAGCAGCTGCATCGAGGCGATGTCTGTGGTCTCGCTTACGGCGCCAAGCCCATGAAGTCCCGCATCGGAGCGGGATCTGTCCGGAGAGCGGAGGCCCGCCCCTCGTAGACGACGTGGCCGTTGTTGAGGCCGTAAACCCGGTCGGCGAAGCTCAGGACCGCTGCTACGTTCTGCTCAACCACGACGATCGTGCGCCCTTCCGCGGCCAGACGCTTCGTCAACACGATCAGATCCTGAACGATCAGCGGCGCCAGCCCCTCGAAGGGCTCGTCGAGGAGGAGGATGCGCGGGTCGCGGACCAGGGCGCGGGCGATCGAGAGCATCTGCTGCTCGCCCCCCGAGAGGGTGCGCCCCCGCGAGGTGCGTCGCTCCTTGAGCCGGGGGAAGATCTCCCAGATCCGATTGAGGGGCCACGCCTTGGGGGCGGTCAGGCGCGCGACGCGGAGGTTCTCCTCCACGGTCAGGCCGCCGAACACCGCGCGCTCCTCCGGCACTAACTGCATGCCAACACGAGCGATCTTCGAGGGCGGGAGCCCATGGATTGGCTGGCCGTCGAGGCGGATCGTGCCCTTCCTGGGGCTGAGCACGCCCATGAGGGTGCGCAGCGTCGTGGTCTTGCCCGCGCCGTTGCGGCCGAGCAGGGCCACGACCTCGTTCTCCTCCACTCGCAGGGAAACGCAGAATAGGACGTGGGAATCGCCGTAGAGGGTGTCGATCCCCTGGACTTCGAGCAGGCTCATGCGGCGCTTCCCATTGTGGCACCGGCTTCCGCCGGGCCGGCACCGAGATAGGCGCGCTGGACGGCTGCGTCCCGGCGCACGGAATCGGTTGGGCCGTCGGCCAGGAGGCGGCCCTCACACAGCACGGTGATCCGCTCGGCGAGGTTGAAGATCGCGTCGAGGTCGTGCTCGACCACGACGACCGTGCAAGCCTTCGCGATGCGCCGGATCAGAGCGCAGGTCGCCGCCCGCTCCGACAGGCTCATGCCGGCCAAGGGTTCGTCGAGGAGCAGCACGTTCGGGCTGGTGGCGAGCGCCATGCCGATTTCCAGCCGTCGCTTCTCGCCATAGGCCAGGACGCTCGCCGGGGTGCCAGCCCGCTCGCCGAGATCGAGAAGGTCCATCAGGGTCGCGACCTGCGCCTCTACCTCGAGGTGTCCGTCGGCGGGGGCGATGAGATCCAGGCGGAAGCCGCCCCGCGCCCGCGCCAGCGCCGCCACCCGCAGGTTGTCCCGCACCGTGAGGTCCAGGAAGAGCTGGTTGAGCTGATTGCTCTTGGCGATGCCCCGCTGGGCCGCCCGGCTCACCCCGCCTCCGGTCAGCCGCTCGCCGAACAGCAGCACCTCGCCCGCGCTGGGGCTCACTTCGTCGGAAAGCATCTTGAACAGAGTGCTCTTGCCCGCCCCGTTCGGCCCAATCACCGCGTGGATGGAGCCCCGGCGCACGATGAAGCTGACGCCGTCCACGGCTTTCAGGCCGCCATAGTGCCGGGCCAGCCCCCGCGCCTCCAGGGCGATCTCCGCATACGCGCTCCGGCCATCCACGGCCGGGCGCGGCATCGGAAGGGCGATCTCGGCCGGGATGGCGGCTGGCCGCGCCTCGCCCGTCGCTTCGATGGCTTCGGTCCGGGCCTGTGCCGCGTACAGGCGAAGGGCCTCCCGGCGGCGATTCCAGAGATGCAGGATCTCGCCGCAGATGCCCCGGCGCAAGCCGATGACGAGCCCGATGAAGGCGAGCCCCAGGACGAGCTTCCAGAGGGGGCCAAGGCCGGGAACGAGTTGCAGATTGTCGCGCAGCCACAGCCACAAGGCCGCGCCGACGAAGGGTCCGACCAGCGTACCGACGCCACCGACGATGGTCTGAACCACGAGCTGCCCCGAGGTCTCCAGAGCGAAGGCATCCGGCGGCATATAACTCTGGAACGGCCCGAGCATCGCCCCGGCAAGCCCGGCATAGAGGGCGGCGATGGTGAAGGCCGCGAGCTTGTAGGCCGGGACGTCGTGGCCGAGCATCGCCACGCGGGCGGTGTTCTCCTTCACTGCCCGTAGGATCAGCCCGACGGGCGAGCGGGCGATGCGGCGGGCCAGGACGAAGCCGAGGAGGAAGGTGACCGCGAGCAGCGTGTACATTGGCAGCCCGGCGGTGATCCGCACCGCACTTGCCCCGAAGCCGATCGTCGGTAGGGGCACCCCGGCTATGCCGTTCTCGCCGCCGGTCCAGTCCGAGAGCGGTGAGTTCTGGAAGAAGTAAGCCATCTGGCCGAAGGCCAGGGTGATCATGGCGAAATAGATGCCGATGCGCCGGACGGCGAGCCAGCCGACGAGGAGCCCGAACAGCCCCGCCGACAACGTCCCGGCCACGAGGGCGAGCCAGACGCTTCCCACCGCACCCGAGACGAGGAGGGTGGCGGCGACGAACCCGCCGGTCCCGTAGAAGGCCGCCTGCCCGAAGGACAGAAGGCCCGCGAGCCCGAACAGGATATCGAGACCGAGGCCGAAAAGGGCCCAGTTGAGCGCCCGGGAGAGCAGGTCGTGCGAGAAGCCGAGCGGCGGCAACAGGACCGGCGCCACCACGAGGAAGGCGGCAAGCGCCAGTTCCGGGAGAAAGCGGCGTAGGACGCGGGCCATCACACGCGGCCCTCCGTGCCGAACAGCCCCTGCGGGCGCGCGACGAGCACGAGGGCCATGAGGCCGTAGAGCATCACCTCGGAATAGGCGGAGCTGAAGGCACTAGTCAGGCTGATGACCTCGCCGGCGATAAGTCCGCCGACCACCGCGCCGGGGAAGGAGCCGAGCCCGCCCAGAACGATGACCACGAAGGATTGTACCATGAAGCTCGCGCCCATGTCGGGGGTCACCGAGACGACCGGGGCGTAGAGCATTCCCGCGAGCCCCACCGCGACGATGCCGATGGCGAAGACGAGGAGGAAGGTGCGGCGCACGTCGATGCCCAGGATGCCGACCATGCCGGCATTCTCTATGCCCGCCCGCACCACGAGGCCGATCGCCGTCCGGTAGAGGACGAGATAGAGGCCGACTAGCAGCGCTGCGACGATGCCGATGAGCTGGAGGCGGTAGGTCGGGTAGACAAGGAAGCCGAGCTTCGTCGCGCCCACGCCCCAGGACGGCACGGGTACCCGCTGGCTGTTGCCGCCGAACCAGGCGCGCAGGGCCTCCACGAGGACGATGCCAATGCCGTAGGTAACGAGAATCTGGTCCTCGTCCGGCCGCGCGTAGAAGTGGCGGATCACCAGCCGCTCCATCGCGCAGCCGATAATCAGCATGACGGCGCAGCCACCGAGCATCGCCAGCAGGAAGGAATGCGTCGCCGACATCATCACGAAGGCTGTGTAGGCCCCCACGGCGAACAGCGCGCCGTGGGCGAAGTTGAGCACGCCGAGCGTGCCCAGGATGATGGTGAGCCCGCTGGAGACGAGCGCCAGAAGGCTCCCGAGGGCAAAGCCATTAAACGCTTGGGAGAGAAGAACCGCCGTACTGGGCATCGGCACGGTCTCAGGTGTAGGGGCCGAGCTTGCAGCCGAACAGGTCGGGCGGGTTCATCACCGCCTCGCCCTCGACCAGGTCGACGATCTCGTAGAAATCCTCCGGCCCCTTCATCGCGCCGGGGGCCTTGCCCTTCAGAATAGGGATCGGCCGAACCATCTGGTGATCCTCGGCGCGGTAATAGACGCGGCCGATGGTCGAGTCGTAGGGCTGGCTCTTCGATGCTTCCATCGCCCTAGTGATGTCGACTGGGTTGAACCCGCCGACGCGTTCGACGGTGAGCGCCCAGAGATAGGTCTGCATGTAGGCGATGTGCGCGCCCCAACGCGGGTGATACTTGTTCTTCTCGAAGAAGCTCGCCACGAAGGTCTTGGCCAGTGAATAGCGGTCCTCCAGCGTCCACCAGAAATCACAGGAGCCGTAGACGCCCTGCATCAGCTCGGCACCCAGCTCCTTGTCCTGGAACGAGGACAGGTTCGGCACCACAAGCTTCATGCTCGACAGGACACCGAACTGCTCGGCCTGCTTGGTCGAGGCGACCGCATCGGCCCCGAAGCAGATGTTCACGAAGACGTCCGCGCCGCTATTGGCGATGTTGAGGAGAGCCGAGCTGTAATCGGCGGTGCCGAGCGGCACGGTCTCCTTCAGCACCTGCGTCCAGCCCGCCTCCTTGGCGAATTTCGCAAAGGAATCGTAGACCGTCTGGCCGTAGGTGTAGTCCGGCACCAGGAAGGCCATCTTGCGCTTGGGTCCGAGGGCCTTGGCGACTACCGGGGCCAGTGCCTTGGCCGCCATGTAGGCATTCTGCTGCGAGCGGAAGCCGTAGCGCTGGCAGTTCTTGCCAGTGACGTCGTTCGAGCCGGCGATACCGACCATGTAGAGGACCTTGTCGCGGCTCGCGAGCTCTTCGAGGGCGATGGCCTCGGAACTGCTCACTGAGCCCGAGAACTGGATCGCCTTGTCCCGCTGGATGAACTGCGTCGCCGCCTGCACCGCGACGTTGGGTTTCCCCTCTGTATCGGCGACCTTGTAGCGGATCTGGCGCCCGAGCACGCCCTTGCCCTTGAGGCCCCAGGCGGCCGGGATCTCCCCGCCCGCATTGATCTGCGCGATGGCGAGTTCGTAGCCGAGCTTCAGGTCGTTCCCGTCACCGGAGAACACGCCGGTCAGCGGCATGGTCAGGCCGACGAAGACGGAGTCGGCGCCGACACCCTCCGGGAAGGTGCCGATCGCGGCGGGCGTCTGCGCGCGAGCCAAGCTCGGCAGCATCAGTCCGGCGGCGCCCCCGAGGAGCAGCTTGCGACGGTCGAACATTATAGCACATCTCCGCTCGGGCAGGGGTCGAGGCAACGCTCAGCAAGTCATGCGCCGTCGCCGGGAACAGGCGCGGGAACACTCGCCGGCGGCTGGGCGAAACCGGGATCGCGAAAGGCCGCGGGGGCGAGGCGGCGGCGGTTCACCGTGAGGTCGAACACGTCGAAGCGGTTGTAGTAGCCGACCACGTCGTGGAACTGCTTCGGCTCGATGCAGGCCGCGAGATCGATCTCGCCATAGAGGATCCCCTCCTCCTGCAGCACCTCGCCGATCTGGGAACCGGTCGGATCGAGGAAGAACGAGGCCGCACGCGGGGTCCCTTCCAGCACCTCGGCGGCGCGGGGATCGCAGGCGGCGATGGTGTCAAAGGCTTTGCGGTCGAGCACACTGGCGGTGATGAGGCCGAAGACCTTGGCCTCGAAGCAATGGGCGCCCGCCCGGAGCCGGTTGGCGGCGAGATTGTCGTAATTGCCCCCGCCCGACGGTCGACGCGTCGGCCAGACCGGCGGCCAGGACGAGATGTGGAACTGCTCGCCCTGCGCCATTAGGCTGTATCGGGCGAGTGGGTTGGTGTTCTCGCCGCAGATGAGCTGGCCGATCCGGCCGATGGAGGTCTCGACCACCTTCAGGCCCGCCCCGTCGCCTGCCGCCCAGATCAGCTTTTCGTAGAAGGTCGGGACGAGCTTGCGGTGATGGTTGAGGATGTCGCCGCTCTCGCCGATCAGCAGGTTGCTGTTCCACAGGCAGGCGACGCTCACAGGCGAACGCTCGCTCAGGCCGATGGAGACGACGATCCCCGCAGCCTTCGCGGCCTCGCGGATGAGGGCAACCTCCGGCCCGTCGATCACGACCGACTGGTTGGCCATGCGGGCGAACAGGTCGTGGTTGTCGATCGGCGCTGCCAGAGCGGCCCAGATCGGGAAGGCCGGGATGAATGTCTCCGGGAAGGCGACGAGGGCCGCCCCGGCCCTGGCCGCCTCGTGGATCAGCGAGACCGCCTTGTCCGTCGTCGCCTTCGCGTCGAGGAAGACGGGGGCTGCGTGAATGGCGGCGGCCTTGAAGCGGGGATGCATGGGATGCCCTTTCCCGGCCGAGCTTAGGCAGCGTGGCCGCCGCTTGAAGCGGGCAAATCCGCAAGCACCCTTGCATGCATCCCGAGCCGCCGAGGTGGCGCGACTCTTGCGCCGTGCAGGCTCATGCGTGCCCTCGATCAGCTCGATTGGGATGACCTGAAGGTCTTCGTCCATGCCGCCCGCGGCGGCAGCCTCGCTGGTGCCGCCAAGCGGCTAAGGGTCGATCAGTCGACGGTCAGCCGCCGCATCGCGCATCTCGAATCCGCGCTCGGCGTCTCCCTATTCGAGCGCATGCCATCCGGCCTGCGCCTGAGTGAGGCCGGTCAGCGACTGCTCGGCCATGCGGAGCGGGTGGAGAGCGCCATTATCGCCATGGAGGAGGAAGTCACCCCCGGTTCTGGACAGGCCGGGGGCCGCGTTCGGCTCGCGACGATGGAGGGCATCGCTTCCCTCTACCTCGCCGAGCGTTTCGTGCGCCTGCACGAAACGCATCCCGACCTCACCGTCGAGTTGTTGACATCGCCCCAGGCAGTCTACGTGAACCGCCGGGAGGCCGACCTCTTCCTGAGCTTCTTCAAGCCGCCTGGGCAGGCGCTCGTCTCCGCCCGGATTGGCCGCTTCCGGCTCGGGCTCTACGCCTCACCGGGCTACCTCGACCGAGCGGGAACGCCGCGATCCATCCAGGATCTGGAGCGCCACGCCTTTGTCACCTACGTCGAGGACCTCGTGCAGGTCGATTGCGTGCGGTGGCTCGACGAGATCATCGCGGATCGGCGTACCGTGTTCCACTCGACGAGCATGATCGCGCAGAAGCAGGCGGCCGCCGGTGGGCTCGGCATCGTCCTCCTCCCGAGCTTCGCGGTTGCCGGACGCGACCTTCTGGTCCCGGTACTGCACGATGACTTGTCGACGACCCGAGATCTCTGGCTCAACGTCCACACCGACCTGCAATTCTCGCCCCGCATCAGGGCGGTCTCGGACTTCTTGAAAACCCTGTTCCGCTCCGACCCCTCGCTGCAAGTCAATCTTCGGCTTCCGCATCCGGTCTCAATTTTGGGATCAGCGAAGTATTCGACGGACTATCACGAAACTGACCAGGCAATATAATTCTTTAATACAAGAGATGGCTCTTAAATATTACTCGATGTGCATACAGATAGATTGATCCAGGACCGATCAACGTCTTTGTGTTTGAGTATATGTTCTTTTGCACTACACCTTCCATTCCGATGGGAATGTCCGCTTTGGGGAGCCGCGCCGATCATTTCCTGTGACCGGGTTGGGTCGATAGAAGCTTGTCCGCCTTTCTGGCAAGTCTCATCCGAAGCGGCCGTTCCGCTTTCGGCCAGATCCGCTCCCGCGCTGGACGTCCCTGAATGGCTGGGTTGGGTGGATTGCGGCTGGTCCGCTTCCAAGTGGCGTAGGCGTTAAAGCAGACTTGAAAAGTCGATCCATTCTGCCCTGCGGTCAGCCACCAGATCGTGCTGCCGGGGCCGCATCCCCGCTCTCCAGCGCTTCCAGGTAGGTGCACAGTAAGGATGCCCGGTCCGGCCGAAAGCTGCCCCCCTCGACCTTGGCTTCGACGATGCGGTCGATCCGGAACATGCGGAACGCTTCGCGCAGACGGCACCATGATAAAACGACCAGTCGCCGCTCCGTATGAACGATCGCCAGCGGCAGGATCGTCCGCAACGTGCCCGAACCGCGCTCATCCGTGTAGTGGATGGTGAGCGCCTCTTCCCGCCAGCATGCCTGCCGGATCAGACCCAGGTTCTGAGCGGACGCGTAGCGTGCCTCGGGGCGATAGACCTTCGATACGCAGTGGAACAGGTGCTGCTCGCGATCGTCCGGCAGTATCGCTGCGACCTTGGCCACGACCGAAGCCGCTGCCGCCGCCAAGTCGGGATCGCCCATGGCGCGCACCTCCGTTATGCCGAGCGCCAACGCCTCGATCTCCAGGCGATCCAACGTCTGCGGTGGAAGCGCGTAATCCTCGGTCAGCCGGTAGCCGTAACCCCGCTTGCCGTCGATCCGGGCTCCGGCGGCCCGCAGGCTGTCGATGTCCCGGTACAGCGAGCGCACCGAGACGCCGGTCTCCTCTGCCAGACGCGCGGCCGTCACCGGTTTGGGCAGGCTGCGCATCGCCTGGAGGAGACGGAAGAGGCGGTCGCTCCGTGCCATCAGCCTACTGCCGGTTTTTGTCAGGTAGGGGTTGGTACATCCCAGTCGCAGGGCTCGGCAACACGCCCTGCACATTTGAGACTGCCATGACCGTCCAGACGACCACTCATCTCAACTTCCGCGGGCAGGCTCGCGAGGCGCTCGATTTCTACCGCTCCGTCTTCGGCGGCCAGCGGACGATCGTCACTTACGGGGACCTCGGGGCGACGCAGGATGCTGTGCAGGCTGAGCATATGATCTGGGGCCAAGTGGCTTCCGATCAGGGCTTCCGGATCATGGCCTATGACGTACAGCCGGAAAAGCCGTGGAACCCGGGGGAGAACGCGTTCTACGTCTCGGTCCGTGGCACCTCGTCTGAGGAGATCACCGCGTACTGGGAGAAGCTTCGCGTGGGCGCGTCGGTCTTGCAGCCGCTCGGTGCTTCGGCTTGGTCGCCGCTCTACGGGATGCTGACGGATCGGTTCGGTGTAACATGGGTCATGGACGTGATGGTGGCCTGACCAGGCATTCTGAATGGCGGGCGATCGAACGTTTGTCCGCCCTCCTGCATCAAAGCCGAAGTGGTGAGCGGCTGGGTTGGGTCGGAAGCGGGAATGCCGCTCAGGGTGGATTTCCGCCGGTCTGCTTCCGAGGGCATGAGGTTCAAAGCGGACACGCATAACCTCCCTCCACAGGCCCTAACTCTGCTCATCCGATCGATCCATAGGTTGTAAAGGCGCCGAAGATTATCGAAAAAGTCGCATCACCAAATCGGTCAGGGTGCGCAATGCATCGTCGTCGAGGGCTAGACTGCACCGGAGCTTGCTCGCCGTCTCCCGCATGAGCCGATCCGTCACCGCACGACCTCCAGGCGTCAGCGAGACTAACACCTGACGCCCGTCCGCCGGGTCTGGCGCTGCTTCGATATGCCCTTCCTTCTGCAGGGTATCGACCAGCATCGACACGTTGGCACGTGAGACCTTCAGCGCCCCGACGATCTCGCGCTGGGGCACGGGTTCGTCGCGCGACCACAGCACAGCAAGCACCTGCCAGCGGCCGGGTGTCAGCGCGTCATCGCCAAGCCAGCGCGCGACGACATTGTCGAGTGCCTGGACGCCTGAGCGCAGAGCAAACAACGCCTCCAGGGCGAGCGCATCGCCGGGCGGAAGGACGGTGCGGTAGCGGCGGCGCACGAAGTCGGGCGGGACGAGCGGCGGGGCTGACGTCTTCCTCGGCATCCTTGACATTGTTAAGCGCTTAACAGAAATGGGTTGCAGGGCGTTGGCTCAGTCCTGAGCCGCACCTTCCCCGGATGGAGTGCGGCATGGGGACGCCGATCCTGCTCGGCATACATCACCTCAAGTTCCCGGTCGCCGACCTCGACCGCAGCCTCGCCTTCTACGCGTGCGCTCTCAGGGCCCAGCGCATCGAAGCTTGGGACCATCGACACGCCGACGGCACACTATACGCCTTGATCCTTGAGGTCCCGGGGCTCGGCACGCACCTCGAACTGCGTCTCGATCCGATCCAGGCCGCGCGTCAGGCCGGCTTCGATCCAGTTACCCTTGCCGTGCGGGACCGGGCCGCCCTCGACGGCTGGATCGCGCACCTCGACACGGCGGGCATCGCCCACTCGCCCGTCCTCATCGCGATCCAGGCGTGGCTCATCGTGTTCGCCGACCCCGACGGCCGGCGCCTTCGCTTCTACACGCAGGAGACCCACGGACTCGAACTCCCGCCCGACGATGGCTCGCCGTGGCTGACCGGAGACTGAGGCAGAAGGAGGTGCCATGTCCAACCCCGTCCTGATCGTCGGCGCTGGCCCGACCGGCCTGACCGCCGCCCTCGAACTCGCACGCCTTGGCGTCCCGGTGCGCCTCATCGACAAGCGGGAGGCGCCAGCTACCACTTCCCGCGCGATCGGCGTCCAGGCGCGGACTCTCGAACTCCTGGATCAACGTGGGCTCGCCGACGAGCTGGTCCACCTCGGCAATCCGGGCCGCTACGGCAGTGTCTACGGCGGCGGCAAGAGGGTCTTCCACCTCGACTTCGCGCATGTCGAGAGCCGCTATCCGTACATCCTGTTCGTGTCCCAGGCAGAGACCGAGCGGGTTTTGCGCGAGGCTTGCGCCCGCCACGGCGTTGCGCCGGAATGGAGGACGGAAATCGTCGGCATTCAGCAGGACGTGCACGCGCACGATATCGCCCCCGTCCACGCCGTCCTCGAACGCCCCGGCCGCGGCCTTGAGCGGGTCGCCGCGCCCTGGATCATCGCGGCGGAAGGGGCGCACAGCCTCGTGCGCACCACCCTCGACCTGCCCTTCGAGGGGCATACCCGCACGGAGGACTACGCGCTCGGCGACCTCAAGATCGACGGCGCGCTAGCTGACACGGACTTCCACATCTTCTCGTCCGAGCACGGCTTCATGGGCCTGTTCCCGATGGGCGGCGATCACTTCCGGCTGATCGCCTCGAATCCCCTGAGCGCGCCCTCGAAGGACACTGCGCCCTCACGCGACGAGTTGCAGGCGATCTACGACCAGCGCTCCCCCATTCCGGCCCGGTTCCACGACCTCACCTGGAGCTCATGGTTCCGCATCAACAGCCGGATGGTGCCCCGCCTCAGGATCGGGCGTCTGTTCCTCGGAGGGGACGCCGCACACATCCACTCTCCGGCCGGCGCGCAGGGGATGAACACCGGCATCCAGGACATGATCAACCTGTGCTGGAAGCTCGCCCTGGTCATGCGAAAAGAGGCGCCTGCCGACCTGCTCGATACCTACGAGGCCGACCGGCTGCCGGTGATGCGCAGCGTCCTATCGCGCACCGACAGCCTGACCACGACGATCGGCACCGAGAACCCACTCGTGCGCACCCTGTTCAACCATCTCGGGTCCTGGATCGTAGGCGTGGACTTGGTCCAAGCGAGCGCCACCGCCACGATGGCGCAGCTCACCGTCGGCTACCGCGATAGCCCCCTCTCAGAGAATGACGGGCACCCCGGCGCCCTACGTGCCGGTGACCGGATGCCGGACCTACCCGTCCAGCAGCGGAAGGATGGGGCGTGGGTGCAGACGCATCTGCACCGGGCTCTCGACCCGTCACATCCCACCTTCGTACTCGCTCTGCCAAACGCGGGACAATGCCCTGTTGATCTGGCGGGGACCGACGGCCCCGTCGTCCAGCTTGTCCCGGCCGCTGACGATGCGGGGCGGTTCGAGGTAGTGTTCGGGGGTAAGGGCAGCGCCGTGTTGGCGCGGCCGGATGGCTATGCCGGGTGGATTGGCCCGCTGGACGGCGCGGCTGGGCGGGTCCGGGAGTATCGGGACCGGTGGTTCGCGAAACGTCATGACACGCCGGCCCGCTAAAGGTGCCCGCTTATGGGAACGTACGGGCAGATGCAGGACGACCGAGTTGGGTCAGCTGTTGGCAGTCGCTCAGTGACGTCCGACCCGGGCGAGCGCCTGCCCCAGGTTGATCAACAGCAGGTCCGTCGCCGCCCGGACCCCAGCGGGCGCGTCGGGGCCGAGCGTCTTTTTAAGAGCCAGGGCCAGATCGGTCGCTTGCTCCAGCGGGTTATCGCTTGGACCCAAATTGCTAACGACGTAGCGCTCGTCCCCATCATGCATCTCGGTGATGTCGATCAGGATCCCGCACGTGCGCAAGGGGTGCCCAGTTCCGGACAAATAGGTGCGCCCGCGGCTGAGGAGCCAGCGCACGGTTCCGTCCTCGGCTATGACACGGTACTCGACCAGGAACAGGCCACCCGCCCGGGTCACCTCTCCAACATGCTCGATCAGCCAAGCATGATCGGCAGGATGCACGGCCGCCAGGGAGATCAACCCAGTGAGCTCTTTCTCGGCGAGATCCGGGTCGCCGGTCAGCAGCTGTGCCGCACCGGCGTCGTAGACGATGACCTGACGGACATGATCCAAGTCCCATGTTCCGACCACGCATGAGGCTTCGAGGGCATCATACAGGCGCTCGTGCGACCCACTACCCCCCCCTGACATGGCCACTGAACGATCAAACCGCCGATTCATCGTTTCGTCTCGTGTGCAGGCAGCCAGACCAGATTAAACCGTACTCTGGGGTCGCCGAAATGACAAAGATTTCATTCTATGGTTGTATGCTGCGGACGGGCATTGCGATAGTAGCAGCCTGGGCAGCTCATCCGGGGTGCACGGAGGGGCTGGGGAAGCCAGAGGAAGCGAGCATGGGCGACGATGTCAGAGCCCAAGTCGCGATGGACGGCGACGAGACGCCGACACGGAACCTGCGCCGGATAGCCGACGCCCTCGGCAGGCCAGTATCTGATTTCTACGGTCTATCGATATTGGATCACGAGGCCCTGACGTTGCTCACGCTTGTTCAGGACTACCTTGTCCGGGTCGATCTGGGTGCTCGCGAACGTTTCATGCGGTCACTGGAAGCAATGGACTTCCAAGAGCCCACAGCGTGATGGCCATTACCCCATTCATCGTGGCAGCCGCGATCACCGCCAGCCCGTAGAAGAACAGATCAGCGGATCGGTCGCGCGTTCTGGCCCGTAGCGACCGCCTTCACCCCAGCAGCCGGGAACGGCGGCGCGACTGCGCTTGGCGTCGACCGTATGCTTTCGAGCGCTGCGCCAATTATTGCCTCCCACCCCGAGCTGAAGTTGCCGGAGGGCTGAAGAACGGCTGCTTTGAGGACGCGCCGGCGCCGGTCCTAGCGGCTGGGTTGGGTCGGTAGGAGGCCGTCCGCTTTTTCGGCGGATCTGCTCCGAAGCGGACCGGCGGCTATCGGCCAGGTTCAGTCGCGTGAGTAGGCGCTTCCGAATGGCTGGGTTGGGTGGATAGGCGCCGGTCCGCTTTCGGGCGACTTCTCGCGGATGCGGACGCTCAGAGAGCGGGAAAGGCAGGCCTGTTAGCCGCGTTTCCCGCCGCACAAGATACAGCCCGTTGACAATGTCTTTCACGCGTGAATGATTAAAGTCTGAATGGAGTAGCGGCCAGTGGCAACGTCGACGAAGCAACGCGGCCTGCGGCTGGACGACCAGCTCTGCTTCGCCCTCTACGCCGCTACGAACTCGGTCGTGCGCGCCTACAGGCCGCTACTGGGCGAGTTCGGGCTGACCTACCCGCAGTACCTCGTCATGCTGGCGCTCTGGCAGGATGGCGTGACGGCAGTGCACGACCTCGCCGCCCGCCTGCAACTCACGTCCAGCGCGATTACGCCCTTGGTCGACCGGCTGGAGGCGGCTGGCTTCGTGATCCGGACCCGCGCCGCGGACCGGCGCATCGTCCTCGTCGCCCTGACGGAGGCGGGCCGCTTGCTGGAGGACCAAGTCGCGACGGCGCAGCAGGCCGTGGTCTGCCGTACCGGCCTCGGCGACCGCGAGCTCGCCGACCTGCGCCAGGAGTTGAAGGATCTCGCTGACCGCGTCGCCGCAACGGGCTGAGAATGCGCCGCGCGCAGGTGGGCGGATGATGCTCCCCGAGTGGGCGAACTGAAACCGCGAGGGTTCGACGCCGGCCTGGCCAACGACCCACGCGGACCAATCGAGGGCCATGCGCAACTGCAGGCGCCTTCCATCCTGTCGGCTCGCTCACGCCGTCCACGCCCGTGCCGCGGCCTATGCGGTCAAAATCGTGCGAGCGCGCGGCCGATTTCGAACAGAAGGTACCCTGAAAGCTTGTGCAGGTCCGTATAGCCACTCTGCTTGAGAGCTAGATGTATCTCGATGCAGCGATCCGCGGCAGCAACCAGTGAGTCCTCGATATCTTGATTCATTGAGGCCGGTGGAGTGAAGGGGCCCTGATGACTATCAGTGGTATCGATATAAATGCCGAGGCCCTGCATGAGGCCAAACCCGTTGCGCACTAGGGCGCCCCGATTGAGCACCCAATGGACCTCGCCGCGCTCATCCAAGACACGGAATTCGGCTGAGAACGGACCGCTGGTCTGTCGCACATAGCTGATGCGGTCAAACAACCAAGTTCGGTCATCCGGATGCGTGCGGTACAGAGCAGCTTCGAGGGAAAGCGGCTTGCCAGCGAGGCTGGCGCTACCGCCAGCAGGGCTGTGGCGCCTACATCGAGCACAGAGCGACCTGCAGCAACATCCGTGCTCCAAGTGCCGATCAGCCCTGCCGCCTGAAGGGCGTACTTAGAGCTGTTCCCGGAGGCGTTGCGACGGAGCCGGGGTTGCCGCGTTGACCGGTTAAGGAGGCGGCAATGCCATCACCTTTATCAGTCGATCTGCGCGAGCGCGTTGTAGCGGCCGTGACCGAGGGCGCGTCTTTCCAT
>NZ_JAKSYC010000099.1 GCF_022829585.1 Methylobacterium sp. J-026
GAAGAGATAACGCGTTTCGCCCCCGCACTCAAGGCCCCCATTCGAGGCCCCCATTCGACCCCCCCACTCGAGGCCCCCCACCGCGGCCCCCATCCGGCGCACCCCTACAAGACCCTCGCGGACGGACCGCGCCGTGCTTACAGGGTCGCCGCGTCGTACCGGCCCGCCGCCGGGCCCCCACGCGGGGCTGCACGGGGGCTCGGGGCGGGGTCCGACGGCCCGGGGGCGCGCGCGAGCGGCGCGCCCCCGCGCGGGGCCCGGGGCGGGGGCGGGCCGACGGCCCGCGCGTCCAGGCCGGGGGGGGACCGGACGCGTGGGCGTGGAAGGGGGGCGTGGGAGGGGGGCGTCGCAGGGGGGCGTCGGAGGGGGGCCTCGAATGGGGGCCTCGAATGGGGGCCTTGAGTGCGGGGGCGAAACGCGTTATCTCTTCATCGCCCTCGTCACAAGGTCAGCGCCACAGCGCGCCCGTGAGCCGCGAGGGTCCTGCCAAAACGGTTTCGCCACCCTGATCCACGGGCCCCTCGCCGCAGCGCGGCCCGCCCTTCGGCGCCCGTCCCCCGGGTGCTTGGCACAGAACCGGCCCTCCCACCTTCTCCGTCGGTTGCAAGACACCCCATGACGCCACATCCCGACGCCCTCGCCGATCTCGAGACCGCGGAGCCGGCCGACGATCTGCCGACCATGCCCGCCGCCCTCGAAGGCGTCCGCGAGGTCAAGCTCCAGGACCTCAAGTCGAAGACGCCGACCGACCTGACGGCCTTCGCCGAGGAGGTCGAGGTCGAGAACGCCTCGACCATGCGCAAGCAGGAGTTGATGTTCGCGATCCTGAAGCAGCTCGCTGCCAAGGAGGTCGAGATCATCGGCTCGGGCACCGTCGAGGTGCTGCAGGACGGCTTCGGCTTCCTGCGCTCCTCCGACTCGAACTACCTGCCGGGCCCCGACGACATCTACATCTCGCCGACCCAGATCCGCCGCTTCGGCCTGCGCACCGGCGACACCGTCGAGGGCCCGATCCGCGGCCCCAAGGACGGCGAGCGTTATTTTGCTCTTCTCAAAGTGAATACCATCAACTTCGAGAACCCGGAAAAAATCAAGCACAAGGTCCATTTCGACAACCTGACGCCGCTCTTCCCGACGAAGCGCTTCAAGCTCGAACTGGACAACCCGACCAAGAAGGATTTCTCGCCGCGGATCATCGACATCGTGGCGCCGATCGGCAAGGGCCAGCGCGCCCTGATCGTGGCGCCGCCGCGCACGGGCAAGACCGTGCTGATGCAGAACATCGCCCAGTCGATCACCCTCAATCACCCCGAATGCTACCTGATCGTGCTGCTCATCGACGAGCGGCCCGAGGAGGTCACCGACATGCAGCGCTCGGTGAAGGGCGAGGTCATCGCCTCGACCTTCGACGAGCCGGCCACCCGCCACGTGCAGGTCGCCGAGATGGTGATCGAGAAGGCCAAGCGCCTCGTGGAGCACGGCCGCGACGTCGTGATCCTGCTCGATTCGATCACTCGGCTCGGCCGCGCCTACAACACCGTGGTGCCGTCCTCCGGCAAGGTGCTCACCGGCGGCGTCGACGCCAACGCCCTGCAGCGGCCCAAGCGCTTCTTCGGCGCCGCCCGCAACATCGAGGAGGGCGGCTCGCTCTCGATCATCGCCACCGCGCTGATCGACACCGGCTCGCGCATGGACGAGGTGATCTTCGAGGAGTTCAAGGGCACCGGCAACTCGGAGATCATCCTGGACCGCAAGGTCTCGGACAAGCGCATCTTCCCGGCGATCGACATCACCCGCTCCGGCACCCGCAAGGAGGAGCTGCTGGTCCCGCCGGACGCCCTCAAGAAGACCTACGTGCTGCGCCGCATCCTCAACCCGATGGGCGTCACCGACGCGATCGAGTTCCTGATGGACAAGCTCCGCCAGACCAAGAGCAACGGCGACTTCTTCGACTCGATGAACACCTGAGGCGCGTCCGGGCGCGTCTCCCTTCCCCCTCTCGGACTCCTGTATTCACTCATCTCTGGCCGAGGCGCGCTCTCCGCCCCGCAAGGGCTACGGGCGACACAGGTTTGAGGTCTCAGCGAGCTCGCCGGTCAGATCGGCGGGGCTCGGCCCCCCTCTCCCGTGCGTGAGAGGGGGCCCTGTCGCGCTGGGTCGTGAGCCGCGTGCCTTGAACCTGTGTCGCCCGTCGCCGCAAGGGGGAGGGAGAGACGCTTCCGGATGCCATCGCGCCATCCGCCCTGTCCCGCCACGGCACGGATAGGCCAGACCGCGCAACCGGGCCGTTGACCTTCCCCTAACCGATCCCTGCCAAGGTCTGCATCGGGCGCCAGGTTGCGTATCGGCCCCGCGACAGCCCCGCCGGCCGGTTCATCCCGGCGGCGGGGCTCGTCGCAGCCCCCCGTGGTGCGGGCTGTTTTGCGGGCTGCCTTGCGCCCTCCCCCGGATCCGTGACACTGGCGCGATGCCGCGCTCGCCCTGGCTCCGTCCGGACCCGCTCCTCCTCGCCTCGACCAGCCCGACACGGCGTCTCCTGCTGGAGAGCGCCGCCCTGCCGGTCGAGACCGCCGCCCCCGACGTGGACGAGCGCGCCCTGGAGGCGGCGAGCCGGACCCTGTCCCCCCCCGACCTCGCCCTGACGCTCGCCCGCGCCAAGGCGGCTTCGGTGGCGGCCCGGTTCCCCGGGCGGCTCGTCATCGGCGCCGATCAGGTGCTCGACCTCGACGGCACGGTGTTCCACAAGCCCGTCGATGCCGGGGCCGCCCGGGCGCAGCTCGCCCGGCTCGCCGGCCGCACCCACGCCCTGCATGCCGCCGTCGTGCTGGCCGGGACCGTGGAGGACGCCTTCGTGGAGACCGCCCGGCTGACCCTGCGGCCCCTCGATGACCGGGCGATCGCGGCCTATGTGGACTGCGCCGGCGCGGAACGGGTACGGGCGAGCGTCGGCGGCTACCAGCTCGAAGGGCCGGGGATCCACCTGTTCGAATCGGTCGTCGGCGACCACAGTACCGTGCTGGGCCTGCCGCTGCTGCCGCTCCTCGCCCGCCTGCGCGCCGCCGGCTGCCTGGACTTCTGACGGCGCCGGGCGGAAGGAACGGGTGTCCGGAGGGATCAGGCCTTTGGGGGCCGGAGACACGTCCGAGACACCCGGGCTCCGCCCTGGACCCGCAAAAGGTCCCGGACCTTTTGAAACCCTGACTTGTCCCAACGATCGAACGGAGCATCGTCTTGGCCGGGCACGATCATTCCCACGGATCCCACGCGCATGGTGGCCATGGGCACGGAGGTCACGGGCACGGAGGTCATGGCGGCCACGCCCATGCGCCAAAAAATTTCGGGCCGGCCTTCGCCATCGGCATCGTGCTCAACACCGGATTCGTGGTGATCGAGGCGGCCTACGGCTATCTCGCCAACTCCATGTCGCTGGTGGCCGATGCCGGCCACAACCTCTCGGACGTTCTAGGCCTCGCGGCCGCCTGGATCGCCGCCATCCTGGTGCGCCGCCGCGCCAGCGCCCGCTTCACCTACGGGTATCGCGGCTCCTCGATCCTGGCCGCCCTGTTCAACGCCGTGTTCCTGCTGATCGCCATGGGGGCGGTGATCTGGGAGGCGCTGGTCCGCCTGGTCCATCCGGAACCGGTCGCCGGGACCATCGTGATGGTGGTGGCGGCCGTCGGGATCCTGGTCAACGGCCTGACCGCGTGGCTGTTCGCCAGCGGCGCCAAGGGCGACATCAACATCCGTGGCGCCTTCCTGCACATGGCGGCCGACGCCGCCGTCTCGGTCGGGGTCGTGGTCGCGGGCCTCGTGATCCAGCTCACCGGCTATGCCTGGCTCGATCCCGCGGTCAGCCTCGTCATCGCGGCCCTGGTGGTCTGGGCGACCTGGGGCCTCCTGCGCGACAGCGTGGCCATGTCCCTCGACGCCGTGCCCCCGGAGATCTCCCCGGATGCGGTGACCGGCTTCCTGCGCGACCGGCCCGGGGTGGTCGACCTGCACGACCTGCACATCTGGCCCATGAGCACCACCAGCGTCGCCCTCACGGTCCATCTGGTGATCGCCGAGGACCACCCGGAGCATCGGACGCCCGGCAACGCCTTCCTCACCGAGACCGCCGAGGGCCTGCGCGCCCGCTTCGGCATCGGCCACGCCACCCTGCAGATCGAGGCGGCCGGCGGCCCGGCCTGCCGCCTCGCCGAGGCGTGCGCGGCGTGACCGGAGCCCCGATCCCCCGGGCCTTCGTGGTCGGCCACCCGATCGCCCATTCGCGCTCGCCGCTGATCCACGGCCACTGGCTGGCCGCGCACGGCCTCCCGGGCTCCTACGAGCGCCTGGACGTGGCGCCGGCGGCGTTTCCGACCTTCCTCCGGGCGCTGCCGGACTCGGGCTTCCGGGGCGGCAACGTCACGATCCCCCACAAGGAGGCGGCCTTCGCGCTGGCCGACACCCTCACGCCGCGGGCGGAAAAGATCGGTGCGGTCAACACCCTGGTGGTCGGGCCGGACGGCCGGATCGGCGGCGACAACACCGACGCGCCGGGCTTCTGCGCCCATCTGGACCACAGCCTGGGCGAAGGCTGGCCGGGGCGCGCGGGCGGGACCGCCGTGGTGCTGGGCGCCGGCGGCGCGGCCCGGGCGATCGTGGTCGGGCTGGCCGAGCGGGGCCTGCGCCGGATCCTCGTGGCCAACCGCACCCCGGCCCGGGCCGAGGGCGTGGCCGCCCTGGCGCCGGGCATCGGCGCGGCCCTCGCCTGGGACGATCTGCCGGCGGCGCTTGCCGGGGCGGGGCTCCTGGTCAACACCACCTCGCTGGGCATGCGGGGTCAGCCGCCCCTCGACCTCGACCTCGCGCCGCTGCCGGCCTCCGCGGCGGTGGCCGACATCGTCTACGTCCCGCTGGAGACGGCGCTGCTCGCGGCGGCACGCCGGCGCGGGCTCGCGGCGGTGGACGGGCTCGGCATGCTGCTGCACCAGGCGGTGCCGGGCTTCGAGGCCTGGTTCGGCCCGCGCCCCACCGTCACCCCCGCGTTGCGCGCCAAGATCGTGGCGGACCTCGCCGGATGAGGCCGGGCGGTCCCGTCATCGGTCCCATCATCTTGGGCCTGACCGGCTCGATCGGCATGGGCAAGTCGGCCACCGCCGGGATGTTCGCGGCGCTCGGCGTCCCGGTCCACGACGCCGACGCCGCCGTCCACGCCCTCTACGGGCCCGGCGGCGAGGCGGCCGCGGCGATCGGGGCGGCCTTTCCGGGGGTGCGCGATCCGCGCGGCGGCGTCGACCGCGCCCGCCTGCGCGACGCGGTGCTGGGCGATCCCGATCGGATGGCCGCCCTCGAGGCCCTCGTCCACCCGCTGGTCCGGGCGGCCAGCACCGCCTTCCTGGCGCGGCACGCGGCGGCGCCGCTGGTCGTCCTCGACATCCCGCTCCTCTACGAGACCGGGGGCGAGACCCGCTGCGACGCGGTCGCGGTGGTCAGCGCCCCCCCGGAGGTCCAGCGCGCCCGGGTGCTCGCCCGCCCCGGCATGAATGAGGCGGCCTTCGCGGCGATCCTGGCCAAGCAGATGCCCGATGCCGAGAAGCGCGCCCGGGCGGATTTCGTGATCGACACGGGCGGGGGTTTTCCGGCGGCCGAGGCCGAGGTGGCGCGGATCGTGGCCCGGCTCACCGAGGGGCGTGCGCCGCCGCACCGGGCCGGAGGGTGACGCATCCGCGCCGCTGCATATCTGTGGTTGCAGCTCTCCCCGGGGCGTCCCGGCCGCTTGGTGGACGTGATGGTGCGGTATCTCGCAATGACCGGACGAATCCTGGCCGTGACGGTGCTCGCCCTGCTGGGGGCGGCTGCCGTGCCGGCCCGGGCCCAGGACGCCGCCTGCCCGCCCCCGAAGAAGATCGCGGCCGGCGCCTGCGTCACCGCCTGCCCGGGCGGGTACGAGGACCAGGGGCGTGTCTGCGTCTACCGCAACATGTCGCGCTAGGCAGTCGGGTACGGCAGGTTAACCGCGCCGGCTTATCCCGTTAGGGTCCGGTCCCCTAGAACATGCCGAGTCGCCCCATGCTGCGCGAGATCGTCCTCGACACCGAGACCACCGGCACGGAGGCGAAGGGCGGCGACCGGCTGATTGAGATCGGCGCGGTCGAGCTGCTCAACCACATCCCCACCGGGCGCAGCTTCCACCGCTACTGCAACCCGCAGCGGGCGGTCTCCGAGGGCGCCTTCAAGGTCCACGGCCTGTCGGACGCGTTCCTCGCCGACAAGCCGCTCTTCGCCGGGATCGTCGGCGAGCTGCTGGCCTTCCTGGGCGACGGGCGCCTCGTGATCCACAACGCGCCCTTCGATGTCGGCTTCCTCAACATGGAATACGCCCGGCTCGGGGCCGGCGCCCCGCCGCCGATCCGGCTGGAGGAGGTGGTCGACACCCTGCCCATGGCCCGGCGCAAGCACCCGGGGGCGGCCAACAACCTCGACGCCCTCTGCGCCCGCTACGGCATCGACAACACCAAGCGCACCAAGCACGGGGCGCTCCTCGACGCGCAGATCCTGGCCGAGGTCTATGTCGAGCTGCTCGGCGGCAAGCAGACCAGCCTGGGATTGCTGGATGCGGGGACCGCCGCGCCGGGCGCCGGGCCGCGCGCCCCCGCGGCCATCCCGGCGGCGCCCCGGCCCTACCGCAGCCGCCTGACCGACGCGGAGCGCGCCCGCCATGACGGCTTCCGGGCGAGCCTCGGTCCCGCCGCGATCTGGGCCGAGTACATCGGGACGGACGAGCCGGCCTGACCCGCCGGTCCCGTGCGGTGGGCTGACCCGCGGCGCACGGTGTTGCCGCGGCGCACAGCGGCGTTTATTGCGATGCACAATCGAGGTCGGCGTTCCATCGGGTCCGGTGGTGAGGATGGTCCATGCGGTGGCATCGGCGCACAGCTCCCGGCCGCGACAGCAACGCTGAGGCAGTGAGGCGCGCAGGCATGACCGACGATCCCGGCCGCCGCGACGGGGAGCGCGACCCCAGGATCGGCGCCTCGCCCTTCGCCGACATGATCGAGGCCACCCGGCTGACCGGGCTCGGCCGCCTGGACGAGGCCACCGCGCTGATCCAGCGCAGCTTCCGCGGCGCGGACGCCGCGGCGCCGCCTCGGGGCGATTCACCCCCGCGCCCGGAGGCGGCCGGGCCCGGGACAGCGCCGGATCCGGCTGCCGAATCCGTCACGCGGGTGCGCGAGGTGGTCGGTCAGGTCATGCGCGGCCTCGGCCCCGTGCTGAAAGGGCTGGGCAAGCCCCTGCGGCAGCCCGCACCGCCCCCCGATCAGCCCGGTACCCCGGCGGGGGGCAGCTTCCTGTCCCTGAGCCACGCGGAGGCCGCCGGCAGCCGCGACTACAGGCTGTTCGTCCCGAGCCGTCCGGAGACCCCCGCGCCTCTGGTCGTCATGCTGCACGGCTGTACGCAGAACCCGGACGATTTCGCCGCCGGGACCGGCATGAACGCCCTGGCCGAGCGGGCGGGCGTGTTCGTCGCCTATCCGGCGCAGAGCCGTCAGGCCCATGCCCAGCGCTGCTGGAACTGGTACGACCCCCGCGACCAGGCCCGCGGATCGGGCGAGCCGGCGATCATCGCCGGTCTCACCCGGGCGGTGATGGCCGACCATCCCATCGACCCGGCCCGGGTCTACATCGCCGGCCTGTCGGCGGGGGGCGCGGCCGCCCTGAATATCGCCCGGGCCTATCCGGACCTGTTCGCCGCCGTGGGCGTGCATTCGGGCCTCGCGGCCGGCTGCGCCCGCGACCTCGGCTCGGCCCTGATGGCCATGCAGGTCGGCGCGCCGGGCCTCGGCACCACGACGCCGTTCGGGGCACCCGCCCCGGCGACGCGCGTGCCCACGATCGTCTTCCACGGCGAGGATGACGGGACGGTGAGCGTGCGCAACGCCGATCAGGTGCTGGCGCAGGCCAACGTGGCGGGGCTGACCGGGCGGTCCGAGACCATCGAGGGCCGCGGCCATCCCTTCACCCGCACCCGCTACCGGGACGGGTCCGGCCGGGTGGTGGTGGAGGATTGGCGGGTGCGCGGCGCCGGCCACGCCTGGTCGGGCGGCCGCCCCGAGGGCAGCTACACGGATCGCGAGGGTCCCGATGCCTCCCGGGCGATGCTCGACTTCTTCGCCGAGCACCGGCTCGGCCCGCAAGGCCGGTAAGGGGTTCCCAAAGGGCTGTGCCCTTTGGCGGGTCGCCAGGGCGGAGCCTTGGCCCGAGACGGGCTCCGCACGCTTGCAGGGCCCTGCCCTGCACCCGCAAAAGGTCCCGGACCTTCTGAAACCAGGACTTTCCATGCCTGCATCGATCCCGACCCTCGACGGCCTCGCCCAGGTGGCGGAGCGCTACGACCTGATCCTCTGCGACGTCTGGGGCGTCCTGCACGACGGCCAGACGGCCCACGCCGCCGCCGGCGCGGCGCTGATCCGCTTCCGCGACCTGCCGGGACCGCGGCCACGCCGGGTGGTCCTGGTCTCGAACGCCCCCCGGCCCGGGGACGGGGTGGGCCGCATCCTCGACCGGTTCGGCGTGCCGCGGGCGGCCTACGACGCGATCCTGACCTCGGGCGACCTCACCCGCGACCTCATCGTGGCCCGTCCCGGCGCCCGGATCCGGCACCTCGGGCCGGAGCGGGACCTCGGCATCTTCCAGGGGCTCGACCTCAGCCTCGTCCCGGAGGCGGAGGCCGATCTCGTCGTCTGCACGGGCCTGTTCGACGACCGCAGCGAGACCGCGGACGATTACCGGCCCGAACTGACGCGCCTCGCCGCCCGCGGGCTGACCCTGATCTGCGCCAATCCCGACCTCGTGGTCGAGAGCGGCAACCGCCTGATCCCCTGCGCGGGCCTGCTGGCGGCGGCCTATGCGGAGCTCGGCGGCGCCGTGGTCTATGCCGGCAAGCCGCACCGGCCGGTCTACGCGGCGGCCCTGGCCAAGGGTGCCGCCCTCACCGGCGCCCCGGTGGACCCGGCCCGGGTCCTGGCGATCGGCGACGCGATCCGCACCGACATCGCCGGCGCCCGCGGCTTCGGCCTCGCGAGCCTGCTGGTCGCCCGGGGCATCCACGCGGAGGAACTCGGCGTCACGGCCGAGCACCACCGGCTGGGCGACGTTGCGGACTGGCTCAGCCGGCAGGCGGTGCATCCCGACGCGGTGATCGAGCGGCTGGTCTGGTAGCGCGCCCGGGCCGCCGCCGATGGTCCGGCTGGACAGACGGATCCGTTCGTGCTGCCGCGCGCCCTCCCTCCCGCGCAGAGGGGAGCGGGGGACGCGTGTGGATACGGCGAGAGCATGTGTGGCGGTTCGGTCACCGCGTTGATGTGTCGGCTAACGATCAACCCGCCCCGCGGCGCGGAGCCGATGCGGCCGGCACGGGTGATCGCGCCGGTCGGGGGCTCGTCCCGGACCCGGGGCGGAATTCAGGCCTTGGCGATAGTTAGCCGCCGTGTCACATGCAAAACCATGCCCGGACGCGCGCGGAGACGCTACACGACCTTCCTCGTCTCCGTGACGCCGGAGCGGTCCGGCAAGGCGTCGAGCCCCCGGGTCTACGCGGTGATGAAGGCCAGCGCCGAGGAGGCCCTGGCGGCGGTGCGCAACCTGGCCGAGGCGCCGGCTTCCGTCGCCCTCGTGGGCGGCCTGTCCACCCGGGTGGCGAAGGCCCTCAAGCTGAAGCCCGACGAGCCGCGCCCGGTGTGACGCGGATCGGCCGCCAAGCCCGTCAATCCACCGCGAGCCGGTAGCCGACCCCCCGGACGGTCTGCAGGAAGACCGGGTTGGCCGGGTCGACCTCCGTCTTGCGGCGCAGGCGGTTGATCTGCACGTCGACGGTGCGCTCCGCCGCGGCGCCCCCGGGTCCGGCGAGCTGCTCGCGCTCCACGTTGGCGCCGCCGGCCATGGCCAGGATCGTCAGGATCTCGCGCTCGCGCTCGGTGATGCGGATCAGCGCGTCGTCCCGGCGCAGCTCGCCCCGGTCGATCCGGAACGCGAACGGCCCGAAGGTCACGGCCTCGGCCGCGGCCTCCCGGGGGCGCGGGCTGCGCTTGATGATATTGGTGAGCCGCAGCGTCAGCTCCCGCGGCTCGAACGGCTTGGGCAGGTAGTCGTCCGCGCCGATCTCCAGGCCCATCACCCGGTCGTTGGGGTTGGAGCGCGCGGTGAGCATCAGGATCGGCACCCGGGAGGTCTCGCGCACGCTCCGTGCGTAGTCGAAGCCGTTCTCGCCGGGCATCATCACGTCGAGCACCATCGCGTCGAACACGACGCTCTGGGCCCGGGCCCGGGCCTCGGCGGCGCTCGCCGCCGCGGTGACGCGAAACCCCTGGTCGGTGAGGTAGCGGGCGAGGAGCTCGCGCAGGCGGCGGTCGTCGTCGACCACCAGGACGTGCGGCGCCTCGTCGGGAAGGTCGGCCCGGGGAGCCGCCGTCACGCGCCGCCGCCCGCATGGGCCACGCGCCGGGCCATCAGGCTCCGGACCGCCGCCCTGTCCTCCGGCTCGATCATCGCCATCAAGAAATCCTCCGGCGAGCCCCGCGCGTCCGGCGCGGCCAGCGCCCGGGCGAGGCGGCGCGCCTGGACCCGGGTCAGGTCGGCGGCCAGATCCGCGCCGGACGGCGTGCAGTAGAGCAGGCGCTGGCGCCGGTCGCTCGGGCCGGGCTTCTGGGCGACGTAGCCCTGGCCGATCAGGTCCTTGAGCACCCGGTTGAGGCTCTGCTTGGTGATGCGCAGGATGTCGAGGAGTTCGGCGATGGTCAGGCCCGGATAGCGGTCGACGAAGTGAAGCACCCGGTGGTGCGCCCGGCCGAAGCCGTAGGCCGCCAGGATCCGGTCGGGATCGCCCACGAAATCGCGATAGGCGAAGAACAGGAGTTCGATCAGGTCGTCGCTGCCGAGGGTGGCCGGGACGGGGGGCGCCGCGAAGGTTTCCGCGCCCGGGGCTGTCCGTGTCACGGCGTGGCCGCTCCCAACGGGTGATAGGTCAGTCCCCGTGACGTTTCCCAAGCGGGCCGAGGCCCGTCAACCCTGTCCGGTCGACCCGGGCCCGCCACCCGGCCGCCGCCGGGGCCAGGGCCCGGACCCGCCGCGACGGAACGGAGCCTGTTCGTACCGCCCCCGGTCCGCGCGGTCCCCGGGACGGTGCTCCCCGGACCGGCCCGCTTGCGGACCGTCCGACCGCTCCGCTACGCATCCCGGGTCGGGCAGAGGGAGCGGTGAAAGACATGGCCGAAGCAGTCGAATCGGGACGCCGCCTCTGGATCCGCGATCCGCGCGCCATCCTGGCGGCGGGCGCGGGGGGCGGGATCGTCGTGGCGGGCAGCCGGATCGTCGAGCTCGTGGCGGCGGGCGCCCGGCCGGCCGCCCCGGTGGACGAGACCTTCGACGCCGCGCGCCACGTGGTCATCCCCGGGCTGATCAACACCCATCACCACGCCTTCCAGACCCTGACCCGCGCCCATCCGATCGCGATCAACAAACCGCTCTTCCCCTGGCTGAAGGCGCTCTACACGATCTGGGGGCGGATCACCCCCGAGGCGTTTCGGCTCGCCACCCGGGTCGCCTATACCGAGCTGCTGCTCTCCGGCTGCACCACGGCGGGCGACCACCATTACCTGTTCCCGAAGGGGCTGGAGGATTCGGTCGACGTCCAGGTCGACGAGGCCCGGGCGCTCGGAATCCGCGCGGCGATCACCCGCGGCTCCATGAGCCTGTCCGACCGGGAGGGCGGCCTGCCCCCCGCGGCGCTGACGCAGGACGACGACACGATTCTCTCGGATTGCGAGCGGGTGCTGAACCTGTTCCACGATCCGGCCCCGGGGGCGATGGTCCAGATCGGGCTGGCCCCCTGCTCGCCCTTCGCGGTGACCCAGCGCCTGATGCGCGAGAGCGCGACCCTCGCCGCCCGCCACGGCTGCCGCCTGCACACCCATCTCGGCGAGACGCTCGACGAGGACGCCTATTGCCTGTCGATGTTCGGCTGCCGGCCGGTGGAGTATCTGGAACAGGTCGGCTGGCTGAACGACCGGGTCTGGCTCGCCCACGGCATCCATTTCAACGACGCCGAGGTCGCCCGGCTGGGCAAGGCGGGGGTCGGCGTGTGCCATTGCCCGACCTCGAACATGACCCTGGCGTCGGGGCGCTGCCGCACCTGCGAGCTGGAGGCGGCGGGCTCCCCCGTGGGGCTCGGGGTCGACGGCTCGGCCTCCAACGACAGCTCGAACCTGATGGAGGGGGTGCGCCACGCGCTGATGCTGAGCCGGCTCACTTACGGAGCGGAGGCGGTGACGCATCACGACGCGCTGCGCTGGGCCACGGAGGGTTCGGCCGCCTGCCTCGGCCGCACCGATATCGGCCGGATCGAACCGGGCCGGGAGGCCGACCTCGCCCTGTTCACCCTGGAGGAGCTGCGCTTCTCCGGCGCCCACGATCCGCTGGCGGCGCTGGTGCTGTGCGGCGCCACCCGGGCCGACCGGGTGATGGTGGCAGGACGCTGGCGGGTGATCGACGGGCAGCCGCTCGGGGTCGATCTCGGCCGCCTGCGGGAAGATCATTCGCGGCTGGCGGTGGCGTTGTTCGGGGACGCGTAGGTCCCGGTTTCAAAAGGTCTGTAACCCAGTCCTTTTAAGGTGTTTGGCGCAGCGATTTGGGTGAGACGGGCCGCGCTCTCCTCCCCCCTTGCGGGGAGGAGTTGGAGGTGGGGGTGGTTCAGACGGCACCGGTACGCCTCATCCTGGACCACCCCCACCCCTGACCCCTCCCCGCAAGGGGGAGGGGAAAACGCCGATTTTTCGAAGCGTTGGCGTCACGTGAAGACGTATGAATCCGCTTGGCAAAACGTCCTGATCGCGACCCGATCAAACACCTTGAAAGGGCTGGTCTGTGACCTTTTGTGGGTGCCGGGCAGAGCCCTGCGGATGGTTGGGCAAGACATCTAAATCCGATAAGGGATTTCGAGCATGACGATCACCAGACTCACCGGCCCGGAGTCCGATCAGGATACCGGACGCGCCAAGACGGCAGCGGCACCTGTGCGCATCACGGATAGCGGCAAGCCTGGCCACGGCCTGCACAGCATCGTGGAGGCCTTGGGGTTGCCGGCCGGCGTCGAAGATGTCGAGATCGCGTTTCCGCGTTCCAGCGATCGGCCCAGGGCGGCCGATCTCTCCTGACCCCCTGGGACGCCTCCGCGCAGCCTTGATCTGGCCTTCGGAGGAAGGCGGCTCGCGGCCGCCCGCTTGATCCTCAGAACAGCCCGTCGATCTGCCCGTCGGCGTCCAGCCGGATCGTGTCGGCGGCGGGCACCCGGGGGAGGCCCGGCATGGTCATGATCTCCCCGCAGATCGCCACCACGAACCCGGCCCCGGCCGAGAGCCGGACGTCGCGCACCCCCACGATATGCCCCTCGGGCGCACCCATCAGGCCGGGATCCGTGGAGAACGAGTACTGGGTCTTGGCCATGCAGATCGGCAGGTTGCCGTAGCCGTCCTTCTCGAAGGCGGCGAGTTTTTGGGCCGCCTTGGACTCGATCTGGATGTCGGCGGCGCCGTAGAGCTTGGTGGCGATGGTCCGGATCTTTTCCGCGAGCGGCGCCTCGGTCTCGTAGGCGTGGCGGATCGGCGCCGGCTCGGCCTCACTGAGCGTCACCACGGCGCGGGCCAGCTCCTCGGCGCCGGCGCCGCCCTCGGCCCAGTGGCGGCAGGTGATCGCCTCCACGTCGAGCTTTTCGCGGCACAGCTCCTTGAGCCTGGCATGCTCGGCGTCGGTGTCGGCGTAGAAATGGTTGACGCCGACCACCACCGGCAGGCCGAAGCCGCGCAGGTTGGTGACGTGCCGGGCGAGATTCGCAAAACCCTTCTCCAGGGCGCCGATATTCTCGGATCCGAGGCTCTTCTTGTCGACGCCGCCATGCATCTTCAGGGCGCGGATCGTCGCCACCACCACCACCGCCGACGGGGTCAGGCCGGCCTGCCGGCACTTGATGTCCAAGAACTTCTCCGCGCCGAGATCGGCGCCGAAGCCGGCCTCCGTCACCGTGTAGTCGGCGAGCCGCAGGCCCGCCCGGGTGGCGATCACCGAGTTGCAGCCATGGGCGATGTTGGCGAAGGGGCCGCCGTGGATCAGGGCCGGGTTGCCCTCCAGGGTCTGCACGAGGTTCGGCTGCAGGGCGTCCTTGAGCAGCACCGTCATGGCGCCGGTCGCCTTCACGTCCTTGAGGGTGACGAGCTTGCGGTCCCGGGTCTCGGCGATGACGATCCGGCCGAGGCGCTCCTCCAGGTCGGCGAGGTCCTTGGCCAGGCAGAACACCGCCATCACCTCGGAGGCCACTGTGATGTCGAACCCGTCCTCCCGCGGAAACCCGTTGGCGACGCCGCCGAGCGACTGCGTGATCTGGCGCAGGGCCCGGTCGTTCATGTCGACGACCCGGCGCCAGTGGATCCGGCGCACGTCGATGTTGAGCTCGTTGGCCCAGTAGACGTGGTTGTCGATCAGCGCGGCCGCGAGGCTGTGGGCCGACGTGATGGCGTGGAAGTCGCCGGTGAAGTGCAGGTTGATCTGCTCCATCGGCACGACCTGCGCCTTGCCGCCGCCGGCCGCCCCGCCCTTCATGCCGAAGCACGGCCCGAGGGACGGCTCACGCAGGCAGATCATGGTCTTCTGGCCGATGCGGTTCAGGGCGTCGCCCAGGCCCACCGTCGTGGTGGTCTTGCCCTCGCCCGCCGGCGTCGGGGAGATCGCCGTCACCAGCACGAGCTTGCCGGGTGTCCTGCCCTCGAGCCCGGCGATGTAGCCGTGGTCGAGCTTGGCGATGTGCTTGCCGTAATTGTGGAGCGCGTCATCCGGGATGCCGAGCGTCTCGGCGACCTGCGCGATTGGCTTCAGGGTCGCGGCGCGGGCGATCTCGATGTCTGACGGCATGGGCGTTCCCTCCCTGAGTCACGGGCTCTCGGCCCGCCGCCGGCTGTTGCCGTGCGGATGTCCAGCCCTGCAGGCGGCCGCCCGCGAACGGCTGCGCAGTGTGCGTCAAACGGAGGGGAAAAGCGCGTCGATTTTTATGAGGTGGCGGACAAAACAAGTTTTTTGGTTCGCAGCTTCGCAGTGGGCCCGCAGGGCGGTGCCGGACCGGCTTTCCTTCCCTTACCCTCATCCTGAGGTGCCCGCGTCAGCGGGCCTCAAGGAGGCCTCCAGGGATCGCGCGGCTGGCTGGAGGTCTCCTTCGAGGCCTCCGCTGCGCTCCGGCACCTCAGGATGAGGGGAGAGCGCTGGATCTTCGATCCTGCTAGGCTTTTCCTCCTCCGCCGGGACGAATCGGGTCGTGGCAGCCTTTGTGTATATGTTGCGCTGCTCCGACGGCAGTTACTATGTCGGTTCTGCTCGCGGCGAGAGCCTGGACAAGCGGCTGAGCGAGCATCAGGCCGGCATGTATCCCGGTTATACCAGTCGGCGCCGGCCTGTGACGCTGGTCTATGCTGAACAGTTCGACCGCATCACCGATGCCATCGCGGCCGAGCGGCGCATCAAGGGCTGGGGCCGGGCCAAGAAGGAGGCGTTGATCCGAGAGGATTGGGACGCCTTGCAGCAGCTGGCGAAACGCCCGACCGCGCAGCCGCCATCCAAACAATCCCCCTCATCCTGAGGTGCCGGAGCGTAGCGGAGGCCTCGAAGGAGACCTCCAGAGGTCACAGTGTCTTCTGGAGGGCGCCTTCGAGGCCCGCTGACGCGGGCACCTCAGGATGAGGGGGATTGTTTGGATGATCGCCCGTCGCGCGACCGGGGCTCTCACCCCCCCGACTTCTTGGCCTTGTCGGCGGCGCCGGGCGCCTCGTGGGGCTGGGGCGCGCCCTTGGGCAGTTCCGGGTTCTCGGCGTTGTGCGGGGCGGCCACCGGGGCCGGCGTGGTCTCGGCGGTGGCGGTGGGCTTCTCGATCTCCGGCAGCCCGTCCTTGAGCTTCGCGTTGATCTGCGCGAGGTCGTCCGGCTCGGGGTTCAGGTCCTTGGCGTGCTGCCACTGGAACTTGCCCTCCAGGCGCCGGCCCGCGCGCCAGTAGGCGTCGCCCAGGTGGTCGTTGATGGTCGGGTCGCCGGGCTTCAGCTCGACCGCCTTCTCCAATTCGCGCACCGCGTCGTCCCAGCGGCCCAGGCGGTAATAGGCCCACCCCAAGCTGTCGACGATCATGCCGTCGCGCGGGCTGGCGTCGACCGCCTGCTGCAGCAGCTTGAACGCCGCGTCGATGTTGGTGTTCTGGTCGACCCAGGAATAGCCGAGGTAGTTCATCACCTGGGCCTTGGCGGCCGGCTGGCTGGCCGGCACCAGGGCGAGGGCCTTCTTCAGGTCGGCCTCGGCCTTCGGCCATTGCTTGGCGCGCTCGTAGGCGGTGCCGCGGAAGTAGTAGGTCGTCCAGTAATTCGCCTGCGGCCGGTCGCCGATCAGGTCGATGGCGCGGGTATAGGTGGCGGCGGCCTCCTCGTACTTCTTGCGCGCCCGCTGGACGTTGCCCAGTGCCGTGATCACGTCGATGTCGTCCGGATGGGCCTTCATGGTCGCGTCGAGATGCGCCAGCGCCTCGTCGGCCTTGCCCATCTGCTCCAGGTTCAGGCCGATCTGGATGTCGGCGTTGAGCTTGAGCGGGGAGGTGGCCGGGATCTGCGCGTAGGCCTCGTTGGCGCGCTCCGGCTGCTTCATCCGGTCGAGGGTATCGGCGAGCGTCAGCCGGGCGAGGGCGTGGTCGGGGGCGAGGTAGAGCGCCAGCCGCAGGTAGATCACCGCGGGCAATTCGTCGCCCTGCGTCGAGCCCGCCGAGCCCAGCCCGTACAGCACCTCGGCGGCGCCCTCCTGGGCGTTGCCGATCAGCCGGGCCAGCGGCTTGCCGTCCTTGAGCTTGTCCAGGGCGTCACGGACCAGCGGGTGCCGGGGCGAGAGCTGGTCGAAGTCGGAATAGGCCTGGATCGCCAGGTCGGTGCGGCCGAGGCTCGCCTCCATCCGGGCATAGGCGTCGACGATGCGCAGGGTGTTGCGGTCGGCCTCGTAGGCGGCCTTGAGGCGCCGCTCGGCCTCGGCATTGTCGCCGGTGACCGATGCGATCAGACCGGCGTGGTAATCGCGGAACGTGTTGTAGTAGCGCTCGCCCCGGAGCTTGTTGACCGTCTCCAGCGCCTTCTTGCCGTCGCCGGCCCCGGCATACGACCAGGCGGTGAGCAGGGTCGCGGTGAGGTCGGTCGCCGCGCCCCGGCCGCTGCGGGAGAAGTTCTGGCGGGCGGCGGCCCATTGGCCGGCCTTGATCTGGCGCACCCCGAGGGAGAGGTTGGCGAGCCCGTTGGTCGGATCGCGGGCGATCAGCTTCTCGGCGGCCCGGAACGCGTCCGGCAGGGCGCCGTCGGCGAGCAGCGAGATGAAGGCGCGCTCGACCAGCTCGGCGTTGCGCGGATCGGCCTTGACCGCCTCGCGGTAGAAGGTCGCCGCCGCCGCCGTGTCCCGGGCGGCGCCCGCGATGTAGGCGGAGAGGAAGTTGCCCTCGAGCGAATCCGCGGGCTCGTAATCGAGCACCGGGCTCGATTCCCGCGGCTGGGCGGCGAGCGCGATCTGCGGGAGCCCTGCGGCGAGCAGCAGGGCGAGCGCCGAGACGCTCCGGCGGGCGCGTGTTGTCATCATGAACCGATCGCGGCTCCTGGGCGCCGGGCCCCTCCGAGGGCCGGGCGCGGGAATGGCGGGGCGTCCCCGAAAAATCGCTGGGGACACTGAACCCATCCCGCCAGCCCCGCAAGGCGAAAGGATGGCGCGGGGGCCGCCCGGTCTCAGGCGGAGATCACCAGCTCGACGGCCAGGCTGCCGAGCACGCTCGCCAGGGACGCTTCCTGCAGCAGTTCCGTGACGGGCTCGGCCCGCAGCGTCGCGACCGCCCGGTCATAGACGGCGCAGCAGGCCGCACCGGTCAACCGCGAGCCGTATAGGATGCCGTTGGCATCGCTCGTCGCGTGGATTGCGCGGCTGAGACGCGGACCGTCGCGATGGACCTTGGCGCGGCCGGCATCCGTGGAGATGCCGAGGCGCAGGAGGCCGGTGGTCCGCAGGTCGATCACGGTCAACGGCCGGGCCGCTCTCACCCGCGTCACGCCCCAGCGCGCGATCTCCGCCGCGCCGATCCGGCGCCGGCGGCGATTCTCGAACCGGTCGCGGATCAGCGTCTCGGCTATGCCCGTCGCCAGGTCCGCGGCGCGGTAGAGGACTTCGAAACCGTCGTCGGGACTGGAGAAGCGCGACCGGCCGAACCCCATGCCCAGGGGCGTCGAGCGGTAGGCCAGGGGCGTCACGCGGTGGTAGCCGACCGGCTGAAAGGCGATCGCCAGGCTGGCGAGGACCGCCAAGTCCA
>NZ_JAKSYC010000213.1 GCF_022829585.1 Methylobacterium sp. J-026
CCCTGCGTCCGGAGACGGGCGTAGCCGCCCATCAGGCCGATCCGGACCGGCCGAGCGCGGCCCAGATCCGCAAGTCGGTCCGGTCCGACGGGATCGTCAGCTTCATCGACGGCAAGACCTACAAGACGCTCAAGCGCCACCTGACCAGCCACGGGCTCGACCCGCGCGGCTACCGTGACCGCTACGGCCTGCCGGCCGATTACCCGATGGTCGCCCCGAGCTACGCCGAGCAGCGCTCTGCCCTGGCCAAGGCGATCGGCCTCGGACAGCCCGGCGCCATGGCCGAGCGCGAGCGCAAGGGTCGCCGCGCCGCCTGAGGGCGGATGCGCCCAGGGAACCCCGTCGACGACCATCTCCACGGTGCCGCGACGGGGCCCATCCACCCGGCCGACGTGGCCTGACGGCTGCGGCCGGAGCTGTCACGCAACGGAGAGCCGGCTGCCGGGGCCAGCGTTGCTGCGATGCAACACTCCTCGACGACATGGCTCGTCACGGACAAGCTGCCACACTCTGCACAAAGCGTCTGCGCACCCCGGATCCCGAGAACGAGAACCGAGGGATACGGTGCGATGAAGCGAGAGCAGACGATATCGAGTTCGGTGGTGCCATTCCCGGCGCATATCGCACCCACCGTGGCCGACGAGGACACCGCGTCGATCATCGCCGTCCTGCAGGACCAGCTGGCGCTCGCCCGCGAAGGCCGGCTGCGCTCGGTGGCGGTCGTCTCCGTCTCGGCGGATGGCGAGGCGATCGGGACGCAGTGGTCGTGCAAGGGCGGGGATATCAGCAGCCTGATCGGCAAGTTGACGGTGCTCGCCCACGACCTGATGGCCGCCAGAAAGTGATCAGCCGCCCCTGAGCGCTTCGGCGCCGTGACGTTCCAGATGGACGGTTCGGTCCAGGACCGAGAAGGAATGCCCGAGGATGAGACGCGCGCTGCTCGCCGCCCTGCTCGCCGCCGCGCCACTGCCCGCTGTGTCCGCCGAGGACGCCACGGACGCGACGGCGTCCAAGCGCGCCGCGACGCTTGACGGCCTGGTACGGATCGTCGGCGCGCAGGCCGGGATCGTGCTGTATTGCCGGACACTCTATTCTGTGGATGACGCCGTGTCGGACGGCCTGTCCCGGACGGCGCGGCGAGCCCTCGAAACGACCATGGGACACCATCGGGCCGAGACGGCCATCGCGGCCGAGGGCCGGCGCGTCGCGGACGAGATCGCCTCGGTCGGCGCCGACCAATGGTGTGCCGATCAGCGCGACATCCTCAATACGGACGGCGTTCGCGTCTTCGTCGACTGAGCACGCATCCGAGGCGGCCGAGAGGACGCGCGCCGCCCGCGACCCGTCGGAAGATCAGATCTTAGCTTAGGCCGGCGCGCTGTTCTGCAATGCAGAACAGATTATCTTCTTGTTCACCGCCTCCTCGTCTGTCATGTTTTGACGACGGATGAGTCTACACTGATCACGCTGGTCTCCATCGTCCGGACAAGAGCCCTGAAGGGCCGCGGGACCGGCGAAGGAGGAAGCGCCATGACCCGACCCGTCTATATTGCCATCGCCCTCGTCGTGTGCGGCGCCGCCCTGACGCTCTTCGCCTTCATGCGCGCGCCCCGATCGAAAGAGTTCGCCGGGTGGGACGTGGCGTTCATGAGCGGAATCGGCGCCGTCGCCCTCGGCTTCCTGACCACCCTCGTCGAGGTGATCACGGGGTAGGGATACGCCCGTACCGGGCCGAATCCGGATCGCAGAGGCCGCCCGCCGGACGATAGCGCTCGATTCTATAGTGGTATGTCCGGTCCGCGGACGCCTTCGAGCCTTGGGGAAATTCCGCTCTACACAGTCGAGCGTCGAAACGGACAATTCGACGCTTTTCGAAGAGCCTTCCTGAACGCGCTTCGTCGATCTTGGCCCCTGAGTTTTCATGAGGCCGCGATGTTCGAACGACGCAGCGCTCCGCGTACGCTCCTGAATGAAATCGGCAGTATCTCGGTGGACGAGCACCGCAGCCTGCCCTGCATCGTTTACGACCGGTCTGCCGGGGGTATTCGCATCGCCCTCCCGGAAGCGGAGATCGTCCCCGACCGCTTCGTGCTCAGCCTCGATGCGTGCAACGAGATCCTCATCTGCCGGGCGGTCTGGCGCAAGCGGGAGGAGATCGGGGCCGCCACCGAGATGACCGATCCGGTGCGTCCGGAGAAGCTGGACCTGCGGCGCGAACTGGAAACGGCCTGACGGCGCCCCGGCTGCGCCCCCGTCGCCCCTGCCGCATCCCGGCACCAACGGGCCGGTCGGCCGTTCCTATCCTGCGACCGCCGTGGAGATGGCGGCTTGAAAGGCTGAGGAGGGACCATGCCGGATCCGAGATCGCCTGACGGCGACGCGCTGCCCGATCCCGATCTGCCACAGGGCCTGCCAATGCCGCCGAATACCGGGGAGATGCCGCCCCCGCGGCTTCCGCCCGCCCCGGAGGACGATCCGGCACCGCCAAGCGGAGAATCAGTCCCCGATATCGACGACGTTCCGGGCCTGTGAGAGGCCTGCCGCACCGACCGATGGGAGCGCATGCGGACGCCCCACGCGGGTCAGACACTTCCCGTGCCCCTGCCCGGCGGAATCCGATGCGCCGTGTTCCCCTCCGCGGGGGTCTGCGCCTCGCTGCCTGTCTGGGCTGGATGTCGACGGGTGCGGCCGCCGAGCAGCCGCTCAGCATCGAGCGGCTGAACGCGGAGGGGTGGGAGATCGCAGGCTATACCGGGACCTTCGACAACCCCTCGTCCCTGATCCTGTTTCGCAAGCGGGACAGGACGTATCTCGTCCAGTGCTCGATTCTCTACGACGTGACGCGCACGCCGCGCGTCATCACCAACTGCTACGAGTTGCACTGACGGCCACGCCGGGGAAAGATCCTCATTCCCAGTCGATGTTCAGGGACCGTTCGAAGGCGGCAGCGGACATCTCCTTGCCCTTCGGATCTGAGACCATGATCTCGCGGAACCCCCGCCGGGCCAGTTCCCAGGTCTTCTCCATGGCCTGCTCGTCCGTCCCGCAGGCGAAGGTCATCACGCGGCCGGACGGGTCGATCCCCTTGACGGTAAACACAACGCTCTCCCCACTCTCCTGACCTCTATATAGGGCTGCGGTCCCGATCCTGTCTTGAATGCCTGTGGGTACGGGACCCGGGCGGGCGTCGCCGCGTTGTCGTGAGGCGGGGAGGCCTCGGATGACGGACGCTCACGAGATCATGCCGCGGGAGAGCGGCCCCGGATCACCCGACCCGGCACCGGCCGATCCCGAGGAGCGCGAGCGGGAAACCTCGAACAGGCCGCTGCCGATGACGGATGAGGATCCGGATGTCGGCCTGTCGCAGAAGGGCACCGGCGAGGAGGCCGTCATCCGTCGCGAGACCGCGATCTGACGGCCGCGGCGCGACGGGCTGTGGTCACGGAGGATCGTGGAGAGATAGGCCGCTCGGCGGATGATGCTCTGCGGCTGGGTCTCCGGCAGGCCGAACGGGCCGTGCTCCTGGCGACGGCTGTCCCATACGCTCGGCTGGGTCCATATCGCGACGGGTGCGAGATGGCGGCGACGGCTCCGGGCACCGAACCGGATCAGCAGGCGTGGACGCCTCGACGGATCGGGCCTGGCCCCCGCTGCGGCAGCCCATGAACGGCGCGCCGTTTGTGCACTGTCAGGCAGTCACGCACGGACGGTTGCGGAGGCAACCCCGCGGCGCGTCCCCGCTCCCGGGCCTCAGCGCAGAGGCGCGGCGGAGGCCTGGACCATGGACCGCTCCACCGTCGAAACAGTCCGCATGCGGTTCGCCGTCACCCGCACGGGCTGCGGCGTTGTCGTCAGGTCGGTGATCGGGCGAGCCTGCTGGGCGCCCCGGGCCTGATCCCGGTAGAGCGGCGGCGTCAGGTGCAACGGCTCTTCGGCCGAGGCGGGGCCGGCGAAGACGGCGGCCGAGGCGAGAGCGGCCGACGCCAGGATGAAGATCGTGCGCATGGTGCGTCTCCGTGTCGATCGCGTGGGGCGACCGACGACCTAAGAGACCATACTTTTGTGCACTGCGGTATGACGATGGCGCATTGCAACATAACGCAGGATCGGCATTGTCCTGCAAGAATATCTGTCTCGTCAGAGGCGGTCCCGACAATCGAATGCCCACCCCGCCATGCATTCAGCGCAAATGAATTAAACTTCCTCCGCGCATTGCTCAAATAAAAATTGAGATCGGCCGAGATAAGATTTGAGCCGAGCCCCGTTGCGAGCGGCTGGTCGGGTGAAATCTGCAGGTTGCGTCGCCGTGGTGGCGACGACACGAATCGGCAACACGTTCGCCAGATCCGCGTCACACGGGTGCGCTAAGGAGGGTTTCAACCGCGCAGCATCCGGAGCGACAGCATGACGCCCGCTGATCTCGACAAACGTGCCGAACTGACGGTCTGGCCGAAGCGTGCGCCCGGTCGATCGGCACAGGGACGGCCATTCGCGACCCTGCGCGAGGCCCTCGCCGTCGCCGCACGGGCGATCGAGGCCGAGGATGCGCAGCCCTGGATCATCACCGAAGCCGGTGACATCCTCTCGCCGCGCTGGATCCGGGCCAATACCCTGTCCCGGGTCGTGCAGTAGGACGGCCGTCGGCGTTCAACAGCCGATGCAGATGTCATGAACCACGTGCTGGTGCCGTGACCCGGTGCGCTGGTTCGGAAGCTGTCCCTTGAGGGGCGGAAACCCGCCGCCCGGCCCCCCGAGGCGCCGGCCATTGCCCGGATCGATCTGAGGCGAGAGCGGCGACGCGGCCGGATCGGACAGCCCCGCAGGAACGCTGTTCGCCATGCCGGGATCCGCACGCGTGAGGGCCATGCCCGGGGCCGGCGGCCCCTGAGCGAACTCCCCGGCTTGGGCCGGCAGGCGCGCGAGGGATGCGAGCGGCAGGATCGCGAGGACGAGCCGCCTCCGCACAGCCATCACGCACCCTCCTGGTCCCGATCCCGGTGAGAACCGGCGCGCATCCGCGCCGGCCGGTGGTGCGCCGCCCTCAGTAGGCGCGGCCGTAATAGGGCTGCGAGATCGGACGGTAGCGGTCGCTCACCGGCCAGGTATAGGGCTGGTCTCTGCCGGTCCGCAGGTTGGCGCCGAATCTCTGCTCGTTGAAGCCGATCCCGTGCAGGCCCGATGCGGTCCCGGCCCCGTGAGGACGAGAGCCCGCTTCCCGCGCGAGGGTCGCGCTCGACAGACCCAGAACGAGAGCGGCCGCGAGCGAAACGCGGCTCAGAATGACGGTCATCCCTGTCTCCTGTCCCGGCCCAGGTGCCGGTCCGGAATGAACGGCCGCGCCGGAGCGGCGGTTCCCGGGGCGGGCCGGTCAGTAGGCGTTGGCCCCGCCGAGGCAAGCCTCCGCGAGCGGACCGCTGCAGAGGTCGCCGACCCGGCCGGGGGCGGCACCCGCGCCGCTGATGCCGGCGCCGCCGGACGCTCCCCCGCCGGCCTGAGCCGTGCGTGCCGATTGGACCAGGTCGAGATCCCGGCCCGCCGCGGCGCCCGAAGCGGCGGCGATCCCGGCTCCGCCCGAGGCCGTACCGGACGCGCTGGATGCCGTCACACTGGCGTTGACGTTCGCGGCGGCGTTGACGCTCGCGGCGGCGCCGGTCGCGCTGGTGGTTCCGAAAGTCCCGAGGCCGGAGGCCGCATTTCCGAGGGCGGCGGCCTCGGCGGCGTTCGTGGTCCCGCTTCCGGTCGTCCCCGCGCGCGATGACGCCGTGGTGGCGTTGGTGCCCAGGCCCGTGGCGAAGCCCGCGCCGCTGCCGAAGGTGGACGACCCGAATGTGGAGACCCGCGACGTGGTCAGGCCGGTACCGGTGTTCAGGCCTGTGGCGAAGGTCGAGCCGCTCCCCAGGCCGGTCGTCCCGAAGCTCGACGACAGGCTGCTCCCCGAGATCGACCCGAGGCCGAAGCCGCTCTGGGTCCCGGACGCGCCGGTCGTGGTCCCGCCGCCGGTCGACCCCGTGACCCCGGCGCCGCCGGTGATCCCCGTGCCCGAGGCGAGGCCGAGCTGGCCGGCGCCGGAACTTGCGCTGGACGGGGCAGCGATGGTGCCGCCGCCGCCACCGGCGCCGCTGAGGCTGAGCTGACCGGCATTCAGGAGCCCGCCGGACTGGGCCGAGAGGGTCGGGAACGGTCCGGTGGTGGAGGTGCCGCCGAGGCTGAGCTGCCCGGGATTGGCGATCGCCGTGATCGGCTCCAGGGAGGCCGAAGCGGGCGCCGTGGCGGTGGCCGACAGGGTCTGGGCCGAGGCCGGGGCGGCGAGCGCGGCGAGCAGGATGACGGCGACGATGGCCCGCATGACGGTCTCCGGATGACGGGTACCTCGGCCAACCGGACCGATCCGGGGGGGTTCCGGCGGCGCGGCGTCGCGGGTCGGGCCGGGGCGGCCTTCATGCTGCCGGAAAGGCGGTGTCGTCTCGCCACCGGATCCGACCCGCTCACGACCGTGCCCTTGCCCGAACCCATCACCCGAGGCTTGCGCCGCATCGGCTGGCTCGCCGGCCTGCCGGCGCTTGCGCTGGTCTGGGCGAGCGCCAGCCTCTACGCCGCCCCGCAGATCGCCGAGCGGCTCGAGGCCGCTTCTGCGCCGGTGGCGGCCGGCACCGCCACTGCCACCGGCGAGCCCTGGCTGCGGCTGGAGGCGCGGGGCCGCGACCTCGCGGCGGCCGGCGAGGCGCCGGATGCAGCGGCCCGCGCGACGATCCTGTCCCGCCTCGCCGCCCTGGACGGGCCCCGCCGGATCGTCTCCGGGCTCGGCCTGGTCGAGACCGCCGCGCCGTTCCAGTGGGCGGCGATCCGCCTGCGGCCGAACCGGGTCGCCCTGGAGGGCAGCCGGCCGGCCGAGATCGGCCGGCGGGCCCTGGAGGCGCGGATCACCGAGGCGCTGGGCCCCGGCACCAGTCTCGATGACACCGCCCGAGCCGCCCGGGGGGCGCCACCGGACTTCCCCGGCGCGGCGGCCTTCCTGGCGGCGCGGCTCTCCGGGCTGGCCGCCGGCGGGCGCGCGGCGCTCAGCGACACCGTGCTCAGCCTGTCCGGCGAGGCGCTGGACGTGCCGGCCTACGAGGCGCTGCGGGCGGCCCTGTCGGATCCGCCGGAGGGGTTCAGCATCGGTCGGATCGAGATCCTGCCACCGCGGGTGGCGCAGTACCGCTTCGCCGTGGAGAAGACCGCGCACGGGATCGTCCTCGACGGTTTCGTGCCCTCCGCGGCGGACCGCGCGGCCGCCGGGCGCGCCGCAGAGGAGGCCGCGCAGGAGATCGCCGCCGGAGCCCCCGGCGGGACCGTGGACGACCGGCTCGTGACCGCCCGGGGCCTGGACCCGGCGATCGATCCGAGGAACCTGATCGCCTTCGCGTTTCGCCTCGCCGCGCTGATCCAGACCGGCCGTGTCGCCTTCGCGGACGGCGCGGTCTCGGTCAGCGGCGACGCCATCGACGGGCAGGCGATCCCCGACGCCGCCGCGCTGATGCGCGACGCTCGGCCCGCCGGCGTGATGGCCGGGCCGGTCTCGCTGATGGCCCGGCCGCTCTCGCCCTATCGGGTGGCGATCCGCCGGACGCCGGAGGCGGTCACGCTCACCGGGCATGTCCCAGATGCCGCCACCCGGGAGCGGGTGCTCGACGCCCTGCGGCCGCGCCTGTTCCGCGAGCCGATCCTCGACCGTACACGCCTCGCCGACGGGGCGCCGCCGGATCTCGGCGCGGCGCTGGCGGCCGCGGCCCCCCTGGTGGCAAGCCTCGCCGCCGGGGAGGTGAGCGTCTCCGACCGGACCCTGCGCCTGACCGGGGAGAGCCTGTACCGCGAGGCCGCCGCCCGGGCGCCCGACCGGCTCGCGGAGGCGCTGCCCCCCGGCTGGACCGGGCAGGCCGCGGTCTCGGCCCGGCAGCCGGCGGAACGGCGCGATCCGGCGACCTGCCGGACGGAGTTCGCCACCCTGGTCGCGGGGGCGGATCTGCGCTTCCCGGTCGGCAGCCCCGTGCCGGCCCCGTCCTTCTATCCCACCCTCGACGCCCTGGCGGCCCTGGCCAAGGCCTGTCCGGCCCTGCGCATCGCCGTCTCGGGCCCCGCCGACCCGGCGAAACCCGCGCCGGGCGCCGCTGCGGCTCCGGGCGCCGCCGAGCCGACCCGAATCGCCAGCGCGGCCAAGCCGGAGGCGACCGCCAAGCCCGACCCCAAGCCGGCCCCCAAGCCCGGCGCCGCGAACGCCGCCAAAGGACCTGGCAACGGGTCTGGCAAGGGGTCCGGCACCGAGGCTGCCAAACGCAACAAGCCGGCCCCGAAGAAACCCGCGGAGGCCGCCGAGGAGCCGCCGCAGGACCTGCCGCGGCTGCGCGCCCAGGCCGTGGTGGAATATCTGCTCCAGGCCGGCGCCCGCCCGGATCAGGTCGGCGCCGGGCCGGACGGCCCCGCCGGTCCCGTCACCCTCGCGCTGCTGCCGTGAGGCCCGTTCGCTCCGCCCCGCCCCCGGGCGCCGGGGGGCGCCCCGATGCGCTTGGGCGCCGCGCCCGCAGGGAGGCCGGACGGCCGTGATGCTGCTGCTCGTGGGATTCTGGCCCGGACTCGCCGGGGCGGCGACGCTCGGCCTCGTGGTCGGTGCGTTGTCGGGCTGGCCGGACCGGTACGCCGTGCCGCTCGGCCTGTTCGTGGCCGCCGGGCTCGTGGCGGCGGCGGCCCTCGCCGCCTTCGTGCCCGGCCTGCCGGGTCTCTGGCTGGAGGGCGCCGCCCTGATCCTGCCGCCCTACCTCGCCGGCTGCGCCCTCGGGGCGCTGGGCCGGCACCTCGCGGTCCGGCGCTGAGGGCCGCCTCCGGGAACCGGTCCCCGCGCAACCCGCGGCCACCCTGCGGGGTTGTTCGCCCGGGCCCGGGCTGGGCCCCGGGGGAGGGGCCTATGGGTTTGCTCGAATCGGCGATCGGCGGCGTGCTCGGTCAGGTGTTCGGCGGGCAGAAGCCGGGATCCGCGAGGATGTCGCCCCTGGTGAAGGCCCTGCTGATGCTGCTGCTGACCAAGGGCGCGAGCGGCGGCTTCGGCGACATCTTCGGCCACGGCCGCCAGGGTGAGCCGGGCCCGGGGGCCGACCGCTCCGGCGGCGCCGGGCCCTATGAAGGCGATCCCGGCCGGCCCCCCGCCGATGGCGGCGGGCGCGGCGCCCCGGACCCGTCCGGCGATATCGGCGGCTTCGACCAAGCCGGCCAGCGCCGCGAAACCGACCCGGGCGGGACCGTCGACCCGTCCCTGCCGCCCGGCGATTTTTCCGATCTCTCCGGCATGCTCGACGGCCCGGGCGCCGCCCCGGCCCCGAGCCGCGCCGCCCCGGCGGGGCAGGGGGATCTCGGCGGCCTCGACGGGTTGGTCGACCGCTTCCGCCAGGGCGGCCTCGGCGACGTGATCGAGTCCTGGATCGGATCCGGCGCCAACCACCCGGTGGCCCCGGACCAGCTCGCCCGGGCGCTCGGCCCCGACACGGTTGACACCCTCCAGAGCCAGACCGGGCTGGACCGTGATGCGCTGCTTTCGCAACTGGCCCAGGCGCTGCCGGAGGTGGTGCACGCGCTCACGCCGCAGGGGCGGGTGCCGGGGGAGGCGGAGCGGCGGGGGTGGTGAAGTCCCTGGAAATTCAGCATACAGCATTTACAAGACTCATTTTCGCATGAAATATAGCAAGAATATATACTTGATCGGCCAATTTTCGAATGATCAGAATTTCGCTTCCTTACATCCTTCAATTATCGGAAAGCACTGAGGCCCTATCTCGCCTACCGCAAGGTCCCGGCACAAAGCTTGGCGATATACTATTGCCCCTTATTGTAGCTGAAAATGCGACATCAAGCTTTATTAGATCAAGCGTTTTTGCAAACTCTGTCCGCAGCTGTCGTCAATCAGCAGAAGGGTTGGTTGCAACCATTTCTGAAATAACTCGTGACGCAAGAGATTACGATACTTTAGTCAATGAGTTTAATATTTATCAGGTCAAGACTGCGTATGGACAATTTAAGATTGCTCTTCAAGCTGAGCTCGGTGTCTCTCCAGCATTCTTTGTAACCCAAAAAGGGAGTCACGATACGTTATCTCTACTTGACGCACCAGAGACCATGTTTCCCTCGGAATTGAGGGGTAAAGTTCCGGAAGCGATGTTTGACGTACATGAAGCGGGTAAAGCGTTGGCCTACGACCTGCCAACAGCATGTGGCTTTCACGTCTTTCGCGCTACCGAGAGTGTTCTGCGGCGCTATTATTCTTCAGTAACAGGAAATTCACCGCGCCCGAAGGTAAGAAGCATCGTCATATACGTTACAACGATGCGTCAGAAAAAAGTTGGCGACGAAAGAATACTTTCTACTCTAGAACAAATGGCCAAGTTACACCGCAATCCTTTGATTCATCCAGAGGCTGCGCCATCACTGGATGAAGCGTTGACGATTGTCGGAATGGCTAGAAGTGTAATTTCAGCAATGCTGACTACTTTAGCTTCCGCCCCTCCAACAACAAATACAGCTATGCAGTAGGCTTTAGACCCGCCGCATCACCAAACTCGCATTCGTCCCCCCAAACCCAAACGAGTTCGACAGCACGACATCCACCTGCTTCCGCTTCGCCTCGAACGGCACCAGGTCGATCTTGGTCTGGACCGAGGGGTTGTCGAGGTTGAGCGTCGGCGGGATCACGCCGTCGCGCAGGACGAGGATTGAAAAAATCGCCTCGACCGAGCCGGCGGCGCCGAGCAGGTGGCCGACCGAGCTCTTGGTCGACGACATGGTCGCCCCCGCGGCGGCATCGCCCAGGAGCCGCTCCACGGCCTTCAGCTCCAGCTCGTCGCCCATGGGCGTCGAGGTGCCGTGGGCGTTGATGTAGCCGATCTCGGCGGGCGAGATCCCGGCCCGCTTCACCGCCGCGCTCATGCAGCGGAAGGCGCCGTCGCCGTCCGGGGAGGGGGAGGTGATGTGGTAGGCGTCGCCCGAGAGGCCGTAGCCCACCACCTCGGCGTAGATCTTCGCGCCGCGGGCCTTGGCGTGCTCGTATTCCTCCAGCACCACGATGCCGGCGCCCTCGCCCATGAGGAAGCCGTCGCGGTCGCGGTCGTAGGGGCGGGAGGCCTTTTCAGGCGTGTCGTTGAAGCCCGTGGTCAGCGCCCGGCAGGCGGAGAAGCCCGCGATCGAGAGGCGGTTGACCGGCGATTCGGCGCCGCCCGCCACCATCACGTCGGCGTCGCCCAGCGCGATCAGCCGGCTCGCGTCGCCGATGGCGTGGGCGCCGGTGGAGCAGGCCGTGACCACGGCGTTGTTCGGGCCCTTGAGGCCGTGGGCGATCGAGACCTGGCCGGAGGCGAGGTTGATGATCCGGCCCGGGATGAAGAACGGCGAGATCCGGCGCGGGCCCTTCTCGTGCAGGGTCACCGAGGCGTCGTAGATGCCACCGATGCCGCCGATGCCGGAGCCGATCAGCACGCCGGTGGCGCACTGGTCCTCATGGCTCTTCGGTGCCCAGCCGGCATCCTTCAGGGCCTCGTCAGCCGCCGCCATGGCGTAGACGATGAACGGATCGACCTTGCGCTGCTCCTTGGGCTCCATCACCGCGTCGGGGTTGAAGGTGCCGTCGGTGCCGTCGCCGAACACGACCTGCGCGGCGATCCGGCAGGGCAGGTCGGCGGATTCGAAGCCGCGGATCGGGCCGGCGCCGCTGTCGCCCGCGATCAGGCGGCTCCAGGTGTGCTCGACCCCGCTGCCGAGCGGCGTGACCATCCCCAGACCCGTGACCACCACCCGCCGCATCGCACTCGTCCCGTCCTGAAGCGCCGCCCCGCCGTCGCCGCCGCGGTCGCGCATCGTCCAACACCTCCGGAGGCGGGATCGGTCCCGGCGGACCCTTCACGACTCCGAGCCTTGAAATGCGTAACGGCGCGGGGGCTGTTTCGCCTCACCCGCGCCGCGCGAAATCCGGTCCCCGGCGCCGTCAGGCGGCGGAGTTCTTCTCCAGGAACTTCACGGCGTCGCCGACCGTCTGGATCGTCTCGGCCGCGTCGTCCGGGATCTCGACGTTGAACTCTTCCTCGAAGGCCATCACCAGCTCGACCGTGTCGAGGCTGTCGGCACCGAGGTCGTCGATGAAGTTGGCGCTCTCGACCACCTTCTCGGGCTCGACGCCCAGGTGCTCGACGACGATCTTCTTCACGCGCTCAGCGATATCGCTCATCGGTCTTCCGTCCTCGTCCTTTTGGTCTGTCAGTCGTCTCGGGGTGGTGCCGTGGCCGCGTCGCGCCCCTGCGGGCTTGTTGACGGGCCGGTGTCCGATCGCGCGTGCTTCGAGGTGAACCGGCGCATTGAGCCGGGATGGCCCCGCCGGGGGGCCTTGGACTGAAAACTCGCTGAACCGTCAACCCCCTGTACGGCCGCGGGGCGTGGTAGCACAGGGTTCCGGCCAAGGCGAGGGCCGTTCAGAAACCCTTCATCGGTGTGGCACTTGCGTGTCGGCCGGGGTGATTCGGCAGCGATCGCGACCCGTATCCATCGTCTAGTACATCGCCATTCCGCCGTTCACGTGCAGCGTGTGGCCGGTGACGTAGCCCGCCTCCGCGGAGGCGAGGTAGAGGCAGGCCGCCGCCACCTCCGCCCCCTCGCCGAGGCGCCCGGCCGGCACCCGGGTGAGGATGCCCTCGCGCTGCTTCTCGGTGAGGGCATCGGTCATGGGCGAGGCGATGAAGCCGGGGGCGACGCAGTTGACCGTGATCCCGCGGGTGGCGACCTCGGCGGCCAGCGCCTTGGTCAGGCCCACGAGCCCGGCCTTGGCGGCGGCGTAATTGCCCTGGCCGGGATTGCCGGTCGAGCCGACCACCGAGCCGATATTGACGATCCGCCCGGAGCGGCGGCGCATCATGCCCTTCACGGCGGCCCGCGACAGGCGGAAGGCGGCGGTGAGGTTCACGGCGAGCACCTGCTCCCACTCCTCGTCCTTCATCCGCAGGAACAGGTTGTCCCGCGTGATGCCGGCATTGTTGATCAGGATGTCCAGCGGGCCGATCGCCGCCTCGGCGGCCGGGACCAGCCCCTCCACCGAATCCCGGTCGGCGAGGTCGGCCGCCACGGGGCTCGCCCGCTCGCCGAGTTCGGCCGCCAGCGCCTCGAGCGCCGGCAGGCGCGTGCCGGAGAGCGCCACCGTGGCGCCCTGGGCGTGCAGCGTCCGGGCGATCGCCTGGCCGAGGCCGCCGGTGGCGCCGGTGACGAGGGCTTTTCGGCCGGTGAGATCGAACATGCGGGGCTCCTGTGGGATCAGAGCGCGAAGGCGGCGACGTCCGTGGGCGTGCCGATCGCCGTGGCCGAGGCCTGGGGGGCGATGCGCTTGACGAGGCCGGTGAGCACCTTGCCGGCGCCGAGTTCGTGGAACCGGTCAACGCCGGCCTCCGCCATGGCGGCGACGCTCTCCCGCCAGCGCACGGTGCCGGTGACCTGCGCGACCAGGGCCGCGCGGATCGCCTCCGGCTCCGAGACCGGGGCCGCCCGGACATTGGCGTAGAGGGTGACGCGCGGGGCCGCCAGGGTCACGGCGGCGAGGGCCCGGGCCATGGCCTCGGCGGCGGGGGCCATCAGGCGGCAATGGAACGGCGCCGAGACATTGAGCATGACCGCGCGCTTGATCCCGCGGCCCGTGGCGAGGCCGATGGCGCGCTCCACGGCCGGCCGGTCGCCCGACAGGACCACCTGGCCGCCGCCATTGTCGTTGGCGACATCGCAGACCGCGCCGCCGCCGGCCTCCCGGGCGGCCTCCTCGGCCAGGGCGCGGGCGGCCTCCAGATCGGTGCCGATCAGCGCCGCCATGGCGCCCGCGCCCGGCGCCACCGCCTCCTGCATGGCCGCGCCGCGCAGGCGCAGCAGCCGCGCCGCATCCGCCACCGTGAGGCTGCCGGCGGCCGCGAGCGCCGCGTATTCGCCGAGCGAATGGCCGGCCACGCAGGCGACGTCGCGTTCGAGATCGAGGCCGCGCTCGGCCTCCAGCACGCGCAACACCGCGAGGCTCGCCGCCATCAGGGCCGGCTGGGCGTTGGCGGTGAGGGTCAGTTCCTCCGCCGGCCCCTCGAACATCAGCCGCGACAGGTTCTGGCTCAGCGCGGCATCGACCTCGTCGAGCACGGCCTTCGCCTGGGGGAAGGCCTGGGCGAGGTCCCGCGCCATGCCGACCGCCTGGCTGCCCTGCCCGGGAAAGATGAGTGCGCGCATGGCTCGTCTTGATCGCTGGCGCCGGGCGGCGCCGAACGCCGCCCGTGTCGGCCGAAACTCTGGAATGGGGCGCGCACTCGCACCCGCGGCGCCGGGTGTCAACAATGCGCCGCACCATGGGGCCGCGGCGGCCGGGACCGGCCCGCCCGGGGCGGGCTGGCGACGCGCGTCCTGCGCAAGCCGCTGTGCTTGTTGCACAACGGCATCCGGTGTAGGGTGGGCCCATACCCGACATCACCGTCGCTCAAGAAGGAGCCGCCCCGCATGGCGCGCGTCACCGTCGAAGATTGCATCGAGAAGGTCGAGAACCGGTTCGAGCTCGTGCTGCTGGCGAGCCACCGGGCGCGCCTGCTGGCCGCCGGCGCTCCCCTGACCATCGACCGCGACCGCGACAAGAACCCGGTCGTGGCCCTGCGCGAGATCGGCGACGAGACGATCACCGCCGACGACCTCAAGGAGCAGCTGATCCACTCGCTGCAGAAATACGTCGAGGTCGACGAGCCGGAGGCCGAGACCGTGCCGCTGCTGTCGAGCTCGCCGGCCGCCGCCGCGGTGGCGCCGCAATCCTCCAGCGACGATGCGGCGGTGCAGTTCGACCGGATGAGCGAGGAGGATCTCCTGCGCGGCCTCGAGAATCTCGCCCCGCCGGTCGAGACCGACGACGAGGGCGAGTGAGCCCCGGCCCGTGGGCCTCGACACGCACGACCTGACCGAGACCGGACCCGGCGGAGACGCCGGGTTCTCTCGTTCCGAGGATGCCGCGGTCGCACCGGGCGGTTTTCCCGCTCGGGGGGCTGGCGCCGGCCCCGCGGTTGCGGAACAATCGCGCGTGATCCCGACCCCGCGTGCCCCCCAGGAGCCGATCCCGTCCCGGCGGATGATGCGGCAGTACGAACTCGTCGAGCGGGTCAAGCGCTACAACCCCGCCGCCGACGAGGCGCTGCTCAACCGTGCCTACGTGTACGCCATGCAGGCGCACGGCACGCAGAAGCGCGCCTCGGGCGACCCGTTCTTCGCCCATCCCCTCGAAGTCGCGGCGATCCTCACGGACCTCCACCTCGACGACGCCACCATCGTGGCCGCGGTCCTGCACGACACCGTCGAGGATACCGAGGCGACGCTCGAGGAGATCCGCCGGCTGTTCGGGCCCGAGATCGGCGCGCTGGTCGATGGCCTGACCAAGCTCAAGCGCCTCGACCTCGTCTCCAAGCAGGCCGCCCAAGGCGAGAACTTCCGCAAGCTGCTGCTCGCGGTGGCGGCCGACGTGCGCGTCCTGCTGGTCAAGCTCGCCGACCGCCTGCACAACATGCGGACCCTGCAGCACATGCGGGAGGACAAGCGTCACCGCATCGCCCAGGAGACCCTCGACATCTACGCGCCCCTCTCCGGCCGCATGGGCATGCAGGAGCTGCGCGAGGAGCTGGAGGACCTGGCCTTCCGCAACATCGAGCCGGAGGTCTACGCCACCATCACGCAGCGGCTGGCGCGGCTCACCGCCAAGTCCGAGAGCGTGGTCGAGACCATCGCGCAGGTGCTGACCGACAAGCTCGCCGCCCAGGGCATCACCGCGGAGGTGAGCGGCCGGCAGAAGCGCCCGTTCTCGATCTGGTCGAAGATGGAGCGCAAGTCGGTGGCGTTCGAGCAGCTCTCCGATATCTTCGGCTTCCGGGTCGTCGTCGACACCGTGCAGTCCTGCTACGCGGCGCTCGGCATCGTCCATACCAGCTGGCCGATGGTCCCGGGGCGGTACAAGGACTACATCTCGACGCCGAAGCAGAACGATTACCGCTCGATCCATACCACGGTGATCGGGCCGAAGAGCCAGCGCGTCGAGCTGCAGATCCGCACCCGCGCCATGGACGAGATCGCCGAGTACGGCATCGCCGCCCATGCCCAGTACAAGGATCTCGGCCAGGACCCGGCCAAGGACTTCGGACGCACCGAGGGCAGCGTCCACCCGAAGCTGGCCGCCGAGAGCGGTGCCTACCAGTGGCTGCGTCGGACCATCGAGCTGCTCGCCGAGGGCGACAGCCCGGAGGAGTTTCTGGAGCACACCAAGCTGGAGCTGTTCCAGGATCAGGTGTTCTGCTTCACCCCGAAGGGCCGGCTGATCGCCCTGCCGCGGGGCGCGACGCCCATCGATTTCGCCTACGCGGTCCACACCGATGTCGGCAACACCGCGGTCGGCGCCAAGATCAACGGCCGGATGGCGCCGCTGCTGCACGGACTCGCCAACGGCGACGAGGTGGAGATCATGCGCTCGGACGGCGCCTCGCCCCCGGCCGCCTGGGAATCCCTGGTGGTGACCGGCAAGGCCCGGGCGGCGATCCGGCGCGCGACCCGAACCGCCGTGCGCCGGCAATATGCCGGGCTCGGCCGCCAGATCCTGGACCGGGCCTTCGAACGCGCCGCCAAGACCTTCTCGGAGGACAAGCTGCGCGGCGCCCTGCCGCGCCTGGCCCGGGCGAGCACCGAGGACGTGTTCGCCGCGGTCGGACGGGGCGAGATGTTCTCGGGCGACGTGGTCCGCGCCGTTTATCCCGATCACCGCGACGAGCGCCGGCCGCCCACGCCGCAGGGTGCCGTCAACGGCGCCGGCCGGCTTGTGCGCTCGGCCGATCAGACGATGCGGCTGACCTTCCCGGGCGCCGAGGGCAGGGAGGGCGAGGCCGAGGACCGGACCGACGCGATCCCGATCCGCGGCCTTGCGGGCGACCTGCCGGTGACCTTCGCGCCGAACGGCGGCGCGGTCCCGGGGGATCGGATCGTCGGAATCCTGACCCCCGGAATCGGCGTCACCGTCTATCCGATCCAGTCCGCGGCGCTCGCGGCCTTCGACAACGAACCGGAGCGCTGGCTCGACGTCCGGTGGGACACCGAGGCCCTCGGCGGCGAGCGCTTCCCCGCTCGGCTGGCACTCAAGTCGATCAACGAGCCGGGGGTGTTCGCGCAGATCGCCCAGGTCATCGCCGATCACGACGGCAACATCGACAACATCTCGATGAAACGACGGACGCAGGACTTCACCGACATCACCATCGACCTCTCGGTCTGGGACCTCCAGCACCTCAACGCGATCATCGCTGAGTTGCGCGGCAAGCGTCCGGTCAACAGTGTCGAGCGCGTGAACGGCTGACCCGGGCCGGTGGGGCGGATCTCAGGTTTATGGGATCAACTTCGGCAAATCGTCCCAAAACTTTCGGAAGATCCGTAACGATGGCCTGTTCCAGCCATTCTGCCCTGAACCGGCCATCTTCCCAGCGAAGATCTTTTCGCTCTGCTTGACAAGGACGCGTTTGCGACGGAATGGTCGTCGGCCTGGGCGACGGTCACCGGACAAGGGCCGCGCTTTTCGCCCCGGATTGCAGACTATCTCGACGATCGATCGCGCCGTCCCGACCCCGGCCCCTGGCCGCGGGCGAAGTCTGGCCGTTTCATCAGGCGATTTTCTATCCTCCCGTATTTTTCCTCAGGACTCGACCTGTTCATGACAGCATCCCAACGCAGCGCGATCTTCATTGATGGCGCCAATCTCTACGCGACCACTAAGGCCCTCGGCTTCGATATCGATTACAAGAAGCTTCTCAAGGAATTTCAGTCCCGGGACAACCTTCTCCGAGCATTCTACTATACTGCGATGATCGAGGATCAGGAGTATTCCTCCATCCGGCCGCTGATCGATTGGCTCGACTACAACGGCTACCGCGTGGTGACCAAGCCGGTGAAGGAATTCACGGATTCCATGGGGCGGCGGAAGTATAAGGGCAACATGGATATCGAGCTGGCGATCGACGCCCTCGAACTCAGCGCGCATATCGATCACATGATCCTGTTCTCCGGGGACGGCGATTTCCGCTCGCTGGTCGAGGCGATGCAGCGGCGCGGCGTCAAGGTGACGGTGATCTCCACCATCCAGACCCAGCCGTCGATGATCTCGGACGAGTTGCGCCGGCAGGCGGACGAATTCGTCGATCTGGCGAGCCTCGCCGGTCGGATCGGACGCGAACCGGGCGAGCGCCCGGCCCGGGCCGCCGGCGACGCCCCGAGCCGCTACCGCGGCGAGGGCCGTCCGAGCCCGAGCCTCGAGAACCGCTACGGCATCCGCCAGCCCGAGGCCGAGGAGGAGTGACGCTTCAGGCGCTCGCGCCGTCGAGCCAGTCGATCACCTGCCGGGCGCTTCGGTCCGGCGGGAAGATCGGGTAGAACAGCTGGCTGACCACGCCGTCGTCGATCACCAGGGTGAGACGGCGCAGCAGCACCTGCCCTCCGGCCTCGAAGACCGGCAGGCGCGCCGCCATTGCGAAGGCGCGGTGGGGATCGGCGAGCATTGGGAACGGCAGGTGCAGCCGTTCGGCCGCCTCCCTTTGATAGGCGCTTGTCTGGGTCGAGAGGCCGTAGACCTGGGCGACGCCGCGGGCCTTCAGGTCGGCGTGATGGTCGCGGAAGTCGCAGGCCTGCGGCGTGCAGCCCCGGGCGCCCGGGATCGCGTCCCAGTCGGGCGTGAGACCCGGCTTCCCCGGCTCGCCGGTGCGCGGATAGGCGTAGGCCACGGTGCGGCCCGGCAGCCGCGCCAGCGAGACCGTGCGCCCGTCCGTGGCGGTGAGCGCCACGTCGGGCAAACGCATCCCGCGCAGGTGATCGGCCGCGCCGTCATCGACGGGCGCGGGGAGGTCGGTCGGCAGGGTGTCGTGCCTGGATGACATGGGGCGCTCCTCGCGTTCGCAGGCCCAGAACGCCGCACGGGCGAGACCACCAATGTGGGACATCGCGGGACCACAGCCAAGGCGACACACCCGGCGGCCTCCGGCGGAGGGCCGCTGGCTTGATCGGCAATGCAGATGCATTACCATTTCGGGCGTCAGATCGGAGCGTGCAATGGGCAAGGCGGCTGAGGTTCTGGAGATTCCCGCCACGGTCACGGCGCGCGGTCAGACCACCGTGCCGGTGGCAGTAAGACGGATGCTTGGACTGGGCAAATCCGGGCATATCGTGTTCCGCCGCCTGGCAGACGGCACGATCACCGTCGCGAAGGCGGATCCGCCGGCCGAGGAGGATCCTGCCCTCGGGCCATTCCTGACCTTGATTGCGCGGGATCTCGAAACACGTCCGCACGCCATCCAGCCGGTCTCCGAGGAGATCTACCGGCGCGCCGCCGCCCTAGTCGAAGGCATCGCGGTCGACTTGGATGAGGCCCTTCCGAGCGACGCGGGTTGAGCGACCGGCCCTTGCAGCTCAACGGGTGGGACATCTATGCCCACCCGTTGTTTCTCGACCAGCTCGAAAGTCTCGTCTCCGAAGTGGTGGCATCCCGGGAGCGGGATCCACTGGGCTATGCCAGCAGGCGACCCGCGAAGCTGCTCGCCGCCGTCTTGAAGGTCGCGTTCGAGGTCGTACCCGAGGATCCGACCCGGGCCGAATACCGCCAGGGCGACACCCTCGGGAGCCAGTATCGTCACTGGTTCCGCGCGAAGTTCCTCCAGCAATACCGGCTGTTCTTCCGCTACCGGGAGGATGCCGGACGTCGCGTGATCGTGTTGGCCTGGGTGAACGATGACCGATCACTCCGCGCCTATGGCAGCCGATCCGACGCTTACGCGGTGTTTCGCAAGATGCTGCACCGGGGCAATCCGCCGGACGATTGGGACACGCTCCTGACGGCTGCGCAAGGGGAGACCGCCCGCCTCAAGCGATCCCGCCCTGCGAGCCGACCCCGGCCGTGAGGCGGATCGCCTGAGCTCACCCCCGGTCCCGCAGCAGCCGCGCCCGGTCGCGCTGCCAGTCGCGCTCCTTGGCGGCCTCGCGCTTGTCATGGGCCTGCTTGCCCCTGCCCAGCCCCAGCTCGATCTTCGCCCGGCCCTTGTCGTTGAAGTAGATCTTCAGCGGCACCACCGTGTAGCCCTGGCGCTGGGTCGCGCCGATCAGCTTGTTGATCTGGCGGCGGTGCAGCAGCAGCCGGCGCGGGCGCTTGGGTTCGTGGTTGAAGCGGTTCGCCTCCAGATATTCCGGGATATAGGCGTTGAACAGCATCAAGTCGCCGCCGGAGGGGCCGGCATAGGCCTCGCCGATCGTCGCCTTGCCGCCGCGCAGGGACTTCACCTCGGTGCCGGTCAACGCGATGCCGGCCTCGAGGGTGTCCTCGATCGTGTAATGGTAACGCGCCGCGCGGTTGTCGGCGACGATGCGCCGACTGGGCTCCGGTTTCGGGGCCATTGTGCGTGACTCTCCTCAGCCTTCGAGAAGGCCGGCATGCCGCAGGGCGTGGTCCACGATGCGGCGCGTCGCCTCGGAGACCGGCACCATGGGCAGGCGCAACTCCTCGGCGATGTGGCCGAGGCGGGCGAGGGCGTACTTCACCGGCGCCGGGTTGGCCTCGGCGAACAGGCCGGCCTGGAGCGGGAACAGGCGGTCCTGGATCGTGAGCGCCCGGGCGTAGTCGCCCGACAGCGTCGCCTCCTGGAGATCGGCGCACAGCCGGGGTGCGACGTTCGCCACCACCGAGATGCAGCCGTGGCCGCCCTGGGCATTGTAGCCGAGCGCCGTCGCATCTTCGCCCGAAAGCTGGATGAAGCTCTCCCCCATGGCCTGACGCTGCTGGCTGACGCGGTCGATCTTGGCGGTCGCGTCCTTCACGCCGGCGATGTTCTTCAGTTCGAACAGGCGGGCCATCGTCTCGACGCTCATGTCGACGACGGAGCGCGGCGGGATGTTGTAGATGATGATCGGAATGCCGACCGCATCGTTGACGGCCTTGAAGTGGGCGTAGAGACCCTCTTGCGTCGGCTTGTTGTAGTAGGGTGTCACCACCAGGACGGCGTCGGCCCCGGCGCGCTCGGCGTGTTGCGCCCGCTCGACCGCCTCCGCGGTGGAATTGGAGCCTGCGCCCGCCACCACGGGCACGCGCCCGCCCGCCTCGTCGATGCAGGCCTCGACCACCCGGTCATGCTCGGCATGGGTCAGGGTCGGGCTCTCGCCGGTGGTGCCGGTGGGCACCAGGCCGTGGCTGCCCTGCGCGATCTGCCAGCGCACGAACGTGCGGAAGGCGGCCTCGTCGAAGGCCCCGTCGCGGAACGGCGTCACAAGCGCGGTGAGCGAGCCCCGCAGGCGTCTCCCGGTCATCTCGGTCATCTCAGGCGTCCCAACGGGTCTGGACGGGGATTTCGGCGGTCTCGGCGCCGCACGGGGTCCGCACCTTACGGTCACGGGCCGGCAGACATAGGCAATCGCGCCACGGGGCGCAAACAGATCGTGGCGACGGTTAACGCGATCTTAATGGTCTCGCCGCCATCCTCGGCCTTTCCCGCTCCGGTGATCAGCAGGGGGGACCCGTGATCCGATCCGCGGCCTCGAATCCGGTCTCGAAGCGCACGTCCCTCGGAGCCGCCGCGCTCGTCGCCACGGCGCTCACCGTCGGCGTCGCGCTGGCGGGCCAGATCGACGCGGAGGCGCCGGCGACGCAGCCGGCACCGCCCGCGAGCGACGCCGCCCTCTCGACCGCCCAGGTCCGCGGCGCGGAGGCCGCGAAGGCCGCCGATCCGGTGGCCGCCGACGCCCTCAAGCTCGATCCGATCCCGGCTGTCCGGACCGACGAGACCAACGACACGAAATTGGGCGACCGGGGCGAGGAGCCCGCCCGGACGCTGCCCGCGGCGGCCTCGGCCTACGCCTCCGCCGACCCGGAGGCGCCGGTGGCCTTCCCGCTGCCCGACGCCGCCGTGACCCCGGCCGCGCCGGTGCCGGAGGTGCCGGACCCGGCGCGGCCGAAGATCTCGGGCGAGACCGACCCGACGCTGCTGCGCGGGGCGATCGACCTCTACCGCAAGGGCCGGGTCGCCGACGGCGACCGGATCCGCGACGGCTTCACCGACCCCGCCGCCCGGGCGCTGCTCGAATGGGTGGCGATCCGCGCCGGCGCCGGGATCGGCTTCGCCCGCACCGTCGCCTTCGCCCGGGCCAACCCGGACTGGCCGGCCGGTCCGCTGCTGCGCCGCCGGGCCGAGGAGGCGCTGCTCTCCGAGAAGAAGCCCCCGGCCACGGTGAGCGCCTACTTCGCCACGGCGAAGCCGGTGAGCGCGCCGGGCAAGTTCGCCCTGGCGCTGGCTTTGCGCGCCGAGGGCTACGAGGCCGACGCCGCCGACATGGTCCGCGACCTCTGGCGCAGCGAGAGCTTCGGGCGGTCCCTGGAGGGCAAGGTGCTCGACGCCTTCCCGGACGTGCTCACCCGGGTCGATCACCGCTACCGGATGGAGCGGGCGCTCCTGAAGGACGATTGGGACAGCGCCGGCCGGGCGGCCGGCTACGCGGGGGGCGCCTATGCCAGCCTCGTGCGCGCCCGCCGGGCCGTGGAGGACAAGTCCTCGGGGGCCGCTTCGGCGCTCGCCGCGGTGCCGCCGTCGCTCCGGGGCGACGCCTCCTACACCTTCTCCCGGGCGCAGTATTTCCGCCGGGCCGACAAGCCCGAGGCGGCCGCCGCTGTGCTCGCCGGAGCGCCGAGCAACCCGGACGTGCTGGTCGATGGCGACGAGTGGTGGGTCGAGCGCCGGATCGTGGCGCGCAAGCTCCTCGACCTCGGTGATGCGAAAACCGCCTACACGGTCGCCAGCGCCCAGGCGGCGCGCACGCCGGAGAAGCGGATCGAGGCCGAGTTCCACGCCGGCTGGATCGCCCTGCGCTTCGCCGGCGATCCGGCGCGCGCCGCCGAGCACTTCGCGCGGGTGACGGCCATCGCGGAGAGCCCGGTCTCGGTGGCGCGGGCCGCCTACTGGCAGGGCCGGGCGGCCGACGCGCTCGGCCGGACGGACGCGGCGAAGCGCTTCTACGAGAAGGCGGCCCTCCAGCCGATCGCCTATTATGGGCAGGTGGCCCGCGCACGGCTCGGCCAGACCAGCCTGCCCCTGCGGGCGCCCGCGGACCTGGAGGGGGCCGAGCGCCAGACCTTCGAGGGCCGGCTCTACATCCGGGCCCTGCGCCTGCTCGGCGAGGCCGGGATCCGGGAGCTGGCCCTGCCGCTCTACATCGATGCCGCCCGGGAACTCACCGACCCGCGCGAGCTCCAGGCGCTGGGTGACCTCGCCACCGACATGAAGGACGCCCGCGCCCTGGTGGCGATCGGCAAGCTGGCTGTCCAGCGCGGCCTGCCCCTCGACGCCCACGCCTACCCGACCATCGGCATCCCCGACTACGAGACCTTCACGGCGGTCCCGCAGGTGGAGCGGGCCATGGTCTACGCCATCGCCCGGCAGGAGAGCCAGTTCGATCCCCGCGCCCAGTCGGGTGTCGGCGCCCGGGGCCTGATGCAGATGATGCCGGCCACCGCCCAGCGCACCGCCCGCCGGGTCGCCGCCGCCTTCGACGTCGACCGCCTGACCAGCGACCCCGCCTACTGCGCCAAGCTCGGCCAGGCCCATCTCGGCGAGCTCCTGGAGGATTGGCGCGGCTCCTACGTGCTGGCCTTCGCCTCGTACAATGCCGGCGGCGGCAACGTGAAGAAGTGGATCGACGCCTACGGCGACCCGCGCAGGGGCGACGTCGACGTGATCGACTGGGTCGAGCGCATCCCCTTCACGGAGACGCGCAACTACGTGCAGCGGGTGATGGAGAATCTCCAGGTCTACCGCTCGCGGCTCGACAGCCGCAGCGCCCTGCTGATCGACGGCGACCTCCACCGCGGGGCGCGGTAGCAGGCTCCGGCGCCGCTTGAGCGGACGTGGCCGGCCGAAACGTAACCCGCGCGGCTCAACGGCGAAGCGTCCGGTTGTGCGTTCGGCCATTCTCTCCCTAGAAGATGGTCCGGTCCGTTGGCCGGCCCGGGCGGGCCGTGGCTGTCGAGAGGATCCTCATGCTGCGTTCGAGATTGGGTTACGCCGTCCTTTTGAGCACCGCGCTCACGGCGGCCGCGCCGGCCCTGGCCCAGGACTCCTCCACCGCCGAGCAGACGGTCGACGCGATGAACACGCTGTTCGGCACGCATCCGGGCGCGCGCGCCAACCACGCCAAGGGTGTGGTCGCCGAAGGCAGCTTCACCCCATCGGCCGAGGCGGCCGGGCTCAGCAAGGCGTCCCTGTTCGCGGGCCCGGCGGTGCCGGTGACGATCCGCTTCTCGGACGCCACCGGCGTCCCGACCATTCCGGACGGCGCGGCCAACGCCAACCCACACGGGATGGCGTTGAAGTTCAAGCTCAGCGACGGCGCCGAGATGGATGTCGTCACCAACGCGCTGAAATACTTCCCGGTCGCCACCGGCGAGGAGTTCCGCGACCTCCTGAGGGCCGCGGCCGAGAGCGGCCCGAAGGCGGAGCATCCGACCGCTCTGGAGCGCTTCGCCGCCGCCCACCCGGCCGCCGCGACGGCGGGGGCGACCGCCAAGACCCCGTCGAGCCTCGCCCGGGAGACCTACAACGGCGTCAACGCCTTCATCTTCGTCGACAAGGACGGCAAGCGTCGGCCGTTCCGGTTCCGGATCGAGCCGGTTCAGGGCGAGGAGATCCTGCCCCCCGAGGAGGCGGCCAAGCGCGACCCGAATTTTTTGATGGGGGAGATCGGGCCCCGCATCGCCAGGGAGCCGGCGGCGTTCCGCGTCCTGGCCCAGCTCGCTGAGCCGGGCGACCCGACCAACGATGCGACCAAGCCATGGCCCGACGATCGCAAGACCGTCGACCTCGGCACGCTGACCGTGTCGAAGGCAGTGCCCGACAGCGCCGAAGCCGAGAAGGCGCTGCTGTTCATGCCGAACAACCTCACCGACGGCATCGAGGTCTCGGACGATCCGCTGATCGACGCCCGGGTCCAGGCCTACGCGGTCTCGTTCGGGCGCCGCTCGCAGTAGCGGGCACGCGAAAGGCTCCGGGACCGCCAGACCCGCGCCCCCTTCGGAGCGCGGCCGTGGATCGCTTCATCACCCCCGGGCGCTCCGAGCGGCCGATCAGCGGGTCGTGCCGGGTGCCGGGGCGGATGGGGCCTTCGGGCCGCCGGTCTGCCCCTTGCCGTCGCCGGTCCCGGTGCCGGTGCCGGTGCCGGTGCGGGCGCCGTCCTTCGTGGCCCCGGTCCCGGTCAAACCGCCGGCGCCCATGCTGGTCGTGGCGGCGCCGCCGTCGCCCCGTCCGCCGGACGCGGGCTCCGCATCCTTACCCTCCGCGGCCGCCGCGGCAGTGACGAGGATTCCAGCGACCAGGACGGTGCGAGACACGCGGTTCACGGGACCTCCGAGATTCAGGCGACCCGGTCGGCCGGGCTCTCCCGACCAACCGGACGTGCCCGGGAGCGTTCCCGCAGGCTCGGGGGAACCGTCACCCGGCCTGGCCGAGCCCCGCCGCGGCGGCGTGCCGGCCGCGACGCTCGGACGGGTCCTGGAACACCCCCGACCACAGGCCGAGGCGGCGGCCCCAGGCCCGGTCGGCAGCCTCCGCATAGTCCGGCGCGGCGCGGTCGGGCACGGCGAGCCCCCGCGCCACCATCCAAGCTCCGAGATCCTCGCCGCCGACCCGGCAGAGGGCCACGACCGCGCCGTCCTGCGCCCCCGCGCCCCGCGTCTCGCAGGTGAGGGCGGCCCCGCCGATATGATCGGCCAGCGCCCGGGCCGCGTCGTGGCCGCAGGCGTAGGTCTGATCCTGGGCGTCCGAGCAGGTCTGGTCGGCATCCGGTGCGACCACGCCGAACAGGCTGACCGGGCGCGCGCCCACCCGGAGGGTCCCGCCGTCGATCACCTGGGCGACACCGTGCAGCGTCTCGCCGGCCTGTACGGGGCCGTGCCAGGCGAGGCCGCCCGCCAGGAGGGCAGCGAGGAGGGGTAGGCGCGTGCGCCCGGCCTTGTCGTCCGGGCAGAGGAGGGTGCCGGCGAGGCCGGCCGCGCAGGCGAGGAGGGCACCGAGGATCAACGACATGGTCTCACGTCTCCGGGAGGGGTATGGCCCCCTTGTGCCGAAGTCCCGCCCCGCCAGCCTGACGGCGCCTGTCAGCCTCCCGTCAGGCGCCGCGCCCTATCGCGTCCCCGCATGAACGCCTTGCACCCGCGCCGCGCCGCCCTGGTCTGCCTGCTCGCTGGCCTCGCCTGCGCCGGGTTGCCGGCCCGCGCCTCCGAGGATGCCGACCGCGCCCGCCGTGCCCTGGAGAAGGGCGAGATCCGCCCCCTCGACGAGGTGCTGCGCGCCGCCCGGGCGGCCGTGCCGGGCGACGTGGTGTCGGTCGATCTGAAGCACGACGACGGCCATTGGCTGTACAAGCTGCGCATCCTCGGCGCCGACGGGAAGCGCCGGACCGTGAAGGTCGATGCCGGTTCCCTGAAGATCCTGGACACGGACGACGATGATTGAGGAGAGGGGCCGGCCATGCGCGTCCTGATCGTCGAGGACGAGCCGCGCATCGCCGCCGACATCCGCCAGGGGCTGGAGCGTGCCGGCTACGTCGCCGACGTGGTGGGCGACGGCGAAGCGGCGTGGTTCCGCGCCGAGACCGAGCCCTACGACGCCATGGTGCTCGATCTCGGCCTGCCGCGCCTCGACGGGCTCGGGGTGCTCCGCCGGCTGCGCGCCGCCGATGTGGCCCTGCCGGTGCTGATCCTCACCGCCCGGGACGGCTGGCGCGAGCGCGTCGAGGGCATCGACGCCGGCGCCGACGATTACCTCGCCAAGCCGTTCCGCATGGAGGAGCTGGTCGCGCGCCTGCGGGCGATCCTGCGGCGCACCGCCGGCCACGCCTCGCCGGTGCTCCGGACCGGGGCGGTGGAGCTCGACACCCGCACCCGCGCGGTCAGCGTCGACGGCCGCCCCGCGGAATTGACCGCCCTCGAATACCGGCTCCTGGCCTTCCTGCTGCACCGGCAGGGGCAGGTCGTGCCGGCGGGCGAAGTGCTGGACCATCTCCACGGGGTCGGCACGGAACGCGAGGCGAACGCCCTGGAGGCGCTCCTGACGCGCCTGCGCCGCAAGCTCGGGCCGGGGGTGATCGAGACCCGCCGCGGCCAGGGCTACCGCGTCCCGGACGCGCCGTGAGGCGCAACGCGCTCCGCCTCCGGCTCGGCCTCGCGGCGGCGGGGCTGATCGCGCTGGCGCTGCTGCTCGCCGGGATCGGGCTCACCTTCATCCTCGACCGGGTGCTCGACGCGCGCACCGCCGACGAGCTGGACCGGACTGCCAAGCTCATCGCCGGGCGGGTCGGCCTCGCGGCAGACGGGCACCCGACGCTCTCGCGCGAGCCACCGGACCCGCGCTTCGCCACGCCCTATGGCGGCCTGTACTGGCAGGTGGAGGCGGGCGCACAGGTCCTGCGGTCGCGCTCCCTCTGGGACCGGGGCCTCGACCTCGGCCGGATCGAGGCACGGGCTTCCGCCGCCACCGTCGACGCCACCGGCCCGGACGGGGGCCGGCTCATCGCGGTGGTGCGGCCCCTGGAGATCGGGCCACCGGGCGCCGAGACCGGGCTGCGGGTCGTGGTGGCGGAGGACCGGCGCAGCCTCGCGGCCAGCCGGACGACCTTCCTGCGCCTGCTCGTCCCGGCGCTGGCGGCGCTGTTCGTGGTGCTGACGCTGGCGATGTGGCTGTTCGTGCACCGGGCGCTCGCCCCGTTCCGGGTGCTGCAGACGGATCTCCTGGCGATCCATACCGGGGCGCGGACGCGGCTGCCGGAGCACTTCCCCGACGAGGTCCGGCCGCTGGTCGCCGACCTCAACAAGCTGCTCGATGCGCAGGAGCGCGCCCTGGTCCGCGCCCGGGACGCGGCCGCCGACATGGCCCACGGCCTGAAGACGCCGCTTGCGGTGCTCGACGCCCTGGCGCGCCGGACCGGGCCGGCCGAGCCGGGGCTTTCGGCGGAGATCGCCGAGCAGGCCCGGGCGATGGGCGGTCAGGTGGAGCGGGCGCTGGCCCGGGCGCGGATCGCCGCGAGCGGGGACCTGCGGCGGCGGACCTGCCGGGTCGCCCCGGTGACCGAGCGCCTCGTGGCCACCATGCGCCGGCTGCCGGAGGGCGGTTCCCTCGACTGGGCGGTGGCCGTGCCGGAGGCGCTCGCCTATCCGGGGGAGGAGGGGGAACTGATGGAGCTGCTGGGCAACCTCCTCGACAACGCCCGCAAATGGGCACACCGGCGGGTCCGGATCACCGGCGAGGCCGGCCCGGGATGGCGGCGCCTCGCCGTGGCGGATGACGGCCCCGGCATGAGCGCGGCGGCGATCGCCGGGATCGGCCGCGGCCAGCGCTGGGACGAGAGCCGGCCGGGCACCGGCTTCGGCATCGCCATCGCCCGGGACGTGGCCGAGGCCGCGGGGGCGCAGCTCGATTTCGGGCGCTCGGAGCTGGGCGGGTTGCGGGCGGAGCTGCGCTGGCCGGAGGGTTAGGGTCGTCGAGACTACGCGCCCGCCCGCCTCGCCCTACCTGTTGACGGTCACGCATCGTCGCACTCGAAAGCCAGCCCATGCCCCTCGAACGCTACCTGGATGGCGGCGCCCATATCCTGCCCGCCGATAACTCGCTGATCCGCTTCGCCATGACCAACGGCGAGCGGGTGATCGGCATCGACGTGCCGATCTCCGTGCTCCGCCAGCACTTCGGGGGCGGGGCCGAACGCGCGCCCCTCGACCTGTTCGCCGGAAACCAGGCGGCGATCGAGGCCGCCGCCAGCCGGGCCTACGACCGGACCAAGACGCCGAACGACCTCCTGGATATGGGGCCGGAGGATTTCGACCAGCCGCCAGCCCCGGCCAAGCTCTGACGGCGACGATCCATCTGCCGCCGCCGCGGCAAAACGGCGACGCGCAAATGCCGCGGGGCACTCGCCACGTTTCGGCCTGTTGAACCCGCAGATAGGACGCGTCGGGCGTGCCGCGCCCCGCGTATTCCTGGATGGATCGACAATGCCCGGTGACCTGATCCCCTGCAGCCTGTTCCTGATCGGGATCCTCACCTCCGTCGCCGCGGATTGCCGCCTCCGCCGCGTGGAGGCCGCGCCCTGGGCCAATGGCTGCATCACCGCGGCCGGCGCAGCCCTGGTCTTCGTCGCCTGCGCGGCGGCGATCCGCTGAGGAACCGTCCGGCCTCGGATGGGATTGCCCAGCGGGAATCAGGTCGCCGGGCGTTGCCCGACAGCAGGTCGGGTGAGGATGTCATGGTGTCGATACAGGCCCTTGTCGGCTGCACCCTCGTGTTGGCCGGGATCGTGATCGAGAGCGCGGCGAGCCGGCACTGGTGGGCCGGGGTCGGCGCCGACCAGCTGGACGTCCGTGCCCTCCTGGCACTCGGCCTGCCGGCGCTCGGGCTGGCGCTGATGGCGGCGCCACTGGCGTGAGCCGTAGTCTCACGCGCTGACACGGCGGCCCGCCGCGCGTTGACGCTCGGCGCCGGGCGCATTACCTCCCGGCATCGCTGGCCGCATCGGGCGAGTGCGGCGCGTCAGGCGGCCCCGCGCTCACCCGGTTCGGATCGGCCCGGATACACGGTCGTCAAGACCCGCCATGGACACCCAGCCGGACACGGCCCTGCGGCCGGACCCGATCGACGAGCCGTCGCGGCGCGCATCCGAGCGCTCGCAGGCGCTCGACCCGAAGAGCCCGGTGGCGTGCTTCGCCGCCGACAGGCCGCTGCTGACCGATGCCGGCGTCGAGCTCGCGCCGTTCCGGATTGCCTACCAGACCGCCGGCACCCTCAACGCCGCGCGCTCGAACGCGGTGCTGATCTGCCACGCGCTCACCGGCGACCAGTATTTCGCCCACACCCATCCGGTCACCGGGAAGGGGGGCTGGTGGGAGACGCTGGTCGGCCCCGGCAAGCCGATCGACACGGACCGCTACTTCGTCGTCTGCTCGAACGTCATCGGCTCCTGCATGGGCTCCACCGGGCCGGCCTCGACCGATCCCGCGACGGGACGGCCCTACGGGCTGAACTTCCCCTTGGTGACGATCCGCGACATGGTCCGCGCCCAGGCCATGCTGCTGGAGCATCTGGGCGTCCAGGACCTGTTCCTGTGCATCGGCGGCTCGATGGGCGGGATGCAGGTGCTGCAATGGGCGGCGCTCTATCCCGAGCGCGTCTTCGCCGCGATGCCGATCGCCACCGGCGCGCGCCACTCCGCGCAGAACATCGCCTTCCACGAGGTCGGGCGGCAGGCGATCATGGCCGATCCCGCCTGGGCGGACGGGCGCTACCTGGAGGCGGGGACCCGGCCGGCCAAGGGGCTGGGCGTCGCCCGGATGGGCGCGCACATCACCTATCTCTCCGAGCCGGCGCTGCACCGGAAGTTCGGCCGCCGCTTCCAGGGTGGCTCGGCGCCGACCTTCTCGTTCAACGCCGACTTCCAGATCGAGAGCTACCTGCGCCACCAGGGTCTGAGCTTCGTCGAGCGGTTCGACGCCAACGCCTATCTCTATCTCACCCGGGCGATGGATTATTTCGACCTCGCCGAGGACCATGGCGGCGTGCTCGCCAACGCGTTCCGGGGCACGAAGACCCGGTTCTGCGTGATCTCGTTCACCTCGGACTGGCTGTTTCCGACCCGCGATTCCCGGGCGATCGTGCACGCGCTCAACGCCGCCGCGGCGCCGGTGGCCTTCGTGGAGGTCGAGAGCGACAAGGGCCACGACGCCTTCCTGCTCGACGAGCCGGCGATGTTCTCCGCCGCCCGCGGCTTCATCGACGCCGCCGCCCGGGCGCGCGGCCTGTGAGCGGCGTGCCCGGCAGGACGGCGTCGGGGCAGGCGGCCCTGGGCAAGATCGTCCCCGGCACCCCGTGGGAGAGTGCCGACATCCTCCCACATACCGGCGAGGGCAACGGCGCCCGGGTCGATCACCTCGTGGTGCTCGGCCTCGTCCCGGCGGGGGCCCGGGTCCTCGACATCGGCTGCGGCGACGGTTCGCTGCTGGCGCTCCTGCGCGACCGCCGCGGCATCGACGGGCGCGGGATCGAATTGTCCCGCGAGGGAGTGAACGCCTGCCTCGCCCGGGGCCTGCCGGTGATCCAGGGCGATGCCGATACCGACCTCGCCAATTATCCGGACGACGCCTTCGACGTGGTGGTCCTGTCCCAGACCATCCAGGCGACCCGCAATCCCCGGGTGGTGCTGGAGCACCTGCTGCGGATCGGCCGGCAGGTGATCATCTCGTTCCCGAATTTCGGGCACTGGCGGGTCCGGTCCGAACTCGCCCTGCGCGGCCGCATGCCGGTCACCGAGATCATGCCGGATGCGTGGTGGGAGACGCCCAACATCCACCATTGCACGATCCGCGACTTCGTCGGGCTGTGCCGCCTGATCGGCACCCGGATCGAGCACGCCACGGCGCTCGACGCCCGCGGCCGGCCAATGCGGTTCTCGATGCCCTGGTGGGTCTGGAACCTGTTCGGGGCGCAGGGGGTGTTCCTGCTCCGGCGCGACGGCGCGGAGGCGGGGCGGTAGGGGCGTCAGCAGCGATCCGCGCGGCGGGGCGACCCGTGTCCAGCAACGGCTGCCCCCCGGGCGCCCTCCCTCCTCTGCGGGGGCGGGCGCGTGGGGGCTTTGGACCGCCACACCCGTCGACCGGGCGATGATCCCAACATCGGACGTGCGCATCCGGCAACCCATCGAGGGGGGAGCCGGCCGGAGACCCGACGATCGCCACGGCGGGCCGGACCATGCCGGGCCTGCGGGCGCGGAGCCGGGTTCACCGGCAAAGGAAATGCTGTAGACGGGCGCGAGACCCCGCACGCCCGCGCATCCGAGTCGCATCGCCATGTCCGCCCCCCGACCCGCCCGCCCGGAACCGCGCCCCGGTATCCTGGCGATCGACACCTACGTGCCCGGCAAGAGCGGGCGGCCCGGCGGCGGCACGGTCCACAAGCTCTCGTCCAACGAGACCCCGCTCGGACCGAGCCCCGCAGCGCTCGCCGCACTGCACGCCGCCACCGCCAAGCTGGAAACCTACCCGGACGGGCGCGCCACGGTGCTGCGCACCGCCATCGCCAGGCGCTACGGGCTCGACCCGGAGCGGATCGTCTGCGGCGCGGGCTCGGACGAGCTGCTGTCCCTCCTCGCCTACGCGTTCTGCGGGCCGGGGACCGAGGGGATCTACTCCGAGCACGGATTCCTGGTCTACCGGATCGCCATCCTGGCCTCGGGCGGCGAGCCCGTGGTGGCGCCCGAGCGGGACCTCACCGTCGACGTCGACGCGATCCTGGCCCGGGTCACGGACCGGACCCGGATCGTCTATGTCACCAACCCCAACAACCCGACCGGCACCTACCTGCCCTTCGACGAGATCCGCCGCCTGCATGCCGCCCTGCCGCCGCACGTGCTGCTGGTGATCGACGGCGCCTATGCCGAGTACGTGCGGGCGAACGACTACTCGGCCGGGCTCGAACTCGCGCTGGAATCCGAGAACGTGGTGATGACCCGGACCTTCTCGAAGATCCACGGGCTCGCCGCCGTCCGGATCGGCTGGATGGTGGCGCCGGCCCACGTGGCGGACGCGGTCAACCGGATCCGGGGGCCGTTCAACGTCTCCGGCCCGGCGATCGCCGCGGGCTCGGCCGCCATCGCCGACGAGGCGCATATGGCGGCGGCCGCCGCCCACAACGCCGAGTGGCTGCCGAAGCTCACCGAGGGCGCCCGGGCGCTCGGGCTGACCGTGACGCCGAGCGTCGCCAACTTCGTGCTGATCCACTTCCCCGACGCGCCCGGCCGCTCGGCCGCCGATGCCGACGCGTTCCTCACGGAGCGCGGGCTGATCACCCGGCGCGTGACCGCCTACGGCCTGCCCGACGCCCTGCGGGTGACGGTGGCGGGCGCCGAAGCCAACACGGCCTTCCTCGCGGCGCTCGGCGACTTCGTGCGGGGCGCCCGTGCCTGAGACATCCGTGGGCGAGCCCCCGGTCGACCGCCTCGCCATCGTCGGGCTCGGCCTGATCGGATCCTCGATCGCCCGGGCGGCGCGGCGCTACGGCCTCGCCCGCACGATCGTGGCCGTCGACCGCGACGCGGCCGTGCGCGCCCGGGTGGCCGAGCTCGGCATCGCCGACCTGGTGACAGGCGACCCGCAGGAGGGCGCGGCCGGCACCGATCTCGTGATCCTGTGCGTGCCGGTGGGCGCCATCGGGGCGGCGGCGGCCGAGATGGCGCCGTACCTGAAGCCCGGCGCGATCGTGTCGGATGTCGGCTCGGTCAAGGGCGCCGTGGTGGCGGCGATCCGGCCGCACCTGCCCGAGGGCGTCGCCCTAGTGCCCGGCCACCCGATCGCCGGGACCGAGTTCTCGGGGCCGGATGCCGGCTTCGCGACCCTGTTCCAGAACCGCTGGTGCATCCTCACGCCCCCGAAGGGCACGGATCCGGCCGCGGTGGAGCGGGTCCGGGCCCTGTGGGCGGGCATGGGCGCCAATGTCGAGACCATGAGCGCCGAGCACCACGACCACGTGCTGGCGATCACCAGCCACCTGCCGCACCTGATCGCCTACAACATCGTCGGCACCGCCGCGGACCTGGAAGAGGCAACGCAATCCGAGGTGATCAAGTTCTCGGCGAGCGGATTCCGCGACTTCACCCGCATCGCCGCCTCGGACCCGACCATGTGGCGCGACATCTTCCTCAACAACCGCGAGGCGGTGCTGGAGATGCTCGGCCGGTTCAATGAGGACCTGTCGGCACTCGCCAAGGCGGTGCGCTGGGGCGACGGCGACGCGCTGCACGCGATGTTCACCCGCACCCGGGCGATCCGGCGCAGCATCGTGGCCCAGGGCCAGGAGACCGCCGCGCCCGATTTCGGCCGGCCGCGCCCGCCGGAGGCGTAGGTCGGGATTATGCCGGCGGCTGGTTCACCAGCACCGGCTCCGGCGTCGTCCGCTCCGGAAACAGCTGCTTCAGCGCGTCGAGCTTCGGCGCGTCGTTGACGGCGATGTAGGGGTGGCCCGGATGCTGGGCCATGAAGTCCTGGTGGTAGCCTTCCGCCGGGTAGAAGGCCGCCCCCGGCTCGATCCGGGTGGCGATCGGCTTTGCATAGGCCTTGGCCGCGTCGAGCTGGGCGATATAGGCCCGCGCCACCCGCGCCTGCCCGGGATCCTGCGGGAACAGCGCCGAGCGATATTGCCGCCCGCTATCGGGGCCCTGGCGGTCGACCTGGGTCGGGTCGAGGGCCACCGAGAAGAAGATCCGCAACAGCTCGTCGTAGCGGATCAAAGCCGGATCGTAGGTGACCGCCACCGCCTCGGCGTGGGCGGTACCGCCGCCGCTCACCGTCCGGTAATCGGCGTCCGCGCGGGTGCCCCCGGCATAGCCCGAGACCGCCTGGCTGACCCCGCGCACGTGCTGGAACACCCCCTGCACGCCCCAGAAGCAGCCGCCCGCGAACACCGCGACCCGCTGGCCGGGCGCCTCGCTTGAAACGGTCGCGGCCTCGGGCAGGCGCCGCGGCGCCTCCTCGGCGAAGGCGGCCAGGCGCGGCAGCAGCAGCGCCCCGGCGAGGCCGAGCCCGAGGGCCGCCCCGACGAGCGGGCGGATCGTGTTGCGAAGAGCCATGACTGTCCTCCTGCAAGATACGCGTGCCTTGCTGTACCAGACTTTTCGCTGTTCAGATCGGACGGGTTACGCGGTCCGCGACCGCGCTTGGCCCCTGGCCAGCCTCAGCGACACGGCCGTCTTGCAGGTCGCAGCCGCGCAGAGCTGGAGACGGATCGATGATGACCGAACCGAAGACGACCTATCGCAGTGACGCGCTCCGGTCGGCGCACCGGATCGCCCAGGATCTTCACGCCGCCGGGGCGATCGACAAGGCGACGATGCGCCGGTTCGACGTATCGTGCCTGACGCCGGTCGAGGACCTCAAGCCGGAGGCGATTCGCGCCATCCGCGAGGCGGCGCAGATGAGCCAGGCGATCTTCGCCATGGCCCTCAACGTGACCACGTCGCTCGTCAGCAAATGGGAGCGGGGCGAGAAGAAGCCCGGCGGCCCGTCGCTTAAGCTGCTCGCCCTCGCCAACCGGAAGGGCATCGACGCCATCCTGTAGGATCGCCGTGCCGCGGGATCGATTCGGGACAGCCCGACCCGTTTCCGAAGCCCGCGCGGGCGGGACGCCGCATTGCGGCCGCGCCCGCATGGGTCTAGGCACCCGGCAAAGCATCGGCCCTCGCGCGCAGGATCCGTACCGTGACCATCGCCCCCGAGCCCAACTCCCTCCGCACCGGCCCCGACGAGCGCGGCCGCTTCGGCATCTTCGGCGGCCGGTTCGTTGCCGAGACGCTGATGCCGCTGATCCTCGAGCTGGAGGCGGCCTACGAGGCGGCGAAGATCGACCCGGCCTTCGCCGCCGACATGGCGAGCTACGGCACCCACTATATTGGCCGGCCGAGCCCGCTCTACTACGCCGAGCGCCTGACCGAGCACCTGCGCGCCAAGGCGCCGGCGGGGCAGGGCGCCAAGGTCTATTTCAAGCGCGAGGAGCTGAACCATACCGGCTCCCACAAGGTGAACAACGTGCTGGGCCAGATCCTGCTGGCCCGCCGCATGGGCAAGCCGCGGATCATCGCCGAGACCGGGGCCGGCCAGCACGGCGTCGCCACCGCGACGCTCTGCGCGCGCTTCGGCCTCAAGTGCGTGGTCTACATGGGCGCGGTCGATGTCGCCCGGCAGGCGCCCAACGTCTTCCGGATGAAGATGCTCGGCGCCGAGGTGATCCCGGTGGAATCCGGCACCCGGACCCTCAAGGACGCGATGAACGAGGCCCTGCGCGACTGGGTCACCAACGTCGCCGACACGTTCTACTGCATCGGCACGGTCGCCGGCCCGCACCCGTATCCGGCGATGGTCCGCGACTTCCAGTCGGTGATCGGCCGCGAGACCCGAGAACAGATGCTCGCCCAGGAGGGCCGCCTCCCCGATTCGCTGGTCGCCTGCATCGGCGGCGGCTCCAACGCCATGGGGTTGTTCCACCCGTTCCTGGACGACCGCGAGGTCGAGATCTTCGGGGTCGAGGCGGCCGGCCACGGGGTCCATTCCGGCCTGCACGCGGCCTCGCTCACCGGCGGCAAGCCCGGGGTGCTGCACGGCAACCGCACCTACCTGCTGATGGATGCTGACGGGCAGATCTCCGACGCGCACTCGATCTCGGCCGGGCTCGACTATCCCGGCATCGGCCCGGAGCACGCGTGGCTGCACGAGTCGGGGCGCGTCACCTACGTCTCGGCGACGGATACCGAAGCCCTCGCGGCGTTCAAGCTCTGCTCGATGCTGGAGGGCATCATCCCGGCCCTGGAACCCGCCCACGCGCTGGCCCGGGTGCTGGATCTGGCGCCGCAACGCCCGACCGACCACCTGATGGTGATCAATCTCTGCGGCCGCGGAGACAAAGACATCCCGCAGGTTGCGGAGATTTTCGGGACGAAGCTCTGAGGGCGGACCGGCTCGGCCCTCGGCCCGGATCCCGGCCGCCGAATCGTCGGCGTTCTGCCGGCTCGACGGCGTCTCATCCGTCCAGGATCGTGCGGTCGATCTCGATCCCTTATCCCGCGGCCTTCGAAACGAAGCGCGGGTCATGGGCGCCCGACCGTTGCGCCCGCGCGTTCGATGGCGCGGGCGGCCCCCGCCTCACCGCACCGTCACCTGATCCTTGATCCGGTCGTAGAGCGCCCGGCTGAGCACACGCTTCGACAGAAGCTGATCCACCGACGCATAGGGGCGCTTGGCGGCGATCGCCCGGCCGATGGCCCCGCCGCCGCGCAGACGGTTCAGGTCCGCCACCGGGGCGGTGTTCAGGTCGACCACCGCCAGGGCCCGGGGGCCGGCGCTGTCCTCCGCCCGGTCGACCTCCGCCTGGCCCGCCGTCTCCTGCGCCTGGGCTTGCACGCCCGGTGGCGTGGCTGGATCCACCGGGGGGAAGGCGAGGGCGTCGGACGGTAACCGGCTCGGACCGGCGGGGATCGGGACGGTCCGGGGCGCGGCGGGCGGCTCCCGGGCGGGCTCGGCCGCCGCGGGCGGGGCCGGGGGTGGCGTCGGCACGGCCGGCGACTCGGCCATCGGCGCGGGCGCGGTCATCGGAGCGGGCTCCGGGCTCGGCAGCAGGAACTGCACCACCGCCGCGAGCACACCGGCAATGATGAGTAACACCGAAATTCTGAGGATCGCAGGACCGCTGAGCACGCACCACTCGACAAGGATTAAAACTATATGACGTTATCATTTACGCTGTCCTTACCGGTCATCCAACCGGGCTCCGCTGTCCGGCGCGAAATCAGCCGGGGATGACCGAGCGGACTCCGCCCCCGGGTGAGCGCCTCGGCGAGCGCTTCGGTGCCCTGCGCTACCTGCCCACCCTGTTCCGGGAGATCGCCGCGGCGAGCCCGCGCCTGCTCGCGGCGAGCCTGTCCCTGCGCCTCGTGGCGGCCTGCCTGCCGGTGGTGAGCCTGTACCTCGCCAAGCTGATCCTCGACGGGATCGTGGCCGAGCACGCGCGCCCGGCGCCGGAGGGCGGCCTCGCCGCATGGCTGGCCGATCCCGGACGGGTGCGGCTCGCCGGGCTGGTGGCGGCCGAGTTCGGCCTTGCCCTGGCCTCGGACCTCACCGGACGCCTCGCCAACCTCACCGAGACCCTGATCGGCGACCTCTACGCCAACGCGGCCTCCCTGCGGCTGATGACGCATGCCGCCGCCCTCGACCTCGCGCAGTTCGAGGACAGCGCCCAGCAGGACCGGCTGGAGCGGGCGCGCCGACAGGTCAGCGGCCGCACGGGCCTGGTCGGCACGCTGTTCGGCCAGCTGCAGGCGCTCGTCACCCTCGCCACCTTGGCGGCCGGGGTGGCGGCCTTCACGCCCTGGCTGGTGGTTCTGATCGCCGCCGCCCTGGTGCCGGCGGTCCTCAACGAGTGGCACTTCACCAAGGCCGGCTACCGCCTCGCCTGGATCCGCAGCCCGGAGCGGCGACGGATCGACTATCTGCGCTACCTCGGTGCCAGCGTCGAGACCGCCAAGGAGATCAAGCTCTTCGGCCTCTCGGACTACATCACCGGCCTCTACGCGGTGCTGGCGCGCCGGCTGCTCGCCGACAACCGCGGCCTCGCCGCCGCCCGGGCCGGCTGGGGCTTCGCCTTCGCGAGCCTGGGGACGCTGGCCTACTACGCCGCCTACGCGGTGATCGTCTGGCGGACGGTGGCGGGCGCGTTCTCGGTGGGCGATCTCGCCTTCCTGGCCGGCGCCTTCCAGCGCCTGCGCGGCGGCCTGGAGGGACTGCTCCTCGGCTTCACCCAGATCACCGGACAGGCACAGTACCTCGACGATTTCTTCTCCTTCTTCGCGATCCGGCCGCAGATCCGCTCGCCCGCGCAGCCCGTGCCGGTGCCGAGCCCGATCCGGGAGGGACTGGTCTTCGAGGATGTCGGCTATCGCTATCCCGGCACCGAGACCTGGGCCCTGCGCGGCCTGTCCTTCGCGGTGCGGGCCGGCGAGACCGTGGCGCTGGTCGGCGGCAACGGCGCCGGCAAGACCACAATCGTCAAGCTGATGACCCGTCTCTACGATCCGCACGAGGGCCGCGTGCTCCTCGATGGGCTGCCCCTCGCCGCCTACGACCTCGACGCCCTGCGGGGGCGGATCGGGGCGATCTTCCAGGACTTCGTCCGCTTCGACCTCACCGCCGGCGAGAACGTCGCGGTCGGCCGGATCGAGGCCGCCGCAGAGGCGGACCGGATCGCCGCGGCGGCCGCGCGGGGGCTCGCGGCCCCGGTGATCGAGCGCCTGCCCGAGGGCTACGCCCAGCCGCTGGGCAAGCGCTTCGCCGGGGGCCTCGACCTCTCCGGGGGCGAGTGGCAGAAGATCGCCCTGTCCCGGGCCTACATGCGCGAGGCGGAGATCCTGATCCTCGACGAACCGACCGCCGCCCTCGACGCCCGGGCCGAGTACGATGTCTTCGCCCGGTTCCGCGACCTCTCGGCCGGCCGCACGACGGTGCTGATCTCGCACCGCTTCTCCACCGTGCGCATGGCCGACCGCATCCTGGTGCTGGAGGGCGGCCGGATGCTGGAGGAGGGCAGCCACGCGGCTTTGATGGCGCGGGGCGGCCGCTACGCCGAGTTGTTCACCCTGCAGGCGGAGGGCTACCGGTGATCGCGAGGATTGCCCGATCCCGCAAGCCTGCTATCTGCGGCGGACTGAACCGAGGTCATCCATGCGCCTGCGCCTCTCCCGTCTCCTGACGGCCGGCCTTCTCGTCTCCGCCTGGGGCGCGCAGGCGGCCCCGCCCGCCGCGCCGGATCCGGAGGCCAAGCCGGCGACCCCGTCACCCGCGCCCGGGATCGTGCTCGCCAACCACCGGGCGGTCTACGACCTGTCGCTCGCCGAGGGCGGCGGCAGCCGCGCGGTCGAGAGCGCCCGCGGCCGCATCGTCATCGACTTCCGCGGCGATGCCTGCCGCGGCTACACGATGCTGACCCGGCAGGTCACGGAACTGTCCTCCGGCGAGACCGGGGCGCGCCTGTCCGACATGCGCAGCACCACCTTCGAGGGCGGGCAGGGCCGCGAGTTCCGGTTCAAGACGACGACGCTCACCAACAACCAGCCCGCCGCCCCGGTGGACGGGACCGCCTCCGAGCAGGGCGATTCGGTCACGGTGAAGCTGAAGGGCGCCCCGAAGCCGTTCACCGTGGACGGGCCGGTGCTGTTCCCGAGCGAGCACATGCGCCGCCTGATCGAGGCCGCGCGGGCGGGCCAGGCGACCCTGTCGGTCAAGGTCTTCGACGGCTCCGACGACGGCAGGAAGATCTATGACACCTTCGCGGTGATCGGCCACACGGAGACGGGTCCGGCGCCGGCCGCCGGCACCGCCCGGGACAAGCCCCTGCGCGCGGGCGCCCTCGCGGCCATGCCGCACTGGCCGGTGCGCCTGAGCTACTACACCGAGGGCGCCGGGGAGCGCACGCCGATCTACACCCTCGGCTTCGACCTCTACGAGAACGGCGTCAGCGGCGCCCTCAAGCTCGATTACGGCGACTTCGCCATTCTGGGCGACATGACCGCCCTGGACATCGATGCCGCAGCGGGGCGGGGCGACAAGGAGACGGGGAAGGGCTGCACGCCCTGAGGGCCCACCCGCGCCAATGAGGCGCGCGCGATCCCGGACAGGTGCGGCGGAGCGGAACCTGATCCGGGACCGCGCGGCGACAGTAGCGCCGTCCGAGCGGACGCCGCGCGTCTCCCTGCGCCCGGGAGAGAGCGGCCTCCGGACGAGCAAACGCGCCTCACGCCCATTCGTCGTCGGGCCGCGGCGACAGCCGGTGCCAGGCCGCGGCGATCCGCTCCGGCTTGACGCCCAGCGCCCCCGCGCAGGCGAGGAGGACGTTCTCGTCGCCCATCACGTGGTCGAGGACGCCCACCAGGAAGCTCGGCTCCCGGACGCTTGCCCGCACGGTGTCGAGGTCGAGCCCGGTCGCCGCCAGGAACGGCAGGAGGCGGTCTTCCTCCCCCGTGATCCACAGCAGAACGTCGAGGGCGAGCCGCTCGGCGGCCTCATCCCCTTGAAGAGGTTTGCCATTCATCAACATGTGAACGCTACAAAGGTGATGGAGGGGCTTCACCGCCCGCTAATCATGATCGGCGCGCACCGGGACAACGGATCATGAAGAAGACGGTGCTGATCGTCGAGGACAACGAGTTGAACATGAAGCTGTTCAACGACCTCCTTGAGGCGAACGGCTACGCGACCCTGAAGACCGCCCACGGCATCGAGGCGATCGAGCTGGCGCGCGCCCACCATCCCGATCTGATCCTGATGGACATCCAGCTCCCGGAGGTCTCGGGACTCGAAGTGACCAAGTGGCTCAAGGAGGACGACGACCTCAAGGGGATCCCGGTCATCGCCATCACGGCCTTCGCCATGAAGGGCGACGAGGAGCGGATCCGCGAGGGCGGCTGCGAGGCCTACCTGTCGAAGCCGATCTCGGTCGCGAAGTTTTTGGCAACGGTTCGCGCGTATCTTGAGCCCCGGTGATCCCGGAGGGGCGCGCCGTTGAGGTCGTCACCCGGCCGCGCCGAGCCGGATGACGGCTTCGCCCGTCTGTCTCGATGCGCGGCCTCGCGCCGATCCGCCCGGCTCCGGGCCGCACCGCCGCGTGTCAGCGAGGAACCATGTCGGCCCGCGTCCTGATCGTCGACGACCTGTTCCCCAACGTGAAGCTTCTGGAGACGAAGCTCGGGCTGGAATATTTCGACACGCTCGCCGCCATGAACGGCCGCGACGCCATCGCGATCTGCGAGAAGGGCCTGTGCGACCTCGTCCTGCTCGACGCGATGATGCCGGGCCTGGACGGGTTCGAGGTCTGCCGCCACCTCAAGAGCAACCCGGTCACCGCCCACATCCCGGTGGTGATGGTGACGGCCCTCGACCAGCCCTCGGACCGCCTGCGCGGCCTCGACGCGGGCGCCGACGATTTCCTGACCAAGCCGGTGGACGACACCGCCCTGTTCACCCGGGTGCGCAGCCTGATCCGGCTGAAGGCGGTCACCGACGAGTTGCGCCAGCGGGCCCTGGCCTCCCGCGAGTTCGGGATCGGCGATCCCCTGGCGCTGGCCGCCGCCGAGACCGGCCTCGACGCCCGCATCCTGCTGATCGAGGACCGCCCCGGCTCGGCCGAGCGCCTGGCCGGGGCCCTGCGCCAGCACCACGCCGTCACGGTCGAGCCCGATCCGCAGGCGGCCCTGCGGATCGCGGCCGAGGGGCAGTTCGACCTCGCCCTGGTGAGCCTCGACCTCGACGGGTTCGATGGCCTGCGCCTGTGCAGCCAGCTCCGGTCGCTGGACCGGACCCGGGCGATGCCGCTGATCATGCTGGCGGAGGCGCATGACCGCGCCCGGGTGGTGCGCGGGCTCGATTTCGGCGTGCACGATTTCCTGATGCGCCCGGTCGACCGCAACGAGCTGATGGCCCGGGCCCGCACCCAGGTGAAGCGCAAGCGCTTCACGGACGCGCTCCGGGGGGCCATGCAGGCCTCCCTGCAGATGGCCGTGACCGATGCGCTCACGGGCCTGCACAACCGGCGCTATCTCGACAACCACCTCGGCGCCCTGTTCGCCGACGCGTCCGCCCGGCGGCCGGCGCTGGCGGCGCTGATCCTCGACATCGACCATTTCAAGGTCATCAACGACAGCTACGGCCACGAGGCCGGGGACGAGGTGCTGCGGGGCTTCGCCGAGCGGGTCCGCCAGCACACGCGGCCCGTCGACGTCGTGGCCCGCTACGGCGGCGAGGAGGTGGTGGTGATCCTGCCGGAGGCGGGCCTCGCCGAGGCGCAGATCATCGCCGAGCGCATCCGCGAGCGGGTCGAGGCCGTGCCGTTCCCGGTGCAGCGGGCGACCCGGTCGATCGCCGTGACGGTCTCGATCGGCGTCGCCGTGCGGCACGCCGAGGACACGGATCCCGGCGACATGCTGCGGCGCGCCGACCTCGCCCTCTACCGGGCCAAGGCGGCGGGACGGAACCGGGTGGAGCCGCAGGCGGCCTGAGCGGACTCACCGGCGTAAGGTGAGGTTGCCCCGCGCAGGTCCGGGCGAAGACCCACAGGTCGCCCGCGCGATTCGGCTGATCAGGCGCAGGTCGGCCGGGAAGATGAGCCGCAACGTCGGCATGCGCCACAGGACGCCGTGCCGAGCCATCCAGGGGCGGCGGAGGACCGGCGGTCCGGACGCGGCCAACACGCCGGTTGACACCACCTCCGCCATCGCCAACACCTCGCGCCCGCCGCCCCCTGCGCGGCGGACCCGGGAAGACCTGTGACACGATGGCGGTGACGCGCACCTATTTGGACTTCGAGAAGCCGGTGGCCGAGCTGGAGGCCAAGCTCGAGGAATTGCGGGCGGTCGGCGCGCGCGACGGCGCGGTCGCGATCTCCGAGGAGGTCGGGCGGCTGGAGGCCAAGGCCGGCCACGCGCTCGCCGAGATCTACGCGAACCTCACGCCCTGGCAGAAGACCCAGGTGGCCCGCCACCCGCAGCGGCCGCACTTCGTGGATTACTGCGCCGGGCTGATCACCGACTTCACCCCGCTGGCCGGCGACCGCAGCTTCGGCGAGGACGCGGCGATCCTGGGCGGTTTCGGCCGCTTCCGCGGGCGCCCGGTCCTGGTGCTCGGCCAGGAGAAGGGCGCCACCACGGAGGCGCGGCTGCGCCACAATTTCGGGATGGCCCGGCCCGAGGGCTACCGCAAGGCGGTCCGGCTGATGGAGACCGCCGACCGGTTCGGCCTGCCGGTGATCGCCTTTGTCGACACCGCGGGCGCCTATCCGGGGATCGAGGCGGAGGAGCGCGGCCAGGCCGAGGCCATCGCCCGGTCCACCGAGGCGTGCCTGGCGCTCGGCGTACCCAACGTCGCCGTGGTGATCGGGGAGGGCGGCTCGGGCGGCGCCATCGCGCTCGCCACCGCCAACCGGGTGCTGATGCTGGAGCACGCCATCTACGGGGTGATCTCCCCGGAGGGCGCCGCCTCAATCCTGTGGCGCGACCAGGGCCGGGCCGCCGACGCCGCCACCGCCATGAAGATCACCGCCCAGGACCTGCTGCGGCTCGGTGTCATCGACGGGATCATCCCGGAGGCCACCGGCGGGGCCCATCGCGACCGCGAGGCGGCGATCGGCGCCGCGGGCGACGCCGTCGCCGACGCGCTCGCCCCGTTCGACGGCCTGAGCCCGGCCGAGATCCGCGACAAGCGCGCGGAGAAATTCCTCGCCATCGGCCGGAGCCTGTGAGCACCTCGGGCGCGACGGGGGGCCTGCTCGGCGCCCTCGGGCGGCTGCTCGGCCGGCGCGACGCCCGGGAGCCGGGGCGCTACAACCACGTATCGCTCGGCTGCAATTGCCAGATGGCGCACGTGCTCAAGACGCTCGATCTGCGCCTCTGGTCGGGGCCCCTCGACTGGGTGTTCTCGATGCCCGGCATGGCCCTCGATTGCCTCGCGGACGATTTTGCCGCGCTCACCGACCGGAGCCAGCTGGAGAGCATCCCGGAACCGGAGCGGCGCGGACCGGGCATCTGGCGCGGCCGGCACCGGCTCTACCGGGAGCGCCACGGCCTCGAATGCGTGTTCAACCACCACGACCCGGCGGCGAGCGAGGTGGATTACGCCTTCCTGACCGAGGGGGTGCGCCGCCTGCGCCAGGCGCTCGACACCCCCGGAACCGACAACCGCCTGTGGATGATGACCCACCTGCACACGCCCCGGGCGACGGTCGAGGCGATCGACGATCTGCTCGCGCGGCGCGCGAGCCGCAACCACCTGACCTTCCTGCAGCTCGAGCCGGGACATCCGGAGGTGGCGGTTGTCGAGGCCGCGGACCTGCGGCCCTCCTTGCGCTGGCTCACGGTCCAGACCGCCTCGGAGCCGGTCGGCCTGCGGCTCGCCGACCCGGCCGAGGACGCTCGGCTCGTGGAGATCATCCGCGCGGAGGCAGGGCGCCTGCCGGTGGTGTTCGGCTGAGCAGTCGCCGCACCGCTCAACCCCCGCGCATCCGCTCCGCCAGAAAATCCACCAGCACCCGCACCCGGGCCGGCAGGCCTGCGCCTCCCACGAACACCGCGTGGATCGCCTCGCGGTCCTGCGGATTGAACGGCTCCAGCAGGGGCACCAGCCGGCCGGCGGCGAGGTCGTCGGCGATGTGGAAATTTCCGACCCGGGTGATGCCGACGCCGCCGAGCGCGAGCTGCACCAGGGTCTCGCCGTTATTGGCGGCCAGGGTGCCGCGCACCGGCAGGATGACGTCGTGTCCGTCATCGCGGAACGGCCAGCCGGGCTCGCTCCGGCGGAAGGTGAAGTCAAGGCAATTGTGCTCGGCGAGGTCGGCGGGCCGGTGCGGAATCCCGGCCCGGTCGAGATAGGCCGGCGCGGCGACCACGGTCCGGCCGGTCTCGCCCAGCCGCCGGGCGGTGAGCGGGCTGTCGGCCAGGGGCCCGAACCGGATGCCGATATCGGCCCGGCCGCCGAGCACGTCGACGATTTCGTCGCTGAGATCGATCTCGACCACGATCCCGGGATGGCGCACCACGAAGTCCCCGAGCAGCGGCACGATCACCAGGCGCCCATGGGCGGTGGCGGCGCTGACCCGGACCCGACCGCGCGGGCAGCCCTGATCGGAGAGCGCGGTCTCGGTCTCGTCGAGATCGGCCAGGATGCGCCTCGCCGCGCGCGCGTAGGTCTCGCCCTCGGCGGTGAGGCGCAGCGTCCGAGTCGTCCGGACCAGGAGCTGCACGCCGAGCCGCGCCTCGATCCGGGCGACGACCCGGCTCACCGCCGAGGGCGTCAGCCCGAGCCGGCGCGCCGCCGCCGACAGGCTGCCGGCCTGCGCCACCGCCACGAATACAGCCATGTCCCCGGCGCGGTCGGCCTTGTCGCGCTGCATTCGTGCCTCCACCGCACAGATCTTGGTCCCGCCAACGGACTACTCCCCGCACGCCGAATCCGCCACCTGCGGTCCCGGAACACCCGGAGACCCCTCATGGCGATCAATCCTCCCCTGCTGGCCCTGGCGGTCGGCGCCTTCGGCATCGGCGTTACGGAATTCACCCCGATGGGCATGCTGCCGCTCATCGCCGGGGATCTCGGCGTCTCGATCCCCGCCGCCGGCCTCGTGGTCAGCGCCTACGCGCTGGGGGTGCTGGTCGGCGCGCCGCTGATGACCCTGGCCTCGGCGCGCATACCCCGCCGCCGGCTGCTGGTCGGGCTGATGGCGATCTTCACCCTCGGCAACCTTCTGGCTGCCGTCTCGGACAGCTACGCCATGCTTGTCGTGGCCCGCCTCGTCACGGCGCTGAACCACGGGGCGTTCTTCGGGATCGGCTCGGTGGTGGCCGCCGGGATCGTGCCGCCGGAGCGCCGGGCCGCCGCGGTGGCGTCGATGTTCTCCGGGCTCGCGATCGCGACGATCGGCGGCGTGCCGCTCGCCGCCTGGATCGGCGAGGTTCTGGGCTGGCGCACGGCGTTCTGGGGCATCGCAGGCGTCGGCGCGGTCGCCATGGTGGCGCTGCGCCTCGCGTTGCCCGAGTTGAAGGTCGAGGCCCGGGACGACCTGCGGGCGGAGTTGCGCGCGCTCGTCCGCGGCCCGGTGCTCGCCGCGCTGGCGCTCACCATGGTTGGCTTCAGCGCGATGTTCACGCTGTTCACCTACATCGTGCCGATCCTGCGGATCGAGACCGGCGCGACGAGCCTGTTCGTCACAGCGATGCTGGTGCTCTTCGGGATCGGCCTCACGGCCGGCAATTGGCTGGGCGGTCGCCTCGCCGACCGCTCGGTTGACGGCACCATCCTCGGATCCCTGGCGGCCCAAATCGTCATCCTCGCGCTGTTCGCCTGGGGCATGCACGGGGAAGCGTCGGCGTCGCTGCTGATTGCCCTCTGGGGCATCGCGAGCTTCGCCATCGTGCCCCCGCTCCAGATGCGGGTCATGGATGAAGCCAGCGCGGCGCCGAACCTGGCCTCGGCGATGAATATCGGCGCGTTCAACCTCGGCAACGCCATCGGGGCGGCGGTCGGCGGCGGCGTGATCGATGCCGGGCTCGGCTACGAGGCCGTGCCGCTCGCGGGCGCCACCATGGCGGCGTTGGGGCTCGCTTTCCTGCTGTGGCTGCGCCGGGACGGACGGGCGCGGGCCGCCGCAGTGGCGAGCTGCGGATAATATCGCCCGCTCAAGGACTTGGAACCATCTGCGAAGGTCTCGGATTCAAAAGGTCCGGGACCCAGCCCTTTCAAGATGTTTGGATTGGGCCGCGTTCGGGACGTTTCGCCGACGGGTTCACACGTCTCCACTTGACGGCAACGCTCTGAAAAAGTGGCGCTTTCCCCGCCCCCTTGCGGGGCAGAGAGCGCGTCGCGTCTCGCTTGAATGGCTGCGCCAAACACCTTGAAAGGGCTGGGTCCGGGACCTTTTGCGGGCCCAGGGCAAAGCCCTGGGTCGAGCGAAGCTCGATGCATCGGGGCTCCGCCCCGATACCCCGCCAAAGGCCTGAGCCCTTTGGAAACCCGGTTCCGTCAGTGCGTGGCGCGCGACAGGGCGACAATGGCGCCGACGATGACGATCGTCTGGAAGCCGATCGAGCCGATCACCCACTTCATGATGTCGAACTTGGCCTCGGCCAGATCGGTCTTGGTGACCAGGTTCGCGAGATCGGCATCGCGACTCTCGCGGATCGCACTGGTGATCGCCTCGGCCTGATCCTCGGACAGACCGGATGCCTTGAGCCGACGGACCAGGGCATAGGTGTCGAGTGAGAGCGCCGTCATGGGCCACGCCTCCCTCTTCGCGAGCCGGTTCCGGCCGCTGTGATGCCTGGATCGATCCGGATACCGATGCCCATCGCTCGCTGATTCCGGCAGAAGCTTGCGCGTCAGGGAAAGCTGGCGATTTTGCCGAATGGGCGCAAGCTGGTCCTTGCAGCGTGCGTCTCCTCACCAACACAGCGGCTGGATGCCTCGGGGTCGCGGCAAGCCCGAAGCCGTTCAGAACAGGAATGATTCGTCGCTGGTGGCCCGACCCGGATCGCCTTCCCTGCAGGCTCGGTGGCGCCGCCGTCCACCGAAGAGTCCCGTGCCCTGTTGCAGACAGGATCTTGCGGTAACAAAGGCGCAAGCTTAACGAGCCTATTGGGTTGGGGAGTGGCGCCCGATGTCGGCTATGAAAAGGCCGCCGGGCGCAGGCTAGGACGACGAGGTTCCCCATGACGGCGCGTCTCGCGACTGCGCGACTGCTGGCGGCCGCTTCCCTGCTGGCCCTCGCGCTGGCCGGCTGCCAGGACGGTTCCGGCATCAACGGCCCGAGCGCGCGCAGCCTCGCGCCGATCGACCCTCAGACGCTCGCCCTGATGCAGACCAAGGGCCTGCAGCCGTCCGACCCGATCCTGATCCGCACCTACAAGAAGGAGGCGGAGATGGAGGTCTGGAAGCGGGGCGGCGACGGCCGCTACGCCCTGCTCAAGACCTACCCGATCTGCCGCTGGTCCGGCCAGCTCGGCCCGAAGGTCCGCGAGGGCGACCGGCAGGCGCCGGAGGGCTTCTACACGATCACCCCGGGCCTGATGAACCCGAATTCCGCGTATTACCTCTCGTTCGATACCGGCTTCCCGAATGCGGTCGACCGGGCCAACGGCCGCTCCGGCCGGTATCTGATGGTGCACGGCACCTGCTCGTCGGCGGGCTGCTTCGCCATGACCGACGCCACCATCGCGGAGATCTACGCCATCGCCCGCGACGCGTTCATCGGCGGCCAGCGCAGCTTCCAGTTCCAGTCCTACCCGTTCCGGATGACGGCCGAGAACATGGCCAAGTTCCGCAACGACCCGAATATCGGGTTCTGGCGCAACCTCAAGGAGGGGTCGGATTATTTCGAGGCCCTGCGCGAGGAGCCGAAGATCGGCCAGTGCGGGACCAAATACGTGTTCGGCGGCGCGGATGCCGCGGCCGGTTCGTGCAAGCCGAAGGTCGAACCCCAGGTTGCCGAGAAGAGCGAGCGCGACGAGCGCACGGTCGCCGAATTGGTCGCCAAGGGCACGCCGGCGGTGCGGGTGGTCTACCAGGACGGTGGACAGAACCCGGTCTTCCGCCCGCCGGCCAACACCAGCGCCTTCGCGAGTCTCGGCGGCACCGAGACGGTGCTGCCCTACGACGCCAAGGAATACGGCCGGCACAATCTCGGCGATGTCAGCCGCCCGGAGACCCTGGCGGCGGGCCCCCAGGAGATCGAGTTCGAACCCAAGGGGCAGCCGACCCTGGTGGCGGCCGCCGAACCGGCCAAGGCGGCCAAAGCAGGCCGGGCGGTCGGCAGGGGGCCGGCGAAGCCGGTTGCCGCGACCCTTATGGCGAACCGAGCCGAGCCTGAGATCAAGGTCGACACCACCGCGGCCCTGCCCGAGAAGCCCGCGCGGATCGCCGTGGCGGACGCGGACGGTGATCCGAGCAGCTACCAGAAACTGTTCGGCACGCTCTTCGCCAAGAACAGCGCGGCCCCGACCACCCCGCCGACCCCGGCGGTCGACGCCACGCTCGTCCCCGAGCCGGTCAAGCTGGCGAAGGTGGCCGACGCGGTGTCGCCCAAGCACGTCGTGAAGGCGCACGCGACGCCCGCCAAGGGTCAGGGGAAGATCGCCCTCGCCAAGACTCAGCCGGAGGGCAAGCCGAAGGACGACAAGGCGAAGGTGGAGAAGACCAAGCCCTGATCCGCGCGAACCGGCGCGATGGCCGCCCCGCTGCGGGCGGCCAGGTCGGGACGGCGCTCCGCTGGCAATTCAGAGCAACGGCCGGTCGCGGTTCATCAGCCAGAGGGCGTGGACGGTGCCGGGCAGCCAGCCGAGGATCCAGAGCAGGATGTTCAGCAGGAACTGGATGCCGAAGCCGGTGGTGACGAGGACCGCGATCGGCGGAATGAAGATCGCGAGCAGGATGCGGACGAGGCTGGACACGGGCGCTCCGGATCGGACGTCTCGGGGGATCCACGCTCAAACGACGCGCGGCGATGTCCGTTCCCGCGGGACCCGCAGACCGCGCGGCCGGCCTCGAACTGCGCATCGAGCGTCACGCCGGAGCGCATGATCACGGACCCGTGTCGCCGCCCCTTCGCTGCGCGCGTGCCGCCATCGCCTCGATCATCCGGAGTGCCCGCAGCCGGTTCTCCATGCCGGGCAGGGCGAAGTAGGCCCTGAACAAGCGCGGCAGCATCGCGGCGCGCCGATATCCCCGCCGCAACGGAGAACCGCCCGCCGATTCGGTCATGTGCGGCGGCAACACGAAGAAATCGATGTCGGTCCCATTCGCCTCGGCGATCGTTCGCAGAAGCGCAAGGGTAATCTTGCGTTCAGGCACAACCAATCTCCGTATCTCAAATCGCGTCCTGATATAAATACGTCATTACAGGTCCTAGATAAGTAACCTGTACAGCTGTAAATCTTTTTCTTATAAATTATCCGAATCTTGAACCACAGAGGCATGATTAAGTGCGCAGATATCCTTCCGTCGTCAAGCGTCTCCCACCCTTGTCGTCACCGTCAGGGACCTGAATTCAGATCGTAGTCTTGCAATAACACAATCGATCTGGACAGATTTCTGGCTGCACTCTGCTGTTTCGACGCGGCGTGCATCACACAAGACAATGCACCCTAAATCATCCCAGAAATATCTCAGGTTGGGATGGACTAGGGTTGCGACGGGGGGCACATCCGTGCCTGTCATGCACTGGGCAGAGCGCACGCTTCCCTGAGGGCCGCCGGAACCCGGACCGGCCATCATCGAGCATCGTTGCGGTCCCGACCGATGCGCCGGACTGCCCCCCCCGGTGAATCTCCGAGGTTCGACGCAGGTGCTGTTCCAGCGGGCGGCGGTCCGAGAGGAAAACGGCCAGGGCTCCGTCCCGGGCGCCCCGCGCCGGTCACAACACGCGACCCGTTGATCCGGGCCTCGCGCTTGGAGCGCCGCACCGAGGCCTGCCGCCCTTTGCCAACGAGTGCCGCCGGGCAGGCCGGGCGTGAGCCCCGGCCTCAATCCTTCCGGGTCGGCGGCGTCGTCGCGGACGGGACGTTCACCGCCTGCTTCTCCGGGTGCTTCACCTGGCTGTAGGCGACGTTGGAGAAGGTACCGATCACGGCCGGCCAGCTGGGCTTGCCGTATTGCGGGTCGTCGTGGGCGACCTTGCAGAAGGCCGTGGTCAGCGCGTTGACCACGTCGTCGTCCGTGGCACCGGCGGCGGCCGCCTTGATCTGCGGCACCAGCCGGACCAGCGTCGGCACGAAGTCCTGCTGCTTCACGCCCTTGAGGGTGTCCTGGACGCCCACCTGATCGAAGGCGGTCTTGAGCGTGTCCTGCTCGATCTCCGCGCAGGGGGCGGTGCCGGCCAGCATGGTCTTGGTGGCGGCCCGCGCTTCGGAGGCCTTGTCCCCGGTCACCGGCGGCGCCTTGTTGCCCCAGGAATTGCGGATGTAGTCGGTGACGTTCTTCACCTCGACGTCGGTCATCTGCTGGCCGATCGCCACCATCGGTGCAAGCCCGCTCTGGGCGGCGAGGCCGCCATAGATCACCCGCAGGACCGTCTCGGGCCCCTCGGACATCACCGAGGTATTGCCGGCGAGCGCCGGAACCGCGCCCTCGATGCCCTTGCCGTCCGGCTGGTGGCAGGAGGAGCAGTAGGTCAGGTAGGTCGAAGCGCCCGGAGCGCCGGCGGTATCGAACGCCGCGAGATCCTTCGGCTTGTAGGTCTGCTTGGCGGGAACCGTGCGCAGGTAGGCCACCATGGCCTTCAGGTCCTCCTCCTTCACCTTGGAGAGGGATTCCATGATGGTCTGGCGCATCGGGCCGGCGGCGACCCCGGGCCGGTCGCCCGGGGCGGTGCCGGTCTTGAGGTAGGTCACGACCTGCTCGTCGGTCCAGGCACCGATACCCTGGTGGCCGTCCGGGGTGATGTTGGGGGCGTACCAACCATCGATGACGCCGCCGCCGAAGCGGCCCGCGAAGCTCGTATTGCCCACGAGCTTGTTCTCGTTGTGACACATGGCGCAGTGGCCGAGGCCCTCGACCAGGTAGGCGCCGCGGTTCACCTCGGCGCTGGCATTGGGATCCGGCTTGAAGCGCTCCTCGGTGAAGAAGGCGGTCCGCCACGTCACCAGCGCAGTACGCACGCTGAACGGGAACGGGATCTGGCTCTCCTGCCGCTTCTCGTTCACCGCCGGGACCGATTGCAGATAGGCCCAGATCGCCTTGGTATCCTCGTCGGTGACCTTGGTGAACCAGCCGAACGGGAAGGCCGGGTATAGGTAGCCGACGTTCTTGCTGTAGCCGTGCCGGAACGCCTTGTCGAAATCCTCGTAGCTCCAGTTGCCGAGGCCGGTCTCCTTATCGGGGGTGAGATTGGGGGTCATGATCACGCCGAAGGGCATGTTCAGGGCGTAATTGCCCGCGAGGAACTTGCCGCCCGGCGCCGTGTGGCAGGCGGCGCAATCACCCATGGTGACGAGGTATTTTCCCCGCTCGACCGGGTCGGAGCCGTCCTGCGCCAGGGCCGGAGCGGCCAGGAGCAGGCTCGCCAGGATCGGGGCCGAGACCCGGCCGGAGGAGAGGGCTTTCGTGCGCTGCATGCCGCGTCTCCGTCCCTAGCGTGGAAGAATTTCAATGTGTGCCGCGCGTGAACGCGGCCCTTCAAGCGGGAGTTCCGGACGACGGAGCCCTGCGGCGTTGTGCCGTGGCCGCCCGGAACCGCAGACCGAGGTCGGCGAGATGCGCGACGAGCCCGGCGAGCAGCCAGCCGGCGACGTTGATCCAGCCCGCTGCCACCAGGGCGGACCGCAGGGCCAGCATCAGCGCGGCCCCGGAGGCGAGGTTGGCGAGCAGCGCCGGCAGCGGCGGCCCGCCCCGGCGGCGCAGCCACGCGAGGAGGATCGCCTCCCCGGCGACGAGCAGCAGGATCCCGTCGATTATCCGGCCGGAGGCGAACAGGGCCTCCATCAGGCCCCCCGGAACGGCGCATTCAGGCGCACGATCCGCAGGTTCAGGCAGGCGGCGACGCTGACCCAGGCGAGGTAGGGCAGGTTCATGAGCCCCGCTGCGACGCTCACGCGGCCGGTGACCAGCACCAGCACGGCGATCGACAGCCACAGGGCCGCGACCTCGGCGAGCGCCCAGTCCGGGCGGCGGAACCTGAAGAACAGCACGCTCCAGGCGATGTTGAGCGCCCCGTTCACCGCGTAGGCGGCGAGCAGCAGGAGCCGGTCCGTCGAGTCGGGATCGCCGTTCCAGGCGATCACCCCGGCCGTGGCGGTGAGCAGAAAGATCACGGTCCAGACCGGCCCGAACGCCCAGTCCGGCGGCTTCCAGGCCGGGAACCGCAGGTGCCGGTACCAGCTGTCCGTGGTGGTCGCGAGGGCACCGGCCAGCGCCACCAGCACAGCCGCGAGCGCCGCCACGACGGGCGGGCCCCAACCGATCCCGATGAGGCTCACGGGGAGACCCAACGGAACAGGTGGGCGAGGTCCTTGAAGAAGATCCGCGCGTGGGCGGCGGGCTTGGACCGGACCAGCTCCTTGTTCATGTAGCTGTCCCAGGTGAGCTGCTGCACGTCCTTGTCCCGGCAGATCGAGACGAAGCGCTCGCGCAGGCCATCGCTGCGGTACCAGACCCACTGCATCATCCCGAGGATCCAGAACACGCGCCCGTGCAGCTTCATGAAGCTTTTCCGCGCCCGCGCGAGGGCCTTGACGTCACCGGTCTTCAGGAAGACGGCGGCGGCCTCGGCGGAGAGGCGGCCGCCCAGCATCGCGTAGTAGATGCCCTCGCCGGAGGCCGGCGCCACGACGCCGGCGGCATCGCCCGCCAGCAGCACGTCGCGGCCGTTGTCCCAGCACTTCAGGGGCTTGAGGGGCAGCGGCGCACCCTCGCGGCGCAGGGTTTCGGCGTGCTCGAGCCCGGTCGCGGCGCGCAGGGCCCGGATCGAGGAGCGCAGCGAGAAGCCCTTCTTCGCGCTGCCGGTGCCGATGCTCAGCGTCTCCCCGTGCGGAAAGATCCAGCTGTAGAAGTCGGGCGAGTGCCGGCCCTGGTAATAGACGTCGCAGCGGGTCGCCTCGACCGATTCGGCCCCGGGGGCGCCGGCCTCCGGCACCCGCAGAATCTCGTGATAGGCGAAGACCTGCCGCATCTTGGCGTGGCCCGGCACCTCGGCCCGGCCGACGGGGGAACAGGCGCCGTCGGCGCCGATGACCAGGCGCGCCCGGACGGCGTGGCGGACGAGGGCTTCTCCGGCGCCGGTGCTGAAATGGACCAGCGCCGGTCCGTCATCCGGCCGGCTGATCTTTTCGTAGGCGGCCGCACGCAGGTCGGCGCCGGCCTCCTCGGCGCGGGTGCGCAACCAGGGGTCGAATTGCTCGCGGTCGACCATGCCGACAAAACCCTCGCCCACCGGCATGTCGACGGCCTTGCCGCTCGGCGCCACCATCCGGGCGGACCGGATCTTCGCCACGAGGAGCGAATCGGGGATCGCGAAGTCGCGGATCAGCCGGGGCGGGATCGCGCCGCCGCAGGGCTTGATCCGGCCGGGCTTGTCGAGGAGCAGGACCGCGTGGCCGGCCCGGGCGAGGTCGGTGGCCGCGGTGGCGCCTGCGGGACCGCCGCCGACCACGACGACGTCGTAGGACGCATCGGCACGACGCGCTTTCCCTCCCCCCTCTGCGGGGGAGGGTGGGCCGGCCGTCAGGCCGGGTCGGGGGAGGGGAGCGACGGTGCCGGAAACGGCGAGCCGGGAGCCGAAACCCACTCCGTCGTGCCGCCCCTCTCCCCCCCTGCTTCGCAGGGTACCCCCGCCCGCAGTGGGGGGAGGGAGGGCGTCGCGGCCTTCACCGCCATCATCCAACCGTGCCATCGCGTCACCTCACGCCGAGGAGGGGATTGAGTGGAATCGTGCGCCGGCCCGGGGTCCGGGCGGGCGTGAGCCGCAGGGCCAGCAGCACCGCGACGAGGAACAGCGCCCCCTCCGCGGCGAAGACGGCGGCGTAGGCCTGGACCGGCTCGGCCGTGACCAGCCGCACCAGATCCACCGCGGCCGCCCCCAGAAAACCGCCGGCCCCGAAGGCGACGCCCTGCGCCGCGCCCCAGACACCCATTCGGGTCCCGCGCTCGCGCTCGCCGCCGCGCCCGGCCAGAGCCATCATCGAGCCGATGGCGGCGACCGCGTAGGCGCCGTTGGCGACCCCCAACGCGAACACCGAAGGCCGCAGCGGCAGCACATCGCCACCCGCCGCCAGCGCGAACAGGGCGGCGGCCGAGCCGGCGCAGCCGAGGGCGATCCAGAGCCGCAGGGAGGCGAGGGGGGTGCCCCGGGCCGCGAGGGTCACGCCGGCCACCAGCAGCATCCCGGCCAGCACCCCGCCGTGCTGGAGCCCGGCGAGCTTGGTGGTGGCGCCGGGGCTCATGGCGAAGACGAGGCCGGCATAGGGCTCCAGGATCAGTTCCTGGCCGCTGTAGGCCAGCATCGAGACGAACACGAAGATCGTGAAGGTCCGGGCCAGGGGATCGGCGAGCACCTGGGCCAGGACCGCGCGAAACGGCGGTCGCGCCGTCTCGGACTCGGCCGCCCGGGCGGGCAGGCGCCGCTCGATGCCCGCCACCGCCAGGAGGGCGACCGTGAAGGCGATGAGCGAGACCGTGCCGGAGACCGCGACCAGGCGCAGGCCGGAGAACGGATCCAGGAAATGGCCCGCCAGCGGGGCCGTGACGGCGAAGCCGACGATCATCATCACCCAGACGATGGTGGCGGCCGCGCCGCGCCGCGCCGGCGCGACGCCGCCCGCGAGCAGCACGAGCAGCGAGGTCCCCGCCGCCCCGACCCCGATCCCGACCGCCAGGAAGGACAGGGCGGCGAGCGCCAGCCCGAGGGCGAGGTTTTCAGCGGCGAGGGCGGTACCGCAGGCCGCGCCGAACCCGCCGAGGCAGAGCGCCGCCATGCCGCCGACGATCCACGGAGTGCGCCGGCCGCTCCGGTCGGAGCCATAGCCCCAGCGCGGGCGCAGCACCTGCACGGCGTAATGGAGGGCGACGAGCAGGCCCGGGACGAAGGCCGGGAGCGCGAGTTCCACCACCATCACCCGGTTGAGGGTGGCGGTCATCAGCACGACGACGCTGCCCAGAGCGGTCTGGACGAGACCGAGGCGGACGATCTGGGGCCAGCCCAGCGTCCGCTGGCCCGCGCTCGAACCGGGCTCACCCATCACGCCCCTCCCACTAGCGGCCGCAGCGCGAAGGCCGCGACCAGCATGCCGAGGACGTAGAGGGTCGTGCCGGTGCCGTTGTACCAGGCCGCCCGCTCCCGGGGGGCCTTCAGGAACCGGACCATCAGGGCGAGCTGGCCGACGAGCAGCGCCGCCACGAGTCCGGCATGCCCATACCGCGCCCAGCCGACGAGCAGCGCGATCACCACGACCTGCGGCACGGCCATCACCAGGCAGGCGAAGCGCGCGGCGCGCTCCGAACCCATCTGAACCGGCAGCGAGAGCAGGCCCATGCGCCGGTCGCCCTCCACCGACTTGAAGTCGTTGAGCGTCATGATGCCGTGGGCGCCCGCCGAATAGAGCAGGGCGATGACGAGCACCCGCCGGTCGGGCAGGGCGGCGGCCATCACGGCGGCGCCGGTGAACCAGGGCAGCCCCTCGTAGCAGAGCCCGACCGCGGCGTTGCCCCACCAGCCGTTCTTCTTCAGGCGCAGGGGCGGCGCGGAGTAGATCCAGGCGAGGACCAGCCCGAACAGGGCCGCCCCGAGGATCCAGGGGCCCAGGGCGGCCGCCACCGCCATGGACAGCAGCGTCCAACCGAGGGCGAGATAGAGACCCCAGCGCCCCGGGATCCGCCCGGAGGGAATCGGCCGCCCGGGCTCGTTGATCGCGTCGACGTGCCGGTCGAACCAGTCGTTGGCGGCCTGGCTGGTGGCGCAGACCAGCGGCCCGGCGAGGAGGACCCCGGCGGCGATCACCGGCCATTGCCCATGGGTGGATTGCCCCGACGAGATCACCCCGCAGGCGAACGCCCACATCGGCGCGAACCACGTGATCGGCTTCAGCAGCTCGATGACTGCGCTCGGGGCGGGCGTAGCGGCCATGGCGTCAGGCTAGCGACCCTCCACCATGTGTCAAGTTGGATTTACACAGACCGCGGGATCGCCGGATTGGTTTGTCTGTCGAATACATCGCCGGGCCAAAATACAATATGCAGAGCCCGCGCGGTTCCGGTGTACCGAGCGCCCGCGACGCGCCGAGATCCCCGCCCGTGGGGGGCCGCTGCCGGCGCATCCGGATCGATCCCGGGGCCACGGCCGAATGCGGGCTGCGTGGTGTCGCGGGCGGCGAATCGGGGCAATCCGTCCCCGCACCACCGGATGCCCGTCTTCGGGATGGGATAATCGGAAGGGCCGTATCCGGCGATCAGTCCGCCTCGACCGGACCATCGAGATCACCGACGCCGTAGCGGCGCATCTTGGCGTAGAGGCCCTGCCGGCTCAGCCCGAGCATCTCCGCCGCCGAGGCCCGGTTGTCCCGGGTGATGCGCAGAGCCGCCTCGATGCACAGCTTCTCGATCAGGTCGGTGGTCTCGCGAACCAGGGTCTTCATCGAGACCCGGCCGACCAGTTCGGTCATCTGCTCCACCGAGCGCGGCACGTCCCGCCCGCCGGAGAATCGCCCCTCGGGGATCCGGCGGGGGGTCGTCCGAATCGCGAAGCCCATGCAGGGGCGGGCGCCCGCCACCGAGACGGCCGCGACCTCCACGTCCTCGACGCCGCCGTAGGCGCCGCGGATCACGGTCGCGAAGCGCCGCACGGAGCCGTGATCGACCAGGGTCGCGAACAGGGCCTGTGCCTCCGTCTCCTCGCGGCCGAGCCATTGGTCGAGGGTGCGCCCGCGAACCTGCCCCTCGCTGGCGAGCTGGATCAGCTCCAGGAAGGCGGCGTTCGCGGTGAGGATCCGGCGGGCCGAGTCGGTGACCACGAAGCCCTCGGGCATCGCCTCGATCACCGCCCGGGTGGGCGCCTCCTGGCCGGGGCCGGCCTCGACGGTGGCCGGATCGGCCACGAGCCGCATCAGGGCGCTGGCGCCGCCCTCACCCCGGAACAGCGAGACCGAGACCGAGACCTCGCCGCGCCCGTGCGGCAGGGCGGCCCGGACCTCCCCGGCCTGCCCGGTCGCCCGCAGGGCGGCGAACTGCGCCTCCAGCGCCCGCGTGCTGACGGCGTCGAACAGGTCGATCACGTCCTGGCCGGCGACGCGCTTGGCGGGTCGACCCAGCAGGCGCGCGGCCGCCGGGTTGGCCTCCGCCACCCGCCGGTTGCCGGCATCGACCACCAGCACCGGCTCGCCGGAGATCTGGAACAGGAGCCGGTAGCGGGTCTCGACGGACCGCAGGCGCTCGTAATCACGCTCCAGAGCCTGCTGGCTCTCCATCAGGCGGCGCTGGAGCGCGGCCACCGCCCGCATGTCGCGCCCGAGCACCAGGATCGGGCCACCCTCCGACGCGCGGATCGAGGCGTAGCGGATCGGCAGATCGATGCCGCTGGGGGAGGGGTGGTTGACCTGGCGCCAGCGGGTGATGCCCTCGGGCCGGGCATCGCGCAGCAGGGCGTCGACCTTCGGCCGGCTCTCGGCGGTCACGATATCGACCCAGCGCCGGCCCAGCCAGCCGGGGATGTTCTCCGCTTCGAGATCGGCGCCGATCGAGGCGTCGCGGATCACGCCCTCGGCGTCGATCACAAGCGACAGATCTGAAGACGCCGCGACGATGCGCCCGACCGCCTCGCCGCCGAGGTGGCCGGCCACCTGGTCCAGGGCCGCGAGCGGCCCTGGGGGGGTGGGGTGGGGCTGGAGCGTCACGATCACCGTGATGTGATGAGGTGGATTGGGGCCCTTTCAGCAGGCCAGGGCCTGTCTGTCCAGCAAAGCTTCCGCCGCGGCGGGTGCGAGGCACGCGTCCAGTGCGCAGGCATCGGCGCCGACAATACTCGCATCGCCGCCGTGGCGCACGAAATAGGGACCGCCGACCAGCACACGAACCGCCGGGTTGCGGGAGGCGCGTCGCACATCCGCCACCGTCGCGACCAGGACCGGCAGGAGCACGTCGCTCGAGAGCGACAGGCCGACCACGTCGAACCAATCGGTGGCGAGCAGGTCGAGGGGATCGAGTCCGGGCTCCGGCACCGCCGTGGTCACGTCCCAGCCGGCCTCCCGGAAGAAGCTCGCGACGATCGAGAGGCCGAACCGATGGGTCTCGCTGGGACAGGGCAGCAGCAGCACGCTGCGCCCGCAGACGGAGACCGCCTCGTCCTCCAGTTCCAAACAGAGATGCCGGCACATCGCCTGGAGCCGGCCGAGCGCCTCGGTTACGGCCAGGAAATCGCAGGCATCTTCCTCCCACAGGGCCCCGAGATGCCGGGCCGCCGGGGCGAGCAGATCGAGGAGCAGCCGCGCCAGCGGCAGGCCGGCATCCAGCAGGGCGTCGACCTCGGCGTCGAGATCCACCGGTCCGGGGGCCAGGAGGAGGGCGCTGAACGCGGCGATCTCCTGCGGTGTCAGCGTCCGCTCGACTGGGGACCGGCGCCCGGCGCCCGGGCGGTGGGCCAGCATCAGCCGCGGCAGGATCTCGGCTTCCACGACCCGGGCGAGGGAGTCCGGCAGGGGGTTGAGGGTTCGCTTGGGGGCGGACCAGGCGCGGGAAACGCCGCGGAATGCCGGGACGACATCGCCAACGGACCCGCACCCCGGCCCGGATGTCGCGTGTTCTAGGCGCGCTCCGAAATGCCTCCAGTCCCCCATCGGCATCCCTCCTTGAAACGGCCGCGGCTCGAAAAACCGGCAGCTGCGCTCACACATCGGATGCGGGACTGCGGGCCCGTCTAGTCTTCGACTTCCTCAGTCCCGGATCTGATGTGCCAAGTCACCGGACTGTCTGCTCTCGAGCCAGACGATACGCTTCCTGGCGATCTTGGCAATCATCTTAGACCAAGAAAAATTTTCGCCCCACTGTCATACACCGCGAGCGTCAAGCGCACTTGACACTTCCGGACCCGACGCCCTAGCCTCTGCCAGGGACGGGGCCTCAGGCGCCGCCGAGAAACAGGGGGCGGATGCATGGGTCCCGAGGACCGGCCGGCACGACCGCTCTACACGCCTGCCGAACGGCGCCGGCGCGACGCCACGCCCTGGACCCTGGTTCAGGGCGTGCTGGCCCCGCTGCAATTCGCGGTCTTCCTGGTGAGCCTCGTCCTGGTGCTGCGCACCCTGGCCACCGGCGAGAGCCCGCTCGCCGCCGAGATCTCCGTCGTGGTCAAGACCCTGGCGCTCTACGCGATCATGATCACCGGCTCGATCTGGGAGAAGGCGGTGTTCGACCGCTGGCTGTTCGCGCCGGCCTTCTTCTGGGAGGACGTGGTCAGCATGCTGGTGCTGGCGCTCCACACGGCCTACCTCGCGGCGCTGGCCACCGGCGCCCTCGGTGAGCGGGCCCTGCTCATGCTCGCGCTCACGGCCTACGCCACCTACGTGGTGAATGCCGGCCAGTTCGTGCTGAAGCTGCGGGCCGCCCGCCTGCAGGGCACGGGCACCGGGGCGCCGCGCCTCGCGGAGGCGCTGTCATGAACGCGCCCCTGCCGCGCCAGACCGCCCGGGACGCCGAGGCCTGCGGTGGCATCGACCTGCACCAGGAGCACGGGCAGCGCGCGGTGTTCTGCGGGCTCACCGGCATCGTCTGGCTGCACCGGAAGATCCAGGACGCGTTCTTCCTGGTGGTCGGCTCACGGACCTGCGCGCACCTGATCCAGTCGGCCGCCGGCGTGATGATCTTCGCCGAGCCGCGATTCGCCACCGCGATCATCGACGAGCGCGACCTCGCGGGAATCGCCGACGCCAACGAGGAGCTCGACCGGGTCGTCACCCGCCTCATCGAGCGCCGGCCGGACATCAAGCTCCTGTTCCTGGTGGGCTCCTGCCCGTCCGAGGTGATCAAGCTCGACCTGTCCCGGGCGGCGCAGCGGCTCTCGGGGCGACTCGCGCCGGTGCGGGTGCTGAACTACTCGGGCTCCGGCATCGAGACGACGTTCACGCAGGGCGAGGATGCCTGCCTCGCCGCCCTGGTGCCGGAACTGCCCCGGGCGCCGGCCGAGGCCGCGCCGTCGCTGCTGATCGTGGGCGCGCTCGCCGACGTGGTCGAGGACCAGTTCCTCCGCATCTTCTCCGCGATGGGAATCGCGGATGTCCGCTTCCTCCCGGCCCGTCGTGCCGGTGCGATGCCGGCGGTGGGGCGCGGCACCCGCTACCTGCTGGCCCAGCCGTTCCTGGCCGACACCGCCCGTGCCCTCGACGAGCGCGGCGCGCACCGGCTCGCCGCCCCGTTCCCGCTCGGCGCCGAGGGCACCACCGGCTGGCTGCGGGCGGCAGCCGACGCGTTCGGAGTCGCCGACGAGACATTCGCGGCGGCGACCGCCGCCGGCCGCGCCCGGGCCGAGACCGCGCTCGCGCCCCATCGCGAAAAACTCGCCGGCAAGCGGGTGTTCTTCTTCCCCGATTCGCAGCTCGAAGTGCCGCTCGCCCGGTTCCTCGCCCGGGAACTCGGCGCCGCGCTCGTGGAGGTCGGGACCCCCTACCTGCACCAAGGCCATCTCGCCGCCGAGATCGCGTGGCTCCCCGCCGGCACCCGGGTGACCGAGGGCCAGAGCCTCGACGACCAGATGGACCGCTGCCGGGCGGCCCGTCCCGACCTCACGGTCTGCGGCCTCGGCCTCGCCAACCCGCTGGAGGCCGAGGGCCTCTCGACGAAGTGGTCGATCGAGCTGCTGTTCACGCCCGTGCAGGGCTACGAGCAGGCCGGCGACCTCGCCGAATTGTTCGCGCGCCCGCTCCGGCGCCGCGCGCTGCTGGAGGTGTAGGGCCATGCAGCTCACCCTCTGGACCTACGAGGGTCCGCCCCATATCGGCGCCATGCGGGTCGCCACCGCGATGACCGGGCTGCACTACGTGCTGCATGCGCCGCAGGGCGACACCTACGCGGACCTGCTGTTCACGATGATCGAGCGGCGCGATGCCCGCCCGCCCGTCACCTACACGACCTTCCGCGCCCAGGATCTCGGCCGCGACACGGCCGAGCTGTTCAAGACCTCGGTGGCGGCCGCCTACGCGCGCTTCCGGCCCCAGGCGATGATCGTCGGCGCCTCCTGCACCGCCGAATTGATCCAGGACGATCCGGGCGGCCTGGCCAAGGCCCTCGACCTGCCGATCCCGGTGATCCCGCTGGAGCTGCCCGCCTACCAGAAGAAGGAGAACTGGGGCGCCTCCGAGACCTTCTACCGCCTGGTGCGGGCGCTCGCCGGGGCACCCGCCCCGCGCCAGCCGCGGGAGCCGGGCCGGCGCCCGCTCTGCAACCTCCTCGGGCCGACAGCCCTCGGCTTCCGCCACCGGGACGACCTGATCGAGATCCGCCGGCTGCTCGACGCGCTGGGCATCGACGTCAACGTCGTGGCCCCGCTCGGCGCATCCCCCGCCGATCTCGGACGGCTCAAGGACGCCGACTTCAACGTCGTGCTCTACCCGGAGACCGCCCGGGCCGCCGCCGAATACCTCAAGAAGGCCTTCGGGCAGCCGTTCACGCAGGCGATCCCGCTCGGCGTCGGCGGAACGCGCCGCTTCGTCACCGAGGTGGCGGGCCTCGCCGGCGTCGATCCGGCGCCTGTCCTCGACGGCCCCGGCTCACGCCTGCCCTGGTACAGCCGCTCGGTCGACTCGACCTACCTCACGGCCAAGCGCGTCTTCGTGTTCGGGGATGCGACCCACGCCCTCGGCATCGCCCGGGTGGCGGCCCAGGAACTCGGCTTCACGGTGGTCGGCCTCGGCACCTACAGCCGCGAATTCGCCCGGGAGATCCGCGCCGAGGCGGCCGAGCACGGGATCGAGGCGCTGATCACCGACGACTACCTCGACGTCGAGGCCGCGATCCGCGCGGCCGCCCCGGAACTCGTCCTCGGCACCCAGATGGAGCGCCACGTCGCCAAGCGGCTGGGCATCCCCTGCGCGGTGATCTCCGCCCCGGTCCACGTCCAGGATTTCCCGGCTCGCTACGCCCCGCAGATGGGTTTCGAGGGCGCCAACGTCCTGTTCGACACCCTGGTCCATCCGCTGATGATGGGCCTGGAGGAGCACCTGCTCGGCATGTTCCGGGAGGACCCGGAATTCCACGACGGCGTCGGGCCCTCGCATCTCGGCGGAACCGCGCGGGCGGCCTCGTCCGAGGCGGCCGCCGAGGTCGCGGAACCGGCCGCTCCGTCGGCGCCCGCCCCGATCCTCCTGGACGAGCCTGTCGTGATCACGACCGCTCCCTGGGCGCCCGAAGCCGAGAAAGAGCTGAGGAAAATCCCGTTCTTCGTGCGCGGCAAAGCGCGCAGCAACACGGAGAAGTTCGCCCGTGAGCGGCGGCTGCCGCTCATCACCCTCGAAACCCTCTACGACGCCAAGGCGCATTATGGCCGCTAGAGCGCTCCCCCCCGGACGCGAGGCCGGCGCGACGCGTCGACCGCCGATCCGCGTCGTCATCGTCACCCTCGACAACCACCTGGCCAGCGCGGTCGAGCGGGCGCGCCTGCGCCTGCGCGCCGAGATGCCGGGGCTGGTGCTCGATTTCCACGCCGCGGCCGAGTGGGACACCGATCCCGCGTCCCTCGACGCCTGCCGCAGCGACATCGCGCAGGCCGACATCGTGCTCTCGGCCATGCTGTTCATGGACGAGCATGTCCGGGCGATCTTGCCGGCGCTCGCCGCCCGGCGCGACGCCTGCGACGCGATGGTCGGCTGCATGTCGGCGAGCGAGGTGGTGAAGACGACCAAGCTAGGCCGCTTCGACATGAGCGGCACCAAGCGCAGCGCCCTCGACTTCCTCAAGAAGCTGCGCGGCAAGCCCGGCCAGCAGGGCAATGCCGGCCGTCAGATGGCGCTCGTGCGCAAGCTGCCGAAAATCCTGCGCTTCATCCCGGGCTCGGCCCAGGACGTGCGCGCCTATTTCCTGACCCTGCAATACTGGCTGGCCGGCTCCGACGAGAACGTCGCCGCCCTGGTGCGCTTCCTCGTGCACCGCTACGCGGCCGGCGAGCGGGCCGTCTGGCGCGAGGGGCCGGCCGCGCCCGCGCCGCTCGATTATCCCGAGACCGGCCTCTACCACCCGCGCTTGCCCGGCCGGATCGGCCAGAATCCGTCCCGCCTGCCGCGCTCGGCGGCCGCGCGGGGCCGCGTCGGGCTGCTGGTGATGCGCAGCTACGTGCTCGCCGGCAACACCGCCCATTACGACGGCGTCATCGCGGCCCTGGAGGCGCAGGGCCTCGACGTGGTGCCGGCCTTCGCCAGCGGCCTCGACAACCGCCCGGCGGTGGAGTCCTTCTTCATGCGGGACGGGCGCGCCAGCATCGACGCCCTCGTGTCCCTCACCGGGTTCTCGCTGGTCGGCGGCCCCGCCTACAACGACGCGGCGGCGGCCGAGGCGATGCTGGCCCGGCTCGACGTACCCTACCTCGCCGCCCAGGCGCTGGAATTCCAGACCCTCGAACAGTGGGAGACGGGCGAGCGCGGCCTGTCGCCGGTCGAGGCGACCATGATGGTGGCGATCCCCGAACTCGACGGCGCCACCGCGCCGATGGTGTTCGGCGGCCGCTCCTCCGCCTCCGGCAGCGACAATGCCCGGGATATGCGGGTTCACCCGGAGCGGGCCGCGCGGCTGGCCGAGCGCGTGGCGCGGCTGGTGTCCCTGCGCCGGACCCCGAAGGCCGAACGCCGGGTCGCCGTGGTGCTGTTCAACTTTCCGCCCAATGCCGGCGCGACCGGCACGGCGGCATTCCTCTCGGTCTACGCCTCGCTGCTCAACACCCTGAAGGGCCTGGCGGCGGACGGCTATGCCGTGGATGTCCCGGAGAGCGTCGACGCCCTGCGCGAAGCGATCCTGGAGGGCAACGCCAAGCGCTACGGGACCCAGGCCAACGTCCACGCCCGCATCCGGGCCGAGGACCATGTCCGCCGCGAGACATATCTCGCCGAGATCGAGGCCCAGTGGGGCCCCGCCCCGGGCCGCCACCAGACCAACGGCGCCGACCTGTTCGTGCTCGGCGCCCAGTTCGGCAACGTCTTCGTCGGAGTGCAGCCGGCCTTCGGCTACGAGGGCGACCCGATGCGGCTGCTGTTCGAGCGCGGCTTCGCGCCGACCCACGCGTTCTCGGCCTTCTACCGCTACCTGCGCGAGGATTTCTCCGCGGACGCCGTGCTGCATTTCGGCACCCACGGGGCGCTCGAATTCATGCCCGGCAAGCAGACCGGCCTGTCCGAGGCCTGCTGGCCGGAGCGGATGATCGGGGCCCTGCCCAACGTCTACCTCTACGCCGCCAACAACCCGTCCGAGGGGACGCTGGCTAAGCGCCGCTCGGCCGCGACGCTGGTGAGCTACCTGACCCCGAGCCTGGCCACCGCCGGCCTCTATCGCGGGCTCCTCGACCTGAAGAGCTCCATGGAGCGCTGGCGCGGGCTCGATCTCGAGGCAGCCGTCGAGCGCGAGGGCCTCGCCCGGCTGATCCAGGAGCAGGGCGCGGCCGTCGATCTCGTAGCGGCAGAGCCGGCCTGGACCGGCGATCTCGGCGCCCGGGTCGCGGATCTCTGGTCCGCCGTGCAGGAGCTGGAGCAGACCCTGATCCCGCACGGCCTGCACGTGGTTGGGCAAGGCGTACCGGCGGAGGAGCGGGGCGACCTGCTGCTCGCCCTGGCCGAGGCCTCGCACGGGCTGCGGCCGGACCCGGCCGGCATCGCCGCGCTGGTCGCGGGCGAGGGCGTCGAGGCGGCCTTCGCGGCCTCCGGGCTGCCCGGCGACCCCGAGACCCGCGCGGCCTTCACGGCGCTGGCCGAGACCGACCGCCTCCTCGCGCAGGACCACGAACTTCCGGCGCTGATCCGGGCGCTCGACGGCCGCTTCATCCCACCCGTGGCCGGCGGCGACCTGCTGCGCAACCCCGCGATCCTGCCGACCGGGCGCAACATCCACGGTTTCGATCCCTACCGCCTGCCCTCCGCCTACGCGGTGGCGGACGGCGCCCGGCAGGTGGCCCGCATCCTCGAACGCTTCGCGGCGGACGGGAAACCCTGCCCGGAGAGCGTCGCCCTGGTCCTGTGGGGCACCGACAACCTCAAGAGCGAGGGTGGCCCGATCGCCCAGGCCCTCGCGCTGATCGGCGCCGCCCCGCGCTTCGACGGCTACGGCCGGCTCAGCGGCGCCGAGCTGATCCCGCTCGAAACCCTCGGTCGCCCGCGAATCGACGCCGTGGTCACCCTCTCGGGCATTTTTCGCGATCTGCTGCCGCTCCAGACGAAGCTTCTCGCGGAGGCGTCCTTCCTCGCGGCGAGCGCGGATGAGCCCCTCGAGAAAAACTTCGTCCGGAAGCACGCCCTGGCGATCCAGGCCGAGCAGGGCTGCGACCTGGAGACGGCGGCTCTGCGGGTCTTCTCCAACGCCGAGGGCGCCTACGGGGCCAACGTCAACCACTTGGTCGATTCGGGCAGCTGGGACGACGATGCCGAGCTGTGCGAGACCTTCTCGCGCCGCAAGAGCTTCGCCTATGGCCGCTCGGGCAAGCCGGCGCCGCAGCGGGCCCTGATGCAGGCGGTGCTGGCCTCCGTCGATATGGCCTACCAGAACCTCGATTCGGTCGAGGTCGGCGTCACCTCGGTCGACCATTACTTCGACGGGCTCGGCGGCATGGGCCGGGCGGTGGCGAAGGCCCGCGGCGAAGCGGTGCCGATCTACATCAGCGACCAGACCCGCGGGGAGGGGCGCGTCCGCTCCCTGGAGGAGCAGGTGGCGCTGGAGACGCGCACCCGCATGCTCAACCCGAAATGGTACGAGGGCCTGCTCGGCCACGGCTACGAGGGCGTGCGCCAGATCGAGACCCACCTGACCAACACGGTCGGCTGGTCGGCCACCGCCAACGCGGTCCAGCCCTGGATCTACGAGCGGATCACCGAGACCTACGTGCTCGACCCCGCCATGCGCGAACGCATGGCGGCCCTCAACCCCACCGCCTCCGCCAAGGTCGCCCAACGGCTGATCGAGGCACACAAGCGCGGCTTCTGGACTCCCGACGCGGCGACGCGTGACGCCCTCGACCGGGCCGAAGAGGAGCTGGAAGACCGTCTCGAAGGCGTCACCATAGGAGTCGCCGCATGAACATCGCCATTCGCAATCCGGTCATCGCCCGGAAGGAAGAAGGCAGCCTCCAGGTCGCCCTCGATCCGGACCTGAAAATCGAGACCGCCAAGGTCTTCGCGGTCTACGGCAAGGGCGGCATCGGCAAGTCGACCACCTCGTCGAACCTGTCGGTGGCGTTCTCCAAGCTCGGCAAGCGGGTGCTGCAGATCGGCTGCGACCCCAAGCACGATTCGACCTTCACCCTGACCAAGCGCCTCGCCCCGACCGTGATCGATGCCCTGGAGGCCGTGAACTTCCATTCGGAGGAGCTGCGCGTCGAGGATTTCGTGGTCGAGGGCTATAACGGCGTCATGTGCGTCGAGGCCGGCGGGCCGCCCGCCGGGACCGGCTGCGGCGGCTACGTGGTCGGCCAGACCGTGAAGCTCCTCAAGGAGCACCACCTCCTGGAGGATACCGACGTCGTGGTGTTCGACGTCCTGGGCGACGTGGTCTGCGGTGGCTTCGCCTCGCCGCTCCAGCACGCCGACCGGGCGCTGATCGTCACCGCCAACGACTTCGACTCGATCTTCGCGATGAACCGGATCGTGGCGGCGATCCACGCCAAATCGAAGAACTACCCGGTGCGGCTCGGCGGCGTCATCGCCAACCGCTCGGCCAAGACCGACGAGATCGACCGGTTCAACGACGCCGTCGGCCTGAAGCGCCTCGCCCACTTCCCCGATCTCGACGTGGTTCGCCGCTCGCGGCTCAAGAAATCGACCCTGTTCGAGATGGATTCCTCCCCGGAACTCGATGCCGTGACCGCCGAGTACATGCGGCTCGCCGAGACGCTCTGGGCCGGGGGCGAGCCCTGCGAGGCGATCCCCATGAAGGACCGCGACCTGTTCGAGTTCCTCGGGTTCGATTGAGGTTGGGATCCGACCGATGGCCAGCGCCAGCTACGAATCCCGCCGGGGTGAACTGACCACCTACTTCGACCGCACCGCGGTCGAGGCGTGGTCGCGCCTGACCTCCGACGCGCCGGTGAGCCGGATCCGCGCCACGGTGCGGGCCGGGCGGGACGCCATGCGGGCGACGCTGCTCTCGTGGCTCCCGACCGACATGACCGGCCTGCGCCTGTTGGACGCCGGCTGCGGCACCGGGGCGCTGAGCGTCGAGGCGGCGCGGCGCGGGGCCGAGGTGGTGGCCATCGACGTCTCGCCGACCCTGGTCGACCTCGCCCGGGAGCGCCTGCCGGCGATCCCGGGCCCCGGCGGCATCGACTTCCGCGTCGGCGACATGCTCGACCCGGGGCTCGGCCGCTTCGACCACGTGGTGGCGATGGATTCACTGATCCATTACCGCGCCGCCGACATCGCCCGGGCGCTGGCGGTGCTGGGCGCGCGCACGGACGGCTCGGTGCTGTTCACCGTGGCGCCGCGCACCGCCCTGCTGACCGTGATGCACGCCGCCGGCAAGTTCTTTCCCCGCGGCGACCGCTCGCCCGCGATCGTGCCGGTGACCGAAGGCGGATTGCGGCGGCGGATGTCGTCCGAACGGGCGCTCGACGGCTTCGCCTGGGCGGGGAGTCACCGGATCAACAGCGGCTTCTACCTGTCGAACGCGATCGCGCTGACGCGCTCTTCCCCTCCCCCCTCTGCGGGGGAGGGGACCCTGCGCAGCAGGGGGGGAGAGGGGCAGCGCGACGTTGCGGGTTTGGGCTCCGAGCGTGATCTTTTCGGAACCGTCGCTCCCCTCTCCCGACCCCTGCTGACGCAGGGGCCACCCTCCCCCGCTGAGGGGGGAGGGGGTGCGGCGGCGACCGGGGTGCGATCATGACCGCCGCCTCGAAAAAGCTGACCCGCGCCCTCATGCGCCTCGGCCCGGCGATCCTGCCCTTCGCGGATGCCGCCACGGTCGAGCTGCCGCTGGGGCGCCTGCTCCGGCTCGCCCTGTTCCAGGTCACCGTCGGCATGGCGGCGGTGCTGCTGATCGGAACGCTCAACCGGGTGATGATCGTCGAGCTCGGCGTGCCGGCCTGGATCGTCGCCATGATGCTGGCGCTGCCGCTGATCTTCGCCCCGTTGCGGGCGCTCGTCGGCTTCCGGTCGGACACGCACCGCTCGGTGCTGGGCTGGCGGCGGGTGCCCTACATCTGGTTCGGCACGCTGCTCCAGTTCGGCGGGCTGGCGATCATGCCCTTCGCCCTGCTCATCCTGTCGGGCGACACCACCGGGCCGCTCTGGGTCGGGGACGTGGCGGCGGCTCTGGCCTTCCTGCTGGTCGGCGCCGGGCTGCACACCACCCAGACCGTGGGCCTCGCGCTCGCCACAGACCTCGCCCCGGCGCATGCACGGCCGAAGGTGGTCGCTCTGCTCTGCGCGGCGCTCCTGTTCGGCATGATGGCGAGCGCCGTGCTGTTCGGTCTGTTCCTCGCCCACTTCTCGCCGGTGCGGCTGATCCAGGTGATCCAGGGCGCGGCCCTGGTCACCATCATCCTCAACGGGCTTGCCCTGTGGAAGCAGGAGCCCCGCGATCCCCACCGCACCCGGGAGGCGCCGCAGCGCGACTTCCGCGCCTCCTGGCAGGCCTATGCCGGGCAGGGCACCGCCCGGCGGCGCCTCGTGGCGATCGGGCTCGGCACGGCAGGCTTCTCCATGCAGGACATCCTGCTGGAGCCCTATGGCGGCCAGATCCTGCATCTGTCGGTGGGCGCCACCACGGCGCTGACCGCGCTGCTCGCCGCCGGCGGCGGCCTCGGTCTGCTGGTCGCGGCCCGCTGGCTCGGGCGCGGCGGCGATCCGTTCCGGGTCTCGGCGGTGGGCGTCGGGATCGGCATCCTGGCCTTCTCGGCGGTGGTCTTCGCCGCGCCGCTGGCCTCGGCCGACCTGTTCGCGGCCGGCGTCAGCCTGATCGGGCTCGGGGGCGGCCTGTTCGCCCACGGCACGCTCACCGCCTCGATGAACCGCGCCGGCCCGGAGGATACCGGGCTCGCGCTCGGCGCCTGGGGCGCCGTCCAGGCGACCGCCGCCGGGCTCTCGATCGCGGCGAGCGGCCTCGTGCGCGACGTCGGTGGCGCCATCGCCCAGTCGGGGGTGCTCGGCGAGGGCATGAACGAGCCGGCCATCGGCTATCTGATCGTCTACCACATCGAGATCGCCCTGCTGTTCGCCGCGCTCCTCGCGCTCGGGCCGCTGGTGCGTGAGGACGCGCGTGCAGAGGTTCGAGACCGCATCGCCGGCGAGCTTGCCGGCCGAGCGGCCTGAGAGACGGGGAGGTCAGCCATGCCAACCGGCGCACTTACGGGTTACGTCGACGTCGCCCAGGTCGTGCTCTACGCCTTTTTCCTGTTCTTCGCGGGACTGGTCTTCTGGTTGCGCCGCGAGGACCGCCGGGAGGGTTACCCGCTGGAGAACGAGGCGGTCGGGCTGCGCAAGACCACGGACCCGTTCCTGATCCCGCGCTCCAAGGCCTTCCACCTGCCGGGCGGGGAGACCACCTACGCGCCCCAGGCGGTGCATGGCCGCGACGACATCGAGACCGGCATCCCCGCCCGCAAGGTCGAGCCCTGGCCGGGCGCCCCCTACGAGCGGACGGAGTCCTCCCTCCAGGCCGGCGTCGGCCCCGGTTCCTGGGTGCTGCGGCACGATGTGCACGACAGGACCTGGGACAACGAGATCCGGATCGTACCCCTGCGGGTGGCGACGAACTTCGTCGTGCACGAGGACGGCCCGAACCCGATCGGCATGACCGTGTTCGGCACCGACAACGGCGTGGCGGGCGTCGTCAGCGACGTCTGGGTGGACCGCGGCGAATCGCTGATCCGCTACTACGAGGTGGAACTCACGACCGGCGGCCGCCGGCTGATGCCGACCACCTTCTGCCGGGCGGGTGGCTTCACCAAGACGGTGAAGACCGAGGCGCTGCTGGCCAGCCAGTTCGCCGACATCCCCGCGACCCGCGATCCCGACAGCGTCACCTTCCTGGAGGAGGAGCGGATCGTCTCGTATTTCGGCGCCGGCACGCTCTACGCCACCCCGGCCCGCGCGGAGCCCCTGATATGAGCGGCGATTTCCTCCCCGAGGGCACCCTGCGGGGGCTGCCCGGCCCGCTCCCGGCGGGCGAGCGCATCCTGTGGCAGGGGGCGCCCACCACCACGGGTCTGCTGGTACGGGTGTTCCACGCCCGCCTGGTGATCGCGTGGTTCACCGCCTGCGCCCTGGCCTTCGGCCTCGCCGCCGGCTCGCCCGGGGCCGCGCTGAGGGTGCTGGGACCGACCCTCCTGACCGGCGGCGCCGCCGTCGTGCTGCTCTGGGTGCTCGCGTGGCTCACCCACCGGGCGACGCTCTACACGGTGACCAACCGCCGCATCGTGCTGCAGACCGGCATCGCCCTGCCGGTGACCCACAACCTGCCCTTCGCCCAGGTCGACGGCGCGGCCCTGCGCGCCTTCACGGATGGCAGCGGCGATCTGCCTCTACGGTTGCGGCCGGGTACGCGTATAGCCTACCTTCAGCTCTGGCCGCATGCCCGGCCCTGGCATCTCACCCGAACGGAGCCCATGCTGCGCTCCGTCCCGGGTGCGGAGGCGGTGGCGGCGTTGCTGGCGCGGGCGCTCGAAGCCCATGCCGACGGCACCGCGCCTCCGGTTCGGGTCGCCCGTATGGGCCGAGTGGACGAGAATCCCGGCCGCCTCGTCGCGGCCGAGTAGGGAGGGGGCAATGGGCGAGCAGGCGAAGAACGCCGGCCGAGCCACGGCACGGGCCGTCACCGGACGCCCCGTGGCGGGTCCGGCGCCGGCCCTGCTGATGATTGGTGCCGGGGCGCTGATGGGCTTCAGCATGCTCGCGGTCCTGATCGGCCGGAGCGAGGGGGTCGGCCTCGTCGCCCTGCCGCCCGCCAAGCCGGTGGCGCGGCTCGAATTCCGCGCCGAGGATCAGGTCGATGGCTCCATCGCCCTGCGCAACGTCGCCGACCGGCAGATCGTCGCCTGGATCCGCCCGGGCGAGGACGGCTTTTTGCGCGGGACGCTGCGCGGCCTCGCCCAGGCCCGCCAGCGCGGCGGCCTCGGCCCGGACCAGCCCTTCAGCCTGACCCGCTACGATGATGGCCGCCTGTCGCTGGCCGACGAGGCCACCGGCCGTCAAGTTCCGCTGGAGGCCTTCGGGCCGACCAATGCCGGGGCCTTCGCGCGGCTGCTGCCCGGGCAGGCCGGCCCCGTCACGGAGCTGCGCTGATGGCCCTGTTCGGCAGCCGCACCGTCACCGTGCCCTGCACCGTGGAGATCGAGCAGACTCCCGAGAGCCTGCACGCCCACGTCACCCTGGATGCCGGATTCGAGATCGAGCCCGGCGACGAAGTCCAGGTCCACGACGCGCCGACCGCGGTGCCCTACGGCGAACGGCTGACCGTGCGCCGCACCGCCACCGTCACCCGGGCCGGCCCGCTGGAGCGGGCCTGGACCAAGCTCATCGCCCATCTCGAACTGACCGAACTCTACGAGGTCAGCTTTTCCGAGCGGAGGAAGCTGTGAACGCACCCGTCGCACCGCTCTCAGGCCAGCCCGTCCCGAAGGCCCCGGTCAACGAATCGACCAAGGCTGCGCAGGAGACGACGTTCCTCAGCCCGCGCTTCTACACCACGGATTTCGTCGAGCTCGACCGGACGAACGTCGAGCCGGTGCGGCGCGACTGGGATCTGCTCATCGCCGAGCTGCGCGCCGACCCGAACAAGCGCCACTTCACCCGCAACGCCGAGTTCGACTGCGACCTGTCGCAGATGGAGCCCGAGCTGCGGAAGGAGTTTTTGGATTTTCTGGTGTCTTCGATCACCGCGGAATTTTCGGGCTGCGTGCTCTATGCCGAGATGAGAAAACGCGCCAAGAACAAAGACATCAAAGAGTTGTTCGGCTTCATGAGCCGGGACGAGGCGCGCCACGCCGGCTTCATCAACGACACGCTCAAGGATTTCGGCATCGGCGTGGACCTGGGATTCCTGACCAAGTCCAAAAAATACACGTTCTTCCGGCCGAAATTCATCTTCTACGCGACCTACCTCTCGGAGAAGATCGGCTACGCCCGCTACATCACCATCTTCCGCGAGCTGGAGCGGCATCCGGAGCGGCGAATCCACCCGATCTTCAAGTGGTTCGAGCTGTGGTGCAACGACGAGTTCCGCCACGGCGAGGCCTTCGCCCTGCTGATGCGGGCGAACCCGAAGCTCACGAGCGGCGTGAACCGCTTCTGGATCCGGTTCTTCCTGCTCGCGGTCTTCGCCACGATGTACGTGCGCGACCATCACCGCCCGGCCTTCCACAAGGCGCTGGGGGTCGATCCCAGCGACTACGATTTCAAGGTGTTCCGGATCACCTCGGAGATCTCGAAGCAGACGTTCCCGCTGGAACTCGACCTCGACAACCCGAAGTTCAAGTCGGGGCTCGACCGGCTGCTCGCCTGCTCCCGGGCGATCGCCGAGGCGAAGGCCCGGGGCGGTCCCGTGGGCAAGGTCCTGCACGGCATCCAGATCCTCCGGGCGGCCGCGACCTTCGTCCGGCTCTACCTGCTGCCGGTCAAGGCCAACGCCCTGCCGGCCGACATCCGCCTCCAGCCGGTCTGGTAGGATGGCGACCTTCGCAACCCCGATGCTCTACGCGGTGCTGCTCTGGTGGTTCTCCACCGGGCTGATCCTGCTGCTCGATCACGCCCCGCGGCGGACGCATCCGTGGAGCATGGCCGGGGCGACCCTGCTGCTCGCCGCCGCCCTGGTGGCGATCCGCGCCAGCGCCGGGGACACGAGCGGGACGGGGGCCTACACGGCCTTCACGGCGGCCCTGGTCGTCTGGGGCTGGCAGGAGATGAGCTACTACATGGGCTTCCTGTCGGGCCCGCGACCCGCCGCCTGCGCGCCGGGTCTGCGGGGGTTCGACCGGTTCCTGGCGGCGCTGGCCACCAGCCTGTGGCACGAATTCGCCATCGTGATCGGGGGCGTGGCGATCCTGGCGCTGGTCTGGGGCAGCCCCAACCGCTTCGCCCTGTGGACTTACGGCGCCCTGGTGGTGATGAACCTCTCGGCGCGGCTCAACCTGTTCCTGGGCGTGCGCAACCTCCACGCCGAGTTCCTGCCGGACCATCTCGGCTACCTGGCCTGCTATCTGTCCCGGAAGCCGATGAACCTGCTGTTCCCGGTCTCGGTCAGCCTCGGGACCCTCGCGGCGGCGCTGCTGGGCCGCGCGGCCCTGGGCGCCGACCTGCTGGAGCACGAATTGATCGGCTTCACGGTCCTGGCGACGCTGACGGCGCTCGCCACCCTGGAGCACTGGTTCCTGATGCTGCCGCTGCCCTCGGCGGAGCTGTGGCGCTGGAGCCTGCCGGCCCGGGCGTCCGGGGAAGCGGCGAGACCGCCGGATCACGTTTAGGTCGAGGGATCGCAGCCGGACGACGCATGTCCACCAATCTGGAATTGGTCTCGTGCGAAATCCGGTGTCACAGGCGGGATCAACCCGCAGGGTTTATTCGGGGAGAGGCGACATGGATTACGAGACCTTCTTCGAAGGCGAGATCGCCGGTCTCCACCGGGAGGGGCGCTACCGGGTCTTCACCGACCTCGAGCGGCACGCCGGCAACTTTCCCCACGCCACCCACCACCATGGCGGCGGCACGCGGCCCGTGACGGTCTGGTGCTCCAACGATTATCTCGGCATGGGCCAGCACCCAACCGTCACCGGGGCGATGCACGAGGCGATCGACCGCTGCGGCGCCGGCGCCGGCGGCACCCGCAACATCTCGGGGACCAACCACTACCACGTGCTCCTGGAGCAGGAGCTCGCCGACCTCCACGGCAAGGAGGCGGCGCTCCTGTTCACCTCCGGCTACGTGTCGAACTGGGCAGCACTCGGGACCCTGGCCTCGCGGCTGCCGAACTGCGCGGTCTTCTCAGATTCTGAGAACCACGCCTCGATGATCGAGGGCATCCGCTTCTCCCGGGCCGAGCGCCACATCTTCCGCCACAACGACCCGGAGGACCTGAACCGGAAGCTCGCGCTCATCGACCCGGCACGGCCGAAGCTGGTGGCGTTCGAGTCGGTCTACTCGATGGACGGCGACATCGCCCCCATCGCCGAGATTTGCGACGTGGCCGAGGCCCACGGGGCGCTGACCTACCTGGACGAGGTCCACGCGGTCGGCCTGTACGGGGCCCGGGGCGGCGGCATCTCGGAGCGCGACGGCGTCGCCCATCGGCTCGACGTGATCGAGGGCACCCTGGGCAAGGCGTTCGCGGTGCATGGCGGCTACATCACGGCCTCGGAGAAGCTCTGCGATTTCGTGCGCAGCTTCGCCTCGGGCTTCATCTTCACGACATCCCTGCCGCCCGCGGTGGCGGCGGGCGCGGCGGCCTCGATCCGCCACCTGAAGGCGAGCGGCGCCGAGCGCGCCCGGCATCAGGAGCGCGTGGCGAAGGTCCGGCAGGCGCTCGAGGCCGCCGACATCCCGACCATGCCCAACGACAGCCACATCGTGCCGGTGATGGTCTGCGATCCCGTGCTCTGCAAGGGGATCTCCGACACCCTGCTCGACGAGTTCGGCATCTACGTGCAGCCGATCAACTACCCCACCGTCGCCCGGGGCACCGAGCGCCTGCGGATCACCCCGTCGCCGCTGCACACGGATGCCGATATCGGGCATCTCGTCGAGGCGCTCGCCACGATCTGGGGGCGGATCGGGCTCCGGCAGAAGGCGGCGGAGTAGGGCGCTCTTCCCTCCCCCTTGCGGGGAGGGGTAGGGGTGGGGGTGGTGCAGATGGCACCGCTTCGACCTATCCTGCGCCACCCCCACCTCCGGCTCCTCCCCGCAAGGGGGAGGAGAGGGGGCACAGTGTGAGTTCTGCGTGCCCACCTTCCCCTTCTCGGCCATCGTCGCCCAGGACGAGATGCGCCAGGCGCTGCTGATCGCCGCGGTGGACCCGGCGGTCGGCGGCGTGCTGGTCTTCGGCGACCGCGGCACCGGCAAGTCCACGGCGATCCGGGCGCTCGCCGCCCTGCTGCCGCCGATGCGGGCGGTGGTCGGCTGCCCGTACAATTGCGATCCCGACAGCCCAGCGGAGAGCTGCCCCCACTGCGCGAGCCTGCCGGGCGCGCGGAAAAAGTCCGAAAAGAAACCGGTGCCGGTGGTGGACCTGCCGCTGGGGGCTACCGAGGACCGGGTGGTCGGCACCCTCGACCTGGAGCGGGCGCTCGGCGCCGGGGTGAAGGCGTTCGAGCCGGGGCTGCTCGCCCGGGCCAACCGCGGTTTTTTGTATATTGACGAAGTGAATCTCCTGGAGGACCACCTCGTGGACCTGCTGCTTGACGTGGCGGCCTCCGGCGTCAACACCGTCGAGCGCGAGGGGTTATCGCTGCGCCACCCGGCGCGGTTCGTGCTGGTGGGCTCCGGCAACCCGGAGGAGGGGGAGTTGCGCCCGCAGCTCCTCGACAGGTTCGGGCTGGCCTGCGAGGTCGCGACCCCGAAGGACATCGCCACCCGGATCGCCGTGGTGCGTGCCCGCGACGCCTACGAGCGCGACCCCGAGGGGTTCTGCGCCGCACGATCCGGCGACGAGCGGAAAATCCAAAAACAGATCCTGCTGGCGCGGGAGCGGCTGCCGTCCCTGAGCGTCCCGGATGCCGCCCTGGAGCGCGCGGCGCGGCTCTGCCTGGCGCTGGGCACCGACGGGTTGCGCGGCGAGCTGACCCTGATGCGCACCGCCCGGGCGCTCGCCGCCCTCGACGGCGCCGAGACGGTCACCGACGACCACCTCCGCCGCATCGCCCCGGCCGCCCTGCGCCACCGCCTGCGCCGCAATCCGCTCGAAGAGTCCGGCTCCACCGCCCGGGTGGAGCGGGCGCTGGCGGAGGTGTTTGCGTGAGGCACGCGCCGCCTCTGGCTCCCCCCTCTGCGGGGGAGGGTGGTCCTCGCGTCAGCGAGGGTCGGGAGAGGGGAGCAACGGTGCAGAAGAGGGCTGCGGCCTCCTTGAAGGCCGCGCCACCTTCGGATGCCGGGTTCCCCTCTCCCGACCCCCTTCGGGGGGCACCCTCCCCTACAGAGGGGGGAGGGAGCGCGCCGGGCGTTTGGACCGACGCTCATTGTGCCGCCTTGCTGCTCGCCGCCGATCCGGCCGCCTTCGGCGGTGCGGTCGTCCGAGCGCCGCCCGGTCCGGTCCGCGAGCGCTGGCTCGAAACCCTGCGCGCCGCGCTCCCGCCCGGGACACCCTGGCGGCGCCTGCCGCCCGCGATCGGCGATGACAGCCTGCTCGGCGGCCTCGACCTCGCCGCGACCCTGGCGGCCGGCCGCGCGATCACCCGGGCCGGCCTGCTGGCGCAGGCCGATGGCGGGATCGTCGTCGTGCCCATGGCCGAGCGCCTGCCGCCCGGCACCGCCTCCCGGCTCGCCGCCGCCCTCGACACCGGCACCGCGTCGGACCGGCCGGCACGGTTCGGCCTGATCCTCCTCGACGAGGGCGAGGCGGACGAGACCGTCGCCGAGGCCCTGGCCGACCGTCTCGCCTTCCGGATCGATCTCGGCGGCGTCGGGATCGGCGATTGCGACGCCGCCCCCGCCGACGCCGAGCCCGACGCGGCCGCGGAGCCCGACCCGCTCGGCACCCTGTGCCGGCTGGCGGAGGCGCTCGGTGTCGACTCCCTGCGCGGGCCGATCCTGGCAGCCCGCGTGGCGCGATGGCTCGCGGCGGATCGCCCGGTCGGCACGGCGGAGATCACCGCGGCGGCCCGCCTGGTCCTGGCCCCGCGCGCCACGCGCCTGCCCACGCCCGAGGAGCCGCGGACGGAGGAGGCGGAGGCGCCGCCCCCGCCCCCCGCGGAGGACCGGGACGCGCCGGACGCGGCCGAGCCGGCCGAGGCCGAACCGGCCGACGCGTGCGTGCTCGAGGCGGTGCGCGCCGCGATCCCGGCGGGGCTGCTCGATCAGCTGATGGCGGGGGGGGCGCGTCTCTCGGCCGCGAAGGCCGGGCGGGCGGGTCAATTCGCGGCGGCGCGGACCGGCCGCCCGATCGGCAGCCGCCGGGGCGACCCGCGGCGCGGGCGCCTCGATCTGCTCGCGACCCTGCGGGCGGCTGCGCCCTGGCAGGCCCTGCGGCGCGGGGGGGAGGAGACCCGCCGCCTCGTGGTGCGGCGGGACGACCTGCGGATCCGGATCCTGCGGCAGCGGACCGAGACCACGACGGTGTTCTGCGTCGACGCCTCCGGCTCGGCCGCCCTGGAGCGGTTGGCCGAGGCCAAGGGTGCGGTCGAGCTGCTGCTGGCCGAGGCCTATGTCCGGCGCGACCGGGTGGCTTTGGTGGCCTTCCGCGGGACCGGCGCGGAGCTGGTCCTGCCGCCGACCCGCTCCCTGACCCGGGCGAAGCGCGGGCTCTCGGGGCTGCCGGGCGGGGGCGGGACGCCGCTCGCGGCGGGGATCGACGCGGCGCTCGGCGTGGCACTGGGGGTGCGCCGGACCGGCAGCCGCCCGGTGATCGTGCTGCTGACGGATGGGCGCGCCAACGTCGCGCGATCGGGGGAGGGCGGACGGGCCCGCGCCGGGGCCGAGGCCCTGCAGGCGGCCCGCGCGCTCCGTGCGGCCGGGCTGCCGGCCCTGGTGATCGATACCGGCGCCCGTGGCGAAGGCGCGCGCGCGGTCGCCGAGGCCATGGCCGCCCGCTATCTGATCCTGCCGCGCGCCGATGCCGGGCGGCTCAGCGCGGCCGTGCGGGCCGCACTCTGAGCATCGCGATGGCCCGGTTCAACGAACGCCGTCGAACTCTGGTCAGAGATGGATGCCGGCGCCGATATCGGCCACGCGCTGGTTGTGGGACATCCAGGCGTTCAGCATCTCGCGGAACAGGCCGCGGAACGTCCAGCGGCCCGGGGTCGAGGCGGCGAAGTGCTCGGTGGAGGAGGTGAAGACGATCATGGCCGGTTCCAGTGGTGCGCGCTGTGCAGGGTCAGCTCTCGCATCCGTGATGCCGTTTTTGCTGCGACGCAGCAATCCGGTTTCCGGCAGCGGTGGCATGCGGTTTCTGCATGCTTTTACAGTATGTTACGAAATACTTCCAACACAGCACGATAGCGCAGGCCTCCGAACCTGGGCTGGCTTTGGTGCAATGCAGGATGGCGGCCGGTGCTGAATCTCCGCGATGCGGACCGTCCGGACTGGGCGGTGGATGGCCGGGACTGGCCGCACCGGGCGGCGAGCCGCTTCGTCGAGGCGGCGGGCCTGCGCTGGCACGTCCAGGAATTCGGCCGCCCCGAGGCGCCGGCCCTGCTGCTGCTGCACGGAACCGGGGCGGCGACCCATTCCTGGCGCGGGCTCGCGCCGCTCCTGGCCGAGGATTTCTTCGTGACCGCCCCGGACCTGCCGGGCCACGGGTTCACCGATCCGCTGCCGGATGCCGACCTGTCGCTGCCCGGCATGGCCCGGGCGGTGGCGGGCCTCGTGGCGGCGCTCGGGCGACCGCCGGTGGTGGCGGCGGGCCACTCGGCCGGTGCGGCGGTGCTGGCGCGGATGTGCCTCGACGGCGCCATCGCGCCCCGGCTGCTGGCCGCCTTCAACGGTGCCCTGGCGCCGCTGCCCGGGGCGGCCAGCCTGCTGTTCCCCAGCATGGCGCGGCTCCTGTTCCTCAACCCGTTCACCCCGAAGATCTTCGCCTGGACGGCGGACCGGTCGGCGGCCAAGCGGCTGATCGAGGGGACCGGCTCGCGCCTCGACCCGCAGGGCGTCGAGCTGTACCGGCGGCTCTTCGCCCGGGCCGGCCATGTCCGGGGGGCGTTGGGCATGATGGCGAACTGGGACCTCGCGGGCCTGCACCGGGCGCTGCCGGGGCTCGCGACCCGCACCCTGCTGATCGTCGGCGGCGACGACCGGGCGATCCTGCCGGACACCGCCTTCGCGGTGCGCGACCGCCTGCCCGACGCCCGCGTGGCGCTGATCCGGGGCCTGGGTCACCTGGCGCACGAGGAGGCACCCGCGCAGGTCGCCGAGGCGCTGCGGGCGGAGGCGAAGGCCATCGGCCTGCTCTGAACGCGGGGACTGGCGCCGGCCTTGCCAGGGTCGTAGAGCCAGCCGCACGGGACAGGACCCGCGGCCAGGCCGGGAAGGAGCAGCCGGAACGATGGCGAGACCCGTGATCGGCGTCATCGGCAACGCGCGCCTGCTCGACAACCGGTTCCCGGCGCAGATCGTCGGCGAGAACAACATGCGGGCGCTGGCCACGGTGGCCGGCGTCCTGCCGCTGATGTTCGCCGCCGCCCCGGCGATCACCGATCTCGGCGACCTCCTCGACACGGTGGACGGCGTCCTGCTGACCGGCGGCCGCGCCAATGTCCACCCGACCCGGTTCGGGGCCGAGCCCTGCGCGGCGCACGAACCCTACGACGAGGCCCGCGACGCCGTGGCGCTGCCGCTGATCGAGGCCTGCGTGGCCCGCGGCGTGCCGCTGTTCGGCATCTGCCGCGGCTTCCAGGAGATGAACGTGGCCTTCGGCGGCAGCCTGCATCCGGAGATCCGCGAGCTCCCCGGCCGGCTCAACCACCGGATGCCGCGCCTGGAGAATGGCGAGATCCACCCGGATCTGGAGTTGATCTTCGCCGACCGCCACGCGGTCCGCCTGACGCCCGGCGGCACCTTCGCGCGGCTGATCGGGCGGGAGACGATCCGGGTGAATTCCCTACACGGCCAGGGCATCCTGGAGCCGGGGGCGCGGGTGGTGATCGAGGGCGTCGCCGAGGACGAGACCGTGGAGGCGATCCGGATCCGCGATGCGGCGGGGTTCGCCCTCGGGGTGCAGTGGCATGCCGAGCACGATCCGGCGACGAACCCGATCAACCGGGCGCTGTTCGAGGCGTTCGGGGCTGCGGCGGCGGCGCATCGCGGCGCGTGCGCGGCGGGACGGCGCTGACCCGAATCCGTCTCGGGGGATCCCGATCTCGACCCGGCACGCGGCAGCAAAATTCCGCCTCGCAGCCGGATGACCGAGTCTTCCACAACTTGATCTATGTTTATCGCGCGGCGCAGATCTATCGGTGATCTTGTCTCGCCCGGGAAAATCCTTTCCGCCCCGCGGATGGATTCACCTTATCCACGGACGACCTGTCGCAGGCCGGAACGACTGCACGGGTGTCGGGTTGCCGGAGTCCCGCACATGGGCTGCCTTCTCCCGCGGCAGCCTTGCGCAGAACATGAGCACCGACCGCATGCAGTTTCCCCGCGACGACCGAGAGCACCCCCGTGCCGAGGCCTTCCGCGAGTTCATCCGCAACCCGCCCTTTCCCTGCGTCGGCGCCAAGTCGGCGCTGTCGCGCGGCCGGATGACGATCGTGGTAGCCCGGGACATCACCTCCGGTTGGGACGATATGCGGATCTACCCGGCGCTGCTCGCCTTCGTGGCGCGCTACCGCCTGCAGCCGGACCTGTTCCAGAGCTTCGCCGTCGTCTTCGAGGGCCCGGGCGACCTCTCGGAGGAGGGCTTCGAGCGCAACCTCTGGGCGCGCGCGCAATCCCTCACCGACAAGGATGCCTGGCTCGGCCAGCCGCACGATTCCCGGGTGGCGGACGATCCGGATAACTCGCATTTCTCCCTGAGCTTCGGCGGCGAAGCGTTTTTCGTGGTCGGCCTTCACCCCAACGCGAGCCGCCCGGCGCGGTGCTTCTCCTCGCCCGTGCTGGTCTTCAATCTGCACGCGCAATTCGAGCGGCTGCGCGCCGAGGGCCGCTACGAGAAGCTGCGCGCCTCGATCCTGGAGCGCGACGAGGCCCTGGCCGGCAGCCTCAACCCGATGCTGGCGCGCCACGGCGAAACCTCGGAGGCCCGCCAGTATAGCGGCCGCGTGGTCGGGGCCGATTGGCGCTGCCCGATGCAGGGCCGCCCCGCGGCGCCCGACGCTGCAGCCACGGACGCGTGGCATCCCCCGGCCCTGTCGCTCGACGGCCTCTTCCCGGCGAATGGCGGCTGATGCATCGGATCGCGGCAGCGCCAGCGGCGTTGCCGGCAGACGGGCGGCGGGAGCGGAGACATCATGGACCGGGCGGACGTTCAGCAGATCGAGCCGCGCTCCGGCGTCGCCTTCACCCTCGACCGGGGGCAGCGCCTGACGGTGATCGACCCCCGCGGCGAGCAGGTGGCCGACCTCGTCGCCTACAACCGCCACGACACGGGCGAGGTGATCTCCTCCGGGCGGACCCTCGATTACGCCAGCCGGATCTACCTCACCACCGGCGACCCACTCTATTCCAACCGCTCGAACGTGCTCCTGCGCATCGTCGAGGACACGGTCGGGCGCCACGATTTCCTGCTGACTCCGTGTTCGGCCGACACGTTCCGGATCATCTACGGCGACACCGACCCCCATCGCGGCTGCTTCGGCAATCTGGCGGCGGCGCTCGCCCCCTACGGCATCGCGCCGGACGCGATCCCGGTCGCGTTCAACTGCTTCATGAACGTGCCGATCGACGGGGCGACCGGAGCGCTCACCGTCGCGCCGCCCTTGAGTCGGGCCGGAGACAGGATCGTGTTCGTCGCCGAGACCGACCTGATCATCGGCTTGACCGCCTGCTCGGCCCTGCAATCGAACAACGGCAGCTTCAAGCCGATCCATTACCGGGTCGAGGTCTGAAACCGGTCGATAGCGGCGTCCCGCGGGGCGGTCGCCGCGCCGGGATAGGGGCTCAATATTCAAACGCTGCCATGCGCGCGGATCTTCGAAAAGCTTCCGTACGATCTGTGCGATAGGCCAATAGGACGATCTTCAGGCAACAATCGCTGAGGTTGCCCGGCGTTGTTTGCCATTTACTAACCTTATCGGACGACCCTACGATGGTGCAGTGCGTCGTCCCCCGGGACCGGCGCGCGACAGGCGTTCCGGCGGCCCTTGCCGTCCCGTTCGGTGCTCGGATGACCTCCACGCAGACAGACAGCCCCCCCGCCGACCGCGTCGCGCCGCGGCGGAGCCTCGCGACGCTCAAGCTGCGCCACAAGCTGGCGGCGGTGATGGCCCTCATGGTCCTGGCCATGGGCGCCCTGAGCGCCCTGAGCTTCGTCGACACGCGGACATCGGCCCTGGAGGATCGGGCGCTCATGACGCGCCGGCTCACCGATGTGGCGCAGAGCCTGCTCGCCCATTACGAGGGGTTGGCCACCTCGGGCCGGATGCCCCTCGACGCCGCGCAGCAGGCGGCCCTGGGGGCGATCAGCGCCCTGCGTTTCGGCAACGACGACTATTTCTTCGTCCTCGCCTCCGACGGACGGCTGATCGCCAACGCCTTCAACGCCAAGAATGTCGGCAAGCAGGTGCTGGATCAGACCGACATCCCCGGCGGCAAGCGCTACTTCGCCGAGATGGTCGAGACCGCCCGGCGCGACGGGTCGGGTTTCGTGGACTACCTGAAGCCGCGGGCGGGCGGGACGGTGCCGGTCGAGAAGGTCGCGAGCGTGCAGATGTTCAAGCCCTGGGGCTGGATCGTCGCCACCGGTCTTTATCGCGACGACGTGCAGGAGGCCGTCCGCGGCCGCGCGATCACGATCGCGCTCTGGTCGGCGGGCCTCGCGATTCCGGTCCTGGCGCTGCTCCTGCTCATCGGCAACAGCCTGTCGCGCCCAATCGGCCGGCTGACCGCGGCGATGCGCGGCCTCGCGGACGGGGATCTCGCGGTCGCGGTCGGGGATCAGCAGCGCGGCGACGAGGTCGGCGCGATGGCCCGGGCCGTGCAGGTGTTCAAGGACGCGATGATCGCCAAGCGCGCCGCCGACGCGGCGACCGTGGTGGAGAACGCCGCGAAGATGCGCCGGGCGCAGGTGCTGGACGAGGTCACCGTCCGGTTCGACGCGCAGGTGAGCGCCCTGACGCAGGGGCTGGCCACGGCCGCCGTGGAGATGGAGGCCACCGCCCGGGAGATGACCCGCACCGCCGCGCGCACCACCGAGCAATCCGTGCGCGTGAGCGCGGCCTCCGAGCAGACCTCGAGCAACGTCCAGACGGTGGCGGCCGCCAGCGAGGAGATGTCCGCCTCGATCCAGGAGATCGCCGCCCGCGTCGCCCAATCCTCCACGATGGCCGACCGCGCCAGCACGGATGTGGCCCGCACGAACGCGCTGATGCAGGTCCTGTCCCGGGGGACGGAACAGATCAACGAGGTGATGGGGCTGATCGCCGGGATCGCCGGGCAGACCAACCTTCTGGCCCTCAACGCGACCATCGAGGCCGCCCGGGCCGGGGAGGCCGGCAAGGGCTTCGCCGTGGTGGCGGGCGAGGTGAAGGCGCTGGCCGCGCAGACCGCCAAGGCCACCGAGACCATCGCCGGCCAGATCGCGGCGATCCAGGGGGAGGCCCGGCACGCGGTCGAGTCGATGCGGACGATCGGCGGCACGATCGACGCGATGCGCACGGTGGCGCTCGGGGTGGCCGCCGCCATGGAGGAGCAGGGGGCGGCGACCAGCGAGATCGTCCGGAACGTCTCGCAGGCGGCCCAGGGCACGCAGGCGGTGAGCGCAGATATCGACGACGTGCGGAAGGCGGCGGGCGAGACGGGGAGGGCCTCGGGCCAGGTCCTGAGCGCCGCGCAGGAGCTGGCGCGCTACTCCGCGCGGCTCGGGCAGGAGGTGTCGACCTTCCTCGACGCGGTCAAGGCTGCCTGACGGCGTTTCCGCGAACTGGCGGGTCGGCACCGCAACCCTGGAGTGGTGGACAGCGTCGACCCGAACGGACACGGTTCGAATCCAGCAACCCGGCCGCGGAGCCGGCCGGTTCGGCACCGCCTCATCCAGGAACCGATCGATGCGCTTCGCCCACGTGGCCCTGTGGACGCAGGACCTCGACGCGGCCGCCGCGTTCTGGAGGGCGTATTTCGGTGCCGAGGTCGGCGCGCCGTACCACAGCCGGCGCCGGCCGGGATTCGTGTCGCGGTTCGTGACGCTCCCCGGGCCGGGCGCGCATATCGAGCTGATGACCGGACCCTGGGTCGAGGACGGGCCGGGTCCGGACCACGTCGGCTGGGCGCACGTGGCCATCTCGCTGGGCTGCATCGCGGCGGTGGACGCGTTGGCCGAACGGTGTGCGGACGGGGGATGCCTCGTGTCGCCACCCCGCTGGACCGGGGACGGCTTCTACGAGGCGATCGTCGCCATGCCGGACGGGACGCCGGTGGAGATCACGGTCTGAGGGCAGCGATCCACAGGCGCGTCCCCCCGCTCCTCAGACGCGGACGGCGTGATGATGGCCCCGCAAGCGGGACGCCTGAGCAGGCGGAGACGCGGCCTCGGCGCCGGCGCGACGCCGCTCACGCGATCCCGTCGATCGCCACCCGCAGATGCTCCGGCCCGCGCAGGGCGGCGCCCGGCCGGTAGGGCGGCGGGTCCTCGATGAGGCGCGGCGCCTTCAGCCGGGCGGCGAGGGCGGTGAGCGCCGCCTCGGCCTCGAACCGGGCGAGCGGCGCGCCGACGCAGTAATGCAGGCTGCCGCCGAAGCCGAGATGGCGGGTGCCAGTGCGGTCCGGATCGAACCGGTCGGGATCCGGGAACACGGCCGCGTCGCGGTTGCCGGAGGCGAGCAGCAGCACGAGGTCGGCGGCCTTGGGGATCGTGACCCCCGCGATGTCGATGGCCGACAGCGTTCGGCGGGTCCGGAACTGCACCGGCGGCTCGTAGCGCATCAGCTCCTCGATCACCCGCGGGGCGCGCAGCGGATCCTGCCGCAGGCGCTCCAGCTCGTCCGGATGCCGCAGCAGGGTGAGCAGGCCGTTGGTGATGAGGTTCACGGTGGTCTCGTGGCCGGCCACCAGCATCAGGATCGAGGTGGCGACCAGATCGTAATCGCCCATCTTCGCGCCCTCGGGGGTGGCGTGGTTGGCCAGGCCCGAGAGCATGTCGTCCCGCGGGTGCTTGCGCTTGTCCTTGATCAGGTCGGCCATGTAGCCGCCGATAGCGTCGAAGGTCCGGCTGTTCTTGGCACGGATCTCGGTATCGGACAGGCTGTCGGGCTCCAGCGCGGTGGCGAGCTGCGTCGCCCATCCGTGGAACTTCGGCTCGTCCTCCCGGGGCACGCCGAACAATTCGCAGATCACCGTAACCGGCAGCGGGTAGGCGAGGTCGTCGACGGCGTCTATCTCCCGGGCGCCGCTTTTCGCGTCGAGCAGGTCGGCCACCAGCCGGTCGGAGCGGGCGCGCATCGCCTGGACGCGCTCCCGGGAGAACTGGTGCATCACCGCCGCGCGCAGGGCATCGTGGTCCGGCGGATCCCGGAAGATGAAGACCCGGTGCCGGTCCATCATCCAGTCCTTGAGCGGCTTGACGATCAGGTCGGTGAGCGGGTTGCCGGTGCGCGGCCGGTCGGCCGGGGGCTGGGTGTCGGAGCTGACCCGCGGATCCTGGAGCAGGCGCGCGATGGTGTCGTGGGTCGCTGCCACCCAGGTCCCGTCCCCGGTGCCGTCGTCCTGGCGCGAGACGGGGGTCTCCCGCAGCTTCGCGTAGACGGGGTAGGGGTTCGCCCGATTGGCGAAATCCTTGACCTGACCGAGGAGGCTGGCGTCGGGCATGCGGTCTCTCAGGAAAAGCCCGGCTCGAGGATCTTGATCGCCTTCGGTCGGTCGGCCGCGGCCCCGTGGGGCGGGAACGGCGCACCGGCCGCCACCATCTCGGCATGGGCCGGCAGCCACCGGGCCGAATCCACCGACAGGGCCGCGATGCAGCGCCCGGCGCGGCCGTAAAGGGCGATGAATCGGCCCGCGGCGGGGTCGCCCTGGGTGATCGCCACCGCGTCGGCGCCCTCGGTCAGGCCAGCGGACTTGACCACGAGGTCCCCTTGCGTCGACCAGAAGGTCGGCAGGGCGCCGTAGGGCTCCCCGGGGGGCGTGCCCGCGAGCAGCCGGCCGGCATGGACGGCCTGGGCGGCCGCGTGGCTCCAATGCTCCAGGGCGACGCGCCGCCCCTCGTAGAGCGGGTGGGAGAAGCGCGCCACGTCGCCGGCGGCGGCGATGCGCGGGTCGGTCTGCCCGTCCGTGTCGTGGACGTGCCCGGAGGCGTCGCAATCGACCCCGCCGGGATCGGCCGACAGCCCGGACCCGTCGAGCCACTCGGTGTTGCGGACGGCACCCAGCGCGATGACGGCGACATCCGCGTCGATGCGACTGCCGTCGACGAGATGGGCGCGCACCAGGCGTCCCTCGGCATCCTCCAGCCACTCGACCTCGGCGCCGCACCGGATCTCGACGCCGTGACCCGCGTGGATCGCCCCGATGAACGCCCCGACGGTGCTGCCGAGAACGCGGGCGAGCGGCGTCGGGCCGGGCTCGACCAGGGTCACCGGCAGGCCGAGCTTCCGGCACAGGCTGGCGACCTCGCAGCCGATGAAGCCGCCGCCGATCACCAGCACCCGGCGCGGCCCCGCCGCAAGGGCCCGGCGCAGGGCCGCGGCATCGTCGCGGCCGCGGAGGGTGAAGACCCCCGCCAGGCGCCCCTCGTGGGGGTTCGGCCACGGGCGGGCGCGGGTGCCGGTGGCGATCAGCAGGCGGTCGTAGGGGAGGTCACGCCCGTCGGCGAGCAGCACGGCCCGGCGCCCGCGGTCGAGGCCGATTGCGGGGTTGCCGAGATGCCAGTCGGCGTCCAGGCCGTGGATGCCCGGCAGGGTCGTGGCGTCCGCCGGGATCGCGCCGGCGAGGACGTGCTTGGAAAGCGGCGGCCGGTCGTAGGGATAATGCGGCTCGGCGCCGATCACCGCCAGCGGACCCGAAAACCCGGCTGCCCGCATCGCCTCGGCGCCGCGCAGGGCCGCGAGGCCGGCGCCGACGATCACCGCCCGCTCGGAGGTGCGTGCCATCAGCCGCGCCGCTCCGGATCTTCGACCCGGATGGCCTGGACCGGGCAGGCGACGCGCGCCCGCTCGATATCGTCCCGGTCCTGCGCGGCGGGGGCGGGATCGTAATAGAGGGCCTCGTGCCCCTCGATGCGGAAATGCCGCGGCGCCGCGTAGCAGCACTGGGCATAGGCCTGGCAGAGGTTGAGATCGACGCTCACCCGCAGGCCGGGTGGGGAGCCGGGTGGCGCATCGGCGGAGGCGGACATGGCGGGGCAACCGCGCGCGGAGCCCGGGGTTCCGCCCCCCGGCGCGACCGCGCGGCCGCAGGCTTTTCGCGCGCGGGCCTGTCTCCGGAGACCACGGGTTACCGATAGAGACAGAGTCTCGCCAATCCCCGCAGAAATGGATCGGCGTGATTTCCCCGGATCGCGGTTCGATCTATTGTCGCGCCGCCCCGCGGGCCTGTCCGGCGCGCCGCGATCCCAGGAGGGCACCATGCCGCACGGTGCGCGAACCAGCCTCGTCGCCCTGTTCCTGCTCGCCGGCCTCGGAGGCGCGTCCGCCGAACCGGCCGCGGGCTCGACCTGGACCGACCCGCCGGCCCATAAGTCGGGCACCGAGACGCGGCCGGCCGCGGATCGGAAGGCCGCGGCGCCGGTTACCGCAGCCCCAACCGCCGCGACCCCGGCTGCCTCGCAGGAGGCCCGATCGGCTCCGGCCGCGCGAAGGGCGGTCGCGGCCCGCCGGGCGCCGGAGCGCAAGGTCGCGCACGCCGCCGTTCCCTCGCCCAAGCGGGTCGCCGCCGCGCCACGCCGCGTCCGGATCGCCGCGCCCCAGACCCGGATGGCCCGCGATCCGCGCTTCGTCGCCGTGGCGCCGCCCCCGCCGCCCGCGGAGGGCTACGCCCGCTACCGGTCCTACGGATATGCGCCGGGCTCCGCTTACGGCCCGGGCTACGCGGACGATCGCCTGGAGCGCCTGCGGAGCGCGGAGGCCGCCGGCTACCTCGTGGTGCGCCGCCGGACCGTGCAGTTCCCGGACGGGCGGTCGCTGCGCGTCTACCACCCCGACGACGAGGGCGAGCCGTTCTGATCCGACGGCGCGGCGAAGACCTTCCGCAGCGGCGCCCGCAGCACCTTCCCGGCGGGGTTGCGGGGGAGGAGCCCGTCCCAGACCACCACCCGCACCGGCACCTTGAAGGCCGCGAGCCGGGTGGCCGCGAAGGCGCGGATCTCCTCCGGGCCGGCGCTCGCCCCTTCCGCCAGCGCCACGATGGCGCCGGGCTCCTCGCCCAGCGTCGGGTGGGGCACGGGCAGCACCACGGCGTCGACCACGTCCGGGTGTTCGTAGAGGACGTTCTCGACCTCGCAGCAGTAGATGTTCTCGCCGCCGCGGATCAGCATGTCCTTGATCCGGTCGACGATCGTCAGAAAACCCTCAGCGTCGGCGCGGGCGAGGTCGCCCGTGCGCAGCCAGCCTTCGGAGAACGTCTCGGCGGTGGCCTTCGGATCGTCCCAGTAGCCGCGGACGACGTTCGGCCCCTGCACGCAGAGCTCGCCGACGCTCCCCGGCGGCAGGTCCCGCCCGAGGGGATCGACGATCCGCACCGCGCAGACCGGCAGGGGCGGGCCGCAGGAATCGGGGTGCGCCCGATAATCCTCGGCCTGATGGTGGGTGAAGGTCGCCGAGGTCTCGGTCATGCCCCAGCCTGTGCCGGGGACGGCCTGCGGCAGGGCCTCGCCCAGGGTCCGCACGAGGTCGCCGGCCGCAGGGGCGCCGCCATAGGTCACGGCGTCGAGGCTCGGCAGCGTCCGGCCCGCCTCCCGGGCCGCCGTGGCGAGCTGCCACGCGATGGTCGGGACCCCGCCCGCGCTGGTGCAGCCCTCCGCCTCGATCAGGTCGAGGGCCTCGTTGGCGTCCCAGCGGTGCATCATCACGAGGCGGTGGCCACCGTAGAGGGCCGCCCCGAGGCTCGCGTGGCAGCCGGTGACGTGGAACAGCGGGATCACCAGCAGCGCCACCCGCTGCGGCGCGGCTGGGTCGGGCCTCACGGGCGTCTCGCCCCGGCGCAGGCAGCTGCGCGCCGCCGAGTAGGGATAGGCCATCACCGTGGTGGCGGCCGCCCGGTGGGTGCCGACCGCCCCCTTCGGCTTGCCGGTGGTACCCGACGTGTAGAACAGGGTCGCATCGTCCTCCGGGTCGAGGGCGACGTCGGGCACGGCGACGTCGGGGAGGGCGGCCCAACCCGCCACCGGGCCGATCACGTCGGTCAGCGGCGTCGCCCGGGGGTCGGGCTCCATTCGGGTGGTGTAGACGCGCTCCAGGGCCGGGCATTCGGCCAGATGCGGGGCGATCCGGGCGAAGCGCTCGCCGTCGGCGATGAGCACCCGCGCCCCGGAATGCCGGAGCCCGTAGGCGAGCTCGGGCCCGGTCCACCACGCGTTGAGCGGCGTGGCGATGGCGCCGGCCAGCAGGGCGGCGTAGTAGCAGACCGGCCATTCGGGCAGGTTGCGCAGGGCGAGGGCGACCCGGTCGCCCTTGCGCACGCCGGCCTCCGCGAGGGCCCGCGCCAGATTGGTCGCGGCGCGGGAAAAGCCCGTGAAGGTCACGCGCTCGTCGCGGTAGACCACGAAGGTCTTCTCCCCATGGCCTTGAGCGATCCGGAACAGGTCGCGGAGCGTCGGCGGGGCCTTCTCCCAGATCCGGGTCGGCACGCCGCGGATGTCGATCGTCGCGATCGCGAAGGGCGCGCCCGGGGCGGTGAGCCGCGCCTCGGCCTCCCGGAAGGGCAGGGCCGGCCAGCCGGCGGGGAGGCGGGGATCGGCGCTCATCGGGCGATCGTCACCCCGCCGTCGATCACCAGCGCCTGACCGGTGACGAACCGGCCCGCCGCCGACGCCAGGAACACCGCCGCGCCCGCGATCTCGTCGGGCTCGCCGATCCGGCGCAGCGGCGCGGCGGAGGTCGTAGACGCCAGCATCTCGGGATCCTCCCACAAGGCCCGGGCGAAGTCGGTGCGGATCAGGCCCGGGCAGAGGCAGTTCACCCGGACGTTGGCCGGGCCGTATTCCACCGCATAGTTGCGGGCGAGCTGGAGGTCGGCGGCCTTCGAGACGTTGTAGGCGCCGATCACGGGCGAACCTTTGAGCGCCCCGATCGAGGAGACGAGGATGATCGCCCCGTCCCGCCGCGCGACCATGCCGGGGGCGACCTTCTGGATCAGCCAGTGGTTCGACAGGACGTTGTTGTCCAGGATCTTGCGGAACTGCGCGTCGGAGATGTCGGCGAGCGGCCCGTAATAGGGGTTGCTGGCGGCATTGCACACCAGCACGTCGACCGGCCCGAGACGGTTCCCGGTCTCCTCGACCAGGGCTTCCAGCTCGTCCTTCACCGAGATGCTGGCCGGGATCGCCACCGCCCGGCCCGGGCCGTGGGTGGCCTCGATCTCGGCCACCACCGCGTCGCAGGCCTCGCGCTTGCGCGAGGAGATCACCACCCGGGCGCCGTGCTCGGCCATCCGCAGGGCGATCGCCCGCCCGATGCCCCGGGACGAGCCGGTGACGAGGGCGACCTTGCCGGTCAGATCGAACAGGGACATGGCGGGATCTTACGCTGATATGAATGAGCGGCGCTCTCCCTCCCCCCTCTGGGGGGAAGGGCTGCGGCCGCAGAAGGAAGCGCGGGTCCCCTCTCCCGTACGGGCTACCGGATGCACACATCGCATCCGGCCGCGGGCAACGGCCGGACACAAGCGCATCTCCCTCCCCCCTCTGCGGGGGAGGGCAAGACCCGAGGCCGTTCGCGCCTGGGGTCAGACGGGGAAGCGTGAAGCGGGAGACTCGCCCAGGACCGGGCCGGGGGACAGGACTACCCTGCCGGTCCGGTGGCACCGGGACATGACGAGACCTTACGCTGTCCTGCACGGGCGGCGCGCGCCCCCCCCCCTCTGGGGGGAAGGGCGGCGGCCGCAGAAGGAAGCGCGGGTCCCCCCTCCATGACGGGCTAGCGCATTCACACACCCCATCCGGCCGCGCGCAACGGCTGGACACAAGGGCATCTCCCTCCCCCGCAGAGGGGGGAGGGCAAGACCCGTGGCCGTTCGCGCCTGTCGTCAGACTG
>NZ_JAKSYC010000231.1 GCF_022829585.1 Methylobacterium sp. J-026
GCCGACGCCGCACCTCCCTCCCCCCTCTGCGGGGGAGGGTGGCCCTCGCGTGAGCGAGGGTCGGGAGAGGGGAGCCCGGCTTCCAAAGGAGCCAAAGCGAACGTGAAGGCCGAAGCCCGGTCCTGCACCGTCGCTCCCCCCCCCCCCCCTGCTTCCCCGGGGACCCTCCCCCGCAAAGGGGGGAGGGGGAAGGCGGCGCGCCGACCTGCGCTCATCATGGCAACGCTCATCAGTGCCCGCCCTTCGGAAGGCCGCCCAGAACCCGATCCCATCTCGAACTCGGCCGTTAAACACGCCAGCGCTCATGGTACTGTGTCTCAAGACACGGGAGAGTCGGTCGCCGCCAGACCCGCCCATCGCAAGATCAACAAACCCTCCTCACGCTCCGAACAACGCGAACAGGCCGCTCCCTCCGGGGAGCGGCCTGTTCGCGTTCCGCCCTCGATCGGTCCGGCGCCTTACCGCGACGTCATCTTGCCGCGAGCGTCCCGTAATCGAGGTCCTGTCATGATCCGATAGCGCAGGAGACGGTGATCGGTCGGGGCCGTGCCCGCGGAGGCTTCGTCGAGAGGGGAGGGCGCGACCATGCTCACCGAGGCACGTTCCCCCGATCCGCGCGGCACGCTATGGACCGGATCCATGCGACTGCTCATCATCGAGGACGATCGGGAAGCGGCGGCCTATCTGGTCAAGGCGTTCCGCGAGACCGGGCATGTCGCCGACTGCGCGCATGACGGCCTGGACGGCTACGCCCTGGCGCGCGAGGGCAGCTACGACGTGCTGATCGTCGACCGGATGTTGCCGAAGCTCGACGGCCTGTCGTTGATCCGCTCCCTGCGCGAGCAGACCGTGGCGACGCCGGTCCTGATCCTGTCGGCGCTGGGCCAAGTCGACGACCGGGTGAAGGGGTTGCGCGCCGGCGGCGACGATTACCTGCCGAAGCCCTACGCCTTCTCCGAATTGCTCGCCCGCACAGAGGCCCTGGCCCGACGGCAGATCGGCTCCGGTGCCGCCGAGGAAACCCGCTACCGGGTCGGCGACCTCGAACTCGATCGGCTCTCGCACCGCGTCACCCGGGCCGGCCGCGAGATCCCGCTGCAGCCGCGCGAATTCCGCCTGCTGGAATACCTCATGCGCCATGCCGGCCAGGTGGTGACCCGGACCATGCTGCTCGAGCACGTCTGGGACTATCATTTCGACCCGCAGACCAACGTCATCGACGTCCATGTCTCGCGCCTGCGCGGCAAGCTCGACAAGGGTTTCCCGTCGCCGGTCATCCACACGGTCCGGGGCGCCGGCTACGTGCTACGCGTCGAGGAGGGCGCCGCCGGGTGAGTGGCGTTTCGGTCGACGCGTCGCCGCCCGGCGAGACCGGCGCGGCGCGGTTCCAGAAGCTCTTTCGCACCACCGCGTTCAAGCTGTCCCTCGCCTATCTCGCGATCTTCGCAATCTGCGCTTTCCTGGCGCTGGGCTACGTCGCCTGGAACGCCCGCTCGGTGCTGGACGACCAGATCGTCTCCACGATCGATGCCGAGATCAACGGCCTGTCCGAGCAGTATAATGCCGGTGGCCTGCGCCGGCTGATCAGCGTGGTCGAGCGGCGCTCGCGTGAGCCCGGGGCCTCCCTCTACCTCGTCACCACCGCGGGCGGCGATCACGTCGTCGGGAATGTCGGCTACGTCCCGGCCGCGGTCCTGGCGACCCCCGGACAGAGCGAGACGCGCTACGGCCGCAACGATTCCGATGCCGAGGCCCACCGGGCGATCGTGCGGGTCTTCACCCTGCCGGGCGGGTTCCGGCTGCTCGTCGGCCGGGACACGGAGGAGCGCGACCGCCTGCGCGCGGTGATCGGCCGGGCGTTCGGCACCTCGCTCGCCGCGGTGGTGGTGCTCGGCGTCATCGGCGGCTGGCTCGCCGCGAGCCGGGTCCTGCGCCGGGTCGACGCCATGACCCAGACCACCCGGGCGATCATGGCGGGCGACCTCGACGGACGGCTGCACGTCGCGGGGAACGGCGACGAACTCGACCGCCTCGCTTCGAGCCTCAACTTGATGCTGGAACGCATCGGCGAACTGATGCGCGGGATGCGCGAGGTCTCCGACAACATCGCCCACGACCTGAAGACGCCCCTGACGCGCCTGCGCAACCGCGCCGACGAGGCCCTGCGCCGGCCCTCAACCTCCGACGAGCTGCGGGGCGCCCTGGAGGCGGTGATCGAGGAGGGCGACGGGTTGATCCGGGTGTTCAACGCCCTCCTGATGATCGCCCGGCTCGAGGCCGGCAGCGCCGGCGAGATCATGGCACCCCTCGATCTTGGTGCCGCCGCCCGGGGCGTCGTCGATCTCTACGAGGCGCTCGCGGAGGATCAGGGGTTCACCCTGGACGTGGCGGCGCAGGACGGCGTCGTGGTCGAGGCCAACCGCGAGCTGATTGGCCAGGCCCTGGCGAATCTCGTGGACAACGCCCTGAAATACGGCCGGCCCTCCGGAGACGGACCGGGACGGATCGCCGTGACCGTGTGGGGCGCGGGCGGCCGCGCGCACCTTGCCGTCTCCGACGGCGGCCCCGGTATTCCCGAAGGTGAGCGCGAGCGCGTGCTGGCGCGGTTCGTCCGCCTCGAGCAATCCCGCTCACGGCCTGGACTCGGTGTCGGTCTGAGCCTCGTTAATGCCGTGGTTCGGCTCCACCGGGGCAGCCTGCACCTGCATGACAACGGGCCGGGACTGCGCGTGGAAATGTCCCTCCCGCTGGCACAGGGCGATTCGACGCGTCCGGTGGAGCTCGTCCAGCCGGAGTCCCGTTAGGGACGGTGCGCCCGTCTCGATCGACATCCACCCGATGCGGCAGTGCCGGCCCCTGCCGCGGCATCCGCGCGGGCCCAGGCGCAGGGTGTCTGGGACAGAGTGTCACATTCCTACGATCTCGGGCTGTCAAAGGAGCGGACAACGCAACGCGTGGCAGGCCGATGAACGCACCCGAGACCCTCTATCCCTCCGGCGAGGCGTCGGTTCTCGTGCTGCAAGGGGGCGGAGCGCTCGGATCCTATCAGGCCGGCATCTATCAGGCGCTCGCCGAGCAGCACGTGGCGGTGGACTGGGTCGCGGGCATCTCGATCGGCGCGATCAACGCGGCCCTGATCGCCGGCAACCCGCCGGAGCGGCGCGTGGCCCGGCTGCGGGAGTTCTGGGAGCGCGTCTCCTCCGATCTGACCGCGAAGCCAATGATTCCCGGCGAGCAGGCGCGCACGGCCTTCAACGAGATGTCGGCGGCCTGGATCGCCGCCGTCGGCGTACCCGGGTTCTTCACGCCGCGCATTCCGCCCGCCGCGTTCTATCCGCCGGGCGCACCGGAGGCGCTCAGCCTCTACGATACCAGCCCGCTCCGGGGCACGCTGGAGCGGTTCGTCGATTTCGACCGGATCAACCGCGGCGATGTCCGGCTCAGCGTCGGGGCCGTGAATGTCCGCTCGGGCAACTTCGTCTATTTCGACAACCGGAACGACCGGATCGGCCCCGAGCACATCATGGCCTCGGGGGCACTGCCCCCCGGCTTCCCGCCGGTCGTGATCGACGGCGAGGCCTATTGGGATGGCGGTCTCGTCTCGAACACGCCCCTCAACTACGTCCTCGACACCGAGCGGCGGCGCGACCTCGTCGTGTTCCAGGTCGACCTGTTCCCGGCCCAGGGGACGATGCCCCGAACGCTGGTCGAGGCGGCTGAGCGCGAGAAGGACATCCGCTACTCCAGCCGCACCCGGCTGAATACCGACAAGAACATCGAGATCCGCAAGGCCAAACGTGCCATGCGCCGGATCATCGAGAGGCTGCCGCCCGAGATGCAGGCTGACGACGACGTGACGTTCCTCCGGCAGGTCACGCGGGAGAACTTCATCACACTGATGCAGCTGATCTACCGGCAGAAGAGCTACGAGGGAAATTCGAAGGATTACGAGTTCTCCCGGACCACGATGGTGGAGCACTGGCAGGCCGGTCTCGACGACGCGATTCGGTCCCTGCGTCATCGGCGGTGGCGCGAGCGGGCGCACAACGAGGATGGCATCGCCGTCTTCGATCTCACCCGCCACGCCCGCGATTGAGACCGCCCCCACCGAGGCCGGCTCGAGCCGGATCGCCCCTGCGCAAATCAGCGGAGACCTGACCATGACCCGCGACGAGATCCTGACCACGACCTCGATGCCCGCCTTCAGCCCCAGCTATCCGCGCGGGCCCTACCGCTTCTGTCACCGCGAATACCTGATCATCACCTACGAGACCGATCCGGTCGCCCTGCGCCGGGCCCTGCCGGAGCCGCTGGAGCCGCATCCGGACAATCTCGTCTTCTACGAGTGGATGAAGATGCCCGATTCATCCGGCTTCGGCGACTACGAGGAGAGCGGCAGCGGCGCGTTCGCCACCTATAACGGCGAGCCGTGCAACTTCTCGATCCAGATGTATCTCGACGACGAGCCGCCGATCACGGCAGGGCGCGAAATCTGGGGCTTTCCGAAGAAATGGGGCCAGCCGCGGCTCGAACTCAAGAAGGACACCCTCACCGGCTCGCTCTTCTACGACGAGCAGCGCGTCGCGATGGGCACCATGACCTACAAGCACGAGAGCCTGGAGCACGATCTGGGCTCGGTCCGCGAGGGCCTGCGCAAGCTCAACATCAACCTGAAGCTCCTGCCCGACGTCGACGGGACGCCCAAGGTCGCCCAGCTCGTGGGCTACCGGCTCGAGGATATCACCGTGCACGGCGCCTGGAACGGGGAGGGCCGTCTCCACCTGATCCCGCACGTGAATTGCCGTGTAGCCGATCTCCCGGTCCGGCGGATCGTCGGGGCGCGCCACATGGTCGTGGACTTCACCCTCCCCTTCGGCCAAGTGCTGCACGATTATCTCGCCTGACCGGACGCCCGCGCCAGAACCGGAGGTTGCCATGACCCTCAAGACCAGGACCGCCCTCGTCACCGGCTCCACGAGCGGGATCGGGCTCGCCATCGCCCGCGCGTTCGCCGCAGAGGGCGCCGACATCGTGATCAACGGTTTCGGCAAGCCGGAGGAGATCGAGCGGGAGCGCGCCGGCATCGAAACGGAGTTCGGCGTGCGCGCCCATTATTCCGGTGCGGACATGTCGAAGCCGGCCGAGATCGACGCGATGGTGCGGGAGGCGCAGGAGCAGTTCGGCGCCATCGACGTGCTGGTCAACAATGCCGGCATCCAGTTCGTCTCACCGATCGAGGAGTTCCCGCCGGAGAAGTGGGAGCAGATCATCGCTATCAACCTGTCCTCGGCCTTCCACGCGATGCGTGCGGCGATCCCCAGCATGAAGGCGCGGGGCTGGGGGCGGATCATCAACACCGCCTCCGCCCATTCACTGGTCGCCTCGCCGTTCAAATCGGCCTACGTGGCCGCCAAGCACGGCATCGCCGGCCTGAGCAAGGCGGCGGCGCTGGAACTCGCCCCCCACAAGGTCACCGTGAACTGCATCTCGCCGGGCTATGTCTGGACGCCCCTCGTAGAGGCGCAGATCCCCGACACCATGAAGGCCCGCGGGCTGACCAAGGAGCAGGTGATTGAGGACGTGCTGCTGAAGGCGCAGCCGACCAAGGAATTCGTCACGGTCGATCAGGTCGCCGCGCTGGCCGTGTTCCTGTGCTCCGACGCCGCGAGCCAGATCACCGGCGCCAACATCGCCATGGATGGTGGCTGGACGGCACAGTAGCGCCGGGCGCGGCCCCACCCGGGATCGGGCGGGGCCGCGCCTCCGCTCAGCGGCGGCCGTGGATCAGCAGGGCGATGCCGTAGCCGACCGCGCCCGCGATCAGCAGCGCCACCAGGGGGTTCTCCTCCACCCGGGCGCCGACGACGGCGCGCCCGTCCCGCAGATAGGAGCCGCCCCGCTCGTAGGCGTCGTTCGCCAGGTCGCCGGCGCGGTCATAGGCCTCGTTCGCGTAATCACCGGCATTGTCGGCGATGTCGCGGGCCTTGTCCTTCACCTGTCCGTAGGCGTTCTGGGCCTGGCCCTGGGCGTCGCGGACACGACCCTCGACCGAGTCGCGGTTCGAGCCCACGAAATCGCCGGCCGCCCCCTGAACCTTGCCGACCGCTTCCTTGGCGCCGCCGACGATCCGATCCGTATCCACCATGGCACTCTCCTGGACGTGCGCGGCACCGAAACGGGGGCACCACTCGATACGCCGTCGTCCACCGAACGCGCGAGATCGGGTTTGTGCCCCCCGCCGCCGGGAATTTGTGCGCGCCGTCGCGGATCGGACGGGCCCTGTCCGATGCGCCTCTGAATGACGATACGATCGCGATACTGACGACCCGACTGTATCGAGACGCCCATGCGCCGCAGCGCCTTTCGCCTTGGCGGAGGGCGCGTCAGAGGCCGATCAATGCCGCGATGGACGCCGCGCCGGCGGCCGGCGAGGTTTCGCCCCGGGCCACGGCCGCCTCGGCCTCGGCCGTGCGGTGCCGGACCTCGGGCGAGCCGACGAGACGCTGGTGCAGGAGCTCGTCGACCAGGGCCCACATCCACTTCACGTCCTGGGCCCGGCGCCTGGCCTGGATCTCGCCGGTGGCGGTGAGCTTGCCCCGGTGATCGACGATCTTCGCCCACAGGGCGTCCAGCCGCAGGTTATGGAAGCCTGAGATCGTCACCACCGGCGGCGTCCAGGTCGCGGAGGCCGGGGTGAGGATGTGCAGCGCCGCCCGGTATTCGGAGGCCGCCGCGTTGGCCCGTTGCTCGGCCTCGCCGGCATCGGCCTTGTTGACCGCGATCATGTCGGCGAGTTCCAGGATGCCCTTCTTGATGCCCTGCAGCTCGTCGCCGGCCCCGGGCAGCATCAGGACGAGGAAGAAGTCGGTCAGGTCGGCGACCGCGGTCTCGGACTGGCCGACGCCCACGGTCTCCACCAGGATTACGTCGAAGCCCGCCGCCTCGCAGAGCAGCATGGTCTCGCGGGTCTTGGCGGCGACGCCGCCGAGGGTGCCCGAGGACGGGGAGGGCCGGATGAAGGCGTTCGGGTCGTGGGCGAGCCGGGCCATCCGGGTCTTGTCGCCGAGGATCGAGCCGCCGGTGCGCGAGGAGGACGGATCGACCGCGAGCACCGCCACCTTCTGGCCGGAGGCCGTCAGGTTGGAGCCGAGGGCGTCGATGGTGGTCGATTTGCCGACGCCGGGTACGCCGGTGATCCCCACGCGGATCGCCGTGCCGGTGTGCGGCAGCACGGAATCGATCAGCTGAGCCGCGAGCGCCCGGTGATCGGGCCGCTTCGACTCGGCCAGCGTGATGGCCCGGGCCAGGGCGGCGCGGTCGCCGCGCAGCAGGCGCTCGCGCAGGCTCTCGATGTCGATGGACGGCGTCATGTGCCCTTCATGGCGTCGGCGAAGGCCGCCGTCGAGGGGTACGAGCGCCTGTGTCCCGCACACAACAAACCGGGCGGTGCCCGCACTCCACAGGCACCGAGGGGCGGCGTGCCCCGCCATGGTCACGATCCTGCGCGACGGTGCGCGCCCCGCCCGAACGCACCCGGATCATGTCGAGCCAGACCGTCTCACGCCGCGCACTCCTCCGGATCGGCGCCCTCGCGGGAGCGGCGGGCCTCGTACCGTCGCTCGGCGCCTGCGTCACCGACGATCTCGGCTCCGGGCAGGCGCTGCCGGAGAAGCAGTCTGCCCTGGACGTCATGCCGGTGCTGCTGGTCGCCACGACCCGCAAGCCCGTGGGGACTCCGCCCCGCCCGCCGTATTTCAGTTCCGAGCGCGGGCGCGGCCTGAGCTTCGCGGAGGTGCGCCTGTCGCCCCCCGACCGGTCGCTGCTGGGCAAGGTCTCGGCGGTCATCACCGGCGACTGGACGATCGGGGCGGTGCCGAAGACCGAGACCGGGCCGGGCGCCGCCGAGGCCTTCGCGCAGGCAGCCCTGGGCCGTGACGTGCTGGTCTACGTGCACGGCTACCGCGAATCGTTCGAATCGGCCGCCGTCAGCGCCGCCCGGCTGTCCGACGGGATCCGGTTCCGCGGCGTCTCCGGCCTGTTCACCTGGCCCTCCGCGGCGGCGACCTTCGACTACAATTACGACCGCGAGAGTGCCCTGTGGTCCCGGGACGCCTTCGAGGACCTGCTCAAGGCGCTGGCCGCCTCGCCGAGCGGGGGCCGCATCAACATCGTCGCACACTCGATGGGCACGCTGCTGACCCTCGAGACCATCCGCATGCTCCGGGCCGAGGCCGGCGAGTCGGCGATGGCGAAGATCGGCGCGGTGGTGCTGGCCGCCCCCGATATCGACTTCGACCTGTTCTCGAACGGGGTCGCACGCCTCGGACCCGACGTATCGAAGATCACGGTGATCTCGGCGACCAACGACCGGGCGCTGGAACTCTCCGCGGCGCTGGCCGGCGGCGTCCGGGCCGGCGCGGTCGACCGCGGCAAGCTCGAAGCGCTGGGGGTGCGCGTCGCCGACGCGTCCGATTATGGCGGCGGCCTGATCAACCACGACCTGTTCCTCTCCAACCCGGAGGTACAGGGCGTGGTCAAGCGCGCCATCGCCCGGGGCGCCGGCGTCTAGCGCGTCGTCCTTGTTGCGAAAGCCGGCCGCCACCCTCCCGGACGAAGGCCCGGGCGGGCCTCACCCCATCCGGGTCGTCATGCTCTGCGGCGGCAGCGGCTCCTCGGGCGGGATGGCAGCCTCGTCGGAGCTGTCGCGGTGGTCGATGTGCTCGGCCCAGACCCGGAAGCCCACCAGGGGATTGGGCCCGAACGTGTGGGTCAGCGGCACGTCCGCGGCGTCGCGGCCGTAGGCCACCATCACCCGGCCGATCCGCGGACTGTTGTTGCGCGGGTCGAACACGTGCCAGGCCCCACCCAGATAGACTTCCATCCAGGCGGCGAAGTCGCCGGCCGGGTGCGGCTCCGGCTCGCCGATGAAGCTGATATAGCCGGTGCAGTAGCGGGTCGGCAAGTTGAGGGCGCGGCAGAACGCCACCGCGAGGTGGGTGAAGTCGCGGCATACGCCCCGCCCGCCCGCATAGGCGTCCATGGCGGTCCGGTCCCGGTGGGCGAACTCGTAGCCGAACGCGATGTGGTCGTGGACGAAGTCGCAGACCGCCTGGACCCGCGCCCAGCCCGGCGCGACGTCGCCGAACAGCCGCCACGCCTCGTCGGCCAGCAGGTCCGATTCGCAGTAGCGGCTCGGCAGCAGGAACACGATCGTCTCCGCCGGCAGCGCCTCGACGGCGTGCTGTTCGGCCTCCGGATGGGCCGGATCGGGCGCGCCGTCGTCGCGGATCACCGCGTCGGTCCCGAGGGTGAAGCTGCCGGCCGGCGCCGTCAGCCGGCCGCACAGGTTGCCGAACCCGTCGCGGTAGATCTCCACGGGAACCGGCGGCTCGGTGCGCAGGGAATCGGGGGCTTCCAGGGCACCGGCCCGGGAGGGATGCACGTTGAGCATCACCACCATGGGCACGGGATAGGGGAAGGCGTAGCGCATCTCGCAGCCGAGCCTGATCCGCATGCGCGGTGATCCTTCCGTCCGGTCCTGCTTGCGGTCGCCGTGCCGAGGGGCGCCAAATCACCCCGACCCGGCGAGGACGGGGTTGGCGCCCGGCCGCTTCACCCCTACAGCATCCCCGCGCGGCGCTCACGGGCCCTCGGCGAAACACAGAAGTTTTTCGCCCGGGGCCCGGCGTCGCACCCGCGCGATCCCGTCGACCGGGCGCGCTTGAGGGCGGTTACGAGAGGGATGCCGGCCATGTTCACGCTCGAGATCGAGGGCACCGCCGTGGCGGTGATCAACAGCGACGAGGCGTCCGCCAAGGACCTCTTCACCTGTGCGGGCTTCAAGGAAGACATCCGCACCATGACCAGCGAGGGCAAGCCGCTCTGGAACGGCACCTCGGCGCTCACGGTCCGACCCGCCACCGAGGACGAGATCGAGATCTTCGAGGACGCGCTGGCCGAGGATGATGGGGAGGGCGAGTTCACCGAGGACCCGCATCATGCCGACGCTGATTCGGACGACGAGGACGAGGCCGACATCGTTTTCCTGGTGGATATCGACGAGGACGAGGACGAGGCCGACGCCTGAATACGGCTGAACCCGATCGCCTCCCGTGTCGTTTCCGATTCGATTCGGAAACGACCTAGGAGGAATGGATGGCCGATAGCAGGCGGATGGTCGACGCGCTGGTGCGCTCACGGCGCGGCGGCCTCGCCGCGGGGGCGGCACTCGGCGGGCTGGCGCTGATCGGCGGCCTCGCCTTCCGCGCCCTGCGCGGCACGCCGCCGCCTGCGGCGACGGGGGGGCCGGACTTCACCGCCGTCGATGAGGACGAGGCCCGGCTGATGCTCCGGGCCATGGTGGCGGCCACCACCGCCGACGGGATGATCGACGCCGCGGAACGTCGGCGCCTCGACGCGGCCGTCGCCGAGGCGGGGCTCGATCCCGACGGGCGGTCCTGGCTGGAGGGTGAGCTCGCCAGCCCGGCGGAAATCGACGAGATCGCCGACCGGGTCGCGGGGCCGGACGCGGCGGCGCGGATCTACGCGGCGGCCCGTCTCGCCATCGATCCCGACACGCTCCAGGAGCGGCAGTTCCTGAAGATGCTGGCCGAGGCCCTGGATCTGCCGGCCGACGTCGCGGACCGGGTCGAGCACGAGATCGCCGCCTGAACGGACATCGCCCGCATCTTCGGGATGGCCCACCGCCGGCGCGGTCCGTTCGAGCCAGCTTCCGCGAAAGGGGCCGCCGGTCCTGCGACACAACCGGCGTTCGATGAAAGACCTGAGCGGACGAAGCGTTGGCGAGCCGATGCAAGTCCGCTTAGGCTCGGCAGCAGTGAGGGGGGGCCGGTCGGCCCGATCGAGGGAGCCGGGACCGTTGATGCCAGGGATGTCGGTGCCGGCTGCGTCGCGCGTCTTTTCGGCGCTCTCTTTGGCGGCGGCCCTGTGGCTCCTGCCGTCGATCCCTAGCGGTGCCCGGGCGGCCGATCCATCACCGGAACCCATGACGATTTCCGAACAGGGTAGCTTCTTCGTCGGCGGCCGCGACGTCCAGTCGGACACGCTGTCGACCCTGCCGGCCTACGCGCCCTCGGGCACGATCAACGTCGATCAGGTCTATGTCCGTTACCAGATCCCCGTCGCGCCGACGCGGTCGCCCCTGGTGCTGATCCACGGCTGCTGCCTCACCGGAAAGACCTGGGAGACGACGCCGGACGGCCGTATGGGCTGGGACGAGTTCTTCGTGCGCCGCGGCTTCCCGACCTACGTGATCGACCAGGCCTGGCGCGGCCGCTCGGCGGCGAGCCCGGCTCAGATCGACGCGGTCAAGATCGGCCGGGCCGATCCCAACTCGTTGCCCGCCGTCTTCTCGGCCGGACGCGAGCCGGCCTGGGCGATCTTCCGGTTCGGCCCGGAATACCCGAAGGTCTTTCCGGGCATGCAGTTCCCCCTGGAGGCCCAGGGCGAGTTCTGGAAGCAGATGGTCCCGGACTGGTCGGCGGCGCTGCCCGTGCCGAACCCGACCGTGCCGGCCCTGTCGGAGCTTGCCAAACGCCTCAAGGGCGCGGTGCTGATCTCTCACTCGCAGTCGGGGATCTACCCGTTCCAGACCGCCGCCCTCGATCGCGCCGGCATCCGGGCGGTCGTCGCCATCGAGCCCGCTGCCTGCCCGGACCCCGCCAAGGACGACCTCGCCCCCTTCAAGGATCTGCCGATCCTGGTCCTGTTCGGCGACTACGTCGACGCCTCGCCCCGCTGGGCCCCGCGGCTCAAGCAGTGCCGCGGCTTCGTGGCGGCGGCGAATGCCGTCGGCGGCCGCGCCGAGCTGATCCTGCTGCCGGAGATCGGCATCCACGGCAATTCGCACATGCTGATGCAGGACAAGAACAGCCTCGACATCGCCGATTGGCTCGCCGGCTGGATCGAGAAGCGGGTGCCGGGGCGGTCGTGAGCGGCGGGTTCCCCGTCGGATTATGAGGTCCGCACGTTGCTTCCCGATGCGGGCAAGTGGCCGGACGCAGGCGCCTCAGCCCGGCTTACGCTCGCCGAGGAACGTCCCCATCCGCTCCAGCGCCCGGCGGATGTTCTCCGCCGAGTTGGCGTAGGAGAGGCGGATATAGCCCTCGCCATGGACGCCGAAATCCGGGCCGCCGATCACCGCCACCCCCGCCTCCTCCAGGAGCGTGGAGGCCAGGGCCTTCGCCTTCCAGCCCGTTTTCGAGACGTTCGGGAAGGCGTAGAACGCCCCTTTCGGCGCGATGCAGGACACGTTCGGCAGGGCGTTCAGCCCGTCGACCACGATCGACCGACGCCGGTCGAACTCCGCCACCATCTCGGCTACGCAATCCTGGGGGCCGTCCAGCGCCGCGATGCCGGCCCATTGCGTGGCGGCGTTGACGCAGGAATGGGCGTTGACCGCGAGCTTGCGCGCCGCCTCGTAGAGCGGTTTCGGCCAGACCGACCAGCCGAGCCGCCAGCCGGTCATCGCGTAGGTCTTGGACGCGCCGTCGAGATAGATCAGCCTGTCGCGGATCTCCGCGTAGGTCAGCAGCGAGTGGTGGGCCTCGCCGTCATAGGTCATCGTCCCGTAGATCTCGTCCGACAGCACCGCCACGTCGGGATGCGCCGCCAAGCCCGTCACCAGGGCGTCGATCTCGGCCTTCGGGGTCACGCCGCCGGTGGGGTTGGCGGGGGAATTGACAATCAGCAGGCGGGTCTTCGGGGTGATCAGAGCCAGGGTCTCGGCCGCCGAGAAGGCGAAGCCGTTCTCCTCCCGGATCGGCACCGGGACCGGCGTCGCGCCGGTGAACTCGATCATCGAGCGGTAGATCGGGAAACCGGGATCCGGGTACAGGATCTCCGTCCCGGGCGCACCGAACATCAGGATCGCCATGAACATGGTGACCTTGCCGCCGGGCACGATCATCACGGAATCCGGAGAGACGTCCACGCCGTGGCGCCGGTGGATGTCGCGGGCCACCGCCTCGCGGAGCTGCGGGATGCCCACCGCCGGCGTATAGCCGTGATGGCCGTCCCGCAGGGCCTTGATGCCCGCCTCGACCACGTGGGCCGGCGTCGGCATGTCCGGCTGGCCTATGCCGAGATTGATCACGTCGCGGCCCTGGGCCGCCAGGGCCTGGGCGCGGGCAAGAACCGCGAAGGCATTCTCCTCGCCGATGCGCGAGAAGGCCGGGACCACGTGCAGCATCGCGCCCTCCGGGGCCTAGGCCGTCAGGGCTTGGCGCGGTCGGCGAGCTTCATGGCGGCGACCGACATCGCCACCGAGATCAGACCCAGGATCACGAAGGTCTTTACCGCGGCGTAGAACAGGGCCGGCTCGATGCCCGTGTCGGTGTAGAGCACGAGGCCGATCGCCGCGAGCGGCAGCGAGAGCAGGATGAAGAGGGGGACGAGCGGGTTCATGGTCGACACTCGGATCCGGCGCGCGGTGGGTCGCGGCTCGTGGGAAGCACCCTGCATATCACCCTGCGGCGACGGTTGGGACCCCGCCGCCGGCAGTTTTTCGCCGAACCGTCCAGCCGCTCACCGATGCGCAATCATTTTGCCCGATACTGATATTCGGGAGGGCGGATCTCGATGAAGCGGGCGTCGGTTACGTGGAACGGGCAAGGCGCGGGCAAGTCCGGTGCCGAAGTGCCCAATGTCGAAGTGCTGGCCGTCCAGATCGGCAAGCTCCTGCGTCATCCGGCCTATCGGCGCGAGACCGTCGTGAGTCCGCTCCTGCGGCGCCACCTGCCGTTCGACGCGGGCTATGCCTGGAACGGCGAGGCGCGCCTGCGCACGCAACTCGCCGCCGCCGGCCTCGACGCGGCGAGCCTCGAGCACCTGATCCGCAACGTCCAGGCCGAGGTCCTGCGCCTGCGCCGGCCCGCCGATACCTGAAGCGGCTCAGGCCGGCACCCGCACGGTCGCCCGCAAGCCGCCGAGCGGGCTGTCGTGCAAGGCGATGTCGCCGCCATGGGCGCGGGCGATGTCCCGGGCGATGGCCAGCCCCAGCCCGGAGCCCCCGGCGTCCTGGCGGGCGTCGTCAAGCCGCACGAACGGCTTGAACACCGCCTCGCGGCTCTCCACAGGGATGCCGGGCCCGTCGTCGTCGATGGACACGAAGAAGGCCCGGGCCTCCAGGCGGCCGGAGATCGCCACCGTCTCGCCGTGGCGGGCGGCGTTGGCCGCGAGGTTGAACAGGCAGCGCCGGAAGGCGCCCGGGCGCACGGTGATCTCCGGCGCGCCCGCGAGATCCACCTCCGAGACATGGGCGCCGAGGCGTTCCACGTCGGTGCGCAGGTCCTCCAGCAGGGCGCGCATGTCGGTGGGAGCGGCGGGCTCGGCCGAATCGCCCCGGGCGAAGGCGAGGTAGCCCTCCAGCATCCGGCTCATCTCGTCGACGTCGCGGGTGAGATCCTCGATCTCGTCGGTCTGCTCGACCAGCGCCAGCGAGAGGCGGAACCGGGTCAGGATCGTGCGCAGGTCGTGGCTCACGCCGTTCAGCATCGCGGTGCGCTGCTCCATCGCCCGCTCAATGCGCCGCTTCATCTCAATGAAGGCGTGGCCGGCCTGGCGGACTTCCCGGGCGCCGCGGGGCCGGAACTCGATCTCCCGGCCCTTGCCGAACCCCTCCGCCACGGCGGCGAGCCGCAGGATCGGCTTGATCTGGTTGCGCAGGAACAGGATCGCGACGCCGAGCAGCACCAGCGACGAGCCGATCATCCAGACCAGGAAGATGTGCGAGTTCGACGCGTAGGCCTGGCTGCGCCGGGCGGTGATGCGCATCACCCCGTCGGGGATCGCCACCCGGATCTCGATCAGGTTCGAGCGGCCGACCGTGTCGATCCAGAAGGGCCGGCGGATCTGGCGCTTGATCTCGTCCGAGAGGGCCTCGTCCAGGATCGAGAAGAACGGCCGCGGCCCCGGCGGCGGCAGCTTGGCGCCCTTCAGGATGTCGAGGTCCAGATTCAGCCGCTCGCCCGCGATGCGCGAGAGCGTGTCGGCGACCTTGTCCTGCGGGTAGCTCTCGTAGATGTCGATCAGCGCGGCCACGTCGGCCGTCACCGCCGCCGACAGGCGCTTGGTCACGAGCTGCCAGTGCCGCTCCATGAACGTGTAGGCGATCACCGACTGGAGCAGGACCACGGGCGCGATGATGATGATCAGCGAGCGGGCGTAGAGCCCCTTGGGCAGGACGTCGCCGATCGCCCGGCTGATCCGCTTCCACAGCCGGTGCGGGCCGGAACGCGGCGGATCCGTCCGGAGCGCCCGCGCGAGGGCAGGATCGGGGGCGTTCATGGGCTCGCACGCCCCTGCCGCGGCGGCCCGCGGCGGCACGGGCAGGTCGGCTGGCGTGCGGTCCGGTCGGCGGCAGCGGACATGGGGGCTGACGGGTGCGGGGGACTGACGCGTTATCGCATCCGCGCGGGGATCGGCCAAGGCACGCGCCGCCGCGCCTTGCAGGGCGGCGCCCGGGCCATACCTGTGGGGTGCGGGGGGCGCCCGCGGGCCGAAGGTCCTCCAGGCCATGCTCAGCACTGATACAGACATCCTCACCGCCGCCGAATCCTGGCGGCGTGACGGCCGCGCCGTGGCGCTGGCCACCGTGATCGAGACCTGGGGCTCGGCCCCCCGGCCGGTGGGCAGCCACCTCGTCGTGGACGAGGCCGGCACCTTCCTCGGTTCGGTCTCGGGGGGCTGCGTCGAGGGCGCGGTGATCACCGAGGCGATCGAGGTGATCGCAGCGGGTGCGCCGCGGATCCTTGAATTCGGCGTCGCCGACGAGACCGCGTGGCGGGCCGGATTGTCCTGCGGCGGCCGGATCCGGGTCTTCGTTGAGCGGGTCGACTGATGCGCGCCGACCTCCTGGCACAGCTTAACGGAGAGCGGGCGGCGCGCCGGGCCGCGATCCTGGTCACCGACATCGCCGACGGCGCCCAGCGCCTCGTCCGCGAGGCGGAGATCGGTGCCGATCCGCTCGGCGCGGTGCTCGGCCGGCACCTCGCGTCCGGCAAGAGCGGCCTCGTGGAGGTGGACGGACGGAGCCTGTTCCTCACCGTCCAGGTGCCGCCGGTGCGGCTCGTGGTGATCGGCGCCGTCCATATCTCGCAGGCGATGGCCCCGATGGCCGCGGGGCTCGACCTCGCGCTCACGGTGATCGATCCGCGTACCGCTTTTGCCAGTCCCGACCGCTTCCCGGACGTCGACCTCGTGGCCGAATGGCCGGACGCAGCCCTCGGCGGCCGGGTGCCGCCGCTGGACCGCTACTGCGCCCTCGCGGCCCTGACCCACGATCCCAAGATCGACGATCCCGCCCTCGCGGCGGCGCTCGCGGCGGAGTGCTTCTACGTCGGCGCGCTGGGCTCGCGGAAGACCCATGCGGCCCGGGTCGCGCGGCTCACCGAGGCCGGGTTCGGGCCGGCGCAGATCGGTCGGATCCGCGCGCCGATCGGGCTCCCCATCGGGGCTGTCAGCCCCGCCGAGATCGCGCTGGCCGTGCTGGCCGAGATCGTAACCGCCCTGCGCCGCGCCCCCCGACCGGAGGCCGCGTGAGGTTCGGACCCGTGCCGGTCGCCGAGGCGGCCGGGCTGATCAGCGCCCACAACGTCCGGCGCGCCGATATCACCCTGCGCAAGGGCGCGGTGATCGCCCCGGAGGCGGCCGCGGGCCTGGCCCAGGCGGGCGTGTCGGAAATCGTGGCGGCGGCGCTCGAACCGGGCGATGTCGGCGAGGATGCTGCGGCCGCGCGTCTCGCCGACCATCTGGCGGGCTCGAACCTGCGGGTGGACGCCCCCTTCACCGGCCGCTGCAACCTCTTCGCCGCCGCGGCGGGTGTGCTCACCCTGGAGCCGGCGCGGATCCATGCGGTCAACGCCGTCGATGAGGCCGTGACCGTGGCGACGCTGCCGCGGTTCAAGCCGGTGGTGGAGGGCGAGATGGTCGCTACCGTCAAGATCATACCCTACGCGGTGCCGGGGGCGGTGCTCGACCGCGCCTGCGCGGCGGCCGCGGGCGGGACGCTCGCGGTCGCGCCCTATCGCCGCCGGCGCGTGGGCGTGGTCTCGACCCGCCTGCCGAGCCTCAAGGAGACGACCATCGACCGGACCCTGCGGGTGCTGGCCGAACGCCTCGCGCCGACGGGGGCCGCGATCGTCGCGGAGATCCGGGTGCCGCACGCGGCCGGGGCCGTCGCCTCCGCCCTCGCGGCGGCGATCGATGAAGCCGGGGCGGATCTCGTGGTGGTGTTCGGCGCCTCGGCCATCGCCGACCGGCGCGACGTCATCCCGGCCGGGATCGCGGCGGCCGGCGGCGCGGTCGCGCATCTCGGGATGCCGGTCGATCCGGGCAATCTCCTGCTTGTCGGCGCCCGGGGCGCCGTGCCGGTGATCGGCGCGCCCGGTTGCGCACGCTCCCCCCGTGAGAACGGCTTCGACTGGATCCTGCACCGGCTGCTGGCGGACCTGTCGGTGACCCGGGCCGACATCGTCGCGCTGGGGGTGGGCGGCCTGCTCATGGAGATCGTTTCCCGGCCGCAGCCCCGGGCCGGCGGCCGGAGCGCCGGGGACGAGGCGGAGACCGTGGCGGATGCCTGAGATCGGGACGGTCCTGCTCGCCGCCGGTCTCGGCAGCCGTTTCGGGCCGGAACCGAAGCTGCTCGCGCGCCTCGACGGCCGGCCGCTGGTGCGCCACGCCGCCGAAGCCGCCCTGGGCGCCCGGCCGCGTCCGGTGATCGCCGTGCTGGGGGCGCATGCGGACCGGGTGCGGGCCGCGCTGGCGGGGCTAGACCTAACTCTCACCGTCAATCCGGATTTTCGCGCGGGTCTCGCCACCTCCCTGCGCGCCGGCCTCGCCGCGCTGCCCCGGTCCTGCGACGCCGCCGTCGTGGTTCTCGGGGACATGCCGCAGGTTGAAGCCGCCCATATCGACCGCCTCGCGGAGGCCTTCGCGGCGGCCGGGCGGGAGCCGGCCGCCGTGATCCCGGTGCGGGATCGGCGGCGTGGGAACCCGGTGCTGCTCAACCTCCACCGCCTCGGCGCGGATATCGCCGGGCTGTCCGGCGATCACGGCGCCGGCCCGCTCCTCCGGGATCGGGTGGACGTGCTGGAGATCTCGGGCGACGCGGCCACCGGTCTCGACATCGACACGCCGGCCGCGCTCGCCGCCCTGCGCGGCGGCCCGGCCTGAGCGGTCAGGGTCCCGCCTCGGCGCGCTTGCGAGCCGTGTGGGCCTCGGCCCGGCACCGGTCGGAGCAGTAGCGCACCTCGTCCCAGACACGCGCCCACTTCTTCCGCCACGCGAAGGGCCGTCCGCACTGTGCGCAGACCTTCTCCGGAAGGTCGCCCTTGCGGCGCATCGGCGGCATCGTTTCCTCGTCCGTTCCCGTATCCGATTCAGCGGCCGGGCGGGTTCCGAACCTCCGTCCGCCGGGCTCCGGCATCCAGGAAGTGGGCGAGACCCAGCATCGCGGCGAGGCCGCCGACATTGACGGCGACCTGGAGCGGCCATGTGGCGTCGAAGGTCCGGTAGAGGATGCGGCCGATCAGCGCCGCCAGGCAGCCGGCCGCGAAGATCTCCAGCGAGTGGCGGCCGCAGGCGTCGATCAGCCGGAGCGGCCGCCAGCGGCTGAGGCGCGTCACCGCCGGGGCGCTGAACAGCAGGTAGATCAGCGCCAGGATGTCGAGCAGCCGCAGGGGGCCGACATGGCTCTTGTCCGGCGCGGCGATCGCCAGCGGCCTGAGATCCGGTAGGCCCCACGCGGTCCAGGATCCGCCCTGGACCAGCGCGAAGCCGAGATAGGCCGTGCAGGCCGCCGCAGCCCAGTTGCGCCAGGGCAGCAGCCCGCCCCCGGCCCGGACCGCGAGCGCCAGGGCCGCCCCGATCACGAACAGGAACTGCCACGCGAACGGGTTGAAGTACCAGCCGTCATCCACCGCGGCGGCGTTCGGCAGGTTGAGCTGGGGGTCGAGGTTGGCGGCGAGCCACAGGGTGGCCGAGAGCGCCAGCACCCCCCAGACCCCGCGCCGCATCCCGACGTAGACGAGGGGGAACAGGGCGAGCAGCAGGATGTAGAGCGGCAGGATGTCTAGGTAGTTGGGCAGCGCATTGAGCGCGAGTCCGCGCAGGAGCCCCGGCAGCAGGCCCATCTGCAGCAGCGGCGCGACCCCGAAGCGCGGCGTCAGCCCGGTGAGGTCCATCCAGATCCGGACGATGATCAGGGTGGCGAGCAGCAGACCGGCCTGGAACAGGTAGATGCGCAGGCAGCGCCGGGCGATGCGCGCCAGCGCCGTCCGGGCCCCGGCTCGCCGGAACAGGCCGCCATAGGCCATCATCGAGGAATAGCCGGCCAGCAGCACGAAGAGTTCGGCGGCGTCCGAGAAGCCGAAATTGTGTACGGTCAGGAGGGCCGGGGCGTTCTGCGGGATATGATCGACGAAGATCGTCAGCAGCGCGAGCCCGCGCAGAACGTCGACCCGCGCATCCCGGAGCGGCTTCGCTGGTCGCACCGCGACGGGGTGGCCGGCGGGGGGCGGGGCGTCGCCGGCCGCGGGACGTTCGAGATCGTCGATGCTGTTCACTCGGTCTTCGCCCCGATATCGGCGCCCGATGATACCGCAGCGCAGCGCGGCCGCCCGTGGAGACTGCATCGATCACGCGTCTGTGTTCGGCGCCGGGCACCGATCTGCCGTTCCGCGTCGCCGAAGCCTGGAGAGGCCGCATGAGCGCGGATCGGCGGCCGCGGACCGGCGAACGCCGCTCGCCTCCCGCGCCGAGCCGGTATAGACGCGGCGGATCGATCCCGGCCGCCAGCGACGGCGCCGGGCAGGGGCAGGGTTCATGCGCGTCCTCGTCACCGGAGCCGGAGACTATCTCGGTCGCCGCCTGCTCGAGGCGCTGCGCCGGGACCTGCCGGCCGGCAGCCGCATCCTCGGCATCGACCGGACGCCGCAACCGTCCCTGGACGGCGTCCCCTTCCTCGTCGTCGACCCGTTCGATGCCGACAGCCTCGCCGAGGCGGTCGCGGCCTTCGACCCGACCCTCGTGTTCCACCTCGCCGCCCTGGCCTCGGTGGCGCAGTCGAGCGAGACGCCATCCTACGCCTGGCGGGCGGACCTGCTCGGCACCCTGAATCTCGCAGAGGCTCTGGCGACAACCCGCGCGACGCTCGTGTTCCTGAGTGCCACCGTGGTCTACGGGGAGGCGTTCGAGGATCGGACGCGTCCGGACGAGAGCGTCACGCCGCGGCCCGATACCATCTCGGGGCGGACCAAGACCGCCTGCGAGTACATCCTGCGCGACGTGCTGGCCAATGCCGGCGTCAAGCACCTCGTGCTCCGCCCGTCGAACTACATCGGGCCCGGGCAGGCCGAGACCTTCGTGGTCGCCTCCTTCGCCGGGCAGATCGCCCGCATCGAGCGCGGCCTCGCGCCGCCGAGCCTCGCGGTCGGCGACCTCTCGGCCGGGCGCGACTTCTTCGACGTGGCCGATTTTACCGCCGCCTGCCTGCGCGTGGCGGAGCGCATCGACGATCTGCCCGACGGCGCGATCTTCAATGTCGGGTCGGGCACCGTGACGTCGGTCTCCGGGATCCTCGACGCGCTTCGCGGCCTGACGGATGCGGCGTTCACGGTCGAGGTGGTGCCCGACCGGGTCCGGGAGGCGGGCATCCGCGCCGAGGGCTGCGACCCGGCGGCCTTCACGGCGGCGACGGGCTGGAGTCCGGTCATTCCCCTGGCGCAGAGCCTGTCGGCGATCCTGGCCGATGCCCGGTCGCGCTTGGGGTGATGGGTCTGGCAGTCCAACGCCGCCACGCACCCTTCCTCCCCCGCAGAGGGGGAGGGAGACGGGCGTGGGGCCGGCCATCGCTCAAGCTCGGAAGCGATGGGTGAACATCGCAGCCCGCAGAGGGGCGGCGGAGGGCCCGCTCAGCGCGAGAACCGCTTGTACTTGATCTTCTTCGGCATGATCGAATCGGCCCCGAGCCGCCGGACCTTGTCGGCTTCGTAGTCGGAGAAGTTCCCCTCGAACCACTCCACGTGGCTGTCGCCCTCGAAGGCCAGGATGTGGGTCGCGATCCGGTTCAGGAACCAGCGATCGTGGCTGATGATCACCGCGCAGCCCGCGTAATCCTCCAGCGCGTCCTCGAGGGCGCGCAGCGTCTCCATGTCGAGGTCGTTGGTCGGCTCGTCGAGGAGCAGGACGTTGGCGCCGCCCTTCAGCGTCCGGGCGAGGTGCACCCGGTTGCGCTCGCCGCCCGAGAGGGTGCCGACCTTCTTCTGCTGGTCGGGGCCCTTGAACGCGAAGGCCGCGCAATAGGCCCGCGAATTGATCTCGCGCTTGTTGAAATAGATGATGTCGTTGCCGCCCGAGACCTCCTGCCAGACCGTGGCGTTCGGATCGAGGGCGTCGCGGGACTGGTCGACATAGCCGAGCTTGACCGTCTCGCCGACATCGATCTTGCCGGCATCGGGCTTCTCCTGCCCGGTGATCATCTTGAACAGGGTGGTCTTGCCGGCCCCATTCGGGCCGATCACCCCGACGATGCCGCCCGGCGGCAGCTTGAACGAGAGATCCTCGATCAGAAGACGGTCGCCGAACGCCTTGTTGAGGTGCTCGAATTCGATGACGTTGTTGCCCAGCCGCTCGTCGATCGGGATGACGATCTGCGCGGAGGCATCGATCTTGTTGTTCTGCTTGGCGACCAGCTCCTCGTAGCGGGTGATGCGGGCCTTGGACTTCGACTGGCGGGCCTTCGGGGAGGCGGCGATCCACTCCTGCTCCCGGGAGATGGAGCGCTGCCGGGCCATGTCCTCGCGGCCCTCCTGCTCCAGGCGCTTCTGCTTCTGCACCAGCCAGGCGGAGTAGTTGCCCTCGTAGGGGATGCCCTTGCCGCGGTCGAGTTCCAGGATCCAGCTGGTGACGTTGTCGAGGAAGTAGCGGTCGTGGGTCACGATCAGGATCGCGCCCGGATATTGGCGCAGGTGACCCTCCAGCCAGTTCACCGTCTCGGCGTCGAGGTGGTTGGTCGGCTCGTCGAGGAGCAGCAGTTCCGGCTCCCACAGGAGCAGCCGGCACAGGGCGATGCGGCGGCGCTCGCCGCCCGACAGGGTGGCGACGGGCTGCTCGTCGCTCGGGCAGCCCAGGGCCTCCATGGCCTGATCGATCTTCGAATCGAGCTCCCACAGACCGAGCGATTCGATCCGGTCCTGGAGCTCGGTCATCTCGTCGGCCGTCTCCTCCGAGTAGTTCATGGCGAGTTCGTTGTAGCGGTCGAGCATGGCCTGCTTCTCGGCCACCCCCTCCATCACGTTCTCGCGGACCGACTTGGTCGGATCGAGCTGGGGTTCCTGCGGCAGGTAGCCGACACGCGCGCCCTGGGCCACCCAGCCGTCGCCGGTGAATTCCTTGTCGATGCCGGCCATGATCTTGAGCAGCGTCGACTTGCCGGAGCCGTTGATGCCCAGGACGCCGATCTTGGCGTCGGGGTAGAAGGACAGGTTGACGCTATCCAGGACCTTCTTGCCGCCGGTATAGGCCTTGGTCAGGCCGCGCATGTGGTAGATGAATTCGCGAGCCATCGCGGAAATCCTCGGCGTGCTGTGCGGGAATGCGCGGTGCGTGCCAGCGGCACGGGGCAGGCGCGGGGTCTCATCCCCGTCCTGTCCGCACGTCCCCACGATCTAGGAATGACCCCGTTCGAGTATCAGGCCCGCCGGGCAGCGGCAAGGATGCCGCCGCGCCGGGGCGCTCAGGCGAACGGGTTCGGGACCGACGTCGGGGCCGCCTCGGGGGCCTCGGCCACCGTCTCGGGGAGATCGTCGGCCTCCAGGGCCTTCACGATGGCGTCGAGCGTCTCCCGGAGCAGCCGGGCCTGCGCGAGGCCGGCCCGGTCCCGGGTCAGGTCGAGGGAGCCGTGCAGGGCGATCCGGTCGGTGCCGTTCTCGAAGGAGAGGGCGCCGATGGTGCGGACCCCGGCCGCGTCGGCAAAGGGCGCGAAGGCGTCGGCCGTCTCCGAGGCGGTCCGGGTGCGGTGCTTGTTCTCGGGCATGGATCCCCCTCAGAAGACCGTGCGGAGCAGGTCGCGGATGAATCGGCGTAGGGCGCGCAGGCCCTCGCGCCGGAGCCAATCCTGCCACGTCTGCTCGTTGCGGGGTCGGCGCTCGTCCGCGCGGGCGGAGGCATGGGGATCTGGCAGACTCATCGCGGTCGTCCGGGCGCCGGCCGGCAGCCCGGGGAAGACGTCGATCCCGGCCTGGCGGCCGAGCGCGTCGATGGAGACCGCCTGCCAGTCCCGGGACTCGTCGTTGCGGGCGAGATAGGCGCCGGCCTCGCCGCTCGCGGGGTCGTAGAGCGCCTTGAACAGCTGCGTCGGCACGAGCACGCCGCCCTTGATCTGCTGCACCGCGTCCCCGGAGAAGATCACCCCGGTCACCACGAAGAGCGCGCCGCGCCGGCTAGCCAGACGCCGCGTGCTCTCCTCGATATCCGCCCAGAGGCCGCGGTTCAGGACCCGGTTCTGCGGCACGATGTTGGCCAGGCTGAAGGATTCGGCCTGGGCGCTCAGCGTCGGCATGTCGCCCGCGGGCGACAGGTGGCCCCGGTCGAAGCCGCTGCGGACGTAATCCTCCAGGGCGGCGCGGTCGTCGGCGGGCAGCCGGGCTTCCTCGTGGAAGGCATCGTCCCGGGCCACCGTGCGGGCCTCGGCGACGCTCGCCCGGGTGAGATGCTCGGCCGAATAGAGCGGCGTGCGCGTCACTCCGGAATGCAGCACGGTGAAGGCCTCGAAGCACAGCGGGACCGTCCGCGCCGCGAGCTTCAGGTTGGTGAGGACCGGCGCCCGGCCATCGGCGAACAGGGCAGGGCAGGTCTCGCCGGCGCCGGCGGGGGCCGCGTCGGACGCCGCCGCGGCCAAGGCCGCTCCGAAGGCCGCGGCAAAGAGCCCCGCACGCAGGCTCACCAGCACACGCGCACCCGCCGCACCCCCTCCGGCGTCGGACGGTCCCGCCACGCACAGGGGCGGCCCAGGCTGCCGGTGAAGGGCCGCGCGTCGCGGTCTGGGCCGCCCGGGGCGAGACGCGGCGGGCAATCGCCGAGGAAGTTGCAGAGGAAGTCGAGATTGCCGTCCGGCGGTCGCGGCTCGGCGTAAGCTTGGCCAGGTCCCGTAATCGCGAGCGTGAGCAGGATTGTGCACAGACGAGCCGGGCTCAAAGGCGGACCTCTTGTGGCAATGAGGGCACGTGACTGAAAAAAACGTCGGCGCGACATTGATCGGGCCGCCGATCATCCGTACCTCGCACTATCATGACAGCGACGGACGGACGGGTTCTAGCATGAACGCGTAACCCCGGGTGCGAGCGTCGCGGGGCCGAGGGCACGCGCAGCGGCCGTCGCCATACTCGAACGAGCGGATGCGACCATTGGCACTATCACCTGAGCAATCGGCGTTGCTGGATCGTGTCCCGAATCCGGCGGCGTTGCGCCGTCTTCCGGAATCGGAGCTTGCGGCGGTGGCGGAGGCGGTGCGCGCCGAGCTGATCGACGCGGTCTCGGTCACCGGCGGACACCTCGTCGCGGGGCTGGGCGTGGTCGAACTCACGGTCGCGCTGCACCACGTGTTCGACACTCCCGACGACCGGATCGTCTGGGATGTCGGCCATCTGTGCTACCCGCACACGATCCTCACCGAGCGCCGCGACCGCATCCGGTCGCTTCGCGCGGGCGTCGGCCTGGCGGGCTTCACCAAACCGC
>NZ_JAKSYC010000101.1 GCF_022829585.1 Methylobacterium sp. J-026
GCACCTGAAGCTGCCGCACTACGTCGACTTCCAGGCCGAGCTGGAACTGGTTCGCCGGCTACGCGCCGAATTCGAGCGGAAATCCGAACCCGTCGAGATACAGGAGGCCGCGGAATGAGCGAAACGGCGATACCGGCTTCATTCCCCTCCCCCTTGCAGGGAGGGGTCGGGGGTGGGGGTGGTGCAGACGGCACCGTAGCGGTCGATCCTGCACTACCCCCACCCCCGGCTCCTCCCCGCAAGGGGGAGGAGAGGGGCGACACGGGCTCCGGCTACAACTTCGCCTATCTCGACGAGGGCA
>NZ_JAKSYC010000243.1 GCF_022829585.1 Methylobacterium sp. J-026
CAGGGCACCGGCGAGGTGACCAGCAACATCGTCGGTGTCGCCGGAGCGGCGGAGGAGACCGGACGGGCGGCGGGCCAGGTCCTCGGCGCTGCTTCGGAGCTGTCGCGCCAGTCCGAGCACCTCACGGCCGAGATCGACCGCTTCCTGGCCAACATCCGGGCCGCCTGACACGAGCGGCTGCCGACCGCCTTTTGCCCCCCGGCAGCCGCATCAGAAGGAGTCATCCGGCCCCGTCGCCGGAGGTCCGGTTTCCGGCGATCCGGTCCTCCGGCGGAACATGGCTGGTCCCCTCGGTGATCGGTATCCGGGAACGGCTCGGGAGAGAGTGCGGTATCAGACCGTACGGCCCTCGCCCCCTTCGGTCCGGCGCTTCGCCATGAAGGCGTCGAACTGCTCGCGGTCCTTGGCCCGCTTCAGCTCCTCGACGAACGCCGCGAAGGCGCGGCTTTCCTCCTCGAGGGCGCGGCGCTGCGCCTCAAGCCGGTCGAGTTCAGCGCTGCGATAGGCGTCGAAGGCCGCGTTGCCAGTGCCGTCGCGGCGGCTCGCCGCCTCGAACGCCCGGGCGAAGCGGGAGACCGGCCGCGCATCCCCGAAATCGGACATCGTCCGGCGGGCCGTGTCGCGCAGCTCGGCGAAGGCCGGGTAGCCCGCAATCTTCCAGGCGACGAGCGCGAGCCCGACGGGCCACCAATAGATGAAGCCGACGACGATCGCACCGATCTCCAGCGAACGGCGCGGGAACGGACCGGACCGGCTAAGCCTGCCGGTCGCCCAAGGGGAGGATGTCTGAGAGGTCACGGCTGTGCTCCGCTGTCCATGTGAACGCGGTTAACATGCGGGTGCCGACGACGCCTTTCAAGGCCGTCCGGTGCCGGATCCGTGTTCGCCGGACCGCGCGACGCCGTGGACGAGGGCGAGGACGCCGGCGCGCAGAAGTTCGAACTTGTCCGGGAAGCCGGGACCCCGCGGCAGGTGCCCGGCGGCCGAGAGGGTCGCGAGGCCGTGGGCCAGGGCCCAGACCTCCAGGGCGATGAAGCGGGGTGCGACGCCTCCGAACCCATCGGCGAACGTCGCCTGAAGCGCCTCGACCAGGAGATCGAAGGGGCTCGGCCGAGCGGCGGCGCCTGCGGCACCCGGCGCACCGTCGTGCTCGGCCGCGGCGGACGACAGGCCCCGGGTCTCGAAGATGGCGGCGTAATAGGCCGGCTCCTCCTCGGCGAAGGTCAGGTAGGTTTCGCCCATGCGGGTGAACCGCTCCAGCGGGGTACCGCGCGAGGTCAAGGCCCGTGCGAGCCGGGCGGCGAGTTCGGCGAAGCCCCGCCCGGCGAGTTCCTCCAGCAGGGCCTCGCGTCCGCGGAAATGCCGATACAGGGCCGCGGGCGTCACCCCGACGAGGCGCGCGGCATCCACCAGCGTGAAGCCGCCGATCCCGCGCTCGGCGATGAAGCGGCGCGCAGCCTCAAGGAGCGCCTCCTTCAGGTTGCCGTGATGGTAGTTCCGCCGGTCGTTCGGTCCGTCCCGCCAGGGTCGCAAGATCTCACATCCTCTGCGCGCTCGTGCGCACCTCGCAGAACGTCCACCGCACTGTCGAGTCGGAAGACCGCTGGGGCGGCTGAATTCAGCGGGGTGGCGCCGGGCACGACCACGCAAGGCCGATTTTGTTGCCGGTCGCGTTCATGGGCCCGCGCTTGACCGGCTCTTATCCGCGCAACACTCTCGCGCCGCGGTCTTCCACCCCGGGGAAAAGCATCGAACATGGCTTTCGTGAGCCTCAAGGCGTGGCGCGCCCGCTCGGCCGAGCGGGCCGAGATCGCGGCCCGGCTGAAGCGGGAGCTGAGCGCGGCTCTGCGCCTCGGCGAGACCGACACTCTGTCGGTGAACGAACTCGCCTGCCCAGATCCCGGCTGCCCCGACATGGAAACCATCGTGCTGGTGATGCGGGCGGGCGCACCGACCCGGGCCCTGCGGATCCGGCGCCCGATGGATGCGGTGGACGCGAACGACATCGCCGCGCTCGTGGCGGAGGATCGTCTGGACGCGCCATCTCGATGATGTGATCCGGTGCCCCCGCTTTCGCGCGCGCCGCGTCGCCGGGCCGCGCGGCCTTTCCGGTCCGGTGGTGTACCCTGCCCCAAAGCCGCGCTCCCACGAAGGAGCGTCCGGCATCCGGGAGACGCACCATGAACACCCGCCGCCATGTCGTCGCACTGGCCAGTCTGGCCTTGCTGCTGACCGCCGGTCCCGGTCCGTCACGCGCGGGCGAGACGATCCCGTTCTCGGAGAGTGCCTTCGCCGCCGCACAGCAGAGCGGCCGCCCGATCCTGGTCGAAGTCAGCGCGCCCTGGTGTCCCATCTGCAAGACGCAGAAGCCGATCCTCGCCAAGCTGTCGGCGGACCCGCGGTTCAAGGATCTCCAGATCTTCGACATCGACTTCGACAGCCAGAAAGCGATGCTGAAACGGCTCGACGTGCGGATGCAGAGCACGCTCATCGCCTACAAGGGGGCGACCGAGGTCGGGCGTTCCGTCGGCGAGACCCAGCCCGAATGGATCGAAGGCCTGGTCGAGAAGACCCTCTGACCGGCGTCCCTCTTCGGCGGGACGACCGATACCCTCCGGACACGGGAACGCTTCCGGCTTCGTTCAGGCAAGCCTGGGCATATCCCCGTCGCGGCCCCGGACCCACCCGGCCAGGCCCGACGGAGCCGACCGGTGACGAGCGACCGCCTATCCATCGCCACGACCCCCGACGCGATCGTGGCGGTGCCCGTGCGCAACGAGGAGGAGCGTATCGCGACCTGTCTGCGCGCCATCGACGCCCAGGCGGGCCTGGAACCGGGGAGCCTCGGGCTGGTCCTGTTCCTGAACAACTGCACGGACCGGACCGAGGCCATCGTCGCCGGGCTCGTGCCCACCCTGTCGATCCCGGTCCGGGTCCTCGTCGAGCGGTTTGCGGGTGCCCATGCCGGCTGGGCCCGGCGTCGCGCCATGGATGCGGCGGCGGAGTGGCTCGGCGATGCCGGACAGGCGGGGCTCATCCTGTCCACCGACGCCGACAGCCGGGTGCCGCCCGACTGGGTGGCCCGCAACCGGGCGGCGATCCGGGCGGGGGCCGACGCGGTCGCCGGCCGCGTCGAACTCGATGCCGTCGAGGCGGCCTTGCTGCCGCCGTCGCTGCCCGCCCGAGGCCGCCTCGAAGACCGCTACGACGCCCTCATCACCGAGGCGGAGGCGCGGATCGACCCGGACCCGCACGATCCCTGGCCGTGCCACCGCACCGCGATCGGCGCGACGCTGGCGGTGACCCGGGCGGCCTACCGCGCCGTCGGGGGCATGCCGGAGATACCCCTCGGCGAGGACGGTGCCTTCATCGCGCGCCTCATCGCGCGCGGCTTGCGCGTTCGCCACGCCACCGACGTGTGCGTGACCATCTCGGCCCGCCTCACGGGTCGCGCCCCCGGGGGCGTCGCCGACACGATTCGCGCGCGGTGCGAGGAGCCCGACGCCCTCTGCGACGCCCGGATGGAACCGTTTGCCCGAGCCGTTCGCCGCTACCTTTGGCGGCGCCGGTTCCGAAGGCTGCACGGCCGGGGCTTGCTCAGCCGCCATCACGCCTGGGCTCGGACGCTCGGGATCGGCGCGGCGGAGGCGGATCGGATCGCGACCCTGCCCCTCGGCCAAGCCATCGCGGAGGCCGAGCGCGCCAGTCCGCGGCTCGCCTACCGCCCCATCGGCCCGCGCCACCTGCCGCGGCAGATCCGCATCGCGCGGGTCGGCCTCGCGGCGATCCGCCTGGGCCTCGCCCTGTCCGGAACGATCCGGTCCATCGCAGCCGCGGCAGCACCCCGGCGCGCCGCGGTCGAGCCGCGGGCGACTGCGCCGGATCCGGTCAGCCGTCGCCCTGGGTGAGGAGTTCCCGGGGGGAGAGGCCGAAGCGGCGACGGAAGGCACGGCTGAAGGCGGCCGGGTCGGTGAAGCCGCAACTGGTCATGATCGACGTGACCCGGATGCCTGTCTTCCGCATCATCACGATCCGATCATGCGCGCGGTCGAGGCGCGCCTCTCGGATTCTGGCCGCGATCCCCTCCCCCCCGGCAAAGGCCGCGTAGAGGCGGCTGCGCGAGATCCGAAGGTCTGCGGCCAGGCGGTCGGGACCGAATTCGGGGTCGTGCAGGCACCGCTCGATCCGGGCCAGAGCGAGGGAGCGTAGCGCGTCCCGGGAGAGCTCTTCGCCGTCGGCGCGCTCGGCCCCCCCGTTGATGGCACCGCGGAGCAGGTGGAGGGCGCCCTCGATGGCGATGCCGGTTTCCGCCTCGGACATGTCGGCCACTGAATACGCGAAGGCACGAAGATAGGTGACAAACAATCCGCTCAGCGGCGTCGGACCGAACCTGCGTCCCCCGTATGCGCGCGTATCGCCCATCTCCGCCAGGAACGTGGATCGGGGCACGGTGAGCCGCAACTCCTCGTAGCGCCCCAAGTTTCCCCCACCGCCGGGCCGCTCCCAGGCGTGAAAGGCGATGTCGCCCGCTTTCAGGAGCGCACCGTTGTTGCCCTGCTCGATATAGCCATTGCCGCTCAGGACCACCGTTACCCCGACGTCGTCGCGCCCGTCGCGCCGTACATGCTGCGCCGTCCGCTCGAGTTTGTAAGCGTCGCTGAACGCGTGGAGGATCGCGCCGTAGGGTGAGGCGGCGACCGTGCGGCCGGCCGAGAACGGCAGTGCCGAATCAAGCGGCGTCACGTCGACCCCGCCCATTATCGTGCTGCGCCAATAGTCGAAAGCTTGTTTTCCCTCAACAACGTCGGTCGTGGCGGTGGAAACCGGGACTTTCTTCTTTCTACTCACAATGGATCGCCCCCACAATCCTCAATATCGGGCATAGGCGACGACGCCCTGGCACGCTTGCAAATCCAGGTTTTCAGATCCGACATCGACAAGCAACAGGAAAGCAAAGTTGCCGGGATATGCCGCGCATATCGCTCAATGCGGGACAACGGTATTGCAAACATTTAAATCGGTCAATTTATAGGACTTAAACTTGAAATTTATTAGATATCAGTGCAACCAAGGTCTGGATAAACAGAGCGGTTGATAACTGCTTATTCGAAAATATTTTGAAACAATTGCACTTGATCGATCACAGCTAAGACTTTAATAAATAACACGGCGTCGGTTTTCACTGTAAAAAATCTGCCGTAGATTGTAAAAACGAATTACGATCCAAATACATTGGTCGATCTGAAAAACAATATTACCACTGTTGACGGGAACTGGGAGCGCGCGCGTTCGCCGCGACGAGACGCGTCATCGTTCGGTCATGACCCGTCAGGCGCTCGCGTCGCCGCACCCCGGCGCGCATGCCCTCAATGGCTACTCACGCCGGCTCGGGCCTCATCGCGTGGCGGTTCGGCACCGGCGAAATGCAACACCACCGAACGCCCGGTGGCGGGCGGGCTGGTCAGCGTCCCGCGGAACCGGGCGGCCTCCGCGTTGCCCAGCACCGCCCGCGGTGCATTGACCGTGAATGTCCGGATCACGCGACCGCCGGCGTCCCGGATCTCGGCGCTGAGCGGCGCGACCGGCATGTCGGACCGCGCGACACCGACGAGGTCACCCTCGACCACGAGTTCGGCCGGACGGCCCTCCTCGGCGGGGCTGCTGAACGCCACGACGTCACGGATCTCGAGGCCGCGCAGGTTCACCGGCAGGCCGATCCGGGCGAACAGGGCTGCGGTCTGCGGGACCGTCCGGACCACGCTTACGCGGGCGAGGCACAGCAGCGGCAGCGCCGCCAGGAGCGTCAGCCCGACCGCCAGGGATGGTGACAGGCCGCCGCGGAGCCGGTGTCTTCTCCCGCGGAACGGCAGCCCGGCTGCGGCCGGAACCGTGGGGGTCGGGAGATCGGAGGCTTCCCGCACCGAGGCGGCCGCCTCTTCCCAGGCCGCGTCGGCGGCCGGATCGGCCTCCGCCGCGAGTTCGGCCTCGTGCCCGGCGAGCACGTCGGCGGGGGTGATGAACCAGGTCTCGCGGCAGGCCGCGCAGCGGACCGAGCGGCCCTCCATGCCGACCTTTCCGGCGTCGATCTGGTAGGCGCTCGCGCAGCTCGGGCAGACGATCAGCATACGCGCCATACTCGCATCCACCGGCCGTACCGCGGCCGGACAGTGAATTCGCTTGAGAAAGTGTGGCTGAACAGGGTTAAGCGCCCGTGAAATTCCGAAGGCCTTGAAAACGCCCGCCGCTCCGGCGATGCCCGTATCGGGATCGGCGAGACACGGCACGGCCTTGAACCTACAGGCAAGCATGAAGAGCCTGCTGCCCGGCGCGGAGCGGCCGGTGGTGCAGTTCGAGAATGTCGGCATGCGCTACGGTCTCGGGCCGGAGGTGCTGTCGGACGTGAGCTTTCGCATCGCCCCGCGCTCCTTCCAGTTCCTCACCGGTCCTTCGGGGGCCGGCAAGACGACGCTGCTGCGCCTGATCCTGCTGTCGGTGCGGCCGACCCGAGGCCTCGTCTCGATCTTCGGCGAGGAGGTGAGCGGCATCTCCGCCAAGGCCCTGACCGGGCTGCGGCGGCGGATGGGCGTCGTCTTCCAGGATTTCCGCCTTCTCGACCATCTCACCACCTACGAGAACGTGGCGCTGCCACTGCGCGTCCAGGGACGCGCCGAGGCGAGCTACCGGGCCGAGGTGGTGGAGCTGCTGCGCTGGGTCGGCCTCGGCGAGCGCATGCACGCCCTGCCACCGCTCCTCTCCGGCGGGGAGAAGCAGCGCGCCGCCATCGCCCGGGCGCTGATCGCCCGGCCGGACCTGCTGCTCGCCGACGAGCCCACCGGCAACGTCGATCCCGGTCTCGGGCGGCGGCTGCTGCGCCTGTTCCTGGAACTGAACAAGCTCGGGACCTCGGTCATCATCGCCACCCACGATTTCGGCATCATGGATGCGGTCGACGCCCGCCGGATGGTGCTCGGTGAAGGCCGGCTTCGGATCGAGGAATGAGCACGCAGGCCATCCCGCGGGCCCGGCCCGAGCCCCTCGCCGGTCCCCCGGTCCCGTCCGTGCCGGCGAATCTGCGCCGCAACGCGCCGCTGGTGCCGACCGACACGGCGGCGGGGCGCTCCCTGGCGGCGGTCATCGCCATCCTCACCTTCCTGGCGGGGCTCTGCGCCGGTGCCGCCGAGATGGTGGCGGCGAACGCCGCCCAGTGGCAGGGCGACGTCGCCCAGGAGGTCACGATCCAGATCCGCCCGGGTCCCGGGCGCGACGTCGACGCCGACGTGACCCGGGCAGCGGGCATCGCCAAAGCCGAGCCGGGCATCGCCGAGACGCGGATCTTCTCCAAGGCCGAGGCCGAGCGGCTCCTGGAGCCCTGGCTCGGCAGCGGGCTCGATCTGTCGGACCTGCCGGTGCCGCGGCTGATCGCCTTGCGGCTCGCGAGCGGCCAAGGCACCGATCTGAAACGCCTGCGCATGCATCTCCTCGACGCGCTGCCCGGGGTCGCCAGCCTCGACGACCACGCCCTCTGGCTTCAGCGGCTCTCGACCGCGGCCAATGCCTTCGTCGGGATCGGGATCGGGCTCGTGGTCCTCGTCCTGGTCGCCACGGGGCTCGCCGTCACCTTCGCCACGCGGGGCGCGATGGCCAGCAATCGCGAGGTGGTGGACGTGCTCCACTTCGTCGGCGCGGACGACGATTACATCGCCCGCGCCTTCCAGCGGCGTTTCTTCGGCCTGGGCCTGCGCGGGGGCGCCATCGGAGCCGGCCTGGCGATCCTCGCCTTCGTCATCGGAGGGCTTCTGGCCCGGGCCGCGCGGTCCGGACCGGCCGGTCAGGAGGTCGAGGCCCTGTTCGGCGCCTTCCAGATCGGTTTGCGTGGCTATGCCAGCATCCTCCTGATCGGCGTGATCGCGTCCCTGGTGACGGGCGTGGTCTCGCGGATCACCGTGCGTCGCTTCCTGGCCTAGGCACACCGCGCGCTGTTAGAAGGCGTGGACAGCGGTCACCAGGCGGGCGCGTTTACGATCCGGAAACCTTATCGTCGCGGTGTGGGGGCGGACGACCGGGCCGCCTCCGGGCCGCCGCAATCGACGCCGATCCTCCGGAGGATGACCACGCGTATGCTGCGCGCATCGGATCCGCTCACGACCGACGTCGTCGGTTGGGCCTGGCACGAGCGAGGCTGCCCGCGCACCGCGCAGCCGCGGCAGCGGGGGCGCATCGCGCTCTGGACCTGCGGCCTCGGGGCGGTTCTCGGGGCAGTGGCCCTGCTGGCCGGGTTCCTGATCTTCGTCAGCGTGCTCGCCCGGCACGAGCGGACTCCGTCCGACCGGGTGGACGGGATCGTGGCGCTCACCGGCGGCGCGCAGCGGATCGGCGACGCGATCGATCTGCTGGCCGGCGGCTACGGGCGCCGCCTGCTCATCACCGGCGTGAACGAGCGCACCAGCCGTGACGAGATCGCCCGGCTGAACCCGACTCAGCGCGCGCTCATCGCCTGCTGCGTCGATCTCGATTATCGGGCGCGCAACACGATCGGGAACGCCATCGAGACCCGGCGCTGGATGCGGGCCCATCGGTTCAGCACCGTGGCGGTGGTGACCTCGAACTACCACATGCCGCGGACGCTGATCGAACTCGATCACGCCCTGCAGGAAAGCGACCGCGTCCTGCCGCATCCCGTCGTCACCGAAGCCTTCGACGCCGACCGGTGGTGGCGGAGCCCGCCCGCGGCCCGGCTCGTGGCCTCCGAATACGTGAAGTTCCTGGCCAGCTGGGTGCGCACCCGGTTCGAAACGGATCCGGAACGGTCCCGGGCGGCGGTCCTGATCGGGCGCGGCAAGCCCGTGAAGATCCCGGTGAAGATGGTCGCCGAGCCGCTGGCGGCCCGCGACGTGGATTGAGCCGGCGAATGGGGGGCTCCGCGTCCCGCGGGGAGCGCCCTATTGGCCGCGGCAATGCGCCTTGATCGCCGCGGAGAATTCCCGGTCCGATCCCTGGACCTGCGCCAGACGCTCGCCGCGTTCCGAGCCGGAGAGGCAGCGGCCATAGACGCTCGCGACCCGGCGCATCGTCTCCACGTGGCGGCGCCAGACCCGGCAGTTCTTGGCGTCGTCTCCGTCCGCCTGTTCGAGCTGGTCGACGGCCTGCCGCTGCATCGATTGCGCCACGAGCAGGTCGCGCGCGCAGGTCGTCTCGCCCTGCGCCAGGACCGGACCGGTCAGCCCCACGGCCAGCGCGAGGGATGCGGCGATTCGGAGGTGGGGCATCACGCGGCCTGCGGCGCCGTGGAGCGGGTCAGGAGGGCGTAGAGCGCGCCCGCATCCCGGGCCGCCCGGATATGCGCCAGCATGCCGGGCTCCCGCAGGATCCGGGCGACCTGCGCGAGGGCCTTCAGATGATCGGCGCCGGCGCCTTCCGGGGCCAGCAGCAGGAACGCGATATCGACGGGTTGGCCGTCTAGGGCCTCGAAATCCACCGGCCGATCGAATCGGGCGAACAGACCGAATAGGCGGTCGAGCCCGGGGAGCTTCCCGTGGGGAATCGCCACCCCGTCGCCGATGCCGGTCGAGCCGAGCCGCTCCCGCTGGAGCAGCGTATCGAAGATCGGACGCTCCCCGAGCACGGGCAGGCGACGCGCCGCGTGGGTCGCGAGGTCCTGAAGGACCTGTTTCTTGGTCCGCGCGCGCAGCGACGGCACGACCGACTCGGGGTCGAGGAATTCCAGAACTGGCATCGAACGACCGTTGCCCCGTCGCCCGCCCGGTCAGGGCGGGCCTCGTTGCAGGAACAGTGACGGCCGCCTCGGCCGCGTCCCCGCACATCAATCGACCGGGAAACAAGCCGGTTCCGGCTCCGTTCCTCCCGACCTGCCCCGTCAGTCGACGGCGTTCAGCGGGTCCACCCAGCCGATTGCGCCATCGCCGCGCCGATATACGACGTTGATGCGCCCGGTGCCAGCATGGACGAACACGAGCACCGGCGAGCCCGTCATGTCGAGGGCCGTGACCGCCTCGCCGATGGTGCGGCGCTGCAGGGTCCGGGTGCTCTCCGCGACGATCGGCGGATGCGCGTCCCCGTCGGCCGGCTCGTCGTCCTCCTCGTCCGGCGCGGCCAGGACCGCGTAGGCCGCCTCGACCGCGACATCGTCGGTCGGCCCGGTGGCGTGCTGCTTCAGACGGTGCTTGTAGCGGCGCAGCCGCGTCTCGAGGCGCTCGGCAGTCTGCTCGAAGCTCGACCGAGCATCGTGCGCGAGCCCGTTCGCCTCGATGGTCAAGCCCGATACGAGATGCAGCACGCAATCCGTGCGGAACGCCGACCCGTCCCGCCGCAGCGTGACATGGCCGGTGCAGGCTTCGCTCATGTGCGAGTCGAGGTATTTGGCCTGTATCGCCGACATGCGGTCCTCGACGCGGCCGCGCAGACTCTCGCCGAGATCCACGCCGTGGCCCGTGACTCGCAACGAACCCATGTCGCCTCCCCCGTTTCGATGCAGTCGACCGACTTAGAGAGCCGGCTCGCGTTAAGTCAACGGAGGTGCGCGGATCAGCGGACCGCTTAACCCTGGGTTCAGCCGGGCCGCGTGTATAGACAGGCACCGAGCGCGCGTTCCGCCGGAGCGGTGATCGGTTCGGGACACGGCACGCGTCAGGACGCGGAAGCGGGGCCGGACCGGAATGCTGCGCTGTCGGCAACGGCTTCAGAGACGAGAGACCGACCACCGTATGATAAGCCCCGCCCGACCGCCCCTTGCCCTGACCCGCCGCGGCGTGCTGGCCGGCGCCCTGGGCGCAGCCGCGGGTTCGCTTCCGGGCAACGCGATCGCGGCTGATCCGGAAACGGCGCCGGCCCTCCCGGGCGCCGGCGAGGCCTTCGAGGCGAACACGCTCCTCGATTTCGCCCGGGCCCGGTCCAAGGCGCCCTTTGCCGGCCCGAAATCCGGCGATCTGCCGGCCGCCCTGAAGAACCTATCCCGGGACGCCTACGAGGCGATCCGCCCCGCCGCGGGACGGGCCATCTGGACCGATCGGGGCATCGGCTACAGTTTCGAGCCGCTGTTGCGCGGCTCGATCTTCGACACGCCGGTCGCCATGTTCCTGGTTGAGAACGGCCTCGTGCAGCCGGTATCCTACGACAAGACCGCGTTCTCGGCGCCGGGGGTGGATCTGCCGGATCTCCCGGCCGCGGCCGCCTTCTCGGGCTTCCGCCTGCGCGCCCGTTTCGTCGACGGCGGCGATCTGGCGGATTTCGCCCTGTTCCAGGGCGGCTCCTTCTTCCACCTGGTGGCGGAGGGACAAGATTTTGGGATCAACGCCCGGGCCCTCGCCCTGCGGCCGGCGGATGCCCGCGGCGAGGAGTTCCCGCTGTTCCGGGCGCTGTTCATCGAGACCCCCGCCCCCGGGCAGCCCGTCGTGGTCCACGCTTTCGCCGAATCGGATTCCGCGACGGCGGCGTTCAAGCTGACACTGACCCCGGGCCGGGAAGCCTCCGTGGCCGGGATCGACGGCACGGTGTTCGCCCGCGCCGACCTCGACCATATCGGTCTCGGCGGCATGCAGGGGAGCTATCTGTTCGGGGCGCTCGACCGGCGCCGCGTCGACGACCTGCGCGCCGCCGCCTTCTCGGTGGAGGGATTGGCGATCCACAACGGCTACGGCGAGCCGATCTGGCGCCCGGTGCACAATCCCGAGGCGCTCCAGGTCTCGGCCTTCGTGGATCGCGGGCCGAAGGGCTTCGGCCTGATGCAGCGCGCCCGTTCCTACGATGACTTCGACGACGACAGGCGGCACTGGGAGCAGCGGCCCTCGCTCTGGCTGGAGCCGCTGGACGATTGGAGCGAAGGCGCCGTGACGCTGCTCGAGATCCCGAGCGATTCCGAACTCAACGAGAACGTCTTCGCCTATTGGCGACCCAAGGCGACGCTCGCCAAGGGCGGCGAGATGCGCTTCCTCTGCCGGCAGCACTGGTCCAAGGGATGGCCCGACCCGCTGCCGCCCGGGATCGCCCGCGTCAGCGACAGCCGGTGCGGCCATGGCAGCGCCGGCAACCGCCGCCTGTTCGCGGTGGATTTCCAGGGCGATGCGGTGATGGACCCCGGGGACATCGACGTCGATCTCAGCGCCTCGGCCGGGACGATCACCCGGCAGGACCGTTACGCGTATCCCGCGCGCAAGACCCTGCGGATCCTGTTCGAGCTCGATCCCGGCGGTGAGCGGGCCAGCGAGCTGCGCCTCGCGCTCCGGCGCGGACAAGACCGGGCCAGCGAGACTTGGCTGTTCCGCTGGACCCCATAACCCCTGACCGAAACCGAGGATCAGCCTCCGCCGTGCGCATGGACGAGACGACCACCCTGCCCAAGCCCGCGGTCCAGCCGGACGCGCAGCCCGGTCCGGCCGCTCGGGAGGCCGGCTCCGGCCTGCCGCCCGAGGCGCCGCTGGCGATGCCGGTCCAGGATCTGTCGCGCTGGGACGCGCGTGCGGCCCACATTCCGTCGCGCCGGCCGCGCGATCCCTGGCTCGCGCGGCTCTGGGTATTCGGCGGCGCGCTGGCGCTCACCGGCTATGGCGGCTGGCAGATGGTCGAGACCGTGTCGGTCTCGGGCAGCCCGACCGGGCTCCAGCTGGTGCTTGTGGTCCTGTTCTGCCTGACCTTCTCGTGGATCACGCTGGCCTTCACCAGCGCGCTGCTCGGCTTCGCGGTGCTGCTGCGCCGCCCGCGGGCGGCGGCGGTTCCGGCGGTGCTGACGACCCGGACCGCGATCCTGATGCCGGTCTACAACGAGGCGACGGCCCGGACCTTCGCGGGGGTCGAGGCCATGCGGGAGGGCGTGGAAGCCACCGGGCTGGGGCAGCACTTCGACTGGTTCGTGCTCTCGGATTCGACGCAGCCCGATGCCTGGATCGCCGAGGAGCGGGCCTTCCTCGACCTGCGCGACCGCCTCGGGCCGGACGCCCGGCTGTCTTATCGCCACCGGCCCAAGAACCACCATCGCAAGGCCGGCAACATCGGCGACTTCGTCACCCGCTGGGGTGGCCGTTACGACCACATGCTCGTGCTCGATGCCGACAGCCTGATGAGCGGCCCGGCGATCGTGACCCTCGCCGCCGCCATGGAGGCGGACCCGGATGCCGGCATCATCCAGACGCTGCCGCTGATCATCAACCGCAACACGCTGTTCGCCCGGCTCCAGCAATTCGCCGCGCGGATCTACGGCCCGGTGATCGCCGCCGGGCTTTCGGCCTGGTCGGGGCGGGGCGGCAATTACTGGGGCCACAACGCCATCATCCGGACCCGGGCCTTCGCGCAATCCTGCGGGCTGCCCGATCTGCCCGGGAAGCCCCCCTTCGGCGGCCACATCCTGTCACACGACTTCGTGGAGGCGGCTTTGATCCGTCGGGCCGGCTGGGCGGTCTACATGCTGCCCCGCCTGCCGGGCTCCTATGAGGAGAGCCCGCCCTCGCTGATCGACGTGGCGGTGCGCGACCGGCGCTGGGCCCAGGGCAACCTCCAGCACGCGCGGGTGATCGGGGCGGCCGGCCTGCATGCCGCCACCCGCCAGCACTTCGCCACCGGCATCGCCGGCTACCTCGCGTCGCCGCTCTGGCTGCTCCAACTCGTCGTCGGTATCCTGCTGGTCCTTCAGACCGCCACGGAGCGGCCGGACTATTTCGGCGGCGCCGGCTTCTCGCCGGTCTTCCCGCGGTTCGACCCGGTCCGCGCGCTGCAACTGTTCGGGCTGACCATGGCGGTGCTGCTGGCGCCGAAGCTGCTCGGCCTGATCCTCGCCCTGCTCGACGGCCCTGTGCGGCGGGCCTGCGGGGGCGGCGGGCGGCTGATCCTTTCGAGCCTCGTCGAGATCCTGCTCTCCGCCCTGGTGGCCCCGGTGGCGATGGTGATCCAGTCCGGATCGGTGATGGACATCCTGCTCGGGCGCGATACGGGCTGGAACCCGCAGCGGCGCGACGACGGCTCGATCCCGCTCCGCGATATCGTGGCCCGGCATAGCTGGCACATGGTGCTGGGTCTGGTCGCGGGGGTCGCGGCCTTCGCGATCGCCACGTCGCTGTTCCTCTGGATGAGCCCGACTATCGTAGGCCTCGTGCTGGCGATCCCGATCTCCTGGGCGAGCGGCCAGCTCGGCCTCGGCCTGGCGCTCAAGCGGCGGCGCCTGCTCGCCACGCCGGAGGAGGCTACGCCGCCGGAGATCGCCACCCGCGCCGCCGGCCTGGCCGCCCGCAATGCCGCGCAGGCGTTCGACGCCTCCGATGCCCTGGCGGCCCTGCACGCCGATCCCCGCCTCGCCGACGCGCACGCACGGATGCTGCCGGCCGGCCGCGACCGTCCCCGGGGCGCCATCGACCCGGACCGGACGCTGGCCGCCGCCAAGATCGATGAGGCCGAGACGGTCGGCGAAGCGCAGGCTTGGCTGACGCCGCGGGAGCGCATGGCGCTGCTGCACGACCAGACGCTGATCGACCGCTTGGTCCGGCTCGGTTGAGGTCGAAGACCGGAGGGCTTGATCCGGACCGGGCATTTCGCGGCGAACCTGGCACCGGGGCGGACTTTGGAGGCTGTTTGACCGGTCTTTCCCTATCCCGATCTCATCCTGAGAGGCCGTGAGCCCTTCGATCGATCGCCCGGTCGGCGGATGGGTCAGTCCGGAACAGCCACGCGCCCTCCCTCCCCCGCCTGCGAGGTTCACACCTCGCTGGCCGACACGTTCTCTCCTCCCCCTTTGCGGGGATGCGTTGGAGGTGGGGGTGGCGCAGGATGGAGCGGTGCGGTGCCGTCTGAACCACCCCCACCCCTAACCCCTCCCCGCAAGGGGGAGGGGAAAAGCGCCCCTTTTTCAGAGTGGTGGTGTCAGATTGAGACGTGCGAATCCCGTAGCCCTCCCCCGCAGAGGCTACGGGATTCACACAGCGGGTTTGGTGACGTGGCTTCGGGAGCGGGGGCCTTTCGCCCCTTCCCGAGCCGTTGTCTGAACACCGGTGCCCGGGCTGGAGAGGCCGCTTGGGGCCGGACGTGGATCGCGGCGATCGATCGGCGGCCGCGTCCTCCGTCAGAGGCAATTAACACTTCGACGCCTAAGCTCTCCGTGTCCAACCGGATCCCGTACTCGGAAGCCGCCATGACCCTGATGCTCGGTCTCCTGCTCCTGCCGCTGGCGGTCGCCATTGTCCTGGCCCGCGGCGAGCCGGTCCGCACCATCAGCTGCCTCGGCGCCATGGGTGTCGGTTGCGCGATCGCCTGCCTGAGCGTGGTGAGCCTGATCCGCCACCGGACCTGACCGCCGGGTTCGCGCGGCTAGAGGAACCCGACCTGCCGCGCGCCGCCCGTGAGCGTCCGTCCCGCCCGGGCCACGAGTTGCGAGAAAGCCAGCGCGGCAGCCGTTGCCTGCGCCCGGGACGGAAAACTCCGACGGGATTCGAGGACGGTCTCGGCGGTCTCGTTCAAGAGAACCCAGGACCACAGCGACCGGCTGTTCTCGCGGATCTCGAACTGCACGGGGCGCCTGCCTTTCTCAGCATGCGAGCGCGTAGACTTGCAACGATCGGTGACATCCCGATGACATCATCGGCGGCGCGTCAAGTTCCGATGCGTAGCCAAATCATCAACTTCGCGGGCCCGTCAGAGATGGCGATAGAGGTACATATTTAAGTTGCCTTTGACCCTTCATCACTCAAGACTAATTGGTTTGGGGTATTGATAAATTTAATACGAATGTTGATTTGCAAATAGATCCAGTCACTGTCCACAGATTCAATGACGGTGTGGCCGACTTTTGAGCCCGAAACGCCTGATATCGCCTGTGTCGGTGGATCGCACGAATGCCATGTTTCCGGCGGCTTGACGAGCCAGGCGGAGTCCCAGCAGCCAGTCGACCGGAGACCGCATGAAAGCCGTGAACGCGCGCATCGCCGAAGAACTCGGCGTCGCGGAAGCGCAGGTGGCCGCGGCGGTGGCGCTCCTCGACGGCGGGGCGACCGTCCCGTTCATCGCGCGCTACCGCAAGGAGAATACGGGCGGACTCGACGACACGCAGTTGCGCCGGCTCGAGGAGCGCCTGTCCTACCTGCGCGACCTCGACGACCGCCGCCGCGTCATCGTGGAGGGCATCGAAGCCCAGGGCCGGATGACTCCCGGCCTCGCAGCGGCCCTGGCGGCTGCCGAGACCAAGGCGCGGTTGGAAGACCTCTATCTGCCGTTCCGGCCGAAGCGGCGCACGAAGGCCCAGGCCGCCCGCGAAGGCGGGCTGGAGCCGCTGGCGCAGGCCCTCCTGAAACACCCCGACAAGGCCCCCGAGCGCGCGGCGGCTGCGTTCGTGGCGCCCGAGCGTGGTGTGGCGGATGAGGCGGCGGCGCTGGAGGGAGCCCGCGCGATCCTGGTCGAGCACTTCGCCGAGGATGCCGATCTCGTCGGCCGCCTGCGCGCGGATTACTGGCGCAGCGGCCAGCTCGTCGCGAAAGTCCGTAAGGGCAAGGCGACTGAGGGGGCGAAGTTTGCGGATTACTTCGACTGGAGCGAGCGGCTGGAGCGGATGCCCTCGCACCGCATCCTGGCGATCTTCCGCGGTGAGCGCGAAGAGGTGCTCGATATTGCCTATGCGGCGGAGGGCGAGGAGTCGCCGAGCGGGGTCCCGGGCCCGTTCGAGACGGCGATCTGCCGGCGATTCGGCCTCGCCGCCCTCGGACGTCCGGGCGATCCCTGGCTTCTCGAGACCGTCCGAACGGCCTGGCGCACGAAGATCCGGACTGGGATCAAGCAGGACCTGCGCAGCCGGCTGTTCGAGCGCGCCGAGGACGAGGCCGTGAAGGTCTTCGCCGGCAATCTGAAGGATTTGCTGCTCGCCGCTCCGGCCGGCGGGCGGGCGACGATGGGGCTCGATCCGGGCTACCGCAACGGCGTGAAGGTCGCGGTGGCGGACCGGACCGGCCGGATCGTCGCGGTCGAGACGACCTACCCGCACGAGCCGCAGCGCCGCTGGCGGGAGGCCGTGGCGGCGCTCGGGCGGCTCTGCCGCCTGCACGGCGTCGAATTGCTCGCGGTCGGCAACGGCACGGCCTCCCGCGAGACCGAGCGGCTCGCCGCCGAGATCGTCGCCGCCAATCCCGACCTGACGCTCGCCAAGGTGACGGTGTCGGAGGCCGGGGCCTCGATCTATTCGGCCTCCGAGATCGCCGCGCGCGAATTGCCCGATCTCGACGTGTCCCATCGCGGCGCCGCGTCGATCGCCCGCCGCCTTCAGGATCCGCTGGCCGAACTCGTGAAGATCGACCCGAAATCCATTGGCGTCGGCCAGTACCAGCACGATGTCAGCGAGGCGAAACTGTCGCGCTCGCTTTCGGCGGTGGTGGAGGATGCCGTGAACGCCGTCGGCGTCGACGTGAACACAGCCTCCCCCGCCCTGCTGGCGCAGGTTTCCGGCCTCGGCACCGCGTTGGCCGAGCGGATCGTCACGCATCGGGACACGCACGGGCCGTTCCGCTCGCGGGCCGCCCTCAAGGCGGTGCCGGGTCTCGGTCCGAAGACCTTCGAGCTGGCCGCGGGCTTCCTGCGCATCCAGGGCGGTGAAGACCCGCTGGACGCGTCCGGCGTCCATCCGGAGGCCTATCCGGTGGTGCGCCGGATCCTGAAGGCGTCCGGGAGCGACATCCGGGTTCTGCTCGGCAACACGGGGGCGCTCGCCAAGCTGACGCCCAAGACGTTCGTCGACGCCCGCTTCGGTCTGCCGACCGTGCGCGACATCATCGCCGAGCTGGAGAAGCCCGGCCGCGATCCACGCCCCGCCTTCAAGACCGCGCATTTCCAGGAGGGCGTCGAGACGATCGGCGCCCTGAAACCGGGCATGCAGCTCGAGGGCGTGGTCACCAACGTGGCCGCGTTCGGCGCCTTCGTGGATATCGGGGTCCATCAGGACGGCCTCGTCCACATCTCGGCGATGGCGCGCCGCCGGATCGCGTCCCCCACGGAGGTGGTGCGGATCGGCGAGGTGATCCGCGTCCTGGTGTTGAGCGTCGATGTCCCGCGCAAGCGGATCGCACTGTCGATGCGGCTGGACGACCCGATCGAGCCGCCGGTGCCGGGGGTACGTGCGGGATCCGAATCGCGCCCGGCTCGGTCGCGCGCGTCGCCGGAGGCGCCGGCGGGCGGCCCGCTCGCGGATGCGCTCCGGCGGGCGGGGATATCTTCGTCGCGCCGCGGTTGAATCGCATCGCCGTGACGGCACCCGCAGGATACCTGTCCCTCGATGCCGCACAGCCATCGGCCGGAGTGAACTGATGCCAGCGACGCGCGACGCAGCTCCCAGTCCGCTCATCGGGCCGGCCCGCCTCATCCGGGCGGCTTTCGAGGGTGCGGATATGGCCGCCCGGGCCAACGCGATCCTGTCGGCATCGACGGACGGCGTCCTCGAAGCCGGCACGGCCCTCGACCTGTCGACGATCCTACTGCTGATGCATCGCCACGACGAGGCGCTCCAGCTTCAGGCCGAGGTCCTGCAGAGTAACCGCCACTTCGCGCTCCGCTCCAACGGGCCCGCCGCGACGACCCGCGTCCTGGTCCTCGTCACGGCCGGCGATCTCATGGCCAATACGCCGGTCGATTTCCTGTTGGATGATCCGATCTTCCACGTGGAATACGTCTTCGTGCTCCCCGGGGATCCCGCCCTCGAATCGCTTCCGGAACACGACGTCTGCATCGTCGGGGTCGCTTATTCCACCGCGAACGAACCGGTGCTCGACGCCCTGACGTCCGCCGCCGCGCGCTGGGCCAGGCCCGTGGTCAATCATCCGCGCAACGTCCTCAAGACGTCCCGGCACGGGATCGCGGACGCGCTGCGCGGTGCGGCGGGCGTCGTGGTCCCGCCCATCGTCCGCATCGCGAAATCGGAGCTCGCGTCCAGAGCGAACGAACTTCCGGACGGCTTGCGCTATCCGGTTCTCATCCGCCCCATCGACACGCATGCCGGCAACGCCCTGCAGAAGCTTGACGGGGCCCAAGACCTCGAAGCGTACTTACAGGGCGCCGACGAGGCCGAATTCTACGTCACGCAGTTCTTCGACTACAGCGGTGCCGATGGGCTGTACCGGAAGCTCCGCATCGTCCTGATCGACGGCGCACCGTTCCTCTGCCACATGGCCCTGCGCGATCACTGGATGATCCACTATCTGAACGCGGGCATGAATGAGGACCCGGCCAAGCGAAGCGCGGAGGCCTCGGCGATGGCCGCGTTCGACGCCGCCTTCGTACCCCGTCACCGGACGGCCTTGGCCGAGATCCACCGCCGGACCGGGCTCGACTACCTGATTCTCGATTGCGCCGAGAGTCGCGACGGTCGACTGCTGGTCTTCGAAGCCGATACCGGGATGATCGTCCACGATATGGATCCCGTCGATCTGTTTCCCTACAAACCGCCTCAGATGCGCAGGGTCTTCGCCGCGTTTCTTCGGGCGATCGAGACACGCGCGGCGCGCGCCGTGTGAAAGCCGGCGCGACGCGAGGACGGGCGATCACTCAAAGTTTGTAGGACTGCTCGCCGATATGGCCGAGCTCCTTGCTGAGGGAGGGATCGCACCAGATCCGATAGCCGAGGGACCGGACGCGATCGCTGAAATCGTAATCCTCGCCGATGTTGACGCCCGCCTCCTCATCGACGCGAAAGCGGAAATACGGCCGCTTCAGCCGCTCGAACACCGTGGCTTTCACCAGCAGGAAACCCGTCGGAATGCGTGCCATCTCCAGCAAGCCCTTCGGCACGTCCGCGGGCTGCTCCGGAAGGATGTCACCCAGGAAATGGAACGGCGCCGTCCGGCGGGAGTAGGTCGCCGCGATGATATCGACGTTGCGCACCAGAAGCCTGAGCAGGGCATCGCGCGGGAACGTCATGTCGCTGTCGATGAACAGGACGTAATCCGCTTTGAGCTTCTGCGCGAAGTCGAGACCCATGTTCCGCGCGTCAGCGACGATCGATGATTTTCCAACCACGATCGACATCGGCATCTCGCCGAGCGAATGCATCATCGAGCTGAGGCACACGGCGAAATCTGCGTGAACCATCGTTCCGCACGGGATCGCGATCGTGACATGCGGGAACGTCATCGGGAGGTCGACATGCGGGGGACTTGCCTCGACAGGCGTTTGAACGATCACGGTCGAGCTCCAAACAGGATGTGGCACCGCCCGCGTCCACCCATTGATCGGCTCGGTTCCACCCGAACAAGATCCACCAGACCGCAGCAGCCGCCGCGGTTATGTCGGGTTATGGTTAATGGATCCTGAACACCTACGAAAACTGCGATGGATGAGATTTGATATCTCAGTACTAAATTAAGGATCGCGCTGCATACTGTGGAATAGCGCGCCGCTTTAACGAGTCCGAAACGTCTGCGGAGCGATTACTGCTGAGCCCGAGAAACGGGTGGCACAAATCAGAAAGATATCGACCGATGTCCTCGATCACCCTCTCGGCCGCGACCCGTCAGAACCTGCTTTCGCTGCAGGATACGGCCTCACTCCTGTCGACCACCCAGAACCGCCTGGCCACCGGCAAGACGGTCAATTCGGCGCTCGACAACCCGACCAACTTCTTCACCTCGCAGGCCCTCGACAGCCGCTCCACGAGCTTGAACTCCCTGCTCGACGGCGTCTCCAACGGCGTCCAGTCGATCCAGGCCGCCAACCAGGGCATCACCTCGATCCAGAAGCTCGTGGATCAGGCCAAGTCCCTCGCCAACCAGGCGCTGTCGACCCAGCTCACCACGACCGGCACGGCGACCAACGCCTTTCCCACCACCACGAGCACGGCCTCCACGACGGCCCTGTTCACGATCAACGGTACCTCCGTGTCGGCGACCTTCGCCGCATCGTCGAGCATCACCGCCGTGGTATCGGCGTTGAATTCCGCAGTCAGCTCGGCCAGCACCACGTCGAG
>NZ_JAKSYC010000256.1 GCF_022829585.1 Methylobacterium sp. J-026
CATCGTGATGTTAGAGCGCCGCGCCAAGCTTCGTGTAACGTCAACGTTGGAGGGACGCGCGTCGTTCGCGGGCACCCCCGTTCAATCCCCCTGCCTGGTGCTCAACCACAGCTCTAACGGCGCATGCATCCTGTTCGCCGCGGGCATGAAAGTGCCGAACACGTTCGATCTCTCGATCGGCAGGGCCAGCACCGCACTGCCAGTCAAGGTCGTGTGGCGTCGCAATACGACTATGGGCGTTACCTTCCTGATCCCGCGGATCGTGCCAGACGTGATCCCGGGCTGAAGTGGGGCGGTTTGCCACCCTGATCGCCGACAACGTCGTATCTGTCTTCGAGCGCGACCGAGCTGGAGCGCCAGGCGGACAGGGCGAAACTTCGGACCGCGAACTGCGCCCTCAAGCTTTGCGAGGTGAGAGTAAAGGTCTTGGATAATCCCTATCCAATTGGGCCGCTCGATAGATAACACCTAACAACAGGATTGGCCTACTGCATCGACCGGAGGCATCCGGTCGTCTCGCACTGGCCGTGAAGGTGGCCGTTGCTGCTTTCCCGAACCCAAGCCAACCAACCCTTGCCACGTCGGGCACGCGACGGTGCCGCTCTTGGCCGGGTCCGCGGCGATCGTCGCCATGATGCGGCGCAGGGGATCGGTCTCGGTCGGCGGGGCGATGAATGCTGCGTGCAGCCCGGCCGCGAGCCCGTAAAGCGCTGCAATGGCGGTCTGCTGGCGGACCTCTCGGGCGTCGTCCCGGGTCTCCGTCGTCACGGCGGCGGCGAGCGCCATCTGGCGGGCGGTCTCGAAGCCGGCGGTGAAGGCGGCTTGCTCGCTGATGGTAAAGCTGTCCGTCAAAATGATGCAAACCCATCATTCGATGAGTTGCTTAAGCTGTTGATGGCCAACAAGGGTCTGCACCTTCAGACCGAGTGGTATCCATGACCCATCGAACGGAAAATCCCAGCAATTTCTGGGTCGATCTTGAGCATAACGTTTCGTCAAAAGTAGGCGAGGCACTTAACACAGATAATATTCCACATGCATTGCTGATATCATATCTGCGTGATTTGGAGGCCATGGCGCGGAGGGAATGCCATAGCCGACAGACCGTCCAAATCATCGCCTCAGGCCGTCGTGTCCTAGGGGATCGGACGGAGGTTGGACCGAAGGATGGTCCGTTCACGTATGCAGTCGCGTGAGCGCGGGACCGAACCCCAAAAGGGGCAAATCACGCCATGAATGAGCAAGCGTTCGCGATCCTGCTGGCCTCGATCTTCACCTCCGGCTGCGCGGTGATCCAGATAGCCGGACGGCATCCTCAAGCTGTAACGGCAATCCTCCTGCTCCTCGTACTCAGCCTCGGTCCGTTCGTGGGTCTCGTCGCCTTGGCGCAGAGGGGAGAGCCGAGCGTCCACGCCAAGCAGCCTGCGGCCGTTCACAGGCTCCGTTAGATTATGGCTATGCTCGCTTGGGCCGGCATGACCCTGGCCTTCCTGGCGCCCGTACCGCCGATGTACGAGAAGACGGAGGAACCAAGGCGCCCCGCTCTCGGCGCCATAAATTGGCTCGTGTTGTCCCTGTGTGGCGGCATTGCCCTGCTGGCGGCAGCCTCGCCCATTCTCACAGCTCTAAGCGCATCTAGCACATACAACGCATTCCGGGCACGCTGTGAAGTCGTGGGTGGAACCGTTCTCTATGTCTGGCAAGGGTCCCGTCCCTATACCTGTCATCACAGGAAAGCCACATCAGGATGAAGGTGACAATCTTCAGGACACTATCCAAATTTCTCGATGAAAACGTGCATCGATCCCATCAAATGCAGGTGCATATGTCAACGTATCGGTCATAAGATATGTTTTGTGGTAGGCCCAGGAATGCATCGTGCCAGCCGACACCACTCCAACTGCCAAATCAGCATGCGCTTTCATGGCAGCGCTGATCGACTTGCTTGGCGAGATGCCGGAGCCCAACAACTCACGTCGGGCAAAGCTATTCGCCAAACGCCTCGGTGAATTAGAGGCCGAGGCTCGCGAGCACGAAGCCTCTCGAGCAACGATGGCTGCGATCAGGGGCGCGCGCGTGCTGCTGGAACTGGCCGAGTTGCCTCCGCTCCGGCCTGCGGTGCAGCTGGGTACAGAGCGATGACACGCGGGGCACCGGATCATGGCGGTGATTGGACCAGCGAGCCCGCATCGACCAACTTGTACACGCTGGCGACGAACCTGATTTTTTTGCAGCGTCTGCTGGACCGCCGAACCGCAGATGGAACGCTCGTGCAAGGCGAGCCGACGGATCTCCGGCACGCCCATGCCGACGAACTGCTTCTTCCACCGGTAAAACGTCGGCTCGGACACAACCATCTTCCGGCAGACCTCGTCCACCGTCGCACCATTCTCCGCCTGCCGCAGGGCGAAGGCGATCTGTTCGTTCGTGAAGCGTTTGCGAGGCATGGCATCCACCCTCCTTCAGGGTTCAGGATGCCCGAAAAACTTGCGCTCAGCGCGGACCAGTTTGCTGGGTCAGGGTCATGTCGGGAAGCGGACCAGCGGCTTTCGGTCATAATCAGTCATTAAACACCGCACCGTCTGCCATCAAAAATTGTCGCGTTGATCGGCTGGTAGAATCTAATGCAATGCTCCGATCGGCCATTGCTCCAGCAACAATTAATACAGCTTAAAATCTGTTTGACATGCTTATTGCGGCAGTCAGTATATTCGCTGGCATGAAGCTAATTCATACCGAGGCGAATCAATTAAAAGGCGATCCGTGGATACATTTACAACGTGTCACCGCGCCGGCATTTGCCCTCGC
>NZ_JAKSYC010000258.1 GCF_022829585.1 Methylobacterium sp. J-026
ACGGAGTACCTGTCGTCGCGTGCTTGCCCGCGCGGGCAGGGCGATCATATCACCCTCCGAGTGGCCCTGCCGCCAAAGCGGACGCTCACACGTGTCCCGCGGAGGCCAGCCTTTGCTCGCAAGAGACCGCATCGGAAATCACAGCGCCCGGCCGGAGCGCGCGCACGAGATCCGCGTCGAGGCGGCCCGCCATACCGTCCAGGATCGCGTCGAACCGTGCGGCCGACAGGGTGGTCGAACGCCCCTCGGCCAACAGCGTCGCTGCAGCCGTGTCCAAGTCGGCGAGAGCTGACGTCTCGTCGCGCTTGAGGCGCAGCGGGACGATCGTCCCTATCATGACTGATCGACCTTCGGATCCGCATTCTCGGATCGGTATGGTCCCCTAAACAGACCTTGCTTCAGCGCACCCCTCAAAGCTGCAGCCTCGTTCATCGCCCAGCCGAGCTGCCGATGGGGAACCATCCGGCTGTCGAAAGCAGCGTCGATCCGGGTGCAACTGACTGCGTAGGGTTCTGGCCCCACTTCGACGGCTACGCGGAGTAGGTCCCCGAGCGCATCGTCGAGACTGGCCTGCACAGTAGCCACATCACCCGTGTCGTCCATGACTTCAGCCCACCGCCCGTGCAGCCTCGCGCACCTGGCGCGTGGCGGCATCGACCTGCTCGCTCGCCCGGGCGATCGCCTCCATACCGCCGGCGATCGTCGTCACCCCGTGGGCGAGCGAGCAGGTCGATGCCGCCACGCGCCAGGTTCGCGAGGCTGCACGGGCGGTGGTCTGAAGTCATGGACGACACGGGTGATGTGGCTACTGTGCAGGCCAGTCTCGTCGATGCGCTCGGGGACCTACTCGGCGTAGCCGTCGAAGTGGGGCTAGAACGCTACGCAGTCCGTTGCACCCGGCTCGACGCTGCTCTCGACAGCCGGATGTTTCACCATCGGCAGCCCGGCGGGGCGG
>NZ_JAKSYC010000107.1 GCF_022829585.1 Methylobacterium sp. J-026
CTTTTAGGCCAGCGAGGACCTCCGCAGCCTCCGCTAGCTCCGCCACTCTCGCCCTATTCCGCGCCGGTCCGACCGGCGGCCGCGACGGCGTCTCCGGCGGCCCCCACATCGCGTTCCTCAACCTCTTCCCCCCCGGCGCCGGCACGGTCAACGTCATAGACCTGTACGCCCACTACGTCCGCAACGGCCGCAGCCGGAGTGAGGTCGTCATCAACGCCGCCAGCAACTTTCCCGCCGTCTACAGCAGCGGCATCGGCCGCCGCTCCGACGAGTTCGCCGTCGTCCGCGCCGGCCTGAACTACAAGTTCGGCTCGTACTGAGATCCGGTCGCGCTGCTCCTGGCATCCGTACTGATATCAGCTCCAATGTTGTGATCTGGGGCTCAAAGTCCCAGTCCGGAATTACCTGAAGTTGAGTGAGGCTGCATTGTTTCGAATGCGGCCTCGCTTACGTTTACAGGCCGGTTGGCCACCTACCTCTTAATCACAATCCATTGAAACCACCGATGTTCTGGAAGGGACTCGCGTTTTTTCCCGACGGGCATGAGAGACGGCTCGGGAAATCGGCAATTTTCAGGCCGACCGAGAGCCAGTCGAAACTCAATTTAAGATACGACCGCGTCGCCGCCCCGCGCCGGCCTGGGCCTGCTGGAGCCGGTGCGGTCGCGCGTCATTAACCACGTCTACGCTAGCTTAGCGTCAAGGCATGTTGCTGGTTAAGAGGAGGTGTCGAACGTCGTCGCCGACTTGGTTGACGGCGCCGATCCGCTCGATCAGTTGGGCCGGCCGACTTCCGCGCAGGCCGGCCAGCGTCAGCCGCCCGTCGCGGACGTAGGTGTACGTGCCGCTGACTGCGAAGCCTGAGGTTTGGGCGACATGCTCAGCCAGTCCCGAACTCGCTATCCCGAAAGCATTGGACGTATAGAAGGTCCGCCGCTCCAGGGGCGAGGCGAACGCGATCTCCATGACCGCCACCAGACGCCGCTCATCGGGTACCGCGTGATCCACGTTCGAGGCAGGCGGGGCCGGCTCAGCGTTGTCGTAGGGTTCGGGTAGGTGAGCCGTACCTTCAAGACAACGGGCTCGGCTGCCAGCGAACGCGCCAGCGCGGTGATGCGCTCGCCGAACGCCGACGCGTCACGGTGCGCGGCGCCGAGGTGGACCTCGATCCTGTCGAGACCGTCGTCGCCGTTCGGTGACGGCTCCTCCACCCAGTCTAACAGGGTCGTAGAGCCATGCGGCAACGCATAGGTCACCGTGGCGGCGAACATGTTCTGCCCATCGGCGAACAGGATCGGGCAGGCCTCGTCGAAGGCCGCTTGGTCTTCTGCGGTTCGGAACCCGATCTCGACGCCCCCATCCAGCTCGCAATTCGGGCAGCTGTTCAAGCAGAACCCGGCCGGGATGGCGGGGCTGTGATGCGCGTCCTAACTCTCACTACCCAGAAGGGGGACTCCGGGGAGTTCACCCTGGCCGCCTCGCTTGCCGTCGCAGCGATGCAGGACGGAGAAACCGTTGCAGCGCTCGACACCGATCCGCAGGCGTCGCTCGCTGGCTGGGGGCGACGGCGCGAGGCAAATGGCCTGGACGTGCAGCGGGTGGAGCCCTCGGCCTTCGCCGGCACGCTAGGCCGGATCCGGGAAGCCGGCGCCGTCTCGCTGGTGATCGTCGACCCGCCTGGCCGGTTCGGGCCCGACGTCGCCCTGGTGCTGCGTGAAGCCAGCCTGAGCCTCCTGCCGGTGAAACCGTCCATCCTTCGACGTCGAGGCGGCGCGGCCGACAGTCGAGCAACTGCGGCTCCTTAAACGGCCCTTCGCCTTCGTTCTCAATCAATGCAACGCCACCACCCAGGCGCGGACGTTGGACGGCGCGACGGCGCTAGTGAGCACCGGAGCGCCTGCGCCTTCAATGGTAGCAACGCGCTCGAACTTCCTCGACTCGATGACGACGGGGCAGGGCGTCACGGAACTGGCGCCCAAGGGCAACGCAGCCGTCGAGGTCAGGTTGCTCTGGCAGTGGATCAAGGCGCAACTTGGAGGCGCGAAAGCATGAGCAAGAAACCGCGGCCGTCCATCAATGATCAGCTCGCCAGGATCGCCGTACAGGCGCCCTGCGGTGAGCCGACGCGTGACAGCAGGGCAACAGCTCCACGTGAAACCGTTACACAGTGACGATGTGGAAACGCAGTCGCGTGGCAACGTGGTATTTGGGCCTGCCGCAGACGAACCGGTCGGACCCGAGGGGTACAAGCGCCGCGTTCAGTACGAGAAGCCCCACGCCTCGATCTACGCGCACCCGAAAGTGTTCAAGGCGCTGCGCGAGATTGCGGCGGCCACCTGACTGCAAGCCGCACGACCTCTACATCGAGGGGCTGCGGATGGTCCTACGCCAGCACGGGCGAGACTTCGATGCCCTGAACCGGGGTGATTAGCGACGTGACCACGTGGTGACGTAACAACGTTGAGCAATCTTTCTCGAGGGCAGAGCGTGGTACGGTTCATCGTTGCACTCGTCCTGTGCGCTCTCCGGACGGTGGCACTCGCTGAAGAACCTAGCCCGGCTCCGCCTGATGCGATCTCGCGCCAAGCCCAGGTCGCGCAGGTCGCGCCTGGCATTGGCGACCACCCTAAAGAAACAGCCCCAGCTACCGTTCGGCCGGCGGAGGTCGCGGAGGAGGGGCGTGAGTTCTGGCCGGTCATCCACGGCTACCGGCTCAAGATCACGGACACCCTGGTGGCGGGCTTCACGGCGTTATTGACCGCCGTCACCTGGGGTCTCGAGTGGGCGACGCAGCGGCTCGTGCGCGGGGCCGATTAAACCGCAGAGCGGCAGCTTCGAGCGTACCTCGGCATCGACAAGAATGGCTTCAAGAACAATACCTATTTCGCCGAATACGAGATCACCTTTCGGAATTTCGGGACGACGCCACCCAACAATGTGCTCATCCGGCTCGACACCGACTTGAGGGACACCAACGACAATCGGCCCTTCACGATCGATTCCGATTTTCAGCCCTACGGCCCTCTATCGCCAACTCAATTCACGGTCGCATTGGCTAAAGAGGAGAGTTCGACACCGAGAAGTGGCACTCGATCTACAAAGGATCGTGGATTGTATACCTCTTCGGCGAAGTTCTGTAGGTGGACCGCTTCAGTCGCATGCGTTCGCTTAAATTCCGGTTTAGGACCGAGGCGCGCTTCGACTCGGTGAAGAAGGTAGAATTCAAGTTCTGCTCAGGCGGCAACGAAGCCACCTGACGTGACCACGTTGCCACGTGGTTCTCGGAGGCCACGAGACCGTTCTCGTCCGCATCATGTACCAGTCGGGGCACTGGGATCCGCGGACGGTGGTCGGCTACATCCGCCAGGCGAACGCCTTCAAAGGGCACTCGGGGGGGGCTGTAGAAACTGAGCTATGGGTTACGGCTCAGATTACATGTTTTACAGCCACAGCATCGCGACCGCCAGGACCGCGACCTGGAACGCGAGCATCACGCTAATGAGGGCTCTAGCATCGCGGTCGTAGAGCGCCGGGTCCTCGCGCTCTTTCCCGATCACGCCGGAGGAGCCGGCTGGGCGCGGCCGGAATAGGTGAACAGCATGCGCCCGGAGGCGTCAGTGACGGTGGCGATACGAGGGCGATCAGGCCTGCTCCCGTCGACCTCGTAGGTCGCTATCGTAATAGCGTCCGCCTCGTCCTTCGCTTGGTAAACTCGGGGCGCGCTCTGCGGCACCCCAACCTTCCCGATTCGATCGATCCTGACGCTGTATGCCATGTCCGACGCCTTCATATTGGAGGCCTGCGCTGGCGGCTCGGGAGGAGAAATTGCCAGCGCAGGCAGTGCCAAAGCCGTTGGTCCTCAGCGTTGACGCACCAACGTTGCACACGTTCAACATCTCAACTCGGAAATTTGACGACTTTTTAAAACTTAAAACAAAAAGCTGTCTTATTCTGATGATCTAACTCTGCTGTGGCAAGAAAAGCGCAAGACGCTCTTGAACGCGTGCGGCAATCAGATGCCGCGACGGAGCGGGTGTCCAGATATGCCCCTAGGGATTGATGAGCGGGCTGTGCTTATCGCCGCCTGCCTTGCCGGTCCCATCGTTGACGCCGGAGTTATGGGGGTTGACCTCGTGGTGCTGGTCGCGCGGCGGATCGGGATAGTCCTTGAGTGAGCGCCAGGGCGTGGCAGAGGTACCGAGGCGGAGAGCGCCAGGAAGACGGAACAGCCAGACCGCGAGCACCATCCACGGCACGACGAAGAACGCGAAAGCGGCCAGACCCATGGCGGTCCTCCAAGAGGTGCCTATTGGATCTATGGGGAGCAGCGGACAAGTTGTTCCTAATCCCACGGCTCTGGTTCAGCGTAGTCAAATGATTGAAGCAGAGGCCGGATTGATCGATCTTAAGCTTCTACAGGCTCCTTGACCCTTCGCGGTCGACCAGCATGCTTCGGCTTGTCGGAGACGATCGCCGCGGGCTCAGCAGCTTTCGCGGCCGCCGTTTTTCGCTGGCTGCCGAGGCCGAGGCTCTTGGCGAGCGCCGAGCGCTGCGCCGAGTAGCTTGCTGCTGTGGAGGGGTAGTCCCTAGGCAGGCCATAGCGCTCACGGTATTCCTCGATCGTCAGACCGTTGCCGGTGAGGTGGCGCTTCAACGTCTTGTACGGCCTGCCGTCGATGAAGCTGATCAGCGCGTCCGGCGTGATCGACTTGCGGATCTGGGCGGGTGTGAGCTTCTCAGTGGCCGAAGCAGCAAGTGCGCCAGTATTGCCAAGCCCCGTGAGCGCGGCGTGCGTACTGGCGATCAGCTCCGCCATATCGGCCGGTCGTACCGAATTTCTGGACACATAGGCCGAGACCAGGTCAACCGTGAGCTCTAAATAATCGGTGGCAGCAGCCTGGATGGTTTCTAGGTTCTCGTCCACGATGCACCTGCCTTTGTTGAAGACGCATATTCTGTGGACGGGTGTCAAAATGCAATCATATTCAAGAGCGAGTTTGTAAATCTGCTGCTATCGATACCGCGATGATGCAGGTTCCAGGCCTTGAAAGCGCTGCGCATATCATCGCCGAGAACGTAGCCTCGGCGTTCGTGTACGCGTGCGATGGCGCGGACTTTGACGATTTGTCCCGAGAGACCGTCGTAGCTCGCTTGTTGCGCGAAATCCTGTTTGTAATGCCAACTCGGTGCAGCAACACTCTGACTGCCGCGTGCAACCACGCCCTCGACAACACTGTCGGCGTGATGGGCCTCACTTGCCCTCGCGTCGAGGCAATCGACGCCAACGACGGCTCGGTGACGATGCGTTCATAATGAGGTGACGGGCCGGATCCCGTGACGACGTGGTTCGGCACTGCGCCGTTCGGCATCCGAGCCGGAGCGACGGATGCGATGTAGCACGTGAGCGAGTCGACGTGGGATCAATGAGTGCTGAGGGGGCGCTCTATAGAAGGCGGCCACGGTAGCGCGCCTTGCACCATTGGTCCAAGTTCAATTGGCTAACCCTGCGATTATTATCATCAGCTACAAAGATTTAAGGATCACGTGCCATCGTGATGATCTCATTTCAGTAGCACATCGTGATGTTAGAGCGCCGCGCCAAGCTTCGTGTAACGTCAACGTTGGAGGGACGCGCGTCGTTCGCGGGCACCCCCGTTCAATCCCCCTGCCTGGTGCTCAACCACAGCTCTAACGGCGCATGCATCCTGTTCGCCGC
>NZ_JAKSYC010000138.1 GCF_022829585.1 Methylobacterium sp. J-026
CCGCCCAGCGTTCCCGCCGGCCAACCCCGCAGATCTGTCAGAAGATGCCTCAGCGCCCGGGCCACTCTCGCGGCCGGCGCCGATGAACCGGGGTATACGGACCCCCACCCGACACGTCAACACCCTTGTTCCGCGGGGGGCGTGATTTTTTCCAGCCGCGGTCGGATGAGCTCGGACGGCCTTCCAGCCCGCTCATCCCCCGATGCGGGAGACCGTGCGCTCAGTACCCCTTCTTCACCCGTGCGAGGGCGCGGGTCAGGCCCTGCGCGACACGGGCCCGCTCGTCGGGGTCGGCGTCCCGGGCCACGAGCGCCTGCTGGCGGCGCGAGACGAGGGTCAGACGCTGCAGGCCGAACTCGTCGTCCTCGACGGTCTCGAGCTTGGTCCAGAGCGGATTGAACCGCCACTCGCGGCGCTCGCCGCGATGGCTGACCCGGGCCAGCAGGATCTCGATCTGGGAGATCATCACCTCCTCGAAGGAGCGGCCGCGGCGGAAGCTCACCTTGAGCGCCGCGTAGATCGCCAGCATGTCGAGGCCGAAGAAGCCGGCCACCGGCCAGAACCCCATCCGCCAGGCCCAGACCGAGACCGTGAGGGAGACCGCGCAGCAGCCGGTCATCACCACCCGGAAACCGCGCCGGCTCAGGGATTGGTGCGGCCGGATCGTCGCGCTGAAGACAGGCCGATCGATCGTGTCCGGATCGAGCCCGTCGGGATGGACAAAAGGATTGCCGCTCGCCATGCGCTCCATATAACGCGCCGATGCCCCCGAGAAAGCCACCGCGCCCCGTGACGGATCGCGCCGACCACCGGTCGCCCGGTCGATCCAGTCGCGTCGCATCCGGCCGTCTCGGCGGTCCGATCGTCCCCGCGGTCACCGCCCACCTGGAAACCGCGCCCGCAGCCGTCGATGCCGCGACTTTGGCGGAGATCTTCCGCCGCTTCCACGAGGCGGAACCGGAGCCGAAGGGCGAGTTGCACCACGTCAACCCGTTCACGCTGCTCGTCGCCGTGGTGCTCTCGGCCCAGGCGACAGATCGGGGCGTCAATCGCGCCACCGGCCCGCTCTTCGCGGTCGCCGATACGCCCGAGACGATGCTCGCGCTCGGCGAGGATCGCGTCCGCGACTCCATCCGGACCATCGGTCTGTTCAACACCAAGGCGAAGAACGTCGTCGCGCTCTCGCGCATCCTCGTGGAGGAGCACGGCGGTGCGGTGCCGGCAACCCTGGAGGCGCTTCAGGTCCTGCCCGGCGTCGGCGCCAAGACCGCGAGCGTCGTGCTGAACATCGCCTTCGGCATCCCCCGCATCGCCGTCGACACCCACATCTTCCGGGTGTCGAATCGGATACCCCTGTTCGTCGGCACGACCACCGACAAGGTCCAGGCCGGACTGGAGGCGATCGTGCCGGAACCCTACCGCCTACACGCGCATCACTGGCTGATCCTGCACGGGCGCTACATCTGCAAGGCGCGCAAGCCCGAATGCCCGCGCTGCCACATCGCCGACCTCTGCCGATACCCGTCGAAGACGATGGCCTGAGCGCGCTCGTGCCGTCGGGCCTGGCCATTCGGCCGCCGTGCGGAAGGCCCTTCGGACAGATCCGTGCTCCGAACATCATCTTCTCGCTCGAGCGCGGTGCGAACGTGATCTGTTTCGCGCACCGGCATTTTGAGAGCAGATTTTACCAAACTACACATGTGCATTCTGTTAGTATAAAATCAAATTGACCACTTATAATTTGCGTAGATTGGCTTCTTAACAATCAATCTCGGCCCTATTGCGAAGAGTTTCGATAAAGGCTCCAGCTTTTGGCTTAAAGCGTGAGCATGCCGGCAAAATTTTGATCTTTTCAGGGGCAGCGCCATCGCTATGATCGCGATCGTCAGCCCCTCACCCTCTGCGTCCGGAGAGGCAATTTATTCTTGTGAGCCACGGAACGTCGATATGAGCGGATCCATTCCCTGCATGGACGACAGGATCATTGTCGATCGTCTATTCCGCGACCACAATTCCTGGCTGATCAAATGGATACGCTCCTTCGCCAAGAGCGATAGCCATGCCGAAGACATCGCCGCGGAGGTCTTCATACGGCTTCTGTCGATGGACCGGCTCGCAGCGCTCCGCGAGCCGCAGGCCATGATGATCACGATCGCCAAACGGCTGATGATCGAGATCTTTCGGCGAAATCAGCTGCGCAAGGATTACGAGGCCGAACTCGCGCGGGCCCCCGTCGGCACGGTCGCGTCCCCCGAACACCAGCTCATCGTGCTGGAAGCCCTGCGCGAGATCAGCAGGATCCTGGCGTCGATGTCGCCGCGGGCCCGGGCGGCCTTCCTGCTCAGCCATATCGACGGCATGACATACACCGATGTCGCCCGGGAGCTCGGCGTGTCGGTGACGATGGTCCGACGCTATATCGCGCAGGGCCTGATGCGCTTCTACCAACACCACCCGGACCGGGGCTGAGAGCCCGTGGCGAAGTCCAGATCCTCCGAGAGATTTCGCGCCGATGCGCCGGTCTCGGGTTCGTCCGAAGAGGTTCCTCCCGCGGTGATCGAGGCGATCACCTGGATGGTCAATCTGAATTCCGGCGCGGTGACGGCGTGCGAGCGCCGGGACTTCGCCGCCTGGTACGAGGCCGATGCCGCGCACAGGGAGGCCTGGGGCCGCCTGTCCGCGTCGCTCGCCCGGGCGGATCTCGTCCGCGACGCGCAACCCGTATCAGGGGACGGCCTCGGCCGGCGCCTCGTCCGAGGCGAGATGAGCCGCCGCCGCTTCGTCAAGACCGTGGCCCTCGGCGGCGCCGCAGTGGCCGGGGCCGGTTTGGCGGACAGGGTGCGCCCCCTCGGCGATCTCCTCGCCGACCAAACGACATGGACCGGCGAGCGGCGGGCGCTCGACCTCGCGGGCGGTGGGAGCCTGATCCTGGGGCCGCGCTCGGCCGTCAATCTGGGCGGCAACGCGGGGACCGACCGCATCGATCTCCTGACCGGCGACCTGTTCGTGACGCTCGATGCCGCACGGCGCCGGCCCCTGCACGTCACGATGGGCGACTGGCTGCTCGAACCGACGGCCGGGCGCCTGTCGCTGCATCGGAACGGCCCGTCCCTCGCGATGGTCGGCCTCGATGCGCCGGTGCGGGCGACCGTCGGGGGGCGGCGGCTCAGCGTCGAGGCGACCGAGACCCTCACGTTCGAGGACGGCGCGCTGCGTCAAGGACGTGCCGATGTCGAGGTCGAGGCCGCCTGGACCAGGGGCCTCCTGATCCTCCGCGACGGCCATCTCGCCGGCGTGGTTCGCGCGTTGCAGCCGTATTTCGTCGGCCTCATCCGGGTCTCGCCGGCGGCCGCGGCGGTGCGGGTGGCGGGCGTGTTCGACGTCAGCGACCCGCACGGCACGCTCGACGCCCTCACCGAAATCGCCCCGGTCACGATCCGCGCCGTGACGCCCTTCTGGCTGAGCGTCGACGTGATCGCCTGAGCCGACCGGAGGACCATGCATTCCCGCAAACTTTTTCGCCGCGGGGGGTGTCACTCCGGGCGTCAGCCCCGTCTTCCTCGAAGCGGTGCTGCGAAGCGGCCGTGCCGTCGCGGGGCGGTGTCTTCAAGGAGATGAAGCATGTCGGCTCGGGGATGGCCAGCCTTGCAACTCTTCGTCCCGCGTCTGGAAGCGCGGCGCCCCCTCCATGAGGCCGAGATCGGCCGTCGGGGCACGCATGGCCGCGCACGGCCGGGTCGCGAGGGGGGCTCCGATGGGCGAATGTGGTCCGTGGCCGCGATGCCCCCCACCGCCCAGGGTCGGATCCATCCGGATCGCAGGCGGGCGCTTCAGGCGGAGGAGAGGAGCCGCCGCCGGGCGCTGGCCGCCGGATGGGGCGCCGCCGCCCTCCTGGTGGTCGGGCTGCATGTCGGCGGGGCCTTTCTCCTGACGCGCGCCCGGATCCCGGACCCGGCCCGCGCCGACGAGATGGGGGCGATCGTGATCGACCTCGCCCCCGAGATCCGGCAGGCCGCCTCGCAGGTGGACGCCGCCGTCGCCAAGCCGGAGGAGCAGGCCGAGCCCACCATGCCGGAACCGGCACCACCGGAGGAGACGGTCGAGCCGGTGCCGAAGGTCGCGGACGCGCCGGTCGAGGCGGTCGCGCCGCTTCCGCAGCACAGGGAGAAGGCGAAGCCCGCCGAGCGCAAGCCGGTGACGCGCAAGCCGCCCGAGCGGACGCCGCATGTCGTGCGCAAGGTCGGCCTCCGCACCGCCAGCGCGCCGCGCTCGGAGCAGCACGCCGCGGCGACCGCCGCGGCTGCGGCCGGAGCGGCCAATTCCCTGTCCGCCGCCGACTGGAAGAGCCTCGTCTCGGCGGCCCTCAACCGGAACAAGCGCTTTCCCTCCGGCGTGGCGCTGAGCGGCAGCCCGACGCTCCGGGTCGGCATCGCCGCCTCAGGGCAAGTCACCGCCGCGGCGGTGATCGCGTCCTCCGGCTCGCCGGAACTCGACGCCGCCGCGGTCCAGACCGTCCACCGGGCCTCGCCGCTGCCGCCGCCGCCGGCGGGCCCGCAGACCCTGACGTTCCGGATGAACTTCCGCCCCCGCTGAGCGGCCCCTGCACCCGGAGCAGCGCGGGCGCGAGGCGAAGAAAATCGCGGCGCCCCGTTTCGGATTCCGGGGCTCGTCGCACAAGCATAGGGAACCGTCTTCTCCAGGGGGCTAGAAACGATGCCGGCATGGATCGCAGCAATCCATCCGTTCCTCCCGTCCGGCGCGGTGCGCCGGCTGCTGAGGCTTGTCGTGCTGGCCATGCCGCTCCTCGGCCCGGTCGCGGGATCCGCAGGCGCCCAGGATGTCGAGACAGTCGGTCAGACCGCGCCGGCCGTATCGGGCGGGGAGACCGGCGCGCCGGCCGTCGCGGCTCCGCCGTCCTCGTCGTCGGCAGACGCCCCGTCACCGCCCGTCTCCGCCGGGCCCGCGGTCGCGGCCGCGACCCCGAAGGACCACGACCTGACGCCGGCCGGCATGTTTCTCCACGCCGACCCGGTCGTGCAGGGCGTGATGATCCTGCTCGCGTGCGCCTCCATGGCCTCCTGGGTGGTGCTGCTGGTCAAGGGACTCGGCCTCCGGCTCGCCAGATGGCGCCTGAGCGCGGACCTCGCGGCGATCGGCGCGGCGCGCAGCCTCGCCGAGGCGGGGCTCAGGGTCCGCCGGGGGATCGCCGCCCACATTCTCCTGGAGGTGGAGGAGGAGCTCGCCGCCTCGCAGGGTCTGGCCGCCGAGGGGATCAAGGAGCGCGCCGCCATCGGCCTCCAGCGCATCGAAGCCGCCGCGGCCAGGCGCATGGCGGTCGGCACCGGCATCCTGGCCACGACCGGTTCGATCGGTCCCTTCGTCGGCCTGTTCGGGACCGTCTGGGGCATCATGCACAGCTTCGTCGGCATCGCGAAGTCCAACACGACGAACCTCGCCGTGGTCGCCCCCGGCATCGCCGAGGCGCTGCTCGCCACCGGCATCGGCCTCGTCGCGGCGATCCCGGCGGTGGTGATCTACAATGCCCTGACCCGCTCGATCGGAGGCTACCGGATGCTGGTCGGCGATGCCGCCGCCCTCGTCCTGCGTCACCTCTCCCGGGACCTCGACCGGCGCGACTCCGAGGCCGCCGGGCCGACGGTCGGCCTGCGCGCGGCGGCGGAGTAAGGCGATGGCCTTCCAGGTCGGATCGGGCGACGACGGCGATCTCAGCGAGAACGCCGACATCAACATCACGCCGTTCATCGACGTGATCCTGGTGCTGCTGATCATCTTCATGGTGGCGGCCCCGCTCTCGACCGTGACTGTCCCGGTCGAACTACCGACGTCGAACGCCAAGCCGCAGCCGCACCCGAGCAAGCCGATCTTCCTCAGCGTGCGGGCGGACCTGTCCCTGGCCCTGGGCGAGGAGCCGGTGGCCCGCCCGGCCCTCGCCGCCGCCCTCGACGCCGCTGCGAACGGCTCGAAGGAGGAACGCATCTTCCTCCGGTCCGACAAGGGCGTGCCCTATGGCGAACTTATGCAGGTGATGAACCTGCTGCGGGCGGCGGGCTACCTCAAGATCGGCCTCGTCGGCCTCGAAGACGCGACCGGCGCCCCCTGAGCCGAGCGGGACGCGATCGCGCGTGTCCGCCTGCGCGCCATGGACCGGCTCCCGCTCAAAAAATCCGTCCGGCCTGCCGAGAGGCCGAGGCGCCCGTCCGAAACCCGCCGGCCCAGGATGCCGCCCGTGATGCATCGTCCCACCGCATCCAACAGCCCGGCGCCCGACGGCGGCGAGCCGGTCGCCGTCGAGGCCGCATGCCTGCCGAACGGCCTGCAGATCGTCGTGATCCCGGACCGGCGCAGCCCCGTGGTCACCCATATGGTCTGGTATCGGACCGGGGCGGCTGAGGATCTGCCCGGACGATCGGGCACCGCGCACTTCCTGGAACACCTGATGTTCAAGGGTACGGCGCGCTATCCGGCCGGGGCGTTCAGCGCGTTCCTGGGAAGAGTCGGCGGCCAGGAGAACGCGTTCACGAGCTGGAACTACACCTGCTACCACCAGCAGGTTCCCCGTCCGCACCTGAGCGCCTGCATGGCGTTCGAAGCCGACCGGATGGGCCGGCTCACCATCGACGCGGCGGTGGCCGCGACCGAGCGCGCGGTCATCCTCGAAGAGCGCGCCCTGGTGGCCGACGGACGGCCGCAGGCGCTCCTCGAAGAGGCCATGGCGGCCGCGTTGATCCCGGAGCATCCGGCCGGGCGCCCGATCATCGGCTGGCGGCATGAGATCGCCGGCCTCACGGGCGCCGACGCGCAGGCCTATCACGGGCGCTTCTACGCGCCCGCCAACGCCACCCTGATCGTCGCCGGCGACACCACGGCCGAGGAAATCGTGCGGCTCGCGGACGACGCCTACGGCCCGGTTGCCGGCGGGGCGGCCTTCATCCGGCGCCCGGCGCCGAACCCGCTGCCCCCGGTCGGCCGGCGGATCACCCTGGCGGATGCGCGCGTCCGGCAGCCGCAACTGCAGCGCCTTCACGCGGTACCCTCGCCCCGCACGGCAGCCCCCGGCGAGGCGGAGGCCCTGGAGGTTCTGTGCCACCTGCTGGGCGGGGGCCGGACCTCCGCGCTGCACCGGCGGCTGGTGGTCGAGACGCGCTGCGCGACCTCAGTCGGCGTGTACTACCTGAGCGAGTACTTCGCCCAGGAATCGCGCTGCTACCTCGTCGCCGAGCCGGCCGTCGGGGTCACGCCGGAGGCCATCGACGACGCGGTGGAGGCGGCCCTTCAAGCCGTGCGCGACACCGGTTTCGCGCCGGCCGCGCTCGCGCGGGCCAAGACGCAGATCGTCGCCGACGCCCTCTATGCCCGCGACAGGCAGGTGCAGCTGGCGACCTGGTACGGGCGGTCCCTGGCCCTGGGCGCGAGCCTCGCCGACCTCGCGGGCTGGCAGGACCGCATCGAGGCGGTGACGCCGGAGGCGCTCGCCGCGGCGCTGACATTCCTCGACCGCCGGCACGGCGTCTCCGGCTACCTCGTCGGCGGCTGAGGGCGCCGGGGGCCCGGCGCGACCCGGTCGCCGGGAGATCGACCGTCCCCAGCCGTGCCGTTTCCACCCGGATCGAGACCGCGTCCATGCCATCGCAGCCCCCCTCGCCCGCCCCTCGACCTACGCGGAGCGGATCCGAATCCTGCGCAGTCCCGGCGGCATCGCGGCCTGGCTGATCGAGGACCACACCCGCCCGGTCCTGACCTGTGCCTTCGATTTCCGCGGCGGCGCGCGTCTCGATCCAGAGGGCGCCCCCGGGGCGACGCGCATGCTGGGGGGCCTGCTCACGGAGGGGGCCGGCGCCCTCGACGGAACCGCTTTTCACGAGGCCCTCGGCGACGGGGCGATCCGGCTGGGGACCAGCGTCGGGCTCGACGGCCTCCAGGGCAGCCTCACCTGCCTCGTCCGGACGGCGGAGAGCGCCTTCACGCTGCTGGGGCTCGCCGTCCGGGAGCCCGCCTTGGCGCCCGACGCGGTGGAACGGCTGCGCGCCGTGATCGCCGCGCAGATCCGGTCCGCCGGCGGCCGGCCCGAGGAGGTCGCCCGGCAGGCCTTCATGGCGCGGGGTTTCCGCGGCCATGCCTATGCGCGGCCGGTCCAGGGCGACCTCGCCTCCATCGCGCGGATCGGCGAGGCCGACCTCCGGGCCGTTCAGGCGCGGCTGCTGACCCGGGACAACCTTCACGTGGCGGTGGTCGGGGCGATCACCGCAGACGCGCTCGGGCCGCTCCTCGATCGCGCCTTCGCGGCGCTCCCCGGCGGGGCCGCCCCGCCGGTCGCCCGAACCGAACTCGGCGGCCTGGGCGAACTGGTCCGGACCGACCACGCCGCGCCGCAGACCGCGATCGTCTTCGGCCGGCCCGCCCTCCCCCGGGACGATCCGGATTTCGCCGCCGCGATCGTGGCGAACCATTGCTTCGGCGGCGGCGGCCTGACCTCCCGCCTGTTCCGGGCGCTGCGGGAGAGAGATGGGCTCTGCTACGCGGTCGGAACGAGCGTGGCCCCGTTCCGGGGGGCGAGCACGCTCATCGGCTCGACGCGGACCGGTAACGACCGCGTGCCCGAGATGATCGACCGGCTCCGCGGCGAGATGCGATGCCTCGCCGAGACGGGCCTGGACGCCGCCGAATTGGAGGCGGCGAAGAGCTACCTGATCGGTTCGCACGACATGGGGCTCGCCAGCTCCTCCGCCCTCGCCGGCGCCCTGCTGACGCTTCAGGTCGAGGGCCGGCAGCCAGACTGGCTGGATGCATGGCCGGCGATGATCGCGGCGGTCGGCGCGGCGGAGGTGGACCGGGCCATCGGCCGCGTCTTCGGAGACGGCGCGCTGCTGTTCTCCGTCGCGGGCCCTGCGATCGACCCCTGACGCGCCGGAACCGGTTGCGCTTTCGCGATCTCGCTCGTCATCCCAGGACAACAGAAAGGGCTGGAACAGCCCGAGTCGTGGGGGCGTGGCATGAGCTTGCGGCGTATCGGAAAAGTATGTCTGCTATCGAGTCTGCCAATATTATTGGCGGTGCCGGCACATGTCACACTCGGCAACTTGGCACGCGCCGAAGACGGCGCGGTCGACTTCGCGATAAGCTCCGGCACACTCGGCGACGTGCTCACGCAGATCGGAACGGTTTCGGGGTCGCCGATCTCGTTTCCGCCGCAGGCGGTCCAGGGCCTGAAGGCCGGGCCGATCCGGGGACGGATGAGCAAGACGGATGCGGTCGCGCGGGCCATCGCGGGCACGCCCCTGCGGATGAGCGTGGGCGCCAACGGCATGGTGATGGTCACGGCCCGGCCGGCCCCCGCGGCGTCCGGGGGCGCCGCCACCGACATCGCCGACATCGACGTCACCGGCAACGGCATCAACGCCAACGGCAGCAGCGACCCCCTGGCGACCGAGGGATCGGGAAGCTACGGCGCCGCCGCCGCCAACGTCGCCAGCAAGACACCCCTGTCGCTCAAGGACACGCCGCAGAGCGTCTCGGTCATCACGCAGCAGCAGCTTCAGGATCAGAAGATCACGACCCTCGATCAGGCCGTCGATGCCGCGCCGGGCCTGATAAGGCAAACAGGCGGCGGCGCCGGCCAGAGCAACCTCAGCAGCGCCTATTATTCCCGCGGCAACCAGATCACCAGCCTGTCGGTGGATGGCGGCACCCCGATCCTGATCGGTGACCTCGGCGAATCGTTCAGATCCAGCTACATCCCGGTCATCGACCTGTCGCAATACGACAGCGTGCAGATCCTGCGCGGCTCCGGCGGCCAGTACAGCGGCACCGGCTCGCCCGGCGGCACCCTCAGCCTGCAGCGCAAGCGGCCCCTCGACCGGCTGACGGGCTCAATCGACCAATCGTTCGACTCGTTCGGAAGCAAGAGAACCGTCGGCGATATCAATACCGGCCCGATGCTCGACGGACTGGTCAGCATCCGGGGATCGTTCGTCCACGACGACACCGAGAATTTTTACCGGATCTCGAACAAGACCGTCAATCAGGGCTATCTCAACGCCGAGATCCGTCCGGCGGAGGGGACGCAGATCAATCTCGGCGGGACCCACAACGAGACGAACGCCGTGCCGTGGTTCAACGGTCTGCCGACCTACAAGGGCGGCGCCTTCATCCCGTTCTCCAGGTCGATCTGCCTCTGCGCACCGTGGGCCAAGACCGATATCGTCACCGACGAGTATTTTGCCCAGGTCCGGCAGGATATCGTGGAGGGGTGGCAATTCAATCTGAACAGCTCCGTCAATTTGCAGAGCTCGAAAAACGACAATTCGAATTTCAACGCCAGAGAAAATAACGGCATCCTCGCGAACAACACCGGATCGCGCTGGTTCGCAACATACAATCAGAGCAAATCCGATCAGTATCTGCTCGACAGCTTCATTACCGGAAAAGACGATCTTTTTGGGGTGCCGATCGAGACAACGTTCGGCACCAGCATCCAATACATCAACCAGGCCTTGCCGAATCAGCCGCTCAGTTATTCCTATCCCAACGCGACACGCATCAACGTCCTCGGGTATTCGGGATATGAACTGCCGCGGATGCCCCTGTCCAAATATTTCAAGGTGGATCAATACGACAAGGCCTATGACCTCACCCAGATCGGCGGTTACGCAAGCATCCGTCTGTCGCCCGTTCCGTGGGCGCATCTCCTGATAGCCGAACGGATCAGCGGCTTCCAGCAGAATATCCAAGAGTTCAATAACGGAACGACCATTACCTCCAACAGCGGCAACATTCACATCCCGATCCCGGATGTCGGGCTGACGCTGGATATCGATCCGCAGACATCGATATACGGAAGTTACACGACGATCTATCAGATCACCCAGAACCTGTCCGCGCCGAGCAAGCTGATGCCGCCGATGGAGGGCCATACCTGGGAGGCCGGCATCAAGCGCAGCGATTTCGATAATCAACTCCAATCGTCGCTGGCATTCTATCAATCGGAATTGATCAATGTGCCCCTCTTGGATCCGAGCCAACCCTACAATCAGGATCCGACATCGCTGCTGAGCTGCTGCTTCCTGCCGGCCGGCCGGGCGATCTCGCAAGGGTTCGATGTGGCCGTGTCGGGCAAGGTCACGCCGGATTGGGATGTAAACGCGAACTACACGTTCAACGACAACAAATCATTTTCCGGCGACGGGTCAAACCAGAAGACAACCTACCTGTTCCCAAAACATATTGCCAAGCTGTTCACGACCTTCCGGCCCTGGACCGGGTGGGAAGAACTGGATCAGCAATTGCGGCGGGTACGGATCGGGTTCGGTACCGATTTCCGCAGCACAACGGCCCATTCGGGCGTGTATTACGATGTTGTCGGACGCCGTCCGCAAGCGTTCTTCTATCAGATCAGGCAGCCGAGCTACGCGACATTCAACGCGCTCATCAAGTATGACGTCACCGAAACGGCCTTCGCCCAGATCAACGTGTACAATCTCTTGGACCGTCGGTACTATCAGTCGATCGGTACCTTCGGCGGCGGCAATTGGCTCGGCCAGGGGCGGACGGTGGTGGGTTCGGTCCATCTCACGTTCTGACCTGTGCCGGGATCCTCGGGCCCGCTGTGCAGGCCCGCGATCTCCAGGGCTGCGCTCAGAACCCGCACACGGTCCGAGACCTTCTGAAACCGGGATTTTGCCGATACGTGATCGAATACCGGACACGATGCGATGCAGGACCAATCCGTGACCGGCCTCGCCTCGGCCGAGGCGAGCCGCGTCGCGACGGATCCCGGCAATTTCAAGCTGGACACCCGCTTCGCGCGGCGACTCTGGGCAGTTCTCAAACCCTACTGGCTGCGTCGGGGGGCGTGGCCATCCTGGCTGCTCGCGCTCGCGGGGATCGTTCTGTCGGCCACCTACGGCATCGCGGGCGGCTACGTGACCACCACCACCGCGAGCCTCACGAACCAGCTCGTCGCCAGGAACGCATCGGCGTACTGGCCGCTGCTCTTCGCGCTGCTCGGGCTCAATTTCCTGCGCCAGATCATCAGCACGCTGCAGATCCTGTCCAGCCAATACCTCAATGTGCACTGGCGCGGATGGCTGACGACCCGGTTGATCGATCAATACCTGTCGGCGCGGACCTATTACGAGATCAGCCTCACGCAGTCGATCGACAATCCCGATCAGCGCATCCAGGAGCAGGTCGAGCCGTTCTGCGAGGCCGTCAGCCGCTTTCCGCGGGAACTGACCCATGCGAGCATCGATGTCGGCGTCCAGGTCGCGATCCTGGCGAGCATCTCCCGGTCGATGCTGATCGCGACGCTGGCCTATGTCGGCTTGCAGATCGTCCTGAACTACGTCGTCTATCGGCCGCTGATCCGGAAGCAATGGGACGTGACGGTCGCGGAGGCGGACCTGCGCTACGGCCTGCTGCACGTGCGCGATCACGCGGAAACCATCGCGTTCTATCAGGGCGAGGCCGCGGAGCGGACGCACCTGCTCGATCGACTGAGGATCGTCCTCGCCAGGCGGCTGCGCATCGTCCGCTACGCCCTGGTGATCGCCGGGGCGGGCGAACTCACCGCCATCATCTGGCATGCCCTGCCGGCGATCTGCCTGGCGCCGGTGTTCTTCGCGGAGGCGATGGATTACGGGACCATGACGGCCGGGATCGCGGCGGCGAGCATGATCGTCGGCGGCCTCAGCGTGGTCTCGCGCTTCATCCCGAGCATCGTCGAGGCCGCCCCGACGGTGGTGCGCATCGCGGAGATCCAAGAGACGTTCAACGCGCTGGCCGCCAACGCCCGGCCGGACGACGCCCCGCGCATCACCCTGCGCTATGGGAGCACCGACCGGATCGCGCTCCGCGACGTGTCGGTCCAGACGCCGGCGGGCGAGCGCCATCTCGTCGAGCGGCTCACCCTCAGCCTCGGCGCCGGGGAGCGCCTGCTGATCGTGGGCCGGACGGGCATCGGCAAGAGTTCGCTCCTGCGCGCGATGGCCGGGCTCTGGACCCGGGGACAGGGCACCATCGAGATGCCCGATCCCGCCACGATGATGTTCCTGCCGCAGCGGCCCTACATGCCGCTCGGTGACCTGCGGCTCCAGCTCACCTATCCCCGTCAGCGGAGCCTGTCCTTGAGCGACGGGGAGCTTCAGGCGATCCTCGAACGCGTGCACCTGCCGGACCTCGCGGAACAGGCGGGCGGCTTCGCGGCGCGGCGCGACTGGGGCCGGATCCTGTCCCTCGGCGAGCAGCAGCGGATCGCCTTCGCCCGTATCCTCGCGAGCCGGCCGCGCTGCGTCTTCCTCGACGAGGCGACCAGCGCCCTCGATCCGGAGACCGAACAGCTCCTGTACCACCAGTTGCGCCGCACCGGTGCGACCGTGGTCAGCGTCGCCCACCGGCCCAGCCTCACGGCCTATCACGACACGGTGCTGCGCCTGTCGCCGACGGACTGGACCCTCGAGCGCCTCGACGCGGCGGTGGATGAGCCCGCTCAGCTCCATCCCGCCTGAATTGGATCCCGGGGCGGGCCTGACGCCGAACCCCGCCCCCCCCTGCGCCGCACGCTCCGCCCGATGCCGGCCGGGGGAGACTCGGCCGGCCATCCGCGCCCGCGCCCCGCGTCGACGCGGATCCGGCACCCCTGCCCCGCGGGCTAACGCGTTGTGCTGGAAGCCCGGTTCGGCTAGTTTAGAAGCCGGTCGCCGGGGCTCTCGGGCAGAGGTCGTCCGGCGGCCCGACCTCGCGTCCGGTCGCCGCGCCGCGGATTCCGCCCCATCGTCGCGCATCAGGAGCCTCGGCCCATGGACTTCCTCAAACCACGGTACACGCCTATGAACCGCCGCCGTCGCATCTACGAGGGCAAGGCGAAGGTCCTCTACGAGGGACCCGAGCCCGGCACGCTCATCCAGCACTTCAAGGATGACGCGACGGCCTTCAACGCGAAGAAGCACGAGGTCATTGACGGCAAGGGCGTGCTGAACAACCGGATCTCGGAATTCGTCTTTCAGCACCTCAACGACATCGGCGTGCCGACGCATTTCATTCGCCGGCTCAACATGCGCGAGCAGCTGATCCGCGAGGTCGAGATCATCCCGCTCGAGGTTGTGGTGCGCAACGTGGCGGCGGGCTCGCTGGCAACCCGGCTGGGCCTGGAGGAAGGCACCCAGCTGCCGCGCTCGATCATCGAGTTCTATTACAAAAACGACGCTCTCAACGACCCGATGGTGTCGGAGGAGCACATCACGGCCTTCGGCTGGGCGACGCCGCAGGAGATCGACGACATCATGGCGCTGGCGATCCGCGTCAACGACTTCCTGTCGGGCCTCTTCCTCGGCGTCGGCATCCGGCTCGTCGACTTCAAGATCGAGACCGGCCGCCTGTGGGAGGGCGACATGATGCGCATCGTCGTCGCCGACGAGATTTCCCCGGATTCCTGCCGGCTCTGGGACATCAAGTCGTCCGACAAGCTCGACAAGGACCGGTTCCGCAAGGATCTGGGCGGCCTGATCGAGGCCTATACCGAAGTCGCCAAGCGGCTCGGGATCATGTCGGAGAACGAGAAGGTCCAGGGCAGCGGGCCGCGGCTCGTCCAGTAGCGGCGTCAGGCGCGCGGACGGCGCAGGCCGGCAGATCCGCCCCCCGGGAAGCCCGTGCGCAGGCGCGCATGGGTCGAGAGGTCCGGATCGAAGCCCGGGTGATAATGGGGGTCCTGCGCCAGCAGCGGCCCCCATCGCTTTTCGAGAGCCGCGATCTCGCGCTCGTGCCGGGCGCGGGCCTCCGGCGTCCAGCGGCGGCTCGCCGCCTCCCGGTGATGCAGCACCGCCGCCGGCACGAGGAGGGTGCGGTAGCCGGCCGCGCGGAGGCGCAGGCACAGATCCACGTCGTTGAAATCGACGGCGAAATGTTCGTCGTCGAAGCCCCCGACCGACCGGAACTTCGCCGCCTCGACGACCAGGCAGGCGGCGGTGACCGCCGAGACCGCGTGCGTCGCGCGCAGCGCCGCGAGATAGCCCGGCGCATCACCGGGGAAGTGGCGGTGCCCGTGCGTCACCAGCCCGCCGGTGCCGAGCACGATGCCGCCGTGCTGGATGCGGCCCTCGCCGTCGAGGAGCTTGGCGCCGACGGCCCCGACCTCCGGCCTCAGGGCCTCGCGGGCCATGAGCGTCAGCCAGTCGGGTCGGAACGCCTCGACATCGTTGTTGACGAAGACCAGCAGCGCCCCCCTGGCCCGGGCGGCGGCGGCGTTGTTCATCGCGGCGAAGTTGAACGGACCGGGACAGGGCACGACGTGCCCCCTCCCCTGCCGTTCCAGATCGACGAGGTAGGCCAGGGTCTCCGGCTCGCGGCTGTCGTTATCGCAGACCAGGATCTCGAGGGACGGCCAGTCGGTGGCGGTCCGCAAGCTGTCCAGGCAGGGGCGGAGCAGGTCGAGGCGGTCCCGGGTCGGCACGATGAGGCTGGCGAGCGGCGGCGGCTCGGGGAGCGGGTGCTCCACGCGCAGCAGACCGTCCGCCGCGGCGGCGATGCCGGTTCCGGCGCGGCCGGTTCGTGCGAGATGGGCCTCCACCACCCGATGTTGGATGCCCCCCCTCCCCTCCCCCGCAAGCGGGGCGGTGCCGGACGTGCCCCCACGGCGGACCGACAGAATCTCCGGCAGGTGGCCGACCGATCGGGCGCCGTGCCGCTCTGCGATGCGGAACGCGGCATCGGCCGGGCTGAGCGGGGCTTGGCCGGGATCGAGGGCGCCGCGCCGATAGGCCAGGACCGGCCCGAGATAGTCGAAGGCCGCGAGCCGGTCGGCGTCGAAGACCGGCGGCAGCAGCGGCAGAACCGGGCCGCCGGGGTGATCCTGCGCGAGCGCGTCGCCGTAGACGGCCTGGAGATCGGGATCGGATGCGAAGGCCGCGGCGATCCGTGCCGGGGCACCGGCGACGAGTTCGCCGTCGCCGATCAGACGGATGTCGTCGCCTGGTCCGTCGGGAGCCGGCGGGAACCGCGCGAGGATCCGGTCCGGCAGGGCGAGCCGGTGGTCGATGCCGACGAGTGCCGCGAGTCTCTGGCGGGCGCGCAGCCGCTTCCCGGTCAGGCGCGCCCAGGCGATCGCCCCCGCCTCCCGGGGATGGCTCAGGACCCGGCGCATCGCATCGGCCAACCCGCGCCGGAATCGGCGCGGCGTCATTCCAGATCCTCGCCGAAGGTCGTGAGCGACAGGGCCGGATGATAGAACGGATCGTGGCGGATCGCCTCGCGCCAGCGCTCGGAGAACCGCGCGGCCTCCCGCTCGAACCGGATGCGCTGCGCGCCGACCGAAGGCCCCCGGCTGACCGATTCCAGATGCGCGAGGGTCGCGGCCGGGGTCCAGACCGTCTTCCAGCCGGCGGCGCCGAGCCGCAGGCAGAAATCGACATCGTTGAAGTCGACTGGGAAGGCCTCGGCGTCGAAGCCGCCCACCGCCCGATATTTCTCGCGTGACACCGCCAGGCAGGCCGCCGTCACCGCCGCGACCTCGTGGGCGACGCGCAGGCGACCGAGATGGCCGGGGGTGTCCCCGGGCCGGCGGCGCAGGATGTGGCCCGCCCGTCCGCCGAGGCCGACGACGACGCCGGCATGCTGCAGGGTGCCGTCGCCGTAGACGAGCTTGGCGCCCACGGCGCCCACCTCGGGCCGGCAGGCGTGGCGAACCATCGCGTCCAGCCAGCCGGGTTCCAGCACCGCCACGTCGTTGTTAAGCAGCACGATCACGGTGCCCGTCGCCAGGGCGACGCCGGCATTGACCATGGCGGCGAAGTTGAACGGATGCGGGTCGATGCGGATGCGCACCCGCGGATCCCGGCGCAGGACCTCGTAATGGGCCAGGACCGCGGGGTCGGTCGAACCGTTGTCGACGATGATCAGTTCGAGGGGCGCGTAGGCCGTCTCGTGCAGGACGCCCCGGCAGACGCGGGCGATCAGCTCGAGCCGGTCGCGCGACGGGATCACGACGCTGACCGTCGGCGCCGGCTGCGGCAGCGGCCAGTCCAGCCGGACGGCGCTCTCGTGAAGCGCGGTCGCGGCCGGTGCGCCCGCTCCCTCCAGGCGCGCGCCGAGCGCCCGCGCCCGGGCGGCGGCGTCGAGGGGCGCCGCCACGGTGCGGGCGAGGATCCGCGGGATGTGGGCCACCTGCGCCCGCGCCGCGACGGCCGCGACCTCCAGGGCGAGGTCCATCTGCGCCATCGGCCCCACCGGGGCCGGCAGGGCGGTGGCGAGAAACGGCCGCGCCGCCAGCAGGGGCCGGCCCGGATAGCCCGTCGCCAGGGCGAGATCCGGGCTCCAATCCGGGTTCAGGCGCGGTTTCCCGTCGGGACCGATGGCGTCGCCGTAGGCGAGGTCCGCCCCCGGCATCGCCTGCGCGAGGAGCGCCAGGGCATCGGGCTCCGGGATGTCGCCCGCCCGCAGGAGGCACAGGGCCTCGGCATCCCCGATGAGATCGTCCGGGCCGGCGCGCTCGTCCCAGCGACGGTGGGAGGCGCGGGCGTCCGGCGCCCCGGGCGGCTCGCCCGCCCAGGCGACATCGATCTCCGGCGCGCGGTGCGTCTGCGCCGCGAGCGCGTCGAGCGTGGCGGCCAGGGCCGTGGCCTCCCCGGGCCGCGCGAGGACGAGGCAGCGGATCCGCAGGCTCGAAGGCGGCAGGGGGCTCGGCCGGGTCCGGGCCGCGGCCCAGGACGGGAAGCGCGCCAGCGGCGTCACCGCGCAGGCGCCGCGCAGGGTGTCGCGATAGGGACGCTGCGCGCCGCGGGCCCGTTCATAGAGCGCCCCGACGCAGCGCCAGGGCCGCCGCAGGAGGCATTGCGCCAGCACCTCGATCTCCCGCCGGGCTCCGACCCGCTCCAGAACGAAGTCGGGACCGGCGCAGAGGCGGATCTCCCGCGCGTCGGGCGGGATCAGGCCGAGCCAATGCGCCACGCCCTGGGATGCCCCCGGCAGGACGAAATCCTGGGGCGTTTGGTCGGACTCGCGCAGGACGCGGAGGATCGGGCGACGCGGCGCCCCCGTGGCGGCGCCCCCGTAGCTCAGCACGACCCAGCCGGTCGGATGGTCCGGGAGGACGAGGCGGCGGTCGAAGACGGGGTCGTCCGCCGGTTCCAGGCGGAAGCGGGTCGCGCGGCCCGACCAGAGCCGGTGGCGATCGATCGTCGACGGGCGCGGATCGACGCGGCGCGCCGCGGCGTCACTGGGCAGCGTCGTCGCCTCCGCCCGCGGGGGGCGACGCGGCGACCGCCGGCTTCCGGCGGCGCGGCTTGGTGGCGGTCTTGGTACCCTTGCCGCCAGCGCCGACGGCCACCGCGATGTCGTAATCCGCCGTCAACGCGGTGGGGACCAGGAGCGCGTCGGCCACGATGGTGGCGAAACCCTGCGCCTCGCCGGGCCCGACGACCACGCTGGCGCGCTCGACACGGCTCGTGACCACCTTGCCGTCATGGCGGATCTGGAGCGTGACCGGGACATCGAACCGCCCCGGCGCGCCGGCAGGCCCGAGCAGGACGTTCACCTCGACGCCGGCCTTGACCGAGATCGAGCCGTCCTGGAGCCGCGTGCATTCCCGGGCGAGACGGCCGAGGGAGAATTGCGTGCGCACCTCGGAGCCGGCCAGGGTGCGGGTTGCAGCCGCGCCTTCGGCGACCTCCACGGGCGGGCAGTAGGGCGGCTCGAGGCCCTCGGCCTGCGACGGCGGGACGGTCGTGCCGCCGAACTTGAGCAGGTTGGAGAAGATGTTGCCCTCCTCGGCCCGGGCCGGGAAAGCCGCAAGCGCCGCCGCGACCACCAGAACGGCGGCGGTCGCGCACAGGGGCGCAAACCGGCGGCAGATCCCCGCTCCGTCCCGACCTCCAACCATCGCACGGCTCCCGAGCGGCATCGTCATTTCAGGCTGTCGAACCCGGCCGCGAAGCCCTTCATCGAGAGCGGGATGCCGACGCCTTCCTCGGGCGTCTGGAACACGATGAAGGTCGCCTGCGTGCCGCTCTTGAACTGCCGGACCAGGCCGTCATCCATCACCACCTCGGCCACGCAACCGGTGGTGAGGCAGCGGACGAAGCCGGCCCGGCCGATATCGGTCTGGTCGATCTTCAGGCCGAGGCCGGAGGGCAGGAGCACCCCCAAGGGCGCCACGACCCGCAGCAGGTAGCCGCGGTTGTCGGCCGTCTTCAAGACGATGACCACGAGGGTCAGGTTCGGCCGGTCCTCGGCGGCGAGATACTGGACCAGGGCGCATTGCTCGGCCTTGGCGCCGGCCGGCGTCTCGCAGCGCAGCTGCCAATCGTCGAAGGTCTTGCGCACCATGCCCTGAGCCATGGCGGGCCCCGCGGGGGCGAGCGCCGCCGCGACCAGGGCGAGAAAAACCGGCGGCGCGGCGCGCCGGACAGCGCGCCGGAAACGAACGAGCCTCGCGTGAAGCGGCACCACCGATCCCTTCGGAACGCTCCGGCCCGGACGGGCGGGAGCCGTACAATCGGGCGTGTTCGGACCATGGTCGGACCCGCGCTGTCAAGCGATGCGGGCCCTGTGTTGCGCGACGGTGCTACCCGGCGCGCGGCTTACGGCCTAGATAAGTCGTCATCAGTCCTCAAGCGCCGGATCGTGACGTCGTGATGCGCCTGCTCGCCCTCTCGGCCGCCTGCTTGATGGCCGCCGTCACCCAGGCCGGGGCCCAGTCCCTGCCGGTCGATGAGACCACCTATGTCGAGCGCTCGCTCAACCACACCGATACGCTGGTGATCGAGCATCCGCCCGTGGCGGAGAACCCGTATGGCCGCCGCAACGGCCAGGCGGCGATCGCCGGCTATTGCCGGGAGGGCGGCCTGATCCGGCGGCGCGACGCGTTCGGCAACCCGGTGATCCTCCGCCAGCGCGAGATCTGCGACGGCGTCGCCCCGCGCACCCTCAATCCCGGCGAAGTCGAGCCGCGGCCGGCATGGCCGGCCGACGCCGTCATCGGCCAGCGCGTGCTGCGCGCCAAGGGCTGACCGGCCGCCGCCGCGCTCAGCCGTAGCGGTGCAGGCCGGTGCCGTTGCGCTTCAGCCACGCCTCCGCGGCCTCCACGTTCGGGCACAGCTCCCCCAGCAGCGTCCAGAACCGGGGCGAGTGGTTCATCTCGCGCAGATGCGCCATCTCGTGGGCGACGAGGTAGTCCAGCACCATCGGAGGTGCCAGGATCAGGCGCCACGAGAAATTCAGCTCGCCCCGCGCGGTGCAGGATCCCCAGCGGCTGCGGGTATCGCGCAGGGTGATGCGGCCCGGCCGCTGGCCGAGCCGCGGCGCGTAGCGCTCGACCGCCGCGGCGAGATCCCGCCGGGCCTCCCGGGCCAGGAAATCCCGGATCCGGCGGGCAACGTGGGCGGGCTCGCAGGCGAGCGAGATCACCGGCCCGCCGGCATCGTGTTCGACGCGCACCGCGCCGCCGCGCCTGTCGCGGAGGGTCACGCGGTGCGGCGCGCCACGCAACGGCAGGTGCGCGCCCGGCTCGAAGACCACGCGTTCGGGCAGACGGGCCAGCCGCGCGGCGATCCAGCCGGCGTGGCTGGCGGCGAAACGCTGCGCGGTGTCCACGGCCGTCCGGCTTGGGAGCGTGATCACCACCTCGCCGGTGGCGGCTGAGACCCGGAGGGTGATGCGGCGCGCGGTCGGGCGGCGCCGGAGCGCGATGCGCAGGCGTGCGCCCTCGTGCTGGACCTCGAGGTGTTCCGGATCGGGGCGACGCAGCAGCGCGAGGGGCATGCCGGACTTTTAGCGGGGCCCGGACCGGGGCTCCAGACGGCGGCCTCGGGAATCGAGTCGGGTAGGTGGAAACGGCAGGGTCGGCGCGGGACACAATCCCGAGTGCCGCGTGTCAGCCGGCGAGCGCCCGGGTCCAGACCTCGGTCTCGGGAAGGACCAGGAGGGCGGCGGCCGCGAGGGCGATCCCGTAGGGAATTCCGGTCTTGGCGTCGTGCAGGTGCAGGGCGAACGGCATGCGGGCGATGCGCAGGGGCAGCGGGTGCGTCCGCGCGAACAGGATCGCCAGGGTCAGGGCGCCGCCGAGGATCGACGCGACGAGGAGATAGTCGGCAAGACCGTCGAAACCGAGCCACAGGGCCGTTGCGGCCGCCAGCTTGGCGTCGCCGCCGCCGATCACGCCGCAGGCGAACAGCGTGAAGGTGACCGCGAGGATCGCGGCCCCCGCGCCGAGGTGGGAGCCGACCTCGGCCCAGCTCAGCGGGCCGGCGAGCGCGAGCAGCGCGAAACCCGCCACCAGGGCGAGCGAGATCCGGTTCGGGATCAGCATGGTCAGCAGGTCGCTCGCGGCCGCGTAGGCCATCAGGAACGGGAACAGCACGAGCAGGCCGAAGCCTGCGGGGCCGAGGCCCGCCATCTCAGAGCCTGCCGCGCCTGCACCGACCATGACGGGGCCAACCTGCGTTGTCAGTTGCCGGAAAGGAGATTTGCGCGGGGCCGGGACCATCCGCCCGTCGGAGGCCGTCTGCGCTCCGCGCCACGTCGGCGCCGGCCGGCCGAGAACGCCCCCGTCCGCTCACGCGCGACGGGGGTGTCCCGGACCTGCCGCAGATCGTGATCGTCGGGGTTCGATCAGTTCAGGTTGCCGGAGATCTGGGTGAACTTGTTGGTCAGGTTGTTACCGACGGTCTTCAGCGCGGCGATGATGGCGACGGCGATCAGGGCCGCGATCATGCCGTACTCGATGGCGGTGGCTCCGGACTCGTCGGAGGTGAAACGCGTGAACAAGCTCTTCATGGGGGGCGATCCTTCGATCAACACGGGGCGACGGAAACTCAAGCGATGACCGACGAAGAATTATGAGGTCTCGATCGGCGGCTTGCACAGACTGCCAATTACGCCTTGAAAATCGGTTAAATCGGATTTTGGATGCATCGTCGGCCGTAACCATTGGAAGCTTGGTGAAGGTTCAGTTTCGGCGATGCCCCGCAAATCGGCCGACGCGCTGCGGTTCCACCACGCAAGTTTGCTTAGCGCTTCCTTCACCGGTGCGGCGTATCCCCGACACCAAGGGCGGAGTCCCGTCCTCCGCCCGCCTCCATTCGAGCACGTCCGATGCGCCGCACCCTGTCGAATGCGGGCCGAGCCGGCCTCCTACTCCTGATGATGGGCGTCGCGGCGGCCGGACAGTCCGAGCCGCTGCCGGTGGTGACCGTGCTGGTGGACAACGCCAAGGTCATCCGCCTGCCCGAGAAGACCGCGACCGTCATCGTGGGCAATCCGATCATCGCGGAGGTCACCCCGCAGAAGAACGGCGTGCTCGTGCTCACGGGCAAGAGCTTCGGCTCGACCAACCTGATCGCCCTGGACAACGCGGGCGCGATGATCGCCGAGACCATGATCCGGGTCGAGGCGTCACGGGATTCGACCATCACGGTCCAGCGCGGCCTGGATCGGGAATCGCTGTCCTGCACGCCGAACTGCCAGCCGGCGGTCCAGCTCGGCGATTCGGCGAGCTATTTCGGGGCCGCCAGCGGCCAGGCGGACGCTCGGCGCAAGCTCGCCACGGGCGGCGGCGGGGCGGTGCCGGCGGCGGCCGATCACTAGCGCATCGTCCCGAACGGTGGTCGCCGGCCCCCGGCCCTCGACGATACCTTTCAAGAAGCGACTGCCGAGATCCGCGAACGACAATGGGCGGTTCTTGAGGCAAGATCCCCCGACGCGTCGCCGGTTCCGCACGGAGCCGGCGGGCAAGCCGCTGGGGTGAGATCCGGGCCGATGACCGCCATCACGCACAACCCGCCGCCGCCTTCCGTCGATCCCGGCCTGCTCGCCGCGTTCCGGGATGTCGCGACGGCGACGATCAGCGACTGCCTCGACCGGATGCCGGTCCTGGCGGGCCTGCGCGCGTTCCATCGCGGCGGCCGGCTGATCGGCACCGCCTTCACGGTCCGGGTCCGGGCGGGCGACAACCTCGCCATCCATCAGGCGCTGGAGGCGGCCCGCCGCGGCGACGTGATCGTGGTCGATGGTGGCGGCGATACGAGCCGCGCCCTCGTCGGCGACGTCATGAAGGCGATCGCCGAGAGCCGGGGCGTCGCGGGCTTCGTGATCGACGGCGCCGTACGCGACACCGACGCCTTCGCGGCGTCCGATTTCCCCTGCTACGCCCGTGCCGCGACCCCGCGCGGTCCGTTCAAGACGGGCCCCGGCGCCACCAACCTGCCGGTCTGCATCGGCGGCTGGACGGTAAATCCGGGCGATGTGGTGGTGGGCGACGCGGACGGCGTCGTGACCTTCCCGCCGGGAATCGCGCCGACGCTGCGCGAGGCCGTGCGCGCCCAGGCCGACCGGGAGGCGGAGGTTCTCGCGCTGATCCGGGAAGGCCGCTACGACGGGCGCTACGCCCGGCCCGCTTAGGACCAAGGCGCCGCCGGCGATACGGTGGCGGAGGCCAGCGAAAGGACAGCCCACCATGCGCATCGTCGACATCCGCGAGGTGACCAAGCCGATCGCCTCGCCGATCCGCAACGCCTATATCGATTTCTCGAAGATGACCACGAGCCTCGTGGCGGTGGTCACCGACGTCGTCCGGGACGGGCGCCGGGTCGTCGGCTACGGCTTCAATTCCAACGGCCGATACGGCCAGGGCGGCCTGATCCGCGAGCGGTTCCGCGACCGGATCCTGGAGGCCGATCCCGCGAGCCTGCTCACCGAGGGCGGCGACACCCTGGATCCGCACCGGATCTGGGCCGCCATGATGCGCAACGAGAAGCCCGGCGGCCACGGCGAGCGCTCGGTGGCGGTGGGCACCCTCGACATGGCGATCTGGGATGCGGCGGCCAAGATCGCCGGCAAGCCACTGTTCCGGATGCTGGCCGAACGGACCGGGAAGCATGCGAACCCGCGGGTCTTCGTCTACGCGGCGGGCGGCTATTACTACCCCGGCAAGGACGATTCCGCCCTGCAGGCCGAGATGCGCGGCTATCTCGACCGCGGCTACACGGTGGTGAAGATGAAGATCGGCGGCGCCCCGATCGACGAGGACCGGCGCCGGATCGAAGCGGTGCTCGCCGAGATCGGCGGACGGGGCCGCCTCGCGGTGGACGCCAACGGCCGCTTCGACCTCGAGACCGCCATCGCCTACGCGCGGATGCTGCGGGATTACCCGCTGTTCTGGTACGAGGAGGCGGGCGATCCGCTCGACTACGCGCTCCAGGCGGCGCTGGCGCCCTATTACCCCGGGCCGATGGCCACCGGCGAGAACCTGTTCTCGCATCAGGACGCGCGCAACCTCCTGCGCTACGGCGCCATGCGGCCGGACCGCGACTGGCTGCAATTCGACTGCGCACTGTCGTATGGGCTGGTGGAGTATTTGCGCACCCTCGACGTGCTCGCCGAATTCGGCTGGTCGGCGTCCCGCTGCATCCCGCACGGGGGACATCAGATGTCGCTCAACATCGCGGCCGGCCTCGGGCTCGGCGGCAACGAGAGCTACCCCGACCTGTTCCAGCCCTACGGCGGCTTTCCGGACGGCGTGCGGGTCGAGGACGGCCACATCACCATGCTGGACCTGCCGGGCATCGGCTTCGAGGGCAAGGCGGATCTGATCACCGTGATGCGGGATCTCGCGGCGTAGCGCCCCTGCGGATCCGGCACGGCCTTGCGGCGGGCGCCGCCGCGTTGGACGATGGCGCCATGGAATCCGAATCCCTCACCTACGCCGTCGGCGACATCCACGGCTGCGCGGCCCTCCTCGATACCCTCCTGGAGCGGATCGCCGACCATGCCGGCGGCCGGGCGCACCGGCTCGTCTTCCTGGGCGACTACATCGACCGGGGGCCCGACAGCGCCGCGGTCCTGCACACCCTCGGCCGCCTCAACTGGGCCGAGCCCGACCGCGTCACCTGCCTGATGGGCAATCACGAGCGCATGTTGCTCGACGCCTTACACACGCCGCAGGCGGCCGAGCGCTGGCTCAGCAACGGCGGCGACGCGACGCTTGAATCGTTCAACGCGCACGAGGTCGGCGAGCTTCCCCGCGACACCCTCGACTGGATCGAGGCCCTGCCAACCCTGCATGCGGACGCGGCCCGCTGGTACGTCCATGCCGGCTTCCGGCCGGGCGCCCCGATTCCGGATCCGGACGACCACAACCGCCTGTGGATCCGCGAGCCGTTCCTGGAGGGCGACCACGATTTCGGCCGGCACGTGGTCCACGGCCACACGCCGCAGCGGACCGGACGGCCGGAGCGGCGCCGGTTCCGCACCAACCTCGACACCGCGGCGGTCTACGGCGGCGCATTGACGGCCGGGGTGTTCTCCCAGGCCCAGGGACCGGCGCTGGCGTTCCTGCAGGTCCGGGCGTTAAGCTAGGCGGCGCAGCGGTACCACGGCGCACACAATCCCAGTGAGCCAGCCGCCCATGAGGGCGAAACCACCGGTGGGCGCCGCCATCGGGAAGAGCGGGTGCTGCAGCCAGGTCCGCACCGCGAGATCGCCGCAGAACAGGATCAGGCCGAGGACCAGCAGCCCCGCCGCCGCGCGGGCGAGACCCGGCCGGGCGAGGCCGGCCGCGCCGAAGCCGACGAGAGCCAGGATCGCCGGGGCATGGAACAGGAGGAACTGCGCCGCCGTCTTCAGCGAATCCGCCCCGGGGATGTGCGCGGCGGCGGCGCTGAGCGCGACGCCGAGCAGGCCGGCGAGGCAGGCGAGCGCCGCGAGCGCGCGGTCGAGGCCGGACAATCTCACGCCGGGCGCTCCACGAGGAGCTTGGCGATCGCCGCCCGGAGTTCCGGGACGCCGCTGTCGTCGCGGCTGGAGGTCAGGATCACCTGCGGATAGGCGGCCGGGCGCCGGGCGAGCCCCGCCTCGATGCCGCTGATGCGGTCGGCGACCTCGCCCTTCTTGAGAGAATCGCCCTTGGTCAGCACGACCTGATAGCTCACCGCCGCCTTGTCGAGGCCGTCGAGCACGTCGGTATCGATCGCCTTGAACCCGTGCCGGGCGTCGATCAGCATGAACACCCGGGCGAGGTTGGCGCGGCCCTTGAGATAGGCGTGGATCAGCCGGGTCCAGGCCTCGACCTTGGCCTTCTCGACGGCGGCGTAGCCGTAGCCCGGCATGTCGACGAGCGACAGCCGCTCCCCGATCCGGAAGAAGTTGAGCTGCTGCGTCCGGCCCGGGGTGTGCGAGGTCCGCGCCAGGGTGTTGCGACCGGTGAGCGCGTTGATCAGGCTCGACTTACCCACGTTCGAGCGCCCCGCGAAGGCGATCTCGACACCCTCCATGGGCGGGATGCGCTCGAGGGTCTGGGTGGCCGCGTAGAAGTCGGCGGCGCCGGCGAACAGCAGGCGGCCGGCCTCGACGAGGTCGGCCGCGTCGTCGTTGGTCTCGGTCACGGCTTTCCCTGTCAGCCCTTGGTGGTGGCCGCCTTAGTGCTACCGCGCCGGAATGTCGATCGCAGGTTGTCCCACAGCTCCACCTTCACGCCGTTGCGGCGCATGATGACGTATTGCTGAATCACCGACAGGGTGTTGTTCCAGGCCCAGTAGATTACGAGACCGGCGGGGAACGAACCCAGCATGAAGGTGAATACGATCGGCATGAAGGTGAAGATCTGCGCCTGGACCGGGTCCGGCGGCGCGGGGTTCATCTTCATCTGCACGAACATGGTCACGCCCATGATCAGCGGCCAGACGCCGAGATGGACGAAGTCCGGCGCCGGGAAGGGCAGCAGGCCGAACAGGTTGACGATGCTCGTCGGATCCGGGGCCGCGAGATCGTGGATCCAGCCGAAGAACGGCGCGTGGCGCATCTCGATGGTGATGAACAGCACCTTGTAGAGCGCGAAGAACACCGGGATCTGGATCAGGACCGGCCAGCAGCCGGCGACCGGATTGATCTTCTCCTTCTTGTACAGCTCCATTGTGGCCTGCTGCTGCTTCATGCGGTCGTCCTTGTACCGCTCGCGGATGCTGGCCATTTCAGGCTGCACGGCCTTCATCTTGGCCATGGACACATAGGAGCGGTTGGCGATCGGCAGGAACAGCAGCTTCAGGCAGAAGGTCACCACCAGGATCGACACGCCGAAATTGCCGAACAGGTGGTAGAAGAAGTCCAGCGCCCGGAACATCGGCTTGGTGATGAAGAAGAACCAGCCCCAATCGATCATCAGATCGAAGTGCTTGATGTTCAGGTCTTTCTCGTAGTTGTTGATCAGGTTGACTTCCTTGGCGCCGGCGAACAGCCGCTGGGTCGCGGTGGCCGAGGCGCCCGCCGCGAGGTTCACGGGATCGCCGCGCACGCTCGCCTGGTAGACGTTGGTGGTGCCGTCGGTGCGGTCGGTGAAGGCGCCCGTGTACGGCATGTCCTGATCGGGGATCGCGGCCGCCGCCCAGTACTTGTCGGTGATGCCCACGAAGCCGCCGCTCACGCCGGTCCAGGCGCGGCCCTTGGTGTTGGCGCCGCCATAGGCGCCCTCCTTGGCGAGCTTGTCGTAGGTGAATTCCTGCAGGCCGTCGTTCCCGAGATAGCCGATCATGCCCTCGTGCAGGACGTAGTAGCCCTGGGTGTGCGGCTTACCCCAGCGGGAGACGAGGCTGTACGGGTAGAGCGTGATCGCGCCCGAGCCCTTGTTCTCGACCTCGTCGCGGACCGTGAACATGTACTTGTCGTCGACCGCGACGATCCGCTTGAAGACGAGACCGGCACCGTTGTCCCAGGTCAGGGTCACCGGCGCGCCGGGGGAGAGCACCTTGCCGTCGCTGGTCCAGAGGGTGTCGTTGGTCGGCAGCGGACCGGCCTCGGCCCCGACCCAGCCGAACTCGGCGTAGTACGGCGTCTCGCTCCCAGCCGGCGAGAACAGCACGATCTCCGGGCTCTTGGGGTCGACGGTCTCGTGATAGTTCTTGAGGGCCACGTCGTCGACGCGGCCGCCCTTGAGGGCGATCGAGCCGGAGAGCGCCGGGGTCTCGATCCGGATCCGCGGCGAGCGGGCGAGCGCGGCCTCGCGGGAAACCGGGCCGCCCTGCGCGGTCGGCAGGGTTCCCGGCGCCGGGGCGGCCGGGCCGCCCTCCTTGGGCGAGGGCGAGGGCACGCCGTCCGGGGTCACGCCCGGGGGCTGCTGCTGTTGCTGGGCGGCCTTGTTCTGCGCCTCGATCAGCCGCTGCTGCTCCATCCGCGGGCCGGCCACGAAGTACTGCCACCCCAGCAGCACCAGCAGCGACAGGCCGATGGCCACGAACATGTTCGTCTTGTCATTGCCCATCAGGGACACCGCCGCACGCGTTCGGAGTGACGTCAGGGCGGACGCCGGTCCCGTCGGACCCGCGCGCGCCTGTGATTCGGGGACCTCTGCCGCGCCCGTACGACGTGCCGATGTCGGCTTGGCCGGACGGCGCGGGCTCACCCGCCAGATGCGGGAAAGGTGTGGTCTTGGGTGTGGTCGTGGAAGACCGATCGCCAGGCTTGCCGGGGGGCCGCTTGCCGCGGCCCTGTCCCGGAGGCCGGGGGCCGGCCGGGCGCGTCACCGCGGGCAACGCCCGGCGCAGATCCTCGGCGAGGGTCTCGAAGGGCGCGTCCAGTGCGGGGCGGCGGGCGATCAGCACGATATCGGCCGGCAGGCTCGCGAGGTCGTTTGGGAGATCGGCCGCAACCAGGGACACGGCGGCGCGCAGGCGGCGGCGGATGCGGTTGCGCTCCGTCGCGTGGCCGACCCGCTTCGTGATGGTGAAGCCGAGCCGGAGGCAGGGCGGTCCGTCCGCCGTCCGGAGACGGCCCTGGGCACTCATCCGCTCGGTGTGGAAGCGGCGCCCCTCGGCCGCCGCCAGGAAGTCGGGTCGTTTCTTGAGCCGCTCGATCGTCGCCATCGATGGTCCGATCCCGGCCAATCCTATCCCCCGCGGCATGGCCGCGAAGGGCTATCCAGCCTTAGGCCGACAGCTTCTTTCGGCCGTGGGCGCGGCGGCGCGCGATGACCTTGCGGCCGCCGGCGGTGGCCATGCGCGCACGGAAACCGTGACGGCGCTTACGGACGAGCTTGCTCGGCTGGTAGGTTCTCTTCATGGCTCAGAGCCTTCAAAGGTCGAGGCGCGCTCGCGGGCGGCTAATGCCGCACCCGACCTTCACGCGTCCTTGGTTGTCTGCAAACACGAAGGGCGCCCAGGCGGGGCGCCACGTCGCGAGTGGCGGGCTTATGGCGGAAGGGTCTTGCGAAGTCAACGTTTCGCCGGCCTCAATGACCCTCGAACTGCATCAGGGTGCGCACCTCGACGCCCATGTCGCGCAGGCGCTGCGCCCCGCCGATCTCCGGCAGGTCGATGACGAAGCAGGCGGCCACGATCTCGGCGCCGATCTTCTGGAGCAGGTTCACGGCGGCGGTGGCGGTACCGCCGGTGGCGATCAGGTCGTCGACCAGCAGCACCCGATCACCGGGCCGCACGGCATCGACGTGGATCTCGATCTCGTCGGTGCCGTATTCGAGGGCGTAGGCCATCGAGACGGTCTTGTGGGGCAGCTTGCCCTTCTTGCGGATCGGCACGAAGCCGCAGGAGAGCTGATGGGCGATGGCGCCGCCCAGGATGAAGCCCCGCGCCTCGATACCGGCCACCTGATGGATCTGCCCGCCCGCATAGGGGTGGACCAGCGCGTCCACGGCCCGGCGGAAGGCCCGCGGGTCGCTGAGGAGGGTGGTGATGTCGCGGAAGACGATCCCGGGCTTCGGGTAGTCGGGAATCGAGCGGATCGATTCCTTCAGCGCGACGTGGCGGCGGGCTTCCATGCGTTCGGCCTTCCGTGGGGATCCGCGGGCTTAAAGCAGAAGCGCGCCGCCCTGACCAGTTTCCGACGGCTCAGGCCGCCTGGACCTTCTTGAGGATGGCGACCAGCTCCCGGTGCAGCCCCTCGTTGCCGCAGGCGACCGAGCGCGGCGCCAGCGGTTCGGCCGCGCCGTCCGCCGAGGTCACGTAGCCGCCCGCCTCGCGCACCAGGATCACGCCGGCGGCGAAATCGTAGGTCTGGAGGTCGCGCTCCCAGTAGGCGTCGAGGCGCCCGCAGGCGACGTAGGCCAGATCGAGGGCCGCCGATCCCATCCGCCTTGTGCCGCCCGCCACCGCCATGACGGCGCCGAGTTCGCGCAGGAGGCGCGGATGGCTGCCCCGGCCGAGGTAGGGCGTGCCGTAGCCGACCAGGGCGTCGGCCATGTCCTGGCGGCCTGAGACCCGCAGGCGGCGGTTGTTGAGGTAGGCGCCCTTGCCGCGCTCGGCGACGAACAGCTCGTCCTTGATCGGGTCGAAGATCACGCCGGCCACGATCTGGCCCTCGCGCTCCAGGCCGACCGACACCGCGAAATGCGGCACGCCGTGCAGGAAGTTCGACGTGCCGTCGAGGGGGTCGATGTGCCAGGTGTGGCTCTTGTCGGTGCCCTCGATGATGCCGTTCTCCTCCATCACGAGACCGTAGCCGGGCCGGGCCTTCATCAGCGCCTCGCGCAGCACCTCCTCGGCCTTGCGGTCGGCCGCCGAGACGAAGTCGCCGGGGCCCTTGCGCGAGACCTGGAGGTTCTCGACCTCGCCGAAGTCGCGGCGCAGGCCGCGCGCGGCCTTGCGGGCGGCGTCGACCATCACGGTCATGAGCGGGGAGGAGATCATTTTTATGAGACTTTTCGCGAGAACGGGTTGGCGCCGTCGTTACAGGGGCGCGCCGGAAAAGACGAGATGGGGGCGGGAGATGGGCGGGCGCAGAGAGTACAGCGGCTCCCCCTCCCCCCTGTGCGGGGGAGGGAATGGCGCGGCGAGCCTCGAAAAAACCTACTCCGCTGCCTCGACGAACACCGTCCCGGCCCGCGGCAGGTCCAGGGTCTCCCAGGTCTCTGTCAACGCCGCAGCCAGGCGTTCGATGTGCCCGGCATCGTGGAACGGCGAGGGCGTGATCCGCAGGCGCTCGGTGCCGCGCGGGACCGTCGGGTAGTTGATCGGCTGGATGTAGATCGCGTGCCGCTCCAGCAGGTGGTCGGCCGCCGCCTTGCACAATTCGGCATCGCCGACCATCACCGGCACGATATGGGTCTCGGTCTCCAGCACCGGCAGACCCGCCGCCGTCAGCGCCGCTTTGGTGGCCGCCGCCTGGCGCTGATGCGCCTCGCGCTCGGCGCTGGAGCGCTTGAGATAGCGCACCGAGGCCCGGGCCGCAGCGGCCACCGCGGGCGGCAGCGCGGTCGTGAAGATGAAGCCCGGCGCGAAGCTGCGCACCGCGTCGCAGATCGCCGCCGAAGCGGTGATGTAGCCGCCGACGCAGCCGAACCCCTTGGCGAGCGTCCCCTCGATCACGTCGACCCGGTGCATCACCCCGTCGCGCTCGGCGATGCCGCCGCCGCGCGCGCCGTAGAGCCCGACCGCGTGGACCTCGTCCAGGTAGGTCATCGCCCCGTAGCGGTCGGCGAGGTCGCAGATCCGGCCGATCGGCGCCACGTCGCCGTCCATGGAATAGACCGACTCGAACACGATCAGCTTGGGCCGGTCGCCGGCCTCGCGCAGGAGTTCCTCCAGATGCTGGAGGTCGTTGTGGCGGAAGATCGTCTTCGCGCAGCCGGAATGGCGCACGCCCTCGATCATCGAATTGTGGTTGAAGGCGTCGGACAGGATCAGGCAGTCCGGGATCAGCTTGGCGATGGTCGAGATGCCCGCCTGGTTCGAGACGTAGCCCGAGGTGAAGACGAGGCCGGCCTCCTTGCCGTGCAGGTCGGCGAGTTCGCGCTCCAGATCGACCAGGGGCGAGTTGTTGCCGGCGATGTTGCGCGTGCCCCCCGCGCCGACGCCGCAGCGGGCGGCGGTCTCGGTCATGGCGGCCACCACCTCCTTATGCTGGCCCATGCCGAGATAGTCGTTGGAGCACCATACAGTGATCTCGGCGGTCTTGCCGTCCGGCTGGCGCCACTTCGCCGTGGGGAAACGCCCGGAGATGCGCTCGATGTCGGCGAAGACGCGGTAGCGGCGCTCGCCGTGCAGCTGTTCCAGGGCGCCGCGGAAATACCGTTCGTATCCCGAGCCGGCGCGCGTCGATCCCGCTTGGGCGAGCACCGTGCTGGGCATCCGGGTGACGGTCATCGAGCGTCCTTCGCGTGTTCGGCCGGCGGGGTGGCGCCATCGGGCACCCGGATCCCGCGATCGAGGTCCGGCCTCGGTTCAATCCTTCGCGTGAGTGGCCGAAGATACGCGCGGATTTGGAACTGGTTCAAGGTAAGGTTCCGACATCGCTGCCCTGCATCCGTTGAGAGGGCCGGCCGAACGCGATAGCGTCGACGCGATCTCATTCCCCGAACATGGCGCCCGTTCCTTGAGCCTCCGCGACGCTTCCTTCCGAGACGGACCCTGGCCGGTCCAAGGACATGCCGCGATCTTGCGGCGGCGAAGGGTCGCGCGGTGACGGACGGCAAGGACGGGGGGGGCGCCAGGGATGGGCGCGCGAAGGACGGGCGCGCGGAGCGCCTCAAGGCCGCGCTGCGCGAGAACCTGCGGCGCCGGAAGGCACAGGGCCGCGGGCGGGCCGAGGCGCAGCCCTCCCCCGACGCGGACCAGATCGTCGATGGCGGGGTCGCGCGCAGCGGTCCAGATTCCGACAAATCCCGGCTATAGGAACAGCCAAGCCCGGGCGCCGCAGCGTCCGCGGGGAAGACGGCCGGCCGCGCGCCCCTCTGGGCGCGCCGCCCGAGGATACATGATGGACCGCATCCACATCACCGGCGGCGTGCCGCTCAACGGCGTGATCCCGATCTCGGGCGCCAAGAACGCGGCGCTGCCGCTGATGATCGCGAGCCTGCTCACCGGCGAGACGCTCGAACTCATCAACGTGCCGCGGCTGGCTGACATCGCCGCGCTGACGCGGATCCTCGGCAATCACGGCGTCGACCACATGGTCGTCGGCAAGCGTCCCGGTCAGACCACGGAGACCGGGCAGACGATCCGGCTCACCGCCTCCAACGTGATCGACACCACGGCGCCCTACGAGCTGGTCTCGACCATGCGGGCAAGCTTCTGGGTGATCGCCCCGCTGCTTGCCCGGTTCGGCGAGGCGAAGGTCTCGCTGCCCGGCGGCTGCGCCATCGGCACGCGGCCGGTGGATCTGCTGATCATGGCGCTCGAGAAGCTCGGGGCCGAGATCGAGATCGACGCCGGCTACGTGGTCGCGAAGACGAAGAACGGATTGCGCGGGGCCGAGATCGCCTTCCCGAAGGTCACGGTGGGCGGCACCCACGTGGCGCTGATGGCGGCGGCGCTGGCCTACGGCACCACGGTGATCGAGAACGCCGCCCGGGAGCCCGAGGTGGTCGACCTTGCCGAGTGCCTGAACAAGATGGGCGCCAAGATCCGCGGCGCCGGCACGCCCCATATCGAGATCGAGGGCGTGGCCCGGCTCGGCGGCGCCCGCCACGCGGTGCTGCCCGACCGGATCGAGACCGGCACCTACGCCATGGCGGTGGCGATGGCCGGCGGCGACGTGACCCTCAAGGACACCCGGGCCGACCTGCTGCATTCCGCCCTCGACATCCTGTCGACCACCGGGGCCGAGATCAGCCAGGTCGAGGGCGGGATCCGGGTGCGTCGCAACGGCGCCGGCATCGCGGCGGTCGACGTGACCACCGACCCGTTCCCGGGTTTCCCCACCGACCTGCAGGCGCAGTTCATGGCGCTGATGACCCTCGCCAAGGGCCAGTCGCACATCCGCGAGACGATCTTCGAGAACCGGTTCATGCATGTGCAGGAGCTGGCCCGCCTCGGCGCGAAGATCCGGCTGGACGGCGACCTGGCCGTGGTCGAGGGCGTCGAGCGGCTGAAGGGTGCCCCCGTGATGGCGACCGACCTGCGCGCCTCCGTCTCCCTGGTCATCGCCGGGCTCGCCGCCGAGGGCGAGACGCAGATCAACCGGGTCTACCACCTCGACCGCGGCTTCGAGGCCCTGGAAGCCAAGCTCGCCCGCTGCGGCGCCCGGATCGAGCGCGTCCGCAGCTGAGTCGCGCCGCGGAGCCGGGACCCTGGTCGAGACCGGGGGCCGCCCGGCACCGCGCCCGTGACGAAGCCCCCGTCCGCGCGTATGGAATGGGGCCCCCGCTTCCGATCCCGGCGACCGCGTCGGGCATCGCCGCCGGGATGATCGCGCATCGCACCACCCGATCGCGATCGGCGAACCACGAGCTCCGTCAATGCCCCCCGGCCGGCGCACCGCCGCCGAGCTTGACGGTCTTCAGGCTGAGCGCCAGGGGCACCGCGCAGGCGGCCACGAGCCCGAGCACCCAGAACACGTCGATATAGGCCCAGTAAGCGACCTGGGTCTGGAGGACGGTGCCGATCCAGGCGGTCGCCTGGTTCTGGGCCTCCACGCCGGCATAGCCGTGCTCGGAGAAGTACTGCGTCGCCTGCCGCATGGTCTCCTGATAGGCCGGCGCGGAGGGCGTCACGGTCTCGACAAGCCGGCTCTGGTGGAACTGGCTGCGGTAGGCCAGGATGTTCTGGGCCAGCGAGACGCCCATCGAGCCGCCGACATTGCGGGCGACGTTGATCAGTGCCGAGGCCTGATCGGTCTGGTCCTTGCGGATCCCCTCGTAGGAGGCGGAGGTGATCGACAGGAACACCATCGGCAGTCCGATCCCGATATAGACCCGCGACCATGCGAAGAACGCGAAGGTGGTGGTGCCGTCGAGCCGGGTCAGGTCGACCATCCCGAGCGCCACGATGGCCATGCCGGCGGCGATCAGCCATTTCGGCTGGATGTAGGCGGAGACGCGGCCGGTCAGGAACATCATCACCACCGTGACGATGCCGCCCGGGCCGAGCACCAGCCCCGACAGGGTGGCGGTGTAGCCGTAATACTCCTGCGTGATCTGCGGGATGAACTGCGTGGTGGCGATCAGGATCGCCCCGGTGAACATCATCACCAGGAAGCAGGAGCCGAACTGGCGGTTGCCGATGAGGCTCAGATCGACGGCCGGGTTCTTCTTGTTCAGGAGCCACGGGATCATGGCGATGAACGAGACCACCATCAGCACGGCCGAGACGTTCATCAGCGTCGAGGTGCCGAACCAGTCCTTCCGCTGGCCCTCGTCGAGGATCACCTCCAGGGAGCCGAGGAACAGGGCGACCAGCAGGAAGCCGACGATGTCGAAGCGGATCCCCTTCCGAACCAGGGCGCGGCGTTCGGTCTTGGCTGCCTCGCTGTCCTCGATGAGCCAGTACATCAGCCCGAGGGCGATGATACCGATGGGTCCGTTGATCAGGAAGCACCAGTGCCAGGAGGCGTTGTCGGAGAGCCAGCCGCCCAGCGTCGGGCCGATCACGGGCGCGACCACGATGGCGACGCCGTAGAGTGCGAAGGCCTGTCCCCGCTTCGCCGGCGGGAAGGAATCGGCCAGGATCGACTGCGCGAGCGGTGCCATCCCGCCGCCGCCGAGTCCCTGGAGCACCCGGAAGAACAGGAGCGATTCCAGGCTCCAGGCGAAGCCGCACAGGATCGACGCGATGGTGAACAGGCCCACCGACCACATGAAGAAGGCCTTGCGGCCGTAGCGCTTGGCCAGGAAGCTCGACGCCGTCAGCGTGATCGCGTTGGCCACGAGGTAGCTCGTCACCACCCAGGCCGCCTCGTCGGGCCCGACCGCGAGCCCCCCCGAGATGTAGCGCAGCGCCACGTTGGCGATCGTGGTGTCGAGCACCTCCATGAAGGTCGCGAGCGCCACCACGCCGGCGATCAGCCATGGATTGTGCCCGCCCGGCGCGGTGCCGGAGGCGGACTTGCCTGATGCCGCCTTGCCTGATGCCGCCTTGCCGGCCCCGGTGCTGCCGGCCATCCCGCTCACCGCACCGTGACGGTGGGGACGATCGACATGCCCGGGCCGATCGCGACGTCCTTCGGCCAGTCCTTGACGACGATCTTGACCGGGATGCGCTGCGTGACCTTCACGTAGTTGCCGGTGGCGTTCTGCGCCGGCAGCAGGCTGAAGGCGGTGCCGGAACCGGGCTGGACCGAGGCCACGGTGCCGTGGATCTTGCGGTTCGGGTAGGCGTCGATCTCCAGGTCGACCGGCTGGTCCGGACGCATGTCGGTGATCTGGGTCTCCTTGAAATTCGCGGTGACCCAGATGTCGTCGGGCACGAACATCGACAGGCTCTGACCGGCCTGGGCGAGCTGGCCGATGCCGCCGGTGAGCCGCACGACGCGGCCGGACTGGACGGCACGGACCGTCGTGTAGCCGAGATTCAGCTCCGCCTGCTCGACCTGCGCCTGGTCGCGGGCGAGCTGTGCCTGTGTCGAGGCTTTCTGGGCTTCGAGCGAGCCGATCTGCTTCTGCGCCGCGACCACGCTGGCATTGGCGCTCTGCAGCGCGGCCTGACGCTGCTGGAGCGTCGAGGTCGCCGATTGTGATTGCTGGATCGAGCCCGAGCCGCGATCGGCGAGGTCCTTGTAGCGGGCGGCGTCCTCCTGGGCGAATTTCAGGGCCGCCTCGGCGGTGGCGACCTGCGCCTTCGACACGTCGATATTGGCGTTCTGCGCCTGGATCTGGGCATCGATGTTCCGGATCGCGGCCTGGTCGGCCACGACCTGCGCCTTCGCCTGATCGAGGGCAATCGCGTAGTCGCGCTGATAGATCTGGAACAGGATCTGCCCCGCCTCGACGTGCTGGTTGTCGGTGACCGGCACGTCGACGAGGTAGCCGCCGACCTTGGGCTGGATCGAGATGCTGCGGGCATCGACGAATGCGTCGTCCGTGCTCTCGTAGGGATGCATGTACAGGAGCCAGTAGAAGAACACCCCGACGCACAGGGCGACCACCGCGAGGCCGCCGAGCAGGAACGCGACGGGGTGCCGCCGCAGGATGTTGGGGCGCCGCGCGTCGCCCTGCGCGTCGTCCTCCGTCGCGTCGGCCTTGTCCTCGGCCTGCGCGGCCTGATCGTCGCCGTCCGAGCCGGGTTTGCGGGCGGTCTCCGGGTCCCGCTCTGGGCGATCGCCGCCGAGATCCATGACGTCGCGGTCGGAGAGGGCGCGGCCCGCGCCGTCCCGGTCGCCCGCATCAAGCCGGCTATCGGCCGGCCGCGCGCGTGCCTCGGCCTCGGAGGCCTGCCGCTGATCGTCAAGCATGGGAAGTCGCCGCCCGATGGGCCGGCCACCTCACGGTGACCGGGCTCTGCACATCGCCCGCCTCGCGGTTCAAAAGCCGGGCGCCGGCCCAAGGTTCCATCGCGGTTCCCCAGCGATGCCGCCCTGCACAGGAACGGTTGCCGCGATGCGGCGTTTTGCGCGGGAATCTCGGCCGTCCAAGGCCGTGCAGATTCGGAGTCCCACCATGACCAGCAGTCCGACCCCCTCCCCCGGGCCGACAGCGACCTCTCCCACCGGAATCCCGCTGGTGGGTGTCGCGCGTCTCGATGCCATGAGCGCGGCGCTCGCCCGCAACTGGTGGCTCGTCGCCCTGCGCGGGGTCGTGGCGATCCTGTTCGGCGCCCTCGCCCTCACCGCCCCGGGGGCGTTCGTGCTCTCCCTGGTGCTGTTCTTCGCCGCCTACATGCTGACCGACGGCGTCTTCGCCATCCTCGGCGCGGTCCGGGCCGCGCAACGTCACGAGCGCTGGGGCTTCCTGCTCCTGGAGGGGCTGGTCGACATCGTGGTGGCGGTCGCCGCCGCGCTGGTGCCGGCCGCCGCCGTCTGGGCCTTCGTGCTCATGCTCGCCGCCTGGGCGCTGGTGACCGGCGGCCTCATGATCGCGGCCGCGTTCCGGCTGCATCTCCATTATGGGCGCTGGTGGCTGATCCTGGGCGGCCTCGTGTCGATCCTGTTCGGGATCGCGCTGATCGTCGCGCCGGGCATGTCGGCCCTGGTGCTGACGTGGTGGATCGGTGGCTACAGCCTCGCCTTCGGCGTTCTCCTGCTGATCCTCGCGATCCAGCTGCGAAACCGGCACGGCGCGGCCGGGCTGCGGTGAGGCCGGGCGCACCGTCTTTTCCCCAAAGGCCGGTGGTCACCGTTCCGAACGATGCTCTAGAACCGACCCACGGCCGGAACGCCCGGCCCCGGAACCCCATGCGATGATGCCCGATGCGCCGGAGCGCAGCCCGGCCGACGGGCCGACCCCGTCAGGTTCGAATGCCGGGCCGGACCCGCGCTCGGCGGCCCGGGAGGCCCGCCGCGCCGCCGGCGACCTCGCGCGCAGCCTCTGGGCCCTGATCGCCGCGGGCGGCCTCGGTATCGCCGGCCTGGCGCGCACGATCTCTGTGCGGGCGCGGGGCCTGCTGGAGCGACGGCGCCGCGCCGGCCCGGTGGTCCGATCGCCGGAGCCGATCGGGACCACCGCCGCCTCACCTCTCCGTGGCGACCGGCCGCTCCGCTCCCGCCTGCGCCGGCACCCGGCCCTGATCGCCGCCGCGGCCGTGATCCTGCTCCCGGTCCTGGCGCTGGCGGTCTACCTGCTCGCCGCCCTCCTGACCCTGCCGCCACTCGGCGGGGCCGTCATCGAGAGCGGCCAGCGGGCGATCACGGTCGAGGCCGATGACGGACGCGTCTTCGCCACCCGCGGCAGCTTCCGGGGCCAGAAACTCACCGCGGCCGACCTGCCGCCACATCTCGCCCAGGCGATCGTGGCGATCGAGGATCGGCGTTTCTACAGCCACTGGGGCATCGACCTGCGCGGCCTCATCCGGGCCGCGTGGCGCGACGTCGCGGGCGGCGGCGTCCGCGAGGGCGGATCGACGATCACGCAGCAATACGCGCGCCTCACCTCCCTGAACCAGGAGAAGACACTCTGGCGCAAGGCGCAGGAGGCGCTGCTGGCTCTGCGGGTCGAGGCGACCATGAGCAAGGACGAGATCCTGCTGGGCTACCTCGACACCGCCTATTTCGGCGCCGGGGCCTACGGGGCCGACGCGGCGGCCCGGCGCTACTTCGGCAAACCGGCCAAGGCCCTGAACCTCCCGGAATCGGCCATGCTGGCCGGGCTGGTGCGCGCGCCCTCGCAGCTCGCCCCGACGCGCAACCTCGGCGGCGCCAAGGAGCGGGCCGACGTGGTGCTCCAGGCCATGGTCGAGACCGGCGCGATCACCCAGAGCGAGTCCGACGCGGCGCGGCGCCAGAGCGTGACCCTGAAGACGCCGCCCGAGGCGCCCCCCGGCACCAACTACTTCCTCGACATGATCGCCGGCGACGTGAAGCGGTTGGCCGGCAAGGACGGCGACCTCACGGTCCGCTCGACCCTGAACCTCGACCTCCAGAGTCTCGCCGAGGGCGTCGTCGCCCGGCGCCTCGACAAGGACGGGCGCCGCCGCAAGGTCGGCCAGGCGGCCATGGTGGTGCTGTCGAAGGAGGGCGCGATCCTCGCCATGGTGGGGGGCCGCGACTACGAGGACAGCCAGTTCAACCGCGCCGTCCAGGCCAAGCGCCAGCCGGGCTCCCTGTTTAAGCTCCTCGTCTACCTCACCGCCTACGAGCAGGGCTACACGCCCGACTCCGTGCTGGTCGACCGGCCGGTGCAGATCGGCGACTGGGAGCCGGAGAACGACGACGGGCGCTTTCGCGGGCCGGTGCCGCTGCGGACCGCCTTCGCCCTCTCGATCAACACGGTGGCGGCCCAGCTCGGCCAGGAGGTCGGCATCCCGGCGGTGATCGCGACCGCGCGCAAGCTCGGGATCCAGTCCGACCTGCCGAACGTGCCGAGCCTGGTCCTCGGCTCGGGCGCCGTGAGCCTCCTGGAGATGACCCGCGCCTACGGTTCGGTGCTGTCCAGCCGCGCTCCGCTCCAGGCCTTCGCCATCCAGGCGATCCGCGGGGCGGCACCGCAGCCGCTCTATGTCCAGCCCGACGCCGCACCCGGGGCAACCCTCGCCCAGGAGCCGCGCACGGCGATGCTCGATTCGCTCCAAGCGGTGGTCGAGTCCGGGACCGGACTGGCGGCGCGGGTGCCGGGCCAGATCATCGGTGGCAAGACCGGCACGAGCCAGGCTTTCCGCGACGCGTGGTTCGTGGGCATGAGCCCGGATCTCGTGGTGGGGATCTGGGTCGGCAACGACGACGACAGCCCGATGAACCGGATGTTCGGCGGCGAGATGCCCGCCGGGATCTTCCACGACTTCGTCCAGCGGGCGTCGGAGAAGCTGGCCAAGGGGAAGCCGCGCCCCTCCGCGGAACGGTCCGAGCCGGCCCGGGCTCCCACGCCCGCGCAGGCCGCGGCGGGGGATATCCGGGGCGTGCCGGAGGTGGTCGATACCGGGACCCTGTCCCTGCGCGGGCGCACCGTGCGCCTCCTCGGCGTCGAGGGGGAGCGTGGCCATCTCGCCCGCCAGCTCGCGAGCTACCTGCGACGGCGCGAGGTGGTCTGCACCGGGGTTGCCGACGCCGCCGGCGCCCGGTGCCGGATCGAGGGCGACGACCTCGCCGGGCTGATCCTGGCGGCGGGCGGGGCCCGGGCCGCGGAGGATGCGCCCCTGGACCTGCTCGGCGCCGAGGAGCAGGCGCGGGCCGAGCGCGTCGGCCTCTGGGGCCGCTGAGGCGTCAGCCCGTTCCGAGCTTGGCCAGGGTCAGCGGATCGGGTTCGGCGGCGAAATACCGGGCCAGCGCCTCGGCGAAGAGGGCCTCGTCCGGCGCAGCGGCGGAGAACAGCGTCAGGCTGGAGCGGAACTTCACGTCGTCCGGGGAGCCGAAGATCGCCCGCGCCGAGCGCCCGGACACGGCGTTGACCGCCGTCGTGCAGGCCCGCAGGCGCGCCCCCAGTACCGGATGCGCGAGATAGGCGCGCGCCTCGGCCAGGGAACCGAGCGCGTAGCGCTGCGCCATCGGGCTCGAACCCAGGCCGGCGATCTGCGGGAAGATGAACCACATCCAGTGGCTGCGCTTCTCCCCGGCCCGCAATTCCGCGAGGGCCTGCGGATAGACGCCGTCCTGGGCCGTGACGAAGCGTCCGAGATCCTGCACGTCCGCCATCGCCCCGCTCCTAGCCGCCTCGGTGGGACAACGGCCCGGCGCGCTCCGGGATGCAGGGCGTCCCTGACGTCCCGGCTGGTTTCGTGTAAGCGCGGCCTATGTTCGGCACCCTCGTCGCCTTCATGGTCGCGAATCCGGCGACAAGCCACGCCCTGACGGCCATCCTCGAGACCGGCGGGATGGCGGCCGCCCTGATCCTGCTGCGGACGCCCCGGCCGGAGGGCACCGCTGCGCTCCTGGTCTCGACCTACTATTACGGCCGGGAGGCCGGCCAGCGCGAGCACGACGTCAAGCACGCGGGCTGGGACGCCGTTCAGGCGCATCTCGGCGCCGAATTCCTGTATGGATGGGCCCTGCCGAACCTTCAGCAGTGGGTGGCGCCGACCTGCGCAGCCTGGGCGGTGGCGGCCACGATCCTCCTGCTCCGGTCGCGGAACCGGCGCGCCGGCAGCGCTCTCCGGTAGCCTGCTCCGGTTCGAACCGCCCCGCGCTCAGGTCCGCGCGAAGGGGCCGTCCGACGGACCGATTTCGCTCCGGTCGCCGAGGAGCCAGCGGGCCGAGGCGATGATCTGGACCGTGTCGCGGTTGTCGCACTGACGCCGCGCCAGGGCTTCCAGATCACGCAGGTAATCGATCACCGGACTGCGCTGCTTCTCGCCCCGTCCGATCACCGGCTCGACCTTGGCGGTCACCGTCCCGGCGACCGTCTCCCAGAATCCGGGCTGGCAGCCCGCGGAATCTCGACGTGAAGGCTGGTGCATCGCGCGTACCCTTCTGCCTCGCAGGCCGGGTTTGTCGAGCGTTTCGCGGCGCGCCGCATTCACCCATGTTGGATGCGGCGCCGCAATGGCGCGGACGCCCCGACACGCGTGCGCCATTGTCATCGCCGGCCGCCGAACGTCAGGTGTCGGGGCCATCAGGGCGGCCCGCGCCTCCAGGCGGCTGCGTCCGGGCGGGCAGGAAGGGATCGCTATGCCGGCCGATGATTCACCAACCGAGGACCAGTCGGTTCGACCCGATCCCGGCGCGCGACCGGCCGCGCCGCCCGGGGAGACCCGCCTTCGCTCGATCGCCAAGGCCGTGAGCTGGCGCGTCGTCGGAAGCCTCGACACGCTGCTGCTGTCCTACCTGTTCACCGGGAATGTCCTGATCGCCGGTTCCATCGCGTCGACGGAGACCCTGACCAAGACGGTACTGTACTACCTGCACGAGCGCGGCTGGGGCCTGGTGCGTCTGGGCCGCGCCTGAGAGGGGGCGTATCCCTCCGACAGACCGCGTTTGGCGCGCCGCGACGAAAAAACCCCCGTGGAGGGATCCACGGGGGTTCGGATCGGAGGCACCCCAGTTGGGGACCCGGTGCGGTTACTTGATGAGGGCGAGCAGCGCCTTGCCGGCCTTCGTGTTCAGCTCCTTGGCGTCCAAGGTGCCGTCGCCGTCCGGATCGGCCATCTTGAAGCGCGCGGCGACCGCAGCGAGGTACTCCTTCTTGTCGAGGGTGCCGTCGCTGTCCGGGTCGGCCTGCTTCACGCCGACCTGGCTCAGGCGACCCTTCAGCTCACGGGCGTCGAGGGTCCCGTCGGAATCCTTCTCGAGACGGTCGAAGGTCGCGGAGGCCACCGCCTCGACTTCCTTCATGTCCACCGTGCCGTCGCTGTCGGTGTCGATCATCTTCACGGCGCTGGCGCCGCTCACGGGCTTGGCCCACGCGGCCGGAACCGAAAGGGTGGACAGCGCGAGGGCTGCGGCGGCGAAACCACTGAGAACACGAAGGGTCATTGCCAAATTCTCCCGAAAAATTATGCCCGATCTTCCTAGTTCGCGATTCGCTTTGCTGCAAGTGCGAAATTGCCGGCCCGAGGTCGTCGGCACGGACAAGACAGATCCTTCATGAGAAAGGGGCCGGCGGTTGCCGGACCCTCATGTGTTGGACAATCGTCGGAATGCGGGTCGGGGATCGGATCAGGCGAGGGTCGCGAGATCCTGGAACCAATGCTGCGCCTGCACATAGGTCTTCACCCGCGGCGACAGGGCGTGCGGATTGGTGTCGTGCACCACCCAGACCTGGACCGCGTCATCGACGACGATCTCGTGGATGCGCGCCAGCAGCCTGTTCTGCTCGTCCGTATCGAGGCTGGCCTTCACCTTGTCGCACAGGGCATCGACCTCGGGGTTGCGATAGTGGCTCCAGTTCACGCCGTTCGGAGCGATCTGCTTCGAGTCGTAGAAGCGCAGGATCGCGTAGAACGGGTCCGAGGTGACGTAGGCGATGTTCTCGGCCGTGACGCCCTTGAGGCTCGGATCCGCCGCCCCCTGGCGCCAGGCGGTGTAGGCCACCTCCAGCTCCACCGTCTTGAATTCGACCTGGATCCCGACCTCCGCCCAGCTCTGCTGGATGAACTCGTTGATCGGCAGGGACAGCATCTGCCCGGTTCCGCCGGTCGGGATCAGGATCGTGGCCTTGACCGGATTCTTCACCGAGAAGCCCGCCTCCGCGACGAGCTTGCGCGCCTGATCGACGTCGGTCTTGATCTGGAAGCTCGGCTTGCCGAACCACGGGCTCGACTGCTGCACCTGACCCACGGCCGGCTGCGCGAGCCCGCCCATCAGCTCCACGACGCCCGCGCGGTCGACGGCGAGGTTGGCGGCCCGGCGCAGGCGCAGGTCCCGCCAGGGCGAGCCCTCCAGCATCGAGAGATGGTAGTTCCAGACATGCGGTGTCTCGTTGCCGACGACCCGCATGCCGGCGCCCTTCAGGCGCGGGACCGCGTCGGGGGCCGGCGATTCGATCAGGTCGACCGCGCCGGACAGGAGTGCGTTCACCCGGGCGAGGTCCTCGGGGACGCAGCTCAGCGTGAGCTTGCCGAGCTTCGGCACCCGCTTCGGGTTCCAGTATCCGACGTTCGGCAGGAGCTCGAGGCGCACCCGCGGGACCAGCTGGCCCATGCGGAACGGCCCGGTGCCCGAGGGTTCGAAGGCGAACTTCGCCCAGTCGTGGCCGACCTTCTCGTACTGGGCCGGCGAGGAGATCAGGAACCAGAGCATCTGGTAGGGGAACAGGCTGTCGGGCGCCTTGGTGGTCACCTGAACGGTCCTGGGGTCGAGCTTCCGGTAGCTCGCCACGCCGGGCAGGCGCGGGCGGACCTGCGCGGCCTGGCGCTGGTCGAAATGCGGCGCCTCCTTGTTCAGCACCTTGTCGAAGTTCCAGATCACCGCGTCGGCGTCGAAGGCCGAGCCGTCGTGGAAGGTCACGCCCTCGCGCAGGTGGAAGGTCCAGACCTTGGGATCCGCCGGATCGGCCTCCCAGGCGGTGGCGAGCCCCGGGACCATCTTGCCCGGCCGGTCGGCGACGTCGAGTTCCCAGGCGACCAGGGGGTCATAGAGGGTCAGGCCGGTGAACTGATAGCCGCCGGCGCCCCGGTCGGGCTGGCCGGTGGTCAGCGGCAGATCGGTCATCGAGATGCCGTAGGTCAGGCTGCCGGGGGCCGCACCCTGCGCCCCGGCCCGGTCCGGCGCCCCGAACGCGGCCAGGGCGGCGCCTCCGGCCATCAGCGAGCGGCGTGTCGGCTTGATCGAATCCATCGTGTCTCTCGGCAGAGGGGAACGCGCCGCCCGGAAGCGCCGCCCATCCGTCGGGGCGCCGCGCCCGGGGCTGCATACGGTATCTTGCATGCATCGTGCCCAACGCCGCGGCCGTCGGTATTCGGCGCCCTACCCCTCCCAGACCTGTCCGGGCCTCAGCGCCAGGAACCGATCGGGGGCGATCCCCTGCGCTGCGAGCGCCGCGGACAGCGCCTCCGCCGGGCGTTCGATGCCCTCGTCGGTGAGCTGGAAGGTGCCCCAATGGTGGCCGAGCGCCTGCTCGGCCCCGAGCAGCGCCAGGGCCTCCACGGCCTCGGCGGGGTTCACGTGCTGGGCCTTCATGAACCAGCGCGGCTCGTAGGCGCCGATCGGCAGGGTCGCGAGGCGGGGCGCCCCGAACCGGGCGCGGATGTCGCGAAACAGGCCGCCGTCGCCAAAGCCGGTATCGCCGACATGGTAGTGGACGCCCCGGGACGAGGTGATCACGAAGGCGCACCACAGCGCCATGCGCCGGTCCTTCACGCCCCGGGCCGACCAATGGTTCGCCGGGGTCAGGTGGACCTGCAGCCCGTCGCCGAGATCGACCGACTCACCCCAGTCGCGGGTCTCGACATGCATCGTGTCGTCGTAGCCGCGCAGGATCGCGTCGTTGCCCAGCGGCGCCACGATCAGCGGCTGGTGCGCCTGCCAGATCCGCGCGAGGGCCGGCCCGTCGAGATGGTCGTAGTGATTGTGTGTGATCAGCACCGCGTCGATGGGCGGCAGGTCGGACAGGGCGATGCCCGGCAGGTTCACGCGCTTCGGGCCGGCGAAGCGGACCGGGCTCGCGCGCTTGGCGAAGACCGGGTCGATCAGGATGTTGCGGCCGGCGACCTGAACGAGGTAGCTCGCATGGCCGATCAGCACGACCCGCAATCCCGCGACGCGTTCGGGCGGCCGGTCCGCCGGATAGGGGCTCGGAAAACGCTTCGGCCAGGGCTCCCGCTGGCGCTTGGCCTGCCAGCGCAGGACATCGGGCAGCGACTTGTCGGTCGCCTGGTCCGGCAGGAAGAACCGCAGGCCGTCGAAATGGTCGGAGACGGGCCCCCGGTAATAGGGATTCTTGCCGCGCCGGTGGGCGGCATAGCCGACGCCGCCGAGCGTCATCACCGTGGCCGCACTCGCGACCGTGAGCAGGCTGCGCCGTTTCATGGATGTGAGATGGCCGATCGCGCGCGCCGGTCAAGTTCACCGGCCTTGCGGCGGCGGGCCTCAGGGCCTGTCCGGGCCGCGGCGACGGTCAGTCGACGGCCTCGGCGGCGAGCGAGAGCCGCGCCCGGTAGACCACCTTGCCGACGCCGTCGCGCACGCAGGCCACGTAATCCTGGCGCTCGACATCCGGCAGCATGTCGCGGGCGATCGCCGACATGATCCGGGTGACCTTGGCACGGGCGGCCGGAAGGTCCGGGAGCTCGAAGCCGACCTCGTCGCGGATCGGCTGGGAGCCGTCGTGAAGATCTATGAAGAAGCGAGGCATCGGCCCGAAGCGTCTCGATAAGAGGTAATGCTTCGCAATCATTGCTCTAGCTATGGTTAACGAGCACTTAATTTCGGGAATGGACGGTTTTAACGGCGAACCGGCCTACAGACCAAGAACGCCTGAAACCATCGTCACAGTCAGAACGAGCCTCCAGCCCGCGCCCTCATCCTGAGGTGCCGCGCTCACGAGCGCCAGCGCAACTCCCGTCGCTCCAGCGGATTGGCGAACACGCGCCGGTCGCGGGCCGATTCCAGCGCCTCGCGCTTCAGGCGGAAGTACCATTGCGAGGGCAGGTCGCCCTGGCCGAACAGCACCATCGTGGGCTTGCGGTCGAGGCCGTCCTGCGCGTGCTGGAGCACCTGCTGATCCTGGGTCAGGAACTGGCGCATCAGCGGGCGGGCCACCGGCCTGAGCAGGTTCAGGGCCGGCATGCTCCAGTAGAGGGCGTTGGTGAGCAGCGTCCGGTCCGGCGTCAGGGGCGTCGCGAAGGTGTAGTTGGCGACACGCTTCGCACCGGCACGGATCCGCTCCAGGCGCACGCCCGGCAGGCGGAACTCGATCTCGACCTCCGGTACGCCGCCGAGCAGGCGGTAGACCGGCGAACTCGTCGTGGTGGCATGGCTGGTCATGACGAAGCCGTGGGGCACCGGCTGGAAGGTCTTCACCTTCTCGCGGAGTTGCTTCGAGGGCCGGAACCACCAGGAATCGTGGACGAAGGCCACGTGCCCCGGATCCACCAGGCTCAGGGTCGTGAGATCGAAGGAGGCTTCGACCACGAGTTCCACCACCAGAGCGCCCGCCGGCGCGAAATCCAGGTCCGGCACGGCCGGCACGTCCCCGCCGTCCGGTCCCGTATGCGGATTGACCCAGAGGAAGCCGGCGCTCTCGCGCACCGGGAAGCGCTGGACCTGGATGCGGGAGAAGTCGGCGGCGTCGTGTTCCGACAGGGTCGGCACGTCGCGGCAGCGCCCATCCGTGCCGAAGCGCCAGCCGTGGAACGGGCACATCAGCGTATCGCCGTCGAAGCGGCCCTTGGACAGGGCCATGCCGCGATGCGGGCAGCGGTCGCGGAGCGCGAACGCGGTCCCATCGGGGGCGCGGCCCAGCACGATCTGCTCGCCGTTCAGTTCCACGGCGCGGAGGCCGGTCTTGCTGCCCGGCGGGCCGAGGCCGCGGGCCTGGCCGACGCAGTACCACGCGTTCCCGAGCGGCTGGCGCATCGCGTCGGGGTCGAGGGCGGCCTCGTCGGCGGGACGCGGCGGGTTGGTGAAGGGGGCGTTCAAAGGGGTTCGGGCTGACCACGGGGCACCCGTCATACGCCCGGCAGGCGGGGCGGGAAAGCGCGCCCCCGGGGAGGACAAACGGGCGCAGCCCCGGGGCTTCACAAGCCGGCCCGGGCCGCCTACCTTCGCTCCACCCGCAACGAACGAAAGGAGGTGATCCAGTGTCTCATTGTCATCAGCCGTGTGTCTCGGCTCATCGGACCTGGACCGTCGCCTCCGGCGCGTCGCTCTAAGACGCGTCAGAGACCCGATCTCGGGACAGTTCCGCCGGACGACACGGTTCGGCAATGGAAGGGCCACCCTCGCGGGTGGCCCTTCGATGTTTCAGGGTCCTGTCCGAGGGTCGCGTCAGCGCTTCTGAAGCTGGAACAGCGGCTGGGCCAGCGCCTCGGTCCGGGCGCGCCACAGGTCGCGCTCCTCGCGCAGGGCATCGCGCTCGCCGACAAGGGCGAGGCGCTCGGCCGACGCCCGTTCACGCTCGGCCTTCATGGCCTCGCGCTCGGTGTGGAATCGCTCCCGCTCGGCGCGGATCTCCGCCTGCTCGGCCCGCAGATCGTCGAGGGAGCCGATCTCCTCCTGGATGTGCGCGCGCAGAACCCGGATCTCCTCCGCGAGGATCGCCTGGAGCTCGTCCTGATGCTCGGCCTCCAGGCGGAGCTTCGCCTTCAGCATCAGGTTCTCGGCCATCAGCTCGGAGATGTCGGCATCCTCGGCCGCCGCATCCGGCCCGGACGGGGCGACGAACCGGGGCGACCACGTGGTATCGGAGGTGTCGCGCCCGGCCTTCGCGTCCGGGCGGATCTCCTCCGGCCGCGGCTCGGCCGGGCTGTGCGTCTTCATCGCCGACAGCCAGTCCCGCAGCGGGCCGGGCGCGGGACGGCCACCGGCCTCGATCGGCGGCAGGGAGCGGGCGGGTTCCGACATCGGCGGCGTCCTGAGCGAAGAGGCCCCGATGACAATCCGAACATGCTTAACGATCGGTAAAGGCAACGCGCTTGGCCGACCTCGATCGCGCCGCCACGGCGCAGGAAATTGACTTTCCGTGCCGGCGCGGCTACGCCCCGCCCTCCCGATCCGTAGCAGATCGACCGAAGCCAAGCCGACCGGTCCCGCGAGACTGGAGGTCAACGCCCGACAGCGCGTGTGCGCCCTCGGGCGCGATGGGCGTTGGCCGATCCGCCGCGCCGGGACCCGCCGGCCGAGGCACCCGCATGACGCGAGACCAGCAAGCGTTGACTGAAGCGCTGACCATCGAGGACGCGATCAACGAGACCTGCCCGTGGTCGGGCAAGCCGATCTCGGCCGATTCGCTCACCCTCTACAAGGGCGCCGTGGTCGGCTTCTGCAACCCGGAGTGCCGGGACAAGTTCGCCGGCGCCCTGCGCAGCTTCGAGGCCGCCCTCCAGGCGCGCCGCGTCGAGCGCGCCGGGCTCGAACAGTAAGCGCGGGTCCAGAGCATGTTCGAAGGCCTGTCCGACCGCCTCTCCGGCATCCTCTCCGGGCTCACCCGCCGGGGTGCGCTCACCGAGGTCGACGTCACCGCCGCCATGCGCGAGGTGCGCCGCGCCCTGCTGGAGGCCGACGTCGCCCTCGAAGTGGTGCGAAGCTTCACCGACAAGGTGCGCGAGAAGGCGGTCGGCGCCGTCGTGCTCAAGTCGGTGACGCCCGGCCAGATGGTCGTGAAGATCGTCAACGACGAGCTCGTGGCCATGCTCGGCACCGACGCCGAGACCCTGGACCTCAACGCCCCCGCCCCGGTGCCGATCCTGATGGTCGGCCTCCAGGGTTCGGGCAAGACCACCACCGCCGCCAAGATCGCCCGGCGGCTCACCGAGCGTGAGAAGCGCAAGGTGCTGCTCGCCTCCCTCGACACCCGCCGCCCGGCCGCCATGGAGCAGCTGGCGGTGCTGGCAAAGCAAGTGGGCGTCGAGAGCCTTCCGATCATCGCCGGCCAGTCGGCGGTGCAGATCGCCAAGCGCGCCCTGGATGCCGCGCGGCTCGGCGGCTTCGACGTGGTGATGCTCGACACCGCCGGCCGCACCACGGTGGACGAGGCCCTGATGGCCGAGGCCGCCGAAGTGAAGGCCGCCACGAGACCCCACGAGGTGCTGCTCGTCGCCGACGCGCTCACCGGCCAGGACGCGGTCAACACCGCCCGGGCCTTCGACGAGCGGCTCGGCGTCACCGGCATCGTGCTGACCCGCATGGACGGCGATTCCCGCGGCGGCGCGGCCCTGTCGATGCGCGCCGTCACCGGCAAGCCGATCAAGCTCGTCGGCGTCGGCGAGAAGGTCGACGCGCTGGAGGAGTTCCACCCGGCCCGGGTGGCCAACCGCATCCTCGGCATGGGCGACATCGTCTCCCTCGTCGAGAAGGCCGCCGAGACCATCGACCACGAGCAGGCGCTCCGCACCGCGGAGAAGATGCGCAAGGGCAAGTTCGACCTGGAGGATCTCTCCATGCAGCTCGGCCAGATGGAGAAGATGGGCGGCATCGGCGGCCTGATGGGCATGCTGCCCGGCATGGGCGCGATCAAGAAGCAGGTCGAGGGCGCCAACCTCGACGAGAAGATGTTCAAGCGCCAGCGCGCCATCATCTCGTCGATGACCCCGCAGGAGCGCAAGAACCCCGATCTCCTCAAGAACAGCCGCAAGAAGCGCATCGCGGCGGGGTCGGGGGTCGACGTCTCGGAGATCAACAAGCTCCTGAAGATGCACCGGACCATGGCCGACATGATGAAGGCGATGGGCTCCGGCAAGCGCGGGATCGGGCAGGCGCTCGGCTCGATGTTCGGCCTGGGCGGGGGCGGCATGGGCGGCGGCATGCCCGGCCTTCCCCCCGGCATGCCGGAGCCGACGCCGGAGCAGATCGCGCAGATCGAGAAGCAGTTCGGCGGCAAGCTGCCGCCGATGCCGCCGGGCCTGGGCGGGGGCGGGATGCCCAAGATGCCGGGGCTCCCGGGCCTGGGCGGTCCGAAGCTTCCGGGTCTCGGCGGGTTCATGCCGGGGAAGAAGAAATGAACGTGCTCGCGGCGCAGGCCGTCGATCCCGAACTCGCGCGCCTGCGCGACAGCATCGACAATTTCGATGCGGCGCTGATCCATCTCCTCGCCGAGCGCTTCCGCTGCACGCAGCGGGTCGGCGAGCTCAAGGCCCGAAAGGGGATCCCCCCTTCCGATCCGGACCGGGAGGCCCGTCAGGTCGCCCGGCTCCGCACGCTCGCGGTCGAGGCCAAGCTCGACCCCGATTTCGCCGAGAAGTTTCTGGCCTTCGTGGTCAAGGAAGTCATCCGGCACCACCAGTCGATCGCGGCGACGCACGAGTCGGCGACCGACACCGAGAGAAAGTCGTAAGAAAATGGCCCTGAAGATCCGGCTCACCCGCGGCGGCGCCAAGAAGCGCCCCTATTACCGCATCGTCGTCGCCGACGCCCGCGCCCCCCGCGACGGCCGCTTCATCGACAAGGTCGGCGCCTACGACCCGATGAAGGCCAAGGACGATCCGGCCCGGATCGTGCTCGACAACGAGAAGATCCAGGGCTGGCTCGCCAAGGGCGCGCAGCCGACCGACCGGGTCCTGCGCTTCCTCGACCAGGCCGGCCTCGCCAAGCGTCCGACCCGCAACAACCCGCAGAAGGCCGAGCCCGGCGACAAGGCCAAGGAGCGCGCCGCCAAGCGCGCCGAGAAGGCCGCCGCCCCCGCCGAGGACGCCGCCGCTTAAGGGCCGCATCATGGCGCGCCGCCCCGCAGGTCCCTCCCCCCGCGACGGCGGCCGCCGCGGCCGCGCGGCCGTCGGCGCCATCGCGCCCGACGCCGCGACCTCGCCCAAGGCGCCGGCCCCGAAGCCGGCCCCGCCGCCCGACCCGAGCCTCGTCCTGCTGGGCGAGTTCGGGCGGGCGCACGGGCTCAACGGCGAGGTCCGCCTCAAATCCTACACCGCCGACCCGCTGGCGATCGCCGGCTACGGCGCCCTGATGACGGCGGATGGGCGCAGCCTGTCGCTCGCCGAGGTGCGCCTTGCGCCGGGCTCCTCGCCCGACATGCTGATCGCCCGGGTGACGGGCGTCTCCGGCCGCAGCGCCGCGGAGGCGTTGAACCGCCTCGCCCTGTTCGTCCCCCGCGATCGGCTCGCTGCCCCCGGGGACGACGAGGTCTACGCCGCCGACCTGATCGGCGCCACGGCCGTGGACGAGGCCGGGACGGAGATCGGCACGATCGTGGCCGTGCCGAATTACGGCGGCGGCGATCTGCTCGAACTGCGCCCCCCCGGCGGAGGCCCCACGGCGCTGCTGCCGTTCACGAAGGCCTTCGTGCCGCACCTCGACGTGGCGCAGCGCCGCGTCACCGTGCTGGCGCCGGAGGATCTGTTCGCGCCGCCGGGGGTGAAGCCGACCGACGATCCGGGCTGAGCATTCGAGGCCTCCGCTTCGCTCCGGCTCGTCAGGATGAGGGGGATGGTTTTCCCTCGGCGAACCGGAGGGATGCCCTACGGCGCCGCCACCGCGGCCCGGGCGATCACCAGCGGTTCCGCGCTCATCGCCAGCGGCCCGTCGAAGGGGCGCTCGTGCAGGGCGATCAGGCCGAGGGTGGTCACCATCGCCAGCGAGAAGGTCGTCAGCACCGTCGCCTGGGCGGCCGGGTGCTCCGTGTGGACGAGCCCGAGGGCCACCAGGGTCAGCGCCGCCAGGATTAGGAGGGTCAGCCACTTGGTTCCGTCGCTGGCGGTCTGGCTGAGCGCCAGCCGTTCGCCGCGATCGCCCCGCAGGGCCATGGCGGCGCCGACCAGCGCGGTGTGGGTGGGCGCGCCCGCCTCCGCGGTGATCTTCGGGTCGGACACCGCCTCCAGGAGGCGCCGCAACCCGACCCCGGCCTCCGGGGCGTAGCCGCCCTCGCTCATCCGCGGCCATTCCCGCTCGATCACCGCGTCGAGATAGCCGACGAGGGCCGCCCGGATGTTGCGCATGTCGGAGGCCGAGGCGAGGCTGAGATCGTAGAGCGCCAGGGCGTCGGCGCGTTCGGCCTGGAGGGCGCGGGCGGCCGAGCGCTGGCGCTCCCAGGCATCGTTGGCCACGAAGCCCGTGAGCAGGGCCAGCAGGGTCGCGAGCGCGGTGAAGTAGGTCGGCACCATGCCGGCGCCGAGGCGGCGCATCATCGGACGCGTCCGGCGCAGATGCGACAGCCCGTACAGGAGCGCGCTGAGGAGGCCGAACGACAGGGCCAGCACCGCGAAGATCGCCCAGAGCGGTTGATCGAGCCAGAGTCCGAGGAGCATGCGGCGGCCTGCAGCGTGGGCGACGAGCCGCGATGCTGACAACCTTGGGCTGAGAAACCGTGAAGGTCGGCGCCGATTCACAGGCGTTACCGCCGGGTCGCCCCGTCCCGGCAGGGGTGGATCGCCTCCGGCGCCGGCCGCTGCTCGGGCGCGGGTGCGGCGAACACCGCGAGGTAGGCTCCGCCCTTCAGCGGGTGGAAGCCGGTCTCCCGGTAACCCGCGGCCTTGAGCTCGCAGCGCAGGAGCGCCGGCGGTGTGCCGTGGCGGGAGGGGATGTCATCGGCGTCCACGATGCCGACGCGACCGCCCGGGCGCATCGCCGAAGCGAGGTTGTGGAGCAGGCCGAAGGGCTGGGTGATCTCGTGGTACATGTGCACGAGGATCGCCGCGTCGACGGCGTTCGGGGGCAGGCGCGGATCGTGCGGCTCGCCCTGCACCACGGTGACGTTGGACAGATCCTTCACCCGGGTTTCCAGGGCGGCGAGGTACTCCGGGGTGACGTCCTCAGCGAGCACGCGGCCGCCCGGGCCGACCCGGGGGCTCAGCCGGACCACGTAGTAGCCGCTGCCGGCACCGATATCCGCCACCGTCTCGCCGGGCACGATGCCCATTCCCCTGGCGACCTGATCGAACTCGCCCGCCTTGTCGCGCTCGGCCTCCGCGGACCAGCGGGGCGCGACGATCTCGGCCACCGGCCGGTCGGGCTTCGGGAACGCCTCCGCGGGCGCGCCTGGAGGAGCCAGCGGTCCGGCCGCGAGGGCCGGTCCGGCGAGGACGAGGGAGAGAAGGGCCGCCACGCGCATCATGGCCGACAACCCACCGCGGGCGGATCGGTGCCCGGGCCGTTGACCGTGCCGCACCCCGCGCGCGATCAAGCGCCATGACGCGCGCGGACACGCCCTGGCGGGCCACGATCCTGACCCTCTACCCGGAGATGTTCCCCGGGCCCCTCGGCGTCTCGCTCTCGGGCGACGCGCTCGCCCGGGGCACCTGGAGCCTGGAGGCCCGCAACATCCGAGAGCACGGGCTCGGCCGCCACCGGGCGGTGGACGATACGCCCGCCGGCGGGGGCGCCGGCATGGTGCTGCGCTGCGACGTGCTGGCCGCCGCCATCGACGCCGCGAGCCCGGCCAACGACCCGCGCCCGCGCCTGCTGATGTCCCCCCGCGGCCGGCCGCTGACCCAGGCTCGCGTGCGCGACCTCGCCGCGGGGCCGGGGGCGCTGATCGTCTGCGGCCGGTTCGAGGGGGTCGACGAGCGCGTCATCGCCGGGCGCGGCCTGGAGGAGGTCTCGATCGGCGATTACGTGCTCTCGGGGGGCGAGATCGCCGCCCTGGTGGTCCTCGATGCCTGCGTCCGGCTCCTGCCCGGGGTGATGGGCAAGGTCGCATCCGGCGTCGAGGAGAGCTTCGAGGGCGGGCTCCTCGAATACCCGCACTATACGCGGCCCCGGGACTGGGAGGGCCGGCCGATCCCCGACGTGCTGTCCGGGGGCAACCACGGCGCCATCGCCCGCTGGCGGCGGGCGGAGGCCGAGCGCATCACCGCCGAGCGCCGCCCGGACCTGCGCGGCACCGGCGCGCCGGATCAGGCCACCTCGAGGTCGATCACCGGGCCGTCGCGATCGTGATCCAGCGGATCGCGCCGCAGCGGCTGGCGCAGCGGCCGCCGGAGATGGCTCGGAAGCGCGACATGGGCCGTTAAGGCTCCAATAACCACAAGCAGAGCAGACCAGACCGCCAGTATCGCGGCGCTGTGGATGGACATGGGCGTACCTCGAACACAACACGGCACGCTGTTAAGGCTAATGCCCGTGGCTTAATCGACGGTTCCACGCCTGTCCGCGGAGAGTCCCGGCCGGGGGCAGGCAGCGAAGATCGCTGGCCCGGCGGGCGCTTGCAAGACAGACGCTTTGGGCGCATGCGCGAGCGCGGGAGGCGCCGCCCCGCCGCGGAGCATCCCCTGCAAGGATGGATTGCGATGACCAGCCGCCCCGCGCAGCGCCCGCGCGTGCCCCATTTCTCCTCCGGCCCCTGCGCCAAGCGCCCCGGCTGGACCCCCGCCGCCCTCGCCGACGCCGCCCTCGGCCGCTCGCATCGCTCGGCCCTCGGCAAGGCCAAGCTCGGCCGGGCCATCGACTTGACGCGGTCGGTCCTGCAGGTGCCCGCCGATTACCGCATCGGGATCGTGCCGGCCTCGGACACCGGCGCCGTCGAGATGGCGATGTGGACGATGCTGGGGCCGAGGCCGGTCGAGGTCGCCGCCTGGGAGGCCTTCGGCAAGGAGTGGGTCACCGACGCGCTGAAGCAGCTCAAGATCGATCCGCGCATCCACCAGACGCCCTACGGCGTCCTGCCGGATCTCGCGGCGATCGACACGCAAGGCAGCGACGTGGTCTTCACCTGGAACGGCACCGCGGCCGGCGTGAAGGTGCCCGACGGCGACTGGATCGCCGCCGGCCGTGCCGGGCTGACGATCTGTGACGCCACCTCGGCGGCCTTCGCGCAGCCGCTCCCCTGGGACAAGCTCGATGTCGTCACCTTCTCCTGGCAGAAGGTGATGGGCGGCGAGGCGGCGCACGGCATGCTGGTGCTCTCGCCCCGGGCGGTCGCGCGCCTGGAGGGCCACACGCCGGCCTGGCCGCTGCCGAAGGTCTTCCGCCTCACCAAGGATGGGAAGCTGATCGAGGGCATCTTCAAGGGCGACACGATCAACACGCCGTCCATGCTGGCGGTCGAGGATTACCTCGACACCCTCGACTGGGCGGTGCGGATCGGCGGCCTGCCGGCGCTCCATGCCCGGGCGGACGCGAATGCCAAAATCATCTACGATTGGGTGGCGCGCACGCCCTGGATCGCACCGCTGGCGGTCGATCCGGCGACCTACTCGAACACCGGCGTCTGCCTGGTGATGGCCGATCCGGACGTGCTCGCCCGGGGCGACGCGGCGGTCTCGGCCTTCGCGGCCGGGATGGTCGAGCGCCTCGACCGGGAGGGCGTCGCCCTCGACATCGGCGCCTACCGCGACGCCCCGGCGGGCCTGCGGATCTGGTGCGGCGCCACGGTGGAGACGGCGGATCTCGAAGCGCTGACGCCCTGGCTCGACTGGGCCTTCGCCGAGGAGAAGGCGGCGCTGGCCAAAGCGGCGTAGGACCGTTCGCTTTGCCGTACCAACCGGGGTCGCGGATACGCGACCCCGTATTCGAGAGGGTCTTGTCGCGTCCCTCGATTCGCGCGATGCCTGGGCGCGCTTCAGGAACCTCGCCATGACACGCCACGCCGTCGTCCGCTGTGCCTGGGATCCGGACGCGGCGGTCTGGTACGTCTCCGAAAGTGACGTCCCGGGCCTCGCTACGGAAGCCGAGTCGCTTGAGGGACTCAGGCGCAAGCTCCCGGGGATGATTCAAGATCTGCTGGAAGACCTGCAGGACGGGGATCTCGACGTTGACCTCATCGCCTACGCGCATGATCGTGTGCGCGTCGGGGCGGCGTGACAGATTATACGCCCGATCTCTAGAACCTGCTCCGTGCCAGCGGTTACCGATTCTTCCGCATGGGTCGCGGCGACCGTGAGATCTGGCAGCACGCGGAGACCGGCCGCAAGGTCGTCGTCGATGGCAGCATCAAATCCCGTCATACGGCAAACGGCGTCCTGAAGCAGGCCGGCCTTCCGAAGGCATTCTGAGAGCCTGTTCGACGAAGGCGGCGTATCCTGGCGCGTGCGCTGAAGGATCGGCCGCACCGCGATCGTACGGTCAAACACGTGCCTCCCCAAACAAAAAACCCCGGCCCACGCGGAGCCGGGGTTTTCCTCTGGAGGACGCGGCCCCGCAGGGCCGCGCCGGTCGCTCTCAGTAGTTGTAGGCGCGCTCGCCGTGATCGGCGATGTCGAGCCCCTCGCGCTCCTCCTCCTGCGTCACCCGCAGGCCGATGGTCAGGTCGACCAGCTTGTAGAGGATCGCCGAGCCGACGCCCGACCACAGCAGGGTCAGGCCGACCGCTTCGGCCTGCACGATGAACTGGCTCATCATGTCGTAGGCGCCGACCACCATCTCGCCCGGCTTGGTGGAGTAGTCCGGGATGCCGACGCCGCCGAGGTTCGGATCGACCAGGATGCCCGTCGCCAGGGCGCCCAGGATGCCGCCGACGCAGTGCACGCCGAACACGTCGAGCGAGTCGTCGTAGCCGATGGCGTTCTTCACCGTGGAGCACATCACGAAGCAGACCACGCCGGCGACGAGGCCGAGCACGATCGAGCCCATCGGGCCGGCGAAGCCCGAGGCCGGGGTGACGGCCACGAGGCCGGCGATCGCCCCCGAGACCATGCCGAGCAGCGACGGCTTGCCCTTGAGCGCCCACTCGGCGAAAAGCCACGCCACCGCGGCCGCGCAGGTCGCCACGAAGGTGTTGAGCATCGCCAGCGCGGTGGTGCCGTTGGACTCGAGGTTCGAGCCGGCGTTGAAGCCGAACCAGCCGACCCAGAGCAGCGAGGCGCCGATCATCGTCATGGTCAGCGAGTGCGGGGCGAGCAGGTCGCGGCCGTAGCCGATCCGCTTGCCGAGCATCAGGCATCCGACGAAGCCCGCGATCCCGGCGTTGATGTGCACCACGGTGCCGCCGGCGAAGTCGAGGGCGCCCTTCTGGAAGAGGAAGCCGGCATCCTTGTTGACGGCGTCGAGGGCCGCCTGCGCGGTCGCCTTCGAGGCATCGTCGGTGGCGGCGGCCAGCGCCTTGGCGGCGTTGCCGACGGCATCCGGGCCGCCCCAGTACCAGACCATGTGGGCCATCGGGAAGTAGATGAGCGTGACCCAGAGGATCATGAACACCACCAGCGCCGAGAACTTCATCCGCTCGGCGAAGGCGCCGACGATCAGCGCCGGAGTGATCATCGCGAACGTCATCTGGAAGCAGATGTAGACGTATTCGGGGATCACGACGCCGTTGGAGAAGGTCGCCACGGTGGAGTTCGGGTCGACGCCCTTCAGGAACGCCTTCGAGAATCCGCCGACGAAGTCGTTGATGCCGGCGCCGTTGGTGAAGGCGAGGCTGTAGCCGTAGAACACCCACAGCAGGCCGACGATCGCCACGATGGCGAAGACCTGGGTCAGGACCGAGAGCATGTTCTTGGTGCGCACGAGGCCGCCGTAGAACAGGGCCAGGCCGGGAACGCTCATCATCAGCACCAGGGCCGAGGAGATCAGCATCCAGGCCGTGTCGCCCTTGTTGGGGATCGGGGACGGCGGCGGCGCCGCGGCTTCGGGTGTCGGCGTCTGTGCGAGGGACGGCTCGATCAGGATGGCGGCGATGGCCGCCCCTCCCAAGCCGAGCATGAGGGCGTGACGAAGTTTCATGGGCACGTGGCTCCCGGTCGTGATTCGTATCGTTTCAAGGAAGTCGGGGGTCTGCGGGCCCGGGCGCACCGGGCCGCGGATCAGAGGGCGTCGGCGTCGGTCTCGCCGGTCCGGATGCGCACCGCCTTCTCCAGCGGCATCACGAAGATCTTGCCGTCGCCGATCTGGCCGGTGCGGGCGGCCCCCGCGATGGCGTCGATGACGCTCGAGGTCAGATCCGAGGCGACGGCGACCTCGATCTTCAGCTTGGGCAGGAAGCTCACGGCATATTCGGCGCCGCGGTAGATCTCGGTATGGCCCTTCTGCCGGCCGTACCCCTTCACCTCCGTCACCGTCAGGCCGTGGACGCCGATTCCGGTGAGCGCGTCGCGCACCTCCTCGAGCTTGAACGGCTTGATGATGGCCATCACGATTTTCATGGGCGACGCCCCCTTCGCAGTCCGTGGGAACCGTTGCCGACGCCCGATCCGCGCGACGACCCGGCCGGGGTCGTCCGCAGGCTCGGGATGGCCCGCGGTTGAACGTCGCCATTCAAGGACTATGCCACGCAAGCTTGGCCGGGAACCTTTCCGCCCCGGCCATTTCTGCCCATGGATTAGCCGCCGCGGATCAGATCACGCGCAGCCGCCGGCGCCGAAATGCACATCAAGCGGGCAATTTGCCCCACGTACGTGCATGATTCCGTGCCGTTGCCGGACACGGGCAACGCGGCATCTTAATCCGCGTGGGGACGGATAAGCCCCTCCTGCGCGACCGAGGCCACGAGATTTCCGGCGCGGTCGAAGATTTGGCCACGGGCGAATCCCCGGGCGCCGCCCGCCACAGGGCTGTCCTGCGCATAGAGCAGCCAATCGTCGATCCTGACCGGCCGGTGGAACCAGAGCGCGTGGTCGAGGCTCGCCGCCTGGATGGTGGGATCGAAGACCGAACGCCCGTGCGGGATCAGCGACACGTCGAGCAGGGTCATGTCGGAGGCGTAGGCCAGCACGGCCCGGTGCAGGGCCGGATCGTCCGGCAGGGCGGCAGCGGCGCGCAGCCAGACGTTGAACACCGGCTCGGGCGGCAATCCGCCCCCCCCGGCGGGGACGTACCGGTTCAGGTCGACGGGACGCAGGGCGATCGGCCGCGCCCGGCCGAAATAGGCGGCGATCGCCTCCGGCATGCCGCTGCCGCCGGCCGCCGCGAGGGCCTGGCCGTCGAGGAGCCCCTCCGGCCCCGCCACCGCGGGCATCGCCGGCTGGTGGACGAAACCGTCCTCCGCCACCTGATAGGAGACCGTGGTGGCGAAGATCGCCCGCCCGCGCTGGATCGCCTTGACCCGGCGGGTGGTGAAACTCCGGCCGTCGCGGATGCGCTCGACCTCGTACACGATGGGCGTGCGGGGATCGCCGGGCAGCATGAAGTAGGCGTGGAGCGAGTGAACCGGGCGGTCGTCCGGCACCGTCCGGGTGGCGGCGACCAGCGCCTGCGCCACCACCTGGCCGCCGAAGACCCGCCGCCAGCCGGTCTTCGGGTTCTGACCGCGGAACAGGTCGGTCTCCAGCCGCTCCAGGTCGAGGATGGCGATCAGCTCTGCGACGGCATCGGTCATCGCGTCGGTGTTGGCGTCGGTCATGACCCGCGGGGTTTCCGTTCGTTGTGCGCGTGCGACATAGGCCTTTCGGACGAACCAATCCACGCGTCCCGCCCGCGGGATGCACACCGGAGATCCGCCCCATGACGGCCGAGACGCCCCGCCCCGGAAGCCGCAGCCTCCTGATCGCCGGCGGCGGCCTGCCCAGCCTCGCCCTGGCGCTGGCCCTCAAGCAGGCCCACGGCCCGGCTTTGGCCGTGACGGTGATCGATCCGGGGGCCGCCGATCCGGCCCGGCACCGCGGCCGCGCCTACGCGGTGGCGGCGGGCGGCCGGCGGATGCTGGAGCGGCTCGGCGTCTGGGACCGGGTCTCGGTCGCGGCCGAGCCGATCACCGAGATGGTGATCAGCGACAGCCGCCTGGCCGACCCGGTGCGGCCCACTTTCCTCACCTTCGGCCGGGAGGCGGGGGACGACCGGGACGACGGCGCGCCCTTCGCCCATATGGTCGAGGCCGAGCCGCTGGCCGCGGCCCTGGCGGAGGCCTGCCGGGCCACGGGGGTGGGCTTCGTCACCGCTGGGGTCGAGCGCGCGGTGCCGGACGGCGCGGCGATCCGTGCGGCGCTGACGACCGGCGACAGCCTGCGGGGCGACCTGCTGGTGGCCGCCGACGGCGCGCGCTCGCGCCTGCGAGAGGCCGCGCGGATCGGCTGGGTCGGCTGGTCCTACCCGCAGGTCGGCATCGTGGCGACCATCGGCCATGCCCGGCCGCACGGGGGACGCGCGGTCGAGCATTTCCTGCCCTCGGGCCCCTTCGCGATCCTGCCGCTGCGGGACGGAGGGACCCTGGGCCATCGCTCCTCCATCGTCTGGACCGAACGGTCCGACGAAGCCGACGCTCTGCTGTCGGGGGAGCCCGACGAGGTGCTGGCCGAGATCGAGCGCCGCTTCACCCTGGATCTCGGGGCCCTCGCGCTGGAACACGGGCCGAGCCGGCACCCGCTGGCCTTCGGCCTCGCCCGGGCCTACCGCGCCGAGCGCCTCGCCCTGCTGGGCGACGCCGCCCACGTGATCCATCCGATCGCCGGGCAGGGACTCAATCTCGGCCTCGCCGATGCCGCCGCGCTGGCCGAGGCGGTGACCGGTGCGCTGCGCCTCGGCCTCGACCCCGGCGGTCCCGACGTGCTGCGCGCCTACGAGCGCGCCCGGCGCTTCGACAGCTTCGCCATGGCGGCGGCCACCGATGGGCTGAACCGGCTGTTCTCGAACGACGCGCTGCCGCTGCGGATCGCCCGCGACCTCGGCCTCGGCATCGTGGACCGGCTGCCGGGGCTCAAGCGGTTCTTCATCGGCGAGGCCGCCGCCGCCCGCGGCTCGCGGCCGCGGCTGATGCGGGGGGACGGGCTGTAGGGGGCGACACGCCGGTGCGGATGCGTGCCGTTCGGATGCATCGTCCGGTCGAGGGACGGGGCAGTCCGGAGCCGGCGGGCGCCCTCCCCCCTCTGCGGGCGCGGGTGGCCCCTGCCTCAGCAGGGGTCGGGCCGGAACGTCGTCCCGCAAGAGGGGAACCCGGCTTCCGAAGAAGGCAGTGCAGATGTGACGGCTTGCGCCCTATCCTGCACCGTCGCTCCCCTCTCCCGACCCCCTTCGGGGGCCACCCTCCCCCGCAGAGGGGGGAGGGAGAGGCGCGGGTTTGGCCGTTGCGTGCATCCGTGCGCCTCGTCACTCAGAGAGCATCGGTCAGGCCGCCGCCTCCGCCCGGCGCTCCGTGATCCAGCGCGTCGCCTCGGCCCGGGGGGCGACCACGTCGATGTCGGTGCGCAGCTGCGGGCTGTAGGCCGGATCCTCCGCCAGCACGTCGTTCCAGCGGCGCAGGAAGCGCGCGATCTGCGGGCCCGGGGCGAAGCTCGCCTGCCGCGAGGCGCTCTCGTGATGCGCCATCTCGGCGAACGGCGTGTAGACGATCCGGTAGCCGAGCTGGCGCAGCTTCAGGCACAGGTCGACGTCGTTAAAGTCGAGGGCGAAGTCCGCGTCGAACCCGTTGACCGCCTCCAGCACCGCCTTGCGCGTGGCGAAGAGCGCGCCGGTCACCGCCGAACAGTCGCGCTGGGTGAGCGCCCAGTCGCCATAGGTCGGCTCGGCCGCATCCCGGTTGTACCAGGGATGGGCGAAGACATCGAAGATGCCGCCGGTCATGCCGGCGTGCTGCAGATTACCGTTCGGGAACAGCAGCCGGCCGCCGACGCCGCCGACGCCGCGGTCCAGGGCGAAGGTCAGGAGCGCCTCGATCCAGCCCGGCCGGCGCACCACCAGGTCATCGTTCATGAGGATGACGAGGTCGGTCTCGGCGGCCCGCCAGAGCAGGTTCATCTTGGCGGCGTAGTTGAACGGCTCCCCCGGCGCCCGGGTCGTGAGCAGGCGGGTCACCCGGAAGCGGTCGTTGCGACCGCGGTAGATCGCGTCGTTGTCCGTATCGTCGCCGATCAGCACATGGATCCGGTCGGCCGGGTAGGTGCTGCGGCCGAGGCTGTCGAGGAGGTTGATCACGTGCGGCTTGGCACCGTCCAGCACCCGGCCGTCATCGTCCTTCGGACGGCTCTGGTTGGTCGGCACCACGAGGGTGACGGCCGGCCGCGCGTCGAGGCTCCGGCGGATCTCCAGCGTGTCGGGCGTCAGCCCCGGGGTCGCGCGCAGGGGCACGCCGGTCGTCTCGAACCAGCGGTCCAGGGCGTGGCCGCGGGCCGTGCGGGTCGCCTTCGGGCGCTCCAGCGGCGAGGCGATCAGCGTCTCGGGGATGCGGTCGATCCCGATCCCCGCGGAGATCGCCCCGAGCAGGAACCGGAACCAGGCGGCGCTGCCGTGGCGCAGGCCGAATTCGGGGCCGATTCCCGTCAGGACCGAGGCGCGGATCAGGAGCGGGAAGCCGATATAGTCGTCGGCCATCAGCAGGGCCGGGTTGAAGGCCGGCTTGCAATGGACGCTCCGGACCTGACCCGCACCGTCCACCACGGCGTCGTCGCCGTAGAAGATGCCGATATCGGGCCGCGCCGCCATCGCGGCCGTGAGATGCGCCACGAGGGCGGGGTGCAGCTCGGAGGCCGCGGGCGCTACGAACAGAGCCCGGCAGGCCGGCAATTGCCCGGCGGCAACCTGGCCGAGCCGGCGCTCGTCGACGGGGCGGAACTGCGCGTCGAGGGGCAGCGGCAGGATCGCGTCCGGCCACGGACACGCCCCCCAGGAGGCCGACGGGGCCGGGACCGGTTTCTTCTTCAGCAAGGGTCGCGTCTCCGGGGCGTCAGGAACGTTCGGCGGCGAGGAGACGCGACAGGCTCGCCTCCATGGCGGAGGCCACCGCGGCGATGGACAGCCGCGCGCGGATGCGCGCCCGGGCAGCGGCACCGATCCGCGCCGCATCCCCGCTCGCCACGGCCCGGGCGGCGTCGGTGAGCGCCCGGGCGAGGTCGGCCTCGTCCACTTGGCCCCACTCGGCGCCGCGCAGGTACGGACCGTAGGTCCGGTCCAGGGCGGCGATCTCGGCCTTCACGGGGAAGCCGCAGGTCGCGTCGAGGAAGTCGCGGCTGCCGCCGTAATCGGTGGCGACCACGACTTTGCCCATCTCCATCGCCTCGGCGATCGTCAGGCCGAACCCCTCGGACGAGTGCGACGAGGCGTAGACCGCGCAGAGTTCGAACAGGGCGCCGAGTTCGTTCTGGGAGAGGGGCTGGTCGATCACCACCACGTCCCCGGTCCTGCCCACGAGGTCGAGGAGCTTCCTGCCCTCCTCGGGCAGGTCGAAGACGTGCTTGGTCTTGAGCACGAGCTGCCAGCCCGCCTGCCCCAGCCCGGCCGCCCGGAAGGCCCGGATCAGGGCATGCGGGTTCTTGCGGGCGAGGTAACTCGATCCGTCGAAGGCGTAGAGGATGACCTTCTTGGTGGCATCGATGGCGAAGGCCTTGCGCAGGTTGGACTTGGCGGCGGCGCTGGCCGGCTCGCCGGCCTCGTTCTCGACCACGTAGGGGACGACATCGACCGGGATGTCGGTGATCTGCCGGAAGATCGCCGCGCAAAATTCCGTGGGCGCCCAGATCGCGTCGAGCCCGTCCACGGTGGGGAGCCAGCCCCCGGGCACGTGGGAGGTTTCCCAGACGAACAGCCCGACCTTCAGCCGCGCCTGCGCGGCGATGGCCTGCTGCCGGTCGCTCATCAGGGAATGCCAGCTGTCGCCGTTGAAATGCACCAGGGCGACGTCGGCCGGGCCCGAGAAGGTCCGGGCCTGCCAGGCCGGCGCCACCCGGGCGTGGACGTGGAACGGCCGCTCCATCGGGTGGACGTTCAGGGCGAAGGGGGCCCGGTGCAGAGCGCGGGCGTAGCTGCGGGCCGCGACGCCGAGCCCGTTGGCGTAGTTCATCGGCGAGACGAAGGCGACGCGCAGGGGCCGGTCCGGCGCCTGGGGGCTGCGCAGGTCGGCCCAGATCTTCGCGCCCGGATACGTGTAGGTCACATCGAGCCGGTCGAGGTCGAAGCCGCGCTCGGCGATCGCCTCCCGCACGGCCGCGCCGCCGATCGCGGCGTGCTCGCCCAGGAGCGAGCGCTTCACGAACGGGAAGCCCTGCGCCAGCATGTTCTCCCAGTCGAACAGGGTGCGGTTGTTGCGCGGGTCGTTGACCAGCGACATGTGCTTGTTCTGCGCCGAGAACAGGCTGCGCATCCCGAGCCCCGCCGCCCGCATCCGTCCGGAGAAGGTCAGCTCGTACTCGGTGATGACCGCGTTCTTGTCCGGCCAGTTCGCCACCGCCTGGAGGAAGCGGTTGAACGCATAGGACGACAGGCAGCGCCGCTTCAGGGCCAGGAAGAAGCTCTGCAGGTGGTGACTGTAGTAGAAATTGTCGGCGAGCCCGATCACCGCCTCCGGGAAGGCGTCGATCTTGGCCAGCAGCCCGGTGAAGTCGCCGCGGTCGAGGGGGCCGACGAGGCTGTCATTGGCGAGGTACAGGGTCTCGCAATCGAGCAGGTCGACATCCTCCAGCAGGACATGCGCCCAGGCGGCGAAGTCGAAGCCCCGGTTCTCGCGCAGGTAGACAGAGGCGCAGAGGTCCAGGATCGCCTGCGGCACGGCGTTCTTGTGCTGGTCGGCCGCGATGATCAGGACGATGTCGATACCGTTCTGCGCGAAGGCCTCGAGATAGGGCTCGACATGCCCCCGGATCCGGCCCTCGGGGGCGTGGGTGATGAACAGGGCGGTGCGGTCGTGCCGGCGCGGTTCCCGCTTCAGGCAGGACAGGCGGGACTCGGCGGCTTCCGGCACGGCGGCCTCGGCGACCCGGCGGGTCAGGCGCCCGGCCTCAAGGCCGGTGGTGACGTAATCCACGAGCGGGTTGAGCCCAAGGGCCGCCACCTTCGGATAGCGGGCGCGGTACCAGGGCGCGTCGAAGCGCGGCGACGGGCTGGTAGTGCGGCCGCCATCGGCGAGGAAGTGGACCAGCGGGTTCGGCCCGGCCGGATCGTCGGCGAGATGAGTCTTCGTGTACCAGCGCGTGTCGAACCAGGGGCCCGGATCGAGCCCCTCGGCGGCGCCGTGTTCCAGGTAATGCACCAGGGGGTTGAGGCTGTCGGCCCGCACCGCGGCGGATTGGGCGGCGTACCAGTCCGGATCGAACAGCGGGTGCGGCGCGTGGCGGCGGTAGCCGCCGGCCATCACGTAATGCTCCAGCGGCTCGAGCCCGCTGGTCTCGGCCTCCGGGCAGCGCCCGCGGTAGAAGGCGGCATCGAACAGGCCGGACCGGCGGATCAGGTCGACATGCCGCGACAGGCCGGCGAATTCCTCCGGGTTGCGCAGGTAGCCCTGCTTCCGGCCGGTCTCGTAGAAGTGGCTCAGGGCATTGCCGCCGGCCGCGCGGGCATCCGGATAGCGGGACAGGTACCAGGCGCTGTCGAACAGCGGCGATGGGTCGGTGTCGGTCCGGCCCAGGAAGTCGAGGAACGCCCGGCCGCGCTGCCCGGCGCCGCCGAGATAGCGCTCGGCGTACCAGTCGGGATCGAACAGCGGGTTCGGGCGGATCCCCGCCGCGGCGCCGCGGTCGAGGTAATGGAGCACCGGGTTGATGCCCTCCGCCCGCAGCCCCGGGACGGAATCGAGGTAGAGGTCGCCGTGGAACAGCGGGTGCGGCCAGCGTCCCTCGCGACCGCCATGGACCGCGTAGTGGAGCGCGGGGTCGAGCCCCTCGCCGACCACGTCGGGGTAGCGCCGGGCGTACCAGGCCGGGTCGAACAGGCCGGATTCCTTCACCGCGCGGATGAGATCCGCCTGCCGGGGCTCGGTGCGGCGGCGGCGCTTCAGCCGCCGGGTCAGCGGACGCGCGAGGGTTTGCGCCGCCCCGGCGAGGCCGGCTTTCTCCGACGATCCGGCGACGAACACATCTCGAAAACGCATGGTCAGGTCCGGATACGCGGGAAGCCCGCAAAGCTGCCCACGCCGCGATCCGCGAGAGACATCAGAGGGTTCGGCCGGCGGTCGCAGGCACGACCGTCCCGGCATGCGCGCCTTCCTAATGGTCCGGGCCGCCCGCGCCAAGGGCGGGGTCCGGTGCCGTCCCGGTCGCGGATCGGGGTGGATCGGCGCCGAAGGCGGGCGCCCCGTGCCGGAACGCGTGCTAGGGGAGACCCATCGGGCACGCCGCGCGACACGATCGGGCGCGCTCGCACGCCAAAATCCAAGCCGTGACCCATCAAGCCGTGACCCATGGAGTCGACCGTATGAGCGAACGCATCATCCTCCGCGCCGGCGAGGCGCTCGTGGCGGGCGGGCCGCCCAACACCGCCTCCGAACCGGAGGTCATCATCGGCGAGCTCGACGGGCCGGTCGGCACCGCGATCGCGACGCTGACCGGCGATCAGGTCGTCGGCCACAGCCGGGTCTTCGCGCTGCTCAACACCGACATCATGGTCCGGCCGGTGACGCTCTGCGTGTCCAAGGTGAGCGTCACCGAGAGCAAGTACACCTCGATCCTGATGGGCACGGTCCAGTTCGCCATCGCCAACGGCGTGCTCGACGCGGTGCGGGCGGGCTACATCCCCAAGGAGAAGGCCAACGATCTCGGCATCATCTGCTCGGTCTGGCTGAGCCCGGGGGTGATCCAGGCCGAGACGGTCGATCACAAGGCGCTGTTCGAGATCCAGCGCAGGGGCATGACCGAGGCGATCCGCAAGGCCATGACCAACGAGCCGTCGATCGACTGGCTGCTGGAGAACCAGGACAAGATCGTGCACAAGTATTACACGATGGGTCTTGAGGGGAAGATCTGATTATTTCAGCGCAAAGATCTCCCGGAACCGTTGGCCGCAAACCGGGCACGACCTCCGCGGATCCGCCGGGCGCCGCGTGAGGCCCCCGCGCGCCGCGTGAGGCCGCCGCGGAGGCGTCGCCATGGCGCAACGATGGCGGCGTCTCCGAGCCCGTCACTTCTCGCGCCCCCGGATCTCCCCGCGAATCACCGTGCGGCGATCCCGACCTTGCCAGCCCGGTGCGAACGGCCCCACATTGGCCGGATGACCGGTGGGGTCCCGCGGGACTCCGGGGGCAGGAGATGGACATCGGCATGACGCAGGGGATCAGCCCGGCCACCACCCTCGACGACGGTATCGTCGCCACCGCGGAGAGCTGCCTCGCCGCCGTCGGCGCGGCCCGGGACGCGATCCACGGGGTGATCTTCGGGCAGGAGAAGGTCGTCGACCTCGCCCTCGTGACCATCCTGGCCGGCGGCCACGGTCTGCTGGTCGGCCTGCCCGGCCTCGCCAAGACCAAGCTCGTCGAGACGCTGGGCACCGTGCTCGGCCTCGACGCGCGGCGGGTGCAGTTCACCCCGGACCTGATGCCCTCCGATATCCTCGGCACCGAGATTCTCGAGGAGGATGCCGACCGCCGCCGCGCCTTCCGGTTCGTGCAGGGACCGGTCTTCACCCAGCTCCTGATGGCCGACGAGATCAACCGGGCGAGCCCCCGCACGCAATCGGCCCTGCTCCAGGCGATGCAGGAGGGCCACGTCTCCGTGGCCGGCGCCCGCCACGACCTGCCGCGGCCGTTCCACGTGCTCGCCACCCAGAACCCGATCGAGCAGGAGGGCACCTACCCGCTGCCCGAGGCCCAGCTCGACCGGTTCCTGCTGGAGATCGACGTCGGCTATCCCGATCGCGCCGCCGAGCGCCGGATCCTGATCGAGACCACCGGCGCGGACGAGGTGCGCCCGCGGGCCGTGATGTCCACCGAGCAGTTGCTCACCGCCCAGCGCCTCGTGCGCCGGCTGCCCATGGGCGAGGCCGTGGTCGAGGCGATCCTCGACCTCGTGCGCGCCGCCCGGCCCGAGGGCGGCGCCGCGCTGGTCAAGGACAAGCTCCTCTGGGGGCCCGGCCCCCGCGCCAGCCAGGCGCTGACGCTCGCCGCCCGCGCCCGGGCACTGATCGAGGGCCGGGTCGCTCCCTCGGTGGCCGACGTGAAGGCCCTGGCCGAGCCGGTGCTTAAGCACCGGATGGCCCTGAGCTACACCGCCCGCGCCGACGGCGAGACCATCGAGGGCCTGATCGGCAAGCTCGCGGAGACGATCTGACCTTGGTCGCCACCCACGCCCTCGACGCAGGCAGGCGCATTCCCGGCCGGCGCGAGAGCGAGGGCGCGACGGCGCTCTCGGACAAGATGCCCCGCCTCGTCCTGGAGGCGCGGCGCGTGTCGAGCCTGCTGGCCCACGGCCTGCACGGCCGTCGCCGGGCGGGACCCGGCGAGAGCTTCTGGCAGTTCCGCCCCTTCGTCACCGGGGAGGCCGCCGCGCGGGTCGACTGGCGGCGCTCCGCCCGGGACGACCGGCTCTACGTGCGCGAGCGCGAATGGGAGGCGGCCCACAATATCTGGCTGTGGATGGACCGCTCCGCCTCCATGGGCTTCTGTTCGGACCTGGCGTCGGCGCCCAAGGTCGAGCGTGCGCTCATCCTCGGTCTGGCGCTGGCCGACGCCTTCGTGGAGGGCGGCGAGCGGGTCGGGCTCCTGGGGCTGACCCGGGCCACCGCGTCCCGGGGGATCGTCGAGCGGATGGCGCAGTCCCTCGTGGCCGACAAGGCCGGCCTGACCCAGGATCTGCCGCCGCAGGCCCATCCCGCCCGGTTCGACGAGGTCGTGCTGATCGGCGACTTCCTGACGGAGCCCGACCGGATCGCCGCCTCGGTCCAGAGCCTCGCCGGCCGCGGCAGCCGCGGGCATCTGCTCATGATCGTCGACCCGATCGAGGAGACGTTCCCGTTCACCGGCCAGGCCGTCCTGCACGACCTCGAAGGCGGCCTCAGCCTCGATATCGGCGATGCCGATGCCTGGGGTGCGCGCTACCGCGCCCGGATCGCCGCGCACCGGGCGGCGCTGGCCGCCATCACCCGCGGCCAGGGCTGGACCCTGACGATCCACCGCACCGACCGGCCGGCGAGCGAGGCGGCCCTGCGGCTCGCCACGCTGATCGCCGCCCGCGGCCCGGAGTGAGGGCGCCATGCTGGGTCTGACCTTCGCCGCCCCGCTGGCGCTCGCCGCCCTGATCGGCCTGCCGGCCCTGTGGTTCCTGCTGCGGGTGACCCCGCCGCGGCCCCGGCGGATCGAGTTCCCGCCGCTCAAGCTCGTAGCCGACCTGATCCCGCAGCGGCAGAATCCGGCGCGCACGCCGCCCTGGCTGCTGCTGCTGCGTCTGCTGATCGCCGCGGCCCTGATCCTGGCGGTGGCCGGGCCGGTCTGGAATGCCGGGGGCGTCGGCGCCGGGGGCGGGCGCAGCGCGCTCCTCGTACTCCTCGACAACGGCTTCCCCGCCGCCCACGATTGGCGCGACCGGCTGCGGGTCGCCACCGATGCCGTGGAGGGCGCGGCCCGGGACGGCCGGCCCGTGGCGGTGATCGGCCTCGCCGACGCTCCGGCGACTTTCGAGGCGAGGACCCCGGCCGCCGCCCTGGAGCGCCTGCGCGCCCTGGCGCCCCGCCCGATCCTGCCCGTCCGCGACGCGCATCTCGCGACGATCGAGACCTTCCTGGGCAAGAACCGGGGCGCCGGCCTCGTCTGGATCAGCGACGGCGTCGCCGGAGCCGCCGACGAGCGCTTCGCCAAGGGCCTCGCCGACCTCATCGGCGGCAACGGTGCGGCGCTGACGATCCTGCGGGCCGACCGGCCCCCGGCGCTGGCGCTCACCGCCACCGAGAATGCCGGCACCCTCGTCGCCCACGCCCTGCGGGCGGCGCCGAACGGGCACGACACCGGCGTGATCCGGGCGCTCGACCAGAAGGGCCTGCCCCTCGCCGAGCGCGACTTCGCCTTCGCGGCCGACGCCACCGAAGCACAGGCCGCCTTCGAGATGCCGGTGGAGCTGCGCAACAGCATCAGCCGTCTGGAGATAGCCGGCGAGCGCTCGGCTGGCGCGGTGGTGTTGCAGGACGAGCGCGGCAAGCGGCGGCGGGTCGGCCTGGTCTTCGGCGGCACCCTCGACCAGGCCCAGCCCCTGCTGGCGCCGACCTACTACCTCGCCCGGGCGCTCCAGCCCTTCGCGGACGTGCAGGAGCCCCGCGGCGCCAAGGGTACGGCGGAGTCGATCAACCAGCTCCTCGACAATCAGGTCTCGGTGCTCGTCCTCGCGGATGTCGGCGCCCTGGACGACAAGACCACGGCCCGGATCGAGAGCTTCGTGAAGGCGGGGGGCATGCTGCTGCGCTTCGCCGGCCCGCGCCTGGCCGCTGGCAACGATCCGCTCGTGCCGGTGCGGCTGCGCCGGGGCGGCCGGACTCTCGGCGGGACGCTCTCCTGGGACAGCCCCAAGACCCTGGCGCCGTTCCCGCCCGAGAGCCCCTTTGCCGGCCTCAAGCCGCCGGCCGATATCGGTGTGCGCCGCCAGATCCTGGCCGAGCCGGACGGCGATCTGCCGAACCGCACCTGGGCCTCGCTCCAGGACGGCACGCCGATCGTCACCGCGCAGAAGCGCGGCCAGGGGACGATCGTGCTGTTCCACGTCACCGCCGACACGACGTGGTCGAACCTGCCGCTCTCGGGCCTGTTCATCGACATGCTCCGGCGGGTGGTCGCGCTCGCCGGCGCCGCGACGCCGATCCCGGGCGAGGCGCCGCGGGCGGCCGCCCCGGTCCTGGCCCCCCGGGTGACGCTGGACGGGTTCGGCGCGCTGGGCTCGCCACCCGCCTCGGCCACGGCGGTGGCGGCCGACTTTGCCGACCGGGCGAACCCGGAGCATCCGCCGGGCTTCTACGGCCCGCCGGACGGAGGAATCAGCGTGAACGCCCTGAAACCGGACGATCGGCTGAAACCCCTCGACGCCGTCGCCCTCGATGGGGCCCGCACCGGCTCCCTCGCCGGGGCCGAGACCGTCGATCTGCGCCCGAGCCTGTTCACCCTGGCGCTGCTGCTGCTGGCCCTCGACACCGTGGCGGGGCTGTGGCTTGGCGGGTTCCTGAGCCGGAGCGGGCTGATCGGACGTCTGCGCGGACGCCCGGCGGTGCTGGCCTTCGCGGGCCTCCTCCTGATCGCGGCTCTGCCGATCCAGCCCGTGCGCGCCGAGGAGCCGCCGATCAACCGGCCGAACGGCATCGAATCGGCGCTGGTGACGCGCCTGGCCTACGTGATCACGGGCGATGCCGCCGTCGACGAGGCGAGCCGCACCGGCCTCACCGGCCTTACCCAGATGCTGGCCTCGCGCACCGCCCTGGAACCCGGCGAGCCCGCAGGGATCGATCCGGCCAAGGACGAGCTGGCCTTCTACCCGCTGATCTACTGGCCGATCGCGCCGTCTCGGCCGCAGCCCTCGGAGACGACGATCCGCAAGATCGACGCGTTCATGCGCAACGGGGGCACCGTGCTGTTCGACACCCGCGACGCGCTCACGGCCCGGCCCGGCGGGCCGCCCTCCCCGGAGGCCGCCTACCTGCGCAAGATGCTGGCGACGCTCGAGGTGCCCGAACTGGAGCCGGTGCCCCTCGACCACGTGCTGACCAAGGCGTTCTACCTCGTGGACAGCTTCCCCGGCCGCTACGCCACCGGCCAGACCTGGGTGGAGGCCCTGCCGCCGGCCGCCGAGGGTGCCGAGCGCCGCCCGGCCCGGGCCGGCGACGGGGTCAGCCCGATCATCATCACCGGCAACGACCTCGCCGCAGCCTGGGCGGTGGGCCGGGGTGGGGAGCCGCTTTACCCGGTGGTCGGCGGCGACCAGCGGCAGCGCGAGATGGCGTTCCGGGGCGGCGTCAACATCGTGATGTACACGCTCACCGGCAACTACAAGGCGGACCAAGTCCACGTGCCCGCGCTGCTGGAGCGGCTGGGGCAGTGATTTTTTTTCATGACGAGAAGCGCAACGCCGCTCCCCCTCCCCCCTCTGTGGGGGAGGGTGGCCCCCGGAGGGGGTCGGGAGAGGGGCAGCGCGACGTCTCAGGATCTGACGCCCGTCGCGACTTCTTCGGCACCGTCGCTCCCCTCTCCCGACCCGGCCTGACGGCCGGCCCACCCGCCCCCGCAGAGGGGGGAGGGAGACGCCGCATCACGGATCCGGAGCGCTCCGCCCCATGCTGAGCCTCAGCTTCACACCCCTCCTGCCCTGGCCGGCCATCGCCGTGCTGGGCGTCGTCGTGGCCGTCCTGGCGGTGTTCGCCGTCCTGGCGCGGGGGCGGACCGCCCTGCTCCGCGTCCTCGTCCTCGCCCTGGTGCTGGCGGCGCTGACCAACCCCGCGCTCGTGCGCGAGGACCGGGAGCCGGTGAAGGACGTGGCCGCCATCGTGGTCGACCGGTCCGGGTCCCAGCAGCTCGGCGACCGGCCGCAGATGACCGACACGGTCCGGGCCGAGTTGCAGCGCCGCTTCGGGGCGCTCACCGACATCGAGCCCCGCTTCATCGACGTGCCCGACGCCAAGGACGGCGACGACGGCACCAAGCTGTTCACGGCGCTGGGCCAAGCCCTCGCCGATGTGCCCCCCGAGCGCCTCGCCGGGATCGTGATGCTCACCGACGGGGTGGTCCACGACATCCCCGCCTCCCTGGCGCAGCTCGGCATCAAGGCGCCGCTCCACGTCCTCGTCACCGGCCATCCGGACGAGCGCGACCGGCAGATCAAGCTGCTCGAAGCGCCCCGCTTCGGCATCGTCGGCAAGGACCTGACGATCCGCGCGGAGGTGATGGAGCGCGGCGGCACCGGCCATGCGGTGGTCACCATCCGCCGCGACGGCGAGGAGATCGGCCGGCGGGACGTCGCCACCGACAAGCCGTTCTCGCTGACCACCCGGATCGAGCATGGCGGCCCGAACGTGGTCGAGATCGAGGTCGAGCCGCTCCAGGGCGAACTGACCAACGTCAACAACCGCGCGGTCCTGCCGATCGAGGGCATCCGCGAGAAGCTGCGGGTGCTTCTCGTCTCCGGGGAGCCCCACCAGGGCGAGCGCACGTGGCGCAACCTGCTGAAATCCGACGCCAACGTCGATCTCGTCCACTTCACCATCCTGCGCCCGCCCGAGAAGCAGGACGGCACGCCGATCTCCGAACTCTCCCTGATCGCCTTCCCGACGCGCGAGCTGTTCGTCCAGAAGATCAAGGATTTCGACCTGATCATCTTCGACCGCTACGCCAACCAGAGCGTGCTGCCGCAGGCCTATTTCGACAACATCGTCCGCTACGTCCGGGAGGGCGGCGCCCTGCTCATCGCGGCCGGACCCGAATTCGCCGGGCCAGCGAGCCTCGCCCGCACCCGGCTCGCCGGCATCCTGCCGGGTGATCCGGACGGTCGGGTGGTCGAGAAGCCCTACAAGGCGACGCCGACCCCGATCGGCCAGCGCCACCCGGTGACCCGCGCCCTGCCAGGTTCGGACGCCAATCCGCCCGCCTGGGGCGATTGGCTGCGCATCGTCGAGGCGCGCACCCGGCCCGGGATCGAGCCGATCCTGTCGGGGGCCGAGGGCCTGCCGCTGCTGGCGCTCTCCCGGGAGGACAAGGGCCGCGTCGCCCTGCTCCTGTCCGACCATGCCTGGCTCTGGGCCCGGGGCTACCAGGAGGGCGGCCCCTATCTCGACCTGCTCCGCCGCCTCGGCCACTGGCTGATGAAGGAACCGGCCCTGGAGGAGGAGGCCCTGCGCGCCCAAACCACCGGCCGCGGCCGGGAGGTGCGGGTCGAGCGCCAGACCATGGCGGATCAGGCCGAGCCGGTCACCGTCACCGGACCCACCGGCAAGGTGACGACGCTGACGCTCAAGCCCCAGGAGCCGGGCCTGTTCAGCGCGACCTTCGAGGCCGAGTCCCTGGGGCTGCATACGCTCCGCTCCGGCACCCTCGTGGCCTTCGTCAGCGTCGGCCCGGCCAACCCGCGTGAACTCGCCGACGTGTTCAGCGACACCGAGCGACTGAAGGGCGTGGCGGAGGGCTCGGGCGGCTCGATCCGGCGCATCGCCGAGGCCGGGAGCGCCATCCAGGTGCCGCGCCTCGCCACCGTGCGCAGCGGCCGCCTCGCAGGGGGTGACTGGATCGGCTTCCGGCCGAGTGACAGCGCCAATATCCGCGGCGTCGAGGTCTATCCCCTGACGCTGGGACTGGCGGCGCTCGCCGCTCTGGCGGCAGCGGTGCTGGCCATGTGGCTGGTGGAGGGAAGGCGCGGGCGGGCAGCGTGAGAGGATCCGGCGCGGGATCCCCCTCCCCCCTCTGCGGGGGAGGGAGAAACCGCGCCTCCCGTGGCACCGAAGAGCGTGGCCAGCCTGGGTGAGCATCACGGGCGGATCGACGCCGCGACCCTCCAGCGCGCCGAGGGGGCGATCGTGTCCCGGGCTTTGTGGCGTGAGGGGAACGCGATGGCCGGGGCGGATTGGGAGACCGGCATCTTCGACTTCGCGGCGCGGGCGGCGGCTCTGCGGGGCTACTGGGAGGAGCGTCGACTAGGGAACGAGTGGAGGCTATAGTGGAAGACAGTGTGGGGCCTTGATCTGG